>CAYLWC010000010.1:0-81001 GCA_964387265.1 uncultured Vampirovibrionales bacterium | reverse complement strand
CCAGCTTTTCTTTCGATACGTGCATCACACGGGGAAGATCTATTGTAAGGAAACCCACCCCCCAAAGTCAATTCTCAGCCGAAGACCCCCGTTCCTCTTCATCCAGCCTCAAGGGGTATAATACTCAAGTGAGTCATCAGAAAGAAAGCCGGTTGGGATGTGGAAATTCAAGCTGACCCGAAAACAGCTCGGCTGGGGCTTCCTGACCTTGGCGGTGCTCTATCACATCCTCCCCCTAACGATTAACTTAATGGCTTATACGGTTAATCGGCCCTATCTCCAAGCCAAAGTCCCCTTGGCCCTTGCCAAAACCATCAATGAGATTTATGTCATCCCCACCGTTTTCCTGGCAGGGCCGGATTCCATTCTCTCAGCCCCCTTCAAGCAGGTTCGGGATTTCTTGTATCAAGAGGGGTTACGTCACATTCCTGAAAATGATGTGGAACGTGACATCTGGTGGGTAAATCTCTACTTTGTAGAATACAACACATGCCGTTTAAGGCATTTTCCGGCTGTAAAGTCGGGGACACTTTCAAAAGCAGATCAACGTTGGTGGTATCAACGAACCTCAGAAATCGCAGAGAAACTTCAGATACTTGCCCAAAAGGATGATTATCAGGATCCACATATTCCTTATTTACGCATTTTAAGAGCCAACATGCTGGCAACGGCCTATTTAACAGATCGCACAATTCTGGTGAACCACTTCCCTGAAAAGCAATATACAAACACACGAACCAACCAGCCCTTTTATGAAGATGGTGAGGAAATAACCAAGCTGTTTAAGGTGTTTCTTTCCTACAATGAAATTCGAAATAAAACATTCGCCTCTGGCAACCGGAAGGCGTTGGGCTTTTTTCAAAGCGCCGATGGGGTATATAGGGACGATAACCTTATACTTCAATTGTATTCATCCATACTCCTAAATGAATACCTAAGAAAAGGCCGTGTCACCTGTGAAAAAAGTATGGCCGAAGACTATGTCAGGACATACAAATCACTATTACACATGGCCAATCATGAAAAGAATTTATCCGATTCCAAGCGAAAGTCTCTCAAGAGAGTACTAAACACAAAGCTTGAAAATATTGTTCGCACCACAATTAAAGACTCCTGCGGATGGGAGATTTAACCGGCACAACACTTCTATTTTCAAGAGGTTAATTTGAGTTGGACGGGCTCGTAGCCGGGTTCCGGGGCTTCTTCTACCGGGGTGGCGGATTTCTTGGGCGAGGCGATGGCCAGAATCTTGAAGAACACCTCAATGAGATAGGGATCCCACTTGGTTCCACACCCGGCTTGCAGAATCACTTTGGCTTCCTGCACCGTCATGGCTTTGCGATAAGACCGATCCGAGGTCAGCGCATGGAAGGCATCGACCAGCGACACCACCCGGGCGCCTACCGGAATTTTTTCGCCTTTGAGATTATACGGATGCCCGCTGCCATCCCAGTTCTCATGGTGATGCAACACCGCCGGGATAATGGGTTTCAGAGAAGTTACCGGCGCCAGAATCTGATGGGCCCCAATCACCGGGTGCTGCTTCATAATCTCCCACTCTTTCTCGTTGAGCGGGCCTTTTTTACAGAGAATCTCTTCCGGGATGCCGATCTTGCCAATGTCATGCAGGAACGCGGCCAGACGAATTTCCTCCACCTCATGGGGGGCCATATGCAAGGCATGGGCCAGCGCCACCGCGTAATTGGCCACCGCTTGAGAATGGCCCCGGGTGTATTTGTCCTTGGCATCGAGCGCCCCGGCCAAGGACGTAATGGTTTCCAGCATCAAATCTTCCGCCGTGGCCGATTGCAGGGGTTTTTTCTCAAAGTGCAGCAATAAATCCTGATACACGCTGGGCACATGAATGTTGTTGTATTTCTTGGCCACATGCGAGGCAAAGACTTCCAGCACGGTTTTCTCGTTGAGCTGCTCCATCTCATGAGAAGCGATCCGGGTGCATTGGGCCGTTTTTTCGCCCTTGAATTTCGCCAGATGCAGGGCTTGTTCGGCCAGCTTCAGCACGCTGTCTTTTTGCCGGGTGTCATCCGGGTAGGTGGCATACCCCACGCTCACAGAGAGCTCTTCTAACCCCTCTGGGGTTCGGGCCTGAAAGCCCTGAATAAAGCGCTCGGCGATTTCATCGGCGGTGGGTGTGTCGGTTTCCGGCAAGACTACTACCACTTCATCCCCGCCGTACCGGGCCACGGTATCCAGCCCCCGGATCAGGCGACGCACGGTAGACGCCAGATAACAAATGGCTTCATCGCCCACCGTATGGCCCAGCCGCTGGTTGATTTCCTGAATGTTATTAATATCCAGAATCATTACGGTGACAGAAGTCTGGTTCTGGTGCGCCCGCTCAATCTCGTTTTCCAGTACCTGCTGGAAATAGCTGTAACTTAAGAGGCCGGTCAGATTGTCAATTTGCGCCTGCAGTTTCATCCGGTCTTGCAGAACCAAGTTCCAAACCAATTGCGCCACCTGATCCCGCAGGGTATAGACATACGAAAGCTTGGCTTGAGAAAACGCGTCCATCTCGGCAAAGCCCAAGGTAATCATGGCAATGGCCTTGCTGCTTGCGATAAAGGGAACGCTGAATATATTGAGCGTCTCTGAAGCGGCAAATTCAGAGAGTTCTTCACCCAGGCTCTGGGCGCTGGGAGAGAACGTGGTGTCCTTGCGCAGATACGCCTTCACCAAATGGTTATCCCGTGCGTTCATCGAAATCAGCAGATCCGAAGCGTCCTCACACTCCGGGTACAAAAAGCGCACCCGAATAAAATCTTCGCTTTCATCCAGGCATGAGAAACACAGAAAATCGAGGCCGCTACCCGCTTTGAGGCGTTTTAAAAAGAAGTTCCAGATGTCTTCTAATGAAGAGGCGGTGGTGATCAGCTGCTTCACCTCATCTTCCGGGGACAGCAACCGGGTTTTGGACGCTTTGCCGCCCTGAGGCTTGGCCACCGAGACCTGATTGGACTGAATTAAATCCGCCGTCAACCGATCCATGGTTGACCAGAATTTCCCGACCCACTGATCCGCAAACGCTTTAGACTCTTTTTTAGACACCATACTCCAACCCTCGGCCAGGCCGCCTCTCTCTCTTTGTCACTGACGTATCATGTATTGTAACAAATCTTCAGCAGCTGAGCCATTGCCGATTCAACACCAATGGGCCATACGTGGTCCCGGTTGGGCTGGGTCAGATCAGCCCCAGCTCTTTGCCCACCCGCTCAAAGGTTTCAATAGCCCGGTCCAGATGCGCCTGCGTGTGATTGGCGTTAATCATCATCCGCACCCGCGCTTTATCAGCGGCCACGGTAGGGAACACAATGGCCCGCCCGTAAATCCCCTCTTCAAAGAGGCGGCGGCTGAGCTTTTGGGCGTTCTCACTGCTCCCCACAATCACCGGACAAATGGGGGTCTCGCTTTCAATGGACAGGCCAATGGATTTCATCCCGGCCTTAAAGTAGCGGGTGTTGTACCAGAGCTTTTCGATGAGTGAGTCATCACTTTGCAAGAGGTCAATGGCCGCCATACATGAGGCCACCACCGCAGGCGGATGGGGTGTGCTAAAGAGCAGGGGCCGGGCTTTATTGACCATCCAGTCCCGCATCGCTTTTGTGGAGGCCACATAGCCGCCCATCGATCCCAAGGCCTTGGACATGGTGCCCACCACAATATCGACCCGGCCATGCAGGCCAAAGTGATCCACCGTCCCCCGACCATTTTTCCCCAAGACCCCGCTGCCATGGGCATCATCCACCATCACAATGGCGTTGTACTTTTCTGATAAAGCCACAATGTCTGGCAGCTTGGCCATATCCCCGTCCATGGAGAACACCCCGTCGGTGACCACCAGCTTGCGCTCCGCGTTTTTGTGCTTTTTGAGGATTTTTTCCAGGGCGTTCATATCGCTATGGGGGTAAATCTCCTTGACGGTCCCCTTGGTCAGCCGCACGGCGTCAATGATGCTGGCATGATTCAAGGCATCACTGATAATCACATCCCCTTCCCGCATAATGGGGGGAATGGCCGCCATGTTAGCCGTAAAGCCCGATTGCAACACCAGGGTGGCTTCCACTTCCTTAAAGCGCGCCAGTTTTTCCTCCAGCTGCTCATGGAGGGTCATGGTGCCAATAATGGTCCGCACGGCCCCAGCCCCCACGCCGTATTCATCAATGGCTTGCTTGGCCGCTGCCATGAGTGTCGGGTGATTGGTCAGGCCCAAATAGTTGTTAGAGGAAAAATTCAGGATTTTTCGGCCTTGAATGGTAATTTCCGGGCCTTGCATGCCGTCAAAAGGCACCAACTCCTGATAGAGATGCTCCTTTTTCAGTTGCTGAATCTCGTCTTTGAGAAAATCCAACCGGTTGCTTGCCTGAACCGTCTTGGTCATCGCCCCGCTCCTCTTATCGCTTGTACGTTATGGTTTTAACAAGATTTTCCCGCTCTTGCCTTGGCGAATCAGCTCCATGGCCTGGCCAAATTCTGAGAGCGGCAAATGATGGGTGAAGATAAACTCAATCTCCAGACGACCGGACTCCAACAGCTCCAGCATCAGAAACCAGGTGCGGAAAATCTCCCGCCCGTTCACCCCAATGACCTTGGCCTCCTTAAAGATAATGTCCTGACTGACGCTCAATTCCACATTCCCCTTGGGAATCCCCATCATCACGTAGGTGCCCCCTTGTTTGAGGCTCTTAAAAGCGTCATTCATGGCCACCGAGCTCCCGGACATCTCCAGTACCACGTCTACGCCATGACCCGCGGTACGCGCTAAAATCGCCTCAGACACTTTCACCTGATCCGCCGCCAGGACTTCGGTGGCCCCGGCTTTTCGGGCCAGATCCAGCCGGTAGGGGGCAATGTCAGATGCATACACACGGGTCGCCCCCATGGCTTTGGCCACGGCAATGCCAAACAGTCCGACCGGACCACAACCCACCACATGGACCGTTTTTCCAGCCACATCGGCTTTAGAAACCGCATGGACCGCATTCCCCAAGGAGTCCAGACAGGCCCCATGTTCCGGGGTTAAGCTTTCTGGCAGCTTGATGATTTGCTTGGCAGGCAGTTTGACGTATTCGGCAAAGCAGCCCGGTTGATCAATCCCGAAAATCTGGCAATGTTCACAAATGTGCAGGTTTCCCACCATGCACTGGTAACACTGACCGCAGGGCAGATGCATTTCGGCAGACACAAAATCCCCCGGCTGCAGATGGGTCACTTCTTGTCCGACTGACTCAATGACCCCGCAAAACTCATGGCCATACACCAGAGGCGGCTTAATCCGGCTGGCGCTCCACTCATCCCAGTTGGTAATGTGAAAATCGGTGCCGCAGACCGAGGCCAGAGACACTTTAATCAGGACCTCTTGTGGGCCGGGTTCTGGCTTAGGGACGCTAATATACTCAAACCCCTCTTGTGGTCCGGGTTTTTGGATTGCCATCATGGTTTGGGTTTTTACTTCAACCATACCATCTCCTCACGGGGGATCTGCCTAACGGCTTTATCTTACAGCGAAGACACCAAAAAGAAAAAATCGTCTCTTACACGTTAAAGCGGAAATGGACCACATCTCCGTCTTTCATCAGATAATCTTTGCCTTCTAGCCGCATCAGACCCTTTTCTTTTGCGCCTTTTTCTCCGCCAGAAGCGACATAGTCATCATAAGCAATGACTTCCGCCCGGATAAAGCCCTTCTCAAAATCGGTATGGATAATCCCGGCGCATTGCGGGGCGGTCATACCTTTTTCAAAGGCCCAGGCCCGGACTTCCTTTTCTCCTGCGGTAAAATAGGTCAATAGACCCAAGGTGCGATACGCCGCCTGAATCAGTTGATCCACCCCAGACGTTTTCACCCCCAGGCTTTCCAAATAATCCTTCCGCTCGGCTTCATCCAGCGAACTGAGTTCCGCTTCAATTTGCGCGGAAATCGGCACCACCTCTCGCCCTTCCTCTTTGGCATGGGCTTTGAGTTTCTGGTAATGGGCATTGGCTTCTGGATTGGCTAGATCCGATTCGGCCAAATTGGCGGCATAAATCACGGGTTTGGAGGACAGCAACTGGGATTGTTTGAGCAAGACTTGCTCTTCCGGAGATAAGGTTCCCCAGTCAATGACCCCGCCTTCTTCAATCACTGGGCGGACCTTGGTAAAGAGATCGATTTCAGCCATGGCCCGCTTGTCTTTTTGCTTGGCCAGCTTGTTGAGGCGATCCCAGCGCCGGGTCAGAGAATCCGCATCGGCCAGGCAAAGCTCTAAGTGAATGGTCTCCAGATCCCGGATGGGATCCACGCTCCCTTCCACATGGACCACATCCCCATCCTCAAAACAGCGCACCACATGGACAATGGCATCCACTTCCCGGATATTGGCCAGAAACTGGTTCCCCAGCCCTTCCCCTTTGCTAGCCCCTCGGACCAGGCCGGCAATGTCGGCGAACTCAAAGACCGAGGGAATCACGGTGGTGGTTTTGGCCAGGTCTTTCAGCACCCAGAGCCGTTCATCCGGGACTTTGACAATCCCCACGTTGGGTTCAATGGTACAAAAGGGATAGTTGGCGCTTTCGGCCTGATACGATGAGGTGAGGGCATTAAACAGGGTGGATTTGCCCACGTTGGGCAACCCGACAATTCCGGCTTTGAGCAAGATAGGTCCTCCAAAATCCACCGTCCGCTATCCGGGGTGGCTGTCTCTTTGTTTCCACGTTCAAGTGCGGTATGATGCTGAAAAGGGGATCAATTGTTTCCATGGACCCCACGAAAGATGAACGCCCATGTCCACCCCATCACTCTACCTGAAACAAGAAATCTCTACCAAGCAACTTCCCAGCCTGAGCGATAAGTGGCTGTTTGTGGGGCTGGACATGGCCCCGGTCGACACCTTGGAAACCGGCGTGGCGGTCATTGACCGGAACAAACGACTCCTTCGTATGGAAAAACTCAATGATGACGAGCAAATTTTTACGTTTATCAAAAATCTCGGCCCCAAATCCAGTTTAATCATCGCCCTGGATGTCCCTAAAAGCCTGAGCATTCCTGGGAAATGGCGGCAGTTGGAAGTTAAAATGCACCCTTTACGGCTGGATCGTCAAGACGGCTCCGAGCCCCTGGATCGCTACGCCCCCCGGGCGCGGGAGTTTTATGATCGGCTCAAAGCCGAAGGGCTTCTGGTGTTTAACTACTTTACCTATCATGCCAAATTGCGGTATGACATGACCACTCCGTTCCGTAACCGCTCCCCTCAAGGGTGCCGGGCCCTGCAAGCGCTCATTAAAGAACGACTTGCCTTACAGGAAATGCCCAGCAACCTGGCCCCCAGTTCGGTACTGGATGCCATGATTGGCTCCTATGTCGCCTGGTCATTATATGCTGGGCAAGACCAGGAACATTTTCAGCTGTTTCTAGATGAAGCGGATCGCTTGTATCTGGACCCTCTGAAACTGTTGGAAAAAAAGCCAGCTCGACGACGCAGATTCAGTAGTAGACGGTAAAGGGGCAGGGGTTTGGATTCGTTTAGAACAGCCCTGCCTGGCATCTTTCAGGACAGCTATCTCCAATGGTTATTTTTGTTGGGCACCATTTTGCTGTTGGCCCTGCCGGGACGCTGTCTTCCCAGTAGCAGAGCCTTTATCCTCATGGCCTTACCAATCCTGTTTTGGGTGGGCGGAATTTTTTGGAAACCCCTGCTTGCCCCGATGGAATATTACACCCCTGTTCTGTGTTGCCTGCTCCTGGTGGATCGCTTTTTACTGTCTCAAGCCCCTCGCCATCTCCAGGGTCGGCGTCTCCTTGAAGAACGCTTTTCCGTGGGTCGGGAGCATCCGGTACTGATTACCCTGGTCAATACCGGCGCTCACCGGATTTTATGTCAAATCTTTGACGCCATCCCACCCACCTTTACCCGGCACGGCGAGAGGGAGCAGACCGTCATCATTCCTCCTTTTAGCCAGGAAACCCTTTCTTACTCAGTGCTTCCGTCACTGCGGGGAACCTTTGAATTTGGGCAGATCCACATGAAATACGCCAGCCGGCTGGGGTTATTGTGGATTCAAAAAGTCGATGGCCGCCGGGAAGCCGTGAAAGTGTATCCCGATCTCAAGCGCATCCGGCGGATGCAGATCAAGCATTCCAAGGGGCAAGGGGCTGGAGAGCTTCAAAAACGCCTGATGGGCTTGGAAGGCACCCAGTTTGTAGGATTGCGGACGTATCATACCGGAGACGACATTCGAAAAATGGACTGGAAGGCCACAGCCCGCATGGAAACCCCAGTCACCCGGATCTTCAGCTACGAAGTCGAACAGCCTATTCTGGTTCTGCTGGATGCGGGCCGCAAGATGATGAGCCCGATTAACCGCCTTAGCAAGTTGGATCATGCCCTCAACGCCGCGTTGGCTTTTACCGCCGTGGCTTTGGATCGGGGGGATCAGGTAAGCATGGGGATTTTTTCTAACAAAGTCATAAAGCATGTCCCCTTTGGTCAAGGGAAAAAGCACCTCAAGCACCTGCTGGATACCGTCTCTGAAGTACAGCCTGAACCGGTGGAACCCCATTACGAAGAGAGCCTGCTCTTTTTTGCCCGTTCACTCAAACGACGGGCGCTGGTAATTCTGTTTACCGATCTCATCGATCCGATGGCCTCCTATACGCTCCGTCGGAGTTTGCAAAGTTTTTCCCATCAACATCTCCTGGTGGTGGTGACATTATCAGACGCCCACCTGCTTGAGCAAACCGCCATGTATCCCCAAACCCCAGAGGAAGCTTATCAAAAAGGGGTGGCGCTCGATTTACTGGATACCCGGCGCAAAAGCCTGCGAGAGCTAAGCAAGCTCCATGGCGCCACGGTTTTAGACACCCAGCCCATAGATATGGATGAGGCGCTTATTAACCACTACGTGGGGATTAAACTCCGAAACCGGCTTTAACCGTATTTCAGGCAGTGATTATTTCATGAGGTTGTTGCGAACAAACTCCCCGAGTACCGGCACTTCAACGTCTTTTCCGGTAAAGGCCATCACCATCAGGTAAACCCAGTATCCCGTCAGTGCCAGTCCAATAAGCGGTGGTAGCAAGTTAATAATGGGGATCGGTCCCAACACCGTCCAAAGGACCATGTTGACAATAAAAACAGCCACCCCAAAGCCCACAGCCTGGATGAGGTGAAACTTCAGATAGTCGGATTCATCTTTCTTGAGAAACAAAATCACAATGCTGGGAATCATGCAGCAAATCAGCCCTGCATACCCAAGTCCGGCCCACAGCTTCTCGTCACTGCTCGGTCCCAGTGTCGGCTCTCCGTTCATAAACGCCTTTCGTCTCCATACACTAATGAACAAAACACATCATACCCTGCTTCCCGAAATAGAGGAAGCAGGGTAATGTATCGGTAAACAAGCTGTTATTTGCCGGTGGGAGGCGCCGAAGCGAACTCTTCTTCATCCTCGTAGGTGTAGAAGATTTCTTCTTCCTCCGGCTCAGCTCCGCCTTCTTCGGCCACCGCCTCTTCAAAGCCCGCCTTACGGATGGTTTCTGTCGAGTGGGCTTGCTTGGTCCGACCCAGCAGCTTGGCCTTATGCTTCTTCAGGTTCCGATCCACCTTATCGACCAGTTGGTCCAGGCTGGCGTACAAATCTTCCGTTGACACTTCCACCCGGACAACCGCCCCTTTAACATAGACCGTGGCTTCCGCAGTATGGTTGGCACTGATGCGCGGGTTTTTTTCCACATGCAAAAACACATGGACCTCTTTGATGAAGTCAAAGTGATGATCCAAGCGGTTAAACTTATCGGTAATATAATTCTTAATGGCGTCGGTCAGCTCGATGTTCCGACCGTTAATAATGATTTTCAGCATCATAACCACCCTCTCTTGAACAGTTTCTACTTATTATAAGCGGATCGAACCGACATGACTACGAGGGAAATCACATCGGCTTGAGAATCCGACCTGGAAATTTTAAAGCCTTGCGGTTTGCAGCGAAACCGCTGAATTAAACTTTCCCAGCGATTTAAAGGCTCCTTGCCCGGCGTAAATCGCGGTCGGTCCCAGCTCCTCTTCAATGCGCAAGAGCTGGTTGTATTTGGCCACCCGGTCAGAACGAGATGCCGAGCCGGTTTTAATCTGCCCGGCATTCACCGCTACGGCCAGATCCGCGATAAACGTATCTTCCGTTTCCCCGGAACGATGGCTAATGATAGATGTATACCCAGCCTGATGCGCCAGATGGATAGTTGATAGCGTTTCCGTCAGGGTTCCAATCTGGTTGACCTTGACTAAGACGCTGTTGCCAACTCCTTTGGCAATGCCTTCGGCTAAAATGGCCCGGTTGGTCACAAAAAGATCATCCCCCACCAACTGAACCCGCTGACCCAGGGTGTCCGTCAGGTGCTTCCAGCCGTCCCAGTCATTTTCAGCCATCCCATCTTCAATGGAAACAATGGGGTATTGATCCACCAGCTGGGTCAGGTAATCCACCATACCATCAGAGCCAAAGTGTTTGCCTTCCCCGGCCAGATGATATTGTTTATCCCGGTAAAACTCCGAGCTGGCCACATCCAACGCCAGGGCGATGTGTTCTGTGGTGGTGTAGCCGGCCCGTTCAATGGCCGTCAAAATCAGATCCAGGGCTTCTTTATTACTGGTCAGGTTCGGCGCAAAACCACCCTCATCACCAATCCCCGTATTCAAGCCTTTTTCTTTCAACACGCTTTTCAAGCTGTGAAATACCTCAGCCCCCCAACGCAAGGCATCGGAGAAGCTGGGCGCGCCAAAAGGCACAATCATAAATTCCTGGATATCCACGTTGTTATCAGCATGAGCCCCACCATTGATGATATTCATCAAAGGTACCGGTAATACCGTCGCGTTCACCCCGCCCAAATACCGATACAACGGAATTTTAAAAGCGCTAGCCACTGCCCGCGCCGTTGCCAGGCTCACCCCCAACATGGCATTGGCCCCCAGCTTGGCCTTGTTCTCCGTGCCATCCAGGTCCAACATAGCCTGATCAATTTCCGCCTGATGAAACGCATCCCGATCCACCAGTTCCTTGGCGATGATCTCATTCACGTTTTCTACGGCCTGCAGCACGCCTTTTCCTTTATATCGGGATGGATCCTCATCTCGAAGTTCCAGGGCCTCCCGAGAGCCAGTACTAGCGCCTGAGGGGACCGCTGCACGCCCAACAGCGCCACTTGATAACACCACATCCACTTCTACCGTCGGGTTGCCCCGGGAATCCAAAATCTCACGGGCTTGAACATGCTCAATAAAACAAACCACGGGCGTGCCTCCCAGCATCCAAATATCACAACATCCAGGCATTATAACGAGAAGGCATGGAAAACTCCAGCCAGCGAGCCCGTCCTCGCTAAAGGGTCGAAGGTCCCAACGTTTCTTCGGAAAGCAGCACATATAAAGAAGGAGCTTCCTGTACGGAAACCGCCTTTTCCGGGACCCGTTCCACCTGTACGGTAATTGCCCGGTTACCAAAGCGAATTTGCAAGCGATCTCCGATGGTCACTTCACTAGAAGCCTTGGCAATTTTCTGATTCAGATACACATGCCCACCATGACACAGCTCATTGGCCACTGTTCGACGTTTGACCAACCGGGAAACCTTGAGAAATTTATCGAGCCGCATAATCCTATTCACCCCAACAAGAACGAATTGCGTAAACCGATTATCCGTATCATAATGCTACAGTATTCCCTGGTTATTTGTCCCGTCTGAAATCGCAATCAGCCACTTACAGGAGAAAGGGGCGTCGTCGCCATGCAAGAGTATAACAACGAAACGTTTCTTAATGCCCAACGGCAGTTAGATGAGGTAGCACGCTTGATGAACCTGGATGCCGGCGTGCAGGAACGACTTCGTAACCCCAGAAAAGCTTTAATCGTCTCGGTTCCCATTAAACTAGATAACGGCAAAACCAAAGTATTTGCCGGTTACCGTGTTCAGCATGATCAGACCCTGGGGCCTTCTAAAGGCGGGATTCGTTTTCACCATGAAGTGAACTTGGGCGAAGTGGCAGCCCTGGCGATGTGGATGACCTGGAAATGCGCCTTGCTCAACCTGCCTTATGGCGGAGCCAAGGGCGGGGTGTCCTGTTTCCCGGAAGAGTTGAGTCATTCGGAGATGGAGCGTCTGGCCCGACGCTATACCACTGAGATTTTGAGCATGATTGGCCCGGAAAAAGATATTCCGGCCCCGGATATGTACACCAACGAGCAGACCATGGCCTGGATCATGGATACCTACAGTAACTTTATCGGGTACGCGGTCCCTGGCGTCGTCACCGGAAAACCGGTGGCCGTCGGCGGTTCCTTAGGTCGTAAAGAAGCAACCGGACGCGGGGTAGCCCATTCCGTCAAGCTCTCCCTGGAAAAACTGAAGCTTGGAAAAGATCATCCCACCGCGGCAGTTCAAGGGTTTGGCAACGTCGGTAGCGTCTCTGCCAAGTACCTGAACCTCCAGGGTATTAAGGTTGTAGCCGTTTCGGATGTACATGGGGGCATTTACAATCCCAAAGGTCTGGATATTCCCGCTTTGCTTCAATATGTCAGTGATCGGGGCACGGTTGTCGGTTTCCCCGGCACGGAAAAACTCACCAACAAGGAGATTCTGGAACTGGAGGTTGATGTTCTGGTTCCCGCCGCGCTGGCTAACGTCATTACCAAAGAAAACGCCGATCGCGTGAAATGCAAGATTCTGGCTGAAGGGGCCAATGGGCCTGTTACGCCGGAAGCCGACAAGATCCTTCAAAGCAAAGGGATCTTCATTATCCCCGGCATTCTGGCCAACTCAGGCGGGGTTGTGGTTTCCTATTTTGAATGGGTTCAGGATATCCAACACCTCTTCTGGAGCGAGGAAGAAGTGACTGAGAAGCTCTATTACTTGATGGGTAGGGCCTTTGATGAAGTCTATGAAATTTCCACCCAGAAAAAAGTGGACAATCGAACCGCCGCCATGATGATTGGGGTGGGACGGGTGGCTGCCGCCAAAATGCTGCGGGGCCTCTACCCATAAGCTCATCTGTATCAAAAGAGAGTGTACCCCTCCTGTCCTCCGCCCAGAAGGCGGGAACAAATTGCTGCGCACGGCTTCTTTAAGAGAAAGGCGCTTTACAAGAGTTTACATTCAAAAAGCTTTACAGTTATAGAGTGTTTGCGGCTTCTCTTGATATGATACTACGTAATTATTGGATTAATGTATTTGTGGATTATTCTGCATGGCAGAGGCAATCCCGCCCCAAAAGGACCACCTAAGGTTATGCGTGCACAGGATAGAGAGCAGAGTTTGCTGATTGACGTTTCTGCCGCTGCCAATTCGGCTCAGGCATGCCGCCTGCTGGAAGACACGGTGGATGCTCAAGGCAGTGGTCGCGCGGTGGTGGATCTGAACGTGGGCCATCTGTTGCTGAGCCGAAATGTGCTGATTAAAATGGGGCAGCAGCTCCAAAAACGGGGTGCCCGTTTTGGCACCGTGTACGCCCAGCTTCCTCAAACCCAACAAGCTGCCCTGGATGAAGGATTGCTCGTGCGTCAACAGCCCCCGGCAGAAAAGACAGCCTCGTTTTTAAATTCTCAAACGCTGCAAGCTTGGGAGGCCTTTATTGGGCAAGAGCCTCCTCTTGAAAAGCCCTCCCCTGAAATGCTCCTAAAGCATCCTCCAGTGGAACCCACTGAGGTCGAAGTACCCACAGCTCCTCCTGAAACCAGACTGGCAGAGACATCCAACCTGTATACCACCGAACATGTTCCCTCCGTCCATAGCGCATCCATCTCTGTGGAACTGGCCGAAGAGACCCTGTTTTTAAAGCAGACCCTGCGTTCAGGACAAACCATCCACTTTGAGGGCAACGTGATTATTGTCGGGGATGTGCATGCGGGCAGTGAAATTACGGCGGGCGGAGATATTGTCATCTGGGGTGAATTGCGGGGCATTGCCCATGCGGGCAGTCAGGGCAATTACAAGGCCGAAATTCGGGCCATGAAAATTGAGGCCCTCCAATTACGGATTGCCGATTACATTGCCCGACGACCCGATCGGATTTATTACCACAAGGATAGTGGTGTCAACAGCCAGGCCCCGGAAGTGGCCAAAGTTTCTGACGGGGAAATCAGAATTTTTAAGGAAATGATTGGAAGATGAGGTCAGCGAAGAATATGTCAAAAAAGCAAAATAACCAAGGCCGAGTCATTGTTGTCACCTCCGGGAAAGGCGGCGTGGGAAAAACCACAACCACCGCCAACATCGGCACAGGCCTGGCCCGGATGGGCTACAAGGTTGTACTGGTTGACACCGACATCGGTCTGCGGAATTTGGACTTGCTGATGGGTCTGGAGAACCGCATTGTCTACAACATTGTGGACTACATTGAAGGCCGGTGCAAACTGACCCAGGCTCTGGTTAAAGACAAGCGCATGCCGAACTTATGCCTGTTGCCCGCAGCCCAAACCCGAGATAAGTCCGCGTTGAACGAGGAGCAAATGCTGCAGGTCACCAGTGAACTCAAGGAGGATTTTGACTTTATCCTGGTCGACAGCCCGGCAGGCATTGAGCAAGGGTTCCAAAATGCTGTGGCTGGGGCTACTGAGGCCATTGTGGTCTGTACCCCGGAAATGTCCGCCGTTCGAGACGCTGATCGCATCATCGGGCTGTTGGAATCCAAAGAAGAAATCACCCATTACAAGCTGGTCTTGAACCGGGTTCGCCCCAACATGATCAAAACCAATGATATGATGGATGTGGATGACGTACTGGAGATATTGTCCATCAAGCTTCTGGGGGTCATCCCCGAAGATCAGGACATTATCGTCAGCACCAACAAGGGTGAACCGATCGTTACCGTTGAGAATTCGCTCGCAGGGCAGGCTTACCGTAACGTTGCCCGCCGGGTTGCTGGTGAAGACGTACCCTTCCTGAATCTGGATGAACCCACATCCTGGTTTGAGAAGATCAAGGGATTCTTTTCCACCAAAAGCGCCTAGCGCCAGAGAGCATTGATTTCAAGTAAAGGAGATTGTTGATATGGGTTGGTTAAACAAGTTATTTAATCTGGATTCGTTCAAATCAGAGCCGGCTGAGCCAACGGCAGCGGAAAGCGCTCGTAATAATGCCCGAAACCGCTTAAAGCTGGTACTGATGCATGATCGAACCCAGCTATCTCCCGCCTTGATGGAACAAATGCGTGATGAATTGGTGGAAGTCATCTCCAAATACGTAGAGATTGACAAAAGTGCTCTGGATCTCAATCTGGAAAGCGAATCCAATACCATTGCCCTGGTGGCCAATATCCCAGTTCTGCGGGCCGTGGCCGCCACCAACCCTCACTAACAGTTTCTCCCTTTTCTCTACCCAATAAAAAAAGCTTTGGTCTGTTGGCCAAAGCTTTTTTATTTTAAGTAGATGGATCAAAAAGTCCTAGAACTGGAGGCCAGCTTCCCGGGCCGCATCGGCCAAAGCGGCAATACGACCGTGATACAAGAACCCGCCACGATCAAAAACCACGTTTTTGACGCCAGCTTTTTGAGCGCGTTCAGCCACCAAGGTCCCTACCTTTTGTGCTGCTTCCAGATTGGCACCGGTTTTCAAGGAGGCCCGAAGTTCTTTATCCAGAGAACTGGCCGAAGCCAATGTCACCGAACGGGCATCATCAATCACCTGGGCGTAAATGTGCTTTCCGCTCCGGTGGACGGCCAAACGAGGAGATTCAGTGGTCCCTGATACCTTGCGCCGAATGCTGGTATGACGTTTCCGGCTAATGGCCTTACGATTTTGCTTGCTAATCATGATCTTATTCCATCCCTTTATTTCTTGCCAGCCTTACCGGCTTTACGGCGGACACGCTCACCTGCATAACGAACACCTTTGCCCTTATAAGGTTCTGGCGGACGCTTGCTGCGAATCAAGGAGGCGATATCGCCCACCGCTTGCTTATCAATGCCTTTGACCTGAATTTTGGTGTTGCCTTCCACGGCGAACTGCACATCCTTGGAGTCAATCTCCACGGGGTGGCTATAGCCCAATTGAAGTACCAGCTTGCTACCTTGTACAGTCGCCCGATAGCCGACGCCCACGATCTCCAGGTTGCGGGTAAAGCCTTGGCTGACGCCTTGAACCATATTGTTCAGCAGGGTCCGGCTTAAGCCATGGAGACCACGCGCTTCGCGGTCTTCGCTTTTGCGGCGGACCACCAGGGTATTCTCTTCCTGGGCAATTTCCACTTCCGGTCGAAACGTCCGGGTCAGGGTTCCCAAGGGGCCTTTAACAGTCACTTCTTGCCCACCGTTATTGGTCGAGCTAATGGTAACTTCCACCTTGCCGGGAATCTCAATGGGGGCTTTTCCAATTCTTGACATCTGTCTAATCCACCTTGTCTGTAAGCAATTTAATAAACGTAGCAGAGAACTTCTCCGCCCACTCGCTCACGGCGCGCTTCCCGATCGGAAAGCAGTCCCTTGCTGGTGCTGACAACGGCGACACCGGCGCCAGCCAACACACGGGGGAGGTTATCTACCTTGGCATATTTTCTTAAACCTGGGCGGCTCACCCGGTTCACCTTACGAATCATCGGATAGCCGTTGGCATCATATTTCAACAGGACCCGGAGTACTTGTTGGCCGTTTTGAGGAAGGTCCCGCAATTCGTAGCCACGGACATACCCTTCTTTTTGTAGCAACTTGACCAGCTCCACCTTTAACTTGGAGGCCGGTATTTCAACCATAGGGTGGCCCACTCCGCTGGCGTTGCGGATACGGGTCAACAAATCGGCGATGGGATCACTATGCATAGAACCTTACTTCCTTACTTCTTTTGTCTTACCAACTGGATTTCAGAACACCAGGTAACTTTCCGTCATGGGCCAGTTGCCGTAAATGAATGCGGCACAACCCGAAAAAGCGGTAGAATCCGCGAGGACGGCCACAGATACTGCAACGGTTGCGTAGCTTGACTGAAGACAGCTGGCCTTTGGCAGCCTTTTCAGCTCGCTTTTGCTCTTTCACCATCATGGATGTTTTAGCCAAGGTATAAACTCCTTTTCCTCGGAAGCGTTGCTTCCTGTTTTACCTTAAGAAGCCTTCGCTTCTTTAGCAGCTTCACTCTTAGATTTGCGGAAGGGGAAGCCCAGATGGGTCATCAGGGCTTTGGCTTCCAGATCATTCCGGGCGGTAGTGACCAGGGTCACATTCATCCCCCGCAACTTCTGAATTTTATCGTAATCAATCTCCGGAAACACCAACTGATCTTTCAGACCCAGGTTGTAGTTCCCGCGGCCATCAAACCCCTTGGGGTTAATGCCCTGGAAATCGCGAATTCGGGGAAGTACGATGCCAATCAGCTTAGCCAGAAAATCATACATCCGCTCACCGCGCAGGGTGACCTTCGCACCAATGGGCATCCCTTCCCGAATTTTAAATCCGGCAATCGATTTTTTGGCCCGGGTCACAGCGGGTTTTTGTCCGGCAATCTGCTGGAGTTCTTCAAGACCAGCATCCAGGGCTTTGGCATTTTGCGCCGCATCGCCCAGACCCACGTTGATAATGATTTTCTCCAAGCGAGGCACTTGCATCACGGACTTACAGCCCAGTTCCTTTTGCAGGGCGGGAAGAATTTCCTTTTGGTATTTTTCCTTCAGTACAGACATCGTCTTCTTCTCTTTTATTACTTCTTATGCTACTGATTCAACTCTGGGCCTACGCATCCAGGTGCTCGCCACTTTTCTTGGCCACCCGCACCCGTTTACCTTCCACCACTTCGTGGCGAATCCGGGTCGGTTGGTTGGTTTTGAGATCATAAACCATCACCTTGGAGGCAAAGATCGGAGCTTCCATCTCCACAATACCGCCTTGCTGACCCAGGAAAGGGTTCGGACGAACGGCTTTTTTTATCATGTTCAGGCCTTCTACGACCACCTTGCCCTGATCTTTAAGCACCTTCCGCACGGTCCCAGTCTTGCCTTTGTCTTTACCTGCAATCACCATGACCGTATCGCCCTTTTTAACATGGACACTGCGGGGAGCAGTACGGGGTTTCTTTTTCTGCATCATTACCATGGGTATTCTTCTCCTACAGTACTTCCGGCGCTAGGGACACGATCTTCATATAGTTCTTCTCACGCAACTCCCGGGCGACAGGGCCAAAAACCCGTGTTCCGCGTGGGTTTCCTTCCTTATTGATGATGACAGCCGCATTCTCATCAAAGCGAATCTTGGAACCGTCCTCCCGACTTTGGGTGGCCTTGGTACGAACGATAACAGCTAGCACCTTATCGGATTTCTTGACGTTGGCATTGGGCTGGGCCTTCTTCACCACCGCCATAATGCGGTCTCCAATACCGGCGTAGGTCTTCCCGCCCAGCACCCGGATACACAATAATTCCAGGGCACCGGAATTGTCAGCGACTTGTAAACGACTTTCCTGTTGAATCATGGCCTACACCTCTTGCGTCTGTTCTAGAACTTCAACCAAACGCCAGGTTTTCTCCTTGCTGAACGGACGACATTCCTCAATGCGGACCACGTCGCCTTCCTTGCAAACATTCTGTTCATCATGGGCTTTAAACCGATGGGTTCGGGTCTGAATCTTACCGTACTTGGAGTGAGGCTTGCGACCTTCAACGGCAACCACGACGGTCTTTTCCATTTTATTGGACACCACGACACCGACTTTGTCTTTCCTGGGCATGGTTAGCTCCTCTTGCCTTCAGCAGCTTGCTTTTGTTGTAACAACGTACTCAATTGGGCAATCCGCTTTTTTTGTTGCTGCAACAATGCGGTGTTTTCCAATTGCTGAAGCGAATGCTTGAAGCGGGCTTCAAACAACTCCTTGCGGGTTTGGTTAATCTGTTGAGCCAACTCGTCTACGGTCAGCTCACGCATGTCTGCTAGCTTCATCGGATTGTTTCTCCTAGTAGATCTTCTTTCACCAGGATCTTGGTCCGGACCGGCAGTTTTTGAGCCGCCAACTCCAGGGCGCGAACGGCCAGATCCCGGCTCACACCTTCCATTTCAAACAACAGCTTGCCCGGCTTGACCACCGATACCCAGTATTCGGTCGAGCCCTTCCCGGAACCCATCCGGGTTTCAGCGGGCTTCTTGGTAATCGGCTTGTCTGGGAAAATCCGAATCCAGATCTTCCCACCCCGCTTAATACTCCGGGTCATGGCCCGACGGGCGGCTTCAATCTGACGGCTGGTTACCCAACCTGGGTCCAGAGTCTGAAGGGCATAACTGCCAAATTCAAATTGGGTTCCGCGAGTTTCGGACCCTTTCATGGTTCCCCGCATCTGTTTGCGGTACTTGGTTCGTTTCGGCATCAACATGATGACAATTACTCCTCAGACTTTTTCTCTGTTGCTTCTTGGCGACCACCACGGCCACCCCCGCCGCCGCCACGTCCTCGACGACGGCCACCGGCGCCTTGCAGACCTTGAGCTGCTGGGGCGCCACTGCCCCCTTCTTCAGCCCGAGCCGGCTTTTGCTTGATGTTGGAAATGGGGGTTTCACCCGGCATCACTTCCCCTTTAAAGATCCAGACTTTGACGCCAATGATGCCAAAGACCGTCAAGGCTTCAGAAAACCCGTAGTCAATATCCGCCCGGAACGTATGCAGGGGAATCCGACCTTCTTTGGCCCACTCGGTCCGGGCAATTTCAGCCCCGCCCAAGCGGCCTGAGATCATGACCTTGATCCCCTTCACGCCAGAGCGCAAGGCGCGCTGCATGGTCTGCTTCATCACCCGGCGGAACGCCACCCGACGCTCCAGCTGCTGGGCAATGGATTCGGAAACCAACTGGGCGTCCGCTTCCACACGGGCCACTTCCAGCACATCAATTTGAATGTCCTTGCGGCCTGTCAAAGCGCTAAGCTCTTTGCGCAGGGTATCTAAACCCTGACCGCCCCGGCCCACGACCATCCCAGGCCGACCGGTGATAACACGCACAATCAATCGTTGAGCCTTGCGATCAATTTCGACTTGGCTGATGGAAGCTGCCTTCAGACGCTTACGGATGAAACTCCGAATGGACTCGTCTTCTTTGACGTTTTGGGCATATTCCTTGGGGCTGGCAAACCAGGTGCTATCCCAGGTTTTGACGATGCCTAGTCTTACGCTTTTTGGATGTACCTTTTGTCCCACGATCGTCTCCTACTTAGGCTCTGCGACTTTAACTTTAATGGTCAGATGGGAGGTCGGCTTTTCTCGCCGGTAAATCCGCCCTTGGGCCCGAGGCTTAAACCGCCGGTACGCAGGGCCTTCATCTGCATAAATCTGACTGATAAAAAGCTGACCGGGATCTTCCACGCCATACTTGACGCGGGCGTTACTGGCCGCCTCGATCAACTTTTTTAACACCACGCGCGCCGCGGCATAAGGCATCAATAACAAGGTATTGTACGCCTCGGGAACGCTTTTTCCGCGTACCGTGTTGATGACCCGCCGGATTTTCCGGGGCGACATGATGATATAGGTTTGCTTAGCCGTTGCTTCCATCATTCATTTCCTACTAATCTCGTGTGCTATTTTTTGCCTGCTTTTTTATCAGAACCGGCATGGCCGCGGAAAAACCGGGTTGGGGCAAATTCACCCAGCTTATGGCCAATCATCTGATCGGTGACATAGACTGGGACATGCTTTTGACCGTTATGAACCGCCAGGGTATGGCCAATCATATCTGGCACAATCATCGAGGCCCGGGACCAAGTTTTGATCACCTTTTTCTCGCCAGCCTTGTTCATGGCGTCCACTTTCTCCATGAGGGATTCTTCGACAAAAGGTCCTTTTTTTAACGAACGAGGCATCTTAAGCTCCTATTTTGTACGCCGTCTGACGATATACTTGCTGGTCGCCTTTTTGCGCTTGCGGGTCTTGTAACCCAGCGTTGGCTTACCCCAAGGGGTCACCGGAGAAGGACGTCCAATCGGCGCCTTTCCTTCACCACCACCATGTGGGTGATCCACCGGGTTCATCACCGAGCCACGTACCGTGGGGCGAATCCCCAAATAACGCTTACGACCTGCTTTTCCAAAACTCAGGTTCTTGAACTCAGCATTGCTCAAGGCACCCACGGTGGCATAGCACTCAGCCCGCACCATCCGCATTTCAGAGCTGGGCAAACGAAGAGTCACATACGCCCCTTCTTTTGCAACCAACTGCGCGCCGCCCCCGGCGGAACGCACCATTTGGCCCCCACGACCTGGAGTCAGCTCAATATTATGGACCACCGTCCCCAAGGGGATATTTTTCAAGGGCAAGGCATTACCCGGACGAATCTCGGCTTCCGGCCCGGCCATAACGGTATGGCCCACTTCCACGCCTTCCGGCTTGAGAATGTAGCGCTTCTCTCCATCCGCGTAGCTAATGAGGCTGATGCGCACATTCCGGTTGGGATCATACTCAATGGTGCTGACCACACCTGGCACGTTTCGCTTGCTACGGTGAAAATCGATCACCCGATATGCTTTCTTATGGCCACCACCCCGGTGACGGATGGTAATACGGCCGTTGTTATTCCGGCCCGCGTTGGCTTTCAGCTTCCGCAATAAAGGCTTATAGGGCTGGTTGGTGGTCACATCGGAGGTTTCTAGTTTCGACATGCCCCGAACACCGGCTGAGGTTGGTTTAAACTGCTTTACACCCATGATGGTTTATACTCCTGAAAATAGCTCGATTGGCTCGCCGACGATGGTAAAGACGGCTTTCCGTTTTTCCGGGGTTCGACCCACCCGCCGGCCAAAGCGCTTGGTCCGGGAAGGCATTTTAATCAACCGCACCGCGGTCACCTTCCGACCAGGGAACGCCAACTCAAACGCTTGACTCAGTTCGATCTTGTTGGCATCTTTGACAACTTCAAAGACATACTGATTCTGCTCTGCCAGGGCCGTTGTCTTTTCCGAGACAATGGGCCGCTTCAAAAGGCTGTATAATTCGGTCCGTGCTGTCTTAGACATGGGCGGCATACCTTTCATTAATCTCTTCCACGGCCTTCTGGGTCGCAACCACCGCATCCACATGCAAGAGGTCTTTGACGCTCAGGTTATGGGGAAGGCTCACCTTGACCTTGGGCAAATTGCGCGCGGCCAACTGAAGGTGCTGGTTTTCTTCGGCTTTATAGTCAGCCAGAATCAGCACGTTCTTTTCGGTCAATCCCAGATTCTTAAGCAGCTGAGCCATCTCCTTGGTTTTCGGGGCGCTTAAGAAAGAAAAGTCCTCGACCACTCGAAATTTACTTTTGGCTGCCGACAAAGAGGATCTCAGCGCAACAACGCGAACCTTTTTGGGCAACTTCAGGGAGAAATCACGGGGTTGAGGCCCAAAGATCACCCCGCCGCCAACCCACAACGGGGAACGGATACTGCCGGCACGGGCGCGACCTGTTCCCTTTTGTTTCCAAGGTTTGCGGCCTCCACCTCGCACTTCCGAGCGGGTTTTGGTATTGGCGGTTCCGGCCCGGCCATTGGCCAACTCCCGGCGAACCGCCAGGTTGAGCACATGGACATTCGGGGTCAGGCCAAAGACATCTTCGGACACTTCAACGTTACCGCTTTGTTTGCCATCTTTTGTATATTTATCAAGGGTCATTGCCATTGTCCGTACTCCTTACACGCCAGCCGGCTGATTGAGAGCATTCCACTTGGCGCGTTTGGGCCGTAAAGTTAACAAGCCCCCTTCTACACCTGGGACGTTCCCTTTAATTAAAACCACGTTCTTTTCAGGAATGACTCGAACCACTTTCAGATTATTAATGGTTACGGCCTTATTGCCCATTCTACCTGCCATTTGAACCCCTTTATAAACACGTCCGGGGGTCGTTCCTGCGCCGATAGAGCCGGGCAAGCGGTGCGACTTGGAACCGTGGCTCATCAGCCCGCGGTGATGGTTCCACCGTTTAATACCGCCCTGGAAGCCTTTCCCAATGGATTGGCCACTCACTTGAACAAAGGCATCTGGAGCCAAGAAAGTCTGTTCGCCCAAAGGCTCAATTTTATCGCCCACCTTGAAGGCTTCCAACTCGGCGGCTGGCATGCGAAACTCTTTGAGTTTCCGAAAAAGCGGGAGCTCACGCTTTTGCAGGTGCTGTTGCTGAGCCTTGGTTAAATGCTTTGCCTTGGCTTCGCCGTATCCGACCTGGACGGCAGAATAACCGTTGTCGGCTTCAGTACGAAGCTGAGTTACGGTGAGTGGCAATAATTCAACCACCGTAACCGGGACAGCGGACCCGTCTTCCGTGAAGACCTGGGTCATGCCACGTTTTCTTCCAATTAAACCTGGAAAACTCACTGGTTTGTACCTTTCCACTGGAATAAATTAACTGCTAAAAAGAGGGGATCTTACTGTATTACAACCGCACTTCGATATCAACCCCGGCAGGGAGATCCAACCGGCTGAGCTGTTGCGCAAACTCGGGACCGGGTTCAACGATGTCGATCAACCGGGCATGGGTCCGCACTTCAAAATGCTCTCGGGACTTTTTATCCACGTGCGGCGAGCGGAGCACGCAGAAGACCTGACGACGGGTAGGAAGGGGAATCGGGCCCACCACCTTGCCTTGCGCATCTTTGGCCACATCCACGATTTTCTGGGCGGAGGCGTCAATGAGGCGGTGATCGTAGGATTTCAACCGAATCCGTACTCGGTGCCTGGATGGTGCTTTACGTTTTGTCGTAGCCATGATTCCTTTTCTTCCTACCTTTGTCAGTCTTACGGTTCTGCTTACTCGATAATGGAGTCAACGACCCCGGCGCCAACGGTCCGGCCGCCTTCGCGAATGGCGAAACGCATCCCGGCTTCAATGGCAATGGGGGTAATCAGTTCAACGTCCATCACAATGTTGTCCCCAGGCATCACCATCTCAACGCCAGCCGGCAGAGCGATGGTCCCGGTCACATCAGTGGTACGAACGTAGAATTGTGGACGGTAGTTGGAGAAGAATGGGGTGTGACGACCACCTTCTTCTTTGCTCAACACGTACACGTTGGCTTTAAATTTGGTGTGTGGTTTGATGCTGCCCGGCTTGGCCAGAACCTGACCCCGCTCGACGGATTCTTTATCAATCCCACGGAGCAGCGCACCGACGTTATCTCCGGCAATCCCTTCATCCAGGGACTTACGGAACATTTCAATACCAGTAACAGTGGTCTTGCGGGTTTCACCAATTCCGATGATTTCCACTTCATCACCAACGTTGACTTTACCACGCTCGATCCGACCAGTCACAACAGTACCCCGACCGGTGATGGTGAACACGTCTTCAATGGGCATCAGGAAAGGCTGATCCACCGGACGCTCAGGGGTTGGAATAGAGCTATCCACAGCTTCCATCAGCTTGTCAATGCTTTCAACCCATTTGGCATCGCCTTCCAGGGCTTTCAAAGCGGAACCCCGAATGATGGGAATATTGTCCCCGTCAAATTCGTAGCTGCTGAGCAGTTCACGGGCTTCCATTTCCACCAAGTCCAGCAGTTCAGGGTCATCCACCATATCGCATTTGTTCAGGAACACAACGATGTTGGGAACGCCGACCTGACGAGCCAACAGAATGTGCTCCCGGGTTTGCGGCATCGGGCCATCGGTGGCGGCAATAACCAGGATCGCACCGTCCATCTGAGCCGCACCGGTAATCATGTTTTTTACATAGTCGGCGTGACCCGGACAGTCCACGTGAGCGTAGTGCCGGTTGGCGGTTTCGTACTCAACGTGAGAAGTCGCAATGGTAATACCCCGTGCCTTTTCTTCCGGTGCGGAGTCAATCTCATCAAACTTTCTCGCTTGCGCACCGCCTTTTGCAGCCAAAACATTGGTAATTGCAGCCGTTAATGTGGTTTTCCCGTGGTCAACGTGACCAATGGTCCCAATATTAACGTGGGGTTTTGTCCTCTCAAATTTTGCGCGGGCCATCTTCCTGAGGTCTCCTTCTTATATCCTAACTATCCAAACAGCTTTTGCGACGTTCCAATCCGGTTATTACTTCCGAAGGGTCATAACCAAAAAAATGAGTGAAATCCTTTTATATCTCAAAAAATTTGTGTGCTCAATACTTAAACACAAAGAAAGAATTTAAAAAAGCCCATGACGAGATTTGAACTCGTGACCTTCCCCTTACCAAGGGGATGCGCTACCCCTGCGCCACATGGGCAAGGCTTTTTTAGGACACTTCTAGTCAGATGGTTGCATCCAGCGGGGCTTCTGACCAGTCTTCCTGCCCTCTAAAGCGCTTTTTTTCGCAACCCGTCGATAGGCAGTCCGAATCGGTATGAGAGAAATTATCATAGCCAAAACCCCATGTCTAGTACCCGATTGCAATCGTCATAAAAAGATACATACGGATCCCAGACCCGGTTTCGGGCATAAAAAAAGCATCCCGTTTCGGGCTGCTTTTTAAAGAGAATTTGGGCAGGGTTGGATTCGAACCAACGTAGCTTACGCAACGGTTTTACAGACCGCCCCCTTTAACCACTCGGGCACCTACCCAGGTTCCAGGTTTGTGTGTTGGGGGATATTCAAAAGCCGGTGATGGGACTCGAACCCGCAACCTACGGTTTACAAAACCGTTGCTCTGCCATTGAGCTACACCGGCGCATCACCGACAAAAGAATCGTAGATCCCATCTTAAACGGTAAAACCAAGGTGTCAAGCTGAAGACTCGATCCTGACCCGGTCACCATCCCGAGTCCCCTGAGAGCCCATCCTACTCCTCATGACCACGCTGTTGCTGAAGCTCCTGATAATATGCCAACTCCGCTTTCATCTGGGCCAGTTTATCCAGGCAACCCTGCTTGGCCGCCGCATAGCCACAGCATTTGGGAATCACCCCAAACGGGGATTCCGGGTAATCCCGGCACAGTTGGGGGCGATCCTCATACACCTGGCACTGGTTTTTTCCTTTTAAATACCGGCAACGGTAAAACACCACCTCTTCTAACGCATCCCCCCGTTCTTCGGCCAACTGAAGCGAAGCGAAAACCGCGTCCGGCGCTTGCGCCCTGGCCTCTTCTTGGCTGGTGTAGGGGACAAACAGACTCAGGAAATTTCGGGCCATTGTTTCCCCCTCAGCCGCCTGCCTTAAAATCCGCGCCCAGGGTGCCACCTGAGCCGCTCCCCGGCAGCACTCCCCGCTTTGATCACAGGCATTTTTCGGCCAACTCACCTCCAGCAACGTCTCCCAGGAAATCATACATGAACCTCCACCTGCCCAACCACTTGACCACAGGTATTGACGCGCTCCCGCTGGGTAAAAGGCGTCAAGGCCGGGTGCCGCAGGGCCTCCTCTTTGAGCCAGCCCAGATGCGCCAGGATCGGGACAATGGCCAAATTGCGAATCGCGGTATTTCCATCGGCGATCTTAAGCGCTAACCCCCGGCCTTTTTTGAGATGCGCCACACAAATCACCCCATCCGCTCCGACTTTGGCCAAAAGCCCCCCCGCCGTCGCTTGCATCAAGGCCGTATCCACCCGGCCCTCTCCACCCACTAGGATGGGGTGCCGGGTCATGGCCAAAACCAGGGGTTGGGTCAACGGGCCGGTCGCCAACCGGGCAAAGAGCCGGGCCATGGTTTGCAGAGGCAAGTAAAAGGTCGGGGCTCCGCAACCATCCACCGCCCGCTCAATAGCAACCCCGCCGCCCCAGCATGTCAGCTCCTCCAGGATCCGTTGTTGCAACGGGTGATCCATCTGAAGATACGTCTTCGGGTTCCACTGGTGATAATGACAAGCCAGCAGCATCCCGGCATGTTTCCCGGAACAGTTGTTGTGAATCGGCTGTGGAGCCTGACCTGTTTCTTGAAGCGTGGTCTGCATGACAGCATCCAGCGGCAAATGGGGGCCGCATAAGAGCGCCTGCTCACCCATTTCGGACTTACGCAATAAGGACCGCACCCAGCGGAGGTGTTCTGCAGAGGCCACATGTGATGCGCAGGCGATAGCCAGTTCCTCCGCAGCAAGCTCTGGAAGCAACCCCTTTTCCAGCAGTGGGATTGCTTGAAACGGTTTGGCGGCAGATCGAAAAAAGGTAGCAACCTCCTGGCCACCCGGTGTACAATACTCCAATACACCGGCTGCATTGGAAACAACAACCCAACCGGAATGCCGGTTTTCGACCCAGGGACCACGGGTTTCTGTTATAAGCAAACTGTGCATTCTCTAAGATATTTCTTTGAAGATTTGTAACTCTTTATTTTAGAATAGAATCCAAGCTGAAACGGATCACCTTTCTAAACCGTCATAAAAATCACCGGTTTTATCGAATATAAAAAAGATGAAACGAAAGCCAAGGGAAACCAAGCACCGTGAAACCCATGTACTCCGATTCCACCACCAGCTACGCCGCCACTACCGCCGGTGGGGTTCCTGGTTTTTTCACGGAGAAAGACACCCTCAGCTTACCGGTCATGTTGCTGTTATCCGTGTTGACCCACCTGTTGGTCATTGGAATCACCGGCCTGCTGATTCTGCTACTGCAGTTCTTTGGGTTTCATATCCCACTGTTTAACCCGCTGGCACTTAAACCCAGACAAGATATTGAATTTGTCCTGGTGGAAAACCCCCCGGAACAGCCACGGGATAAAAATACCAAGCTTCGCGCGGACCGAGCCACCCGCTCGGGTGGGGAGCGGATTCCCAATAAGCCGCTGGCAGAGCCTCAGCAATCCGCAGGTGCGCCTGCTTCTCAGCAACCGGCACAGCCTCAGCCTCAACCGGCACAACCAAAGCAGCAAACCGCCAAGACGACTCCTCAGCCCGCAGCAAAGCCCAGCCAAAAACCGGCAGCGCAGTCAGCTCCTAAACCCAGTCCAAAGCCTGCTCCGCCAGCCCCCAAACTACCCAAACCCACAGAAGTGGCCAGTGCCCGACCAACTTTACCGCCCAACCCATTGGCGCCTCAAATTAAAGTGCCTACCCCGTCAAACCCCAAAACCGCCACCACAGGACCGATCATGTCTTCCTCCAGTGGCAGTGGTAGTTCTGGTGGCAGTGCCGGCAGCGGGACGCCAGGACCCCAACAGATTCCGGGAACCGTTTCCCGTAACTTGGCTTCGACCAGCCCCAGTACCGGAGGTGCCGGGGGCGCTGGAGGTGGTGGCCGAAATGCATTTAATCAAGGTGGCTCTCCTGGAGGCGGTGGTGGCCGAGCCGGAGTTGACGCGCTACCGGAGCCGGATTTTGGTCCCTATATCGCTGAATTGCAACGGCGAATCAAGCGCAATTGGCGCCCCCCCACCGCAGATAACAGTAAGCGGGTGGTGGCCATGTTTACCATCGCCAAAGACGGCCGCCTGCTAAACCTCTCCGTTCAACAAACCTCGGGCACCAAAGTGGTGGATGATGCCGCCCTTTCCGCTGTCCGCCTATCCGCACCTTTCCCCCCCTTACCCGCCGGACACCGGGATAATTCCGTGCAAGTGCAATTTACCTTCGATTACGATGTCTACAGCGGCGGACGCATTAATTAAGTAAAAAAAATGCCAACCCAAGGGTTGGCACAGTTCTAGTCACAATAGGGATGGGAGTTGGGGGAGTGGGAGAATGTATATATCGTTACTATAATAAAAACCAAGTGGTATATATAATTGCTTTATTTTAGCAATACTTAACACTTATCCCATCCATAAAATCTATAGCCGAATATAGACCGCATCATAAATCCCGTCCTGGCGACAGATTTCATCCAGGACCGTCTGATCCAGCGGGCTGTCCAGATTAAAGGCCATCATGGACTCCCCACCCGCAGCCGGGCCTTTACGACCTACTTGCAAGGCGCTGATATTGACCCCGGCACTGCCCAAGACCGTTGCCACTTTAGCAATCATACCAGGGCGATCATGATGGGGGGTCAACAAAATATCCGAAGTCGGATCCAGGTCCAGGCGGTAATCATCCAACGCCACAATGCGGAAAATCTGATCGGAAATCAACGTCCCGGCAATTCGGTGGGCTTGTTGTTCCGTCGTCAGTACCACTTCCAGCAGATTGAGATAATTTTCAGCCTTCTTGGTCGTCGATTCCTTGATCTGAATCCCCCGTTCTTCGGCAATGCCCGTGGCATTCACGTAATTCACCCCTTCCACCCCGGTCGAGAGGATCCCCTTCAGCACGGCCAGGGTCAATGGCTCGGCCCGGTGTTGATGGAGCGCCCCCTGGGCAATCACCTCCACGGATTGGATGGGGCCATCGGCCACCTGGCGGATAAACGCCCCCAGTACTTCGGCCATGGGCATGTAGTTCTTCACCGGATCCAAAATGTCTTTGCGCAGCAAGGGAATGTTCACCGCATTTTTGGCGTAGCCATGGGTAAAAAAGTCCCGGATCTGCTCGGCCACATCCAGCGCCACGTTGACCTGAGCCTCTTCTGTACTGGCCCCCAGGTGAGGCGTCAGTACCGTTTTACGGAAGGGCACGGACAATAGCGGGTTATCTGCCTCCAGCGGCTCCTGGGAAAATACATCCAGCGCGGCGCCAGCCACCTGACCCGACTCCAGAGCTTCGGCCAAAGCGACTTCATCAACCAGCTCCCCACGGGCGCAATTAATAATCCGTACCCCGGTCTTACAGCGGGCCAAGGTGTTTCGGTTCAGCAAATGATAGGTCTCTTTGGTCTTGGGAGCATGGAGGGTAATAAAGTCTGATTTCTCCCAGATTTCATCCAGCGCCACCCGCTGAACCCCCAGCTCCTCAGCCCGGTTCTGGGTCAAATAGGGATCAAACACCTGAACCTTCATGCCCAAAGTTTGACAGACCTTCGCCACATGGCTTCCAATCCGGCCCAGGCCCACCACACCCAAGGTTTTTCCAAAAACTTCCACCCCCACCAGCTTACTGCGCTTCCACTCCCCGTGCTTCATGGACGCATCGGCCTCAGGAATATGACGCGCCAACGCCATAAGCATGCCAATGGCATGTTCGGCAGCGGCAACGGTATTCCCTTCTGGGGAATTGACCACAATCACCCCCCGCTGGGTAGCGGCATCCAGATCAATGTTATCCGTCCCCACACCAGCCCGGCCCACGATTTTCAGATGTTGGGCCGCTTCCAGAACCGCCTGGGTCACTTGACTGGCGCTGCGCACCATCAGCCCATCCACCGATTGGACTTGTTTTAGCAACTGCTCCGGGGTCAGGGACTTTTCATAGATCACCTGGCACGCTTCTTCCAGAATGCCAATGGCTTGGGGATGAATGTTATCCGTAATCAGGATGGTGGGTCTAGACAGGGAGGGTTTAGGCATGGGTCACTTTCCGCTTCTGAGCCAAGCTCACTTCTTCCGCCGCCGCCACGGCCGCTCCTGGGGTGAGGGGATATCCCAGCTGCAAAAGGACCTGCTCTAACGCCGCCAGCGTCATCAAGACATCCCTGGGGGCGATATAACCTAAATGCCCAATCCGAAAGATCTTCCCTTTCAGCTCTTTTTGGCCATCGGCCACCACAATGCCAAATTGCTCCCGCAGTCCGGCCCGAATTTTATCGACGGCAATCCCCTCAGGGGGCATGACTGAGGTCACGGCAGGGCTGGCATACTGTTCATCCACCACAAACAAAGACAAACCCAATGCCTGAACCCCCGCTCGGGTCATAGCTTGTAACTGCCGATGGCGAGCATGAATGGAGGGGAGGCTTTCTTGCTCCATGAGATCTAGCGCCACATCCAGTGCCTGAATCAACGGCGTCGCGGGTGTATATGGGGTAGTATCCCCGTCCTGGGCTTTTTTATACCGACCGAAGTTAAAGTAATAGCCAGGGCGCTGACATTGGCGATGAGCCTCCCAGGCTCTCTGGCTCAGGGCCAAAAAGGACAAGCCTGGTGGAGTCATAAAACCTTTTTGACTGCCTGAGACCGCAATATCCAAACCCCAATCATCAAACGGAACAGGCGTTGCCCCCAGGCTGGTTACCACATCCACAATCACCAGAGCCCCATGCTGACGAATCACCGGCACCAGCTCCTGAACCGGGTTCAACACCCCGGTGGACGTTTCGCTGTGGGTCAGAAACACGGCTTTGTAATAGCCCTTCCCCATTTTAGAAAGGGTCACTTCCAATTGTTCTGGCGTATGGTGTTGCCCCGGTGGAACCGTCAGCCGGGTCACCGCCAGCTCCAAGGATTCAGCGATTTCCGCCCAGCGTTCGCTAAAGACGCCACAGACAAGAACCAACACCGGATCCCCAGGATTCAGCGTATTCATCACCGCTGCTTCCATGGCGCCTGTGCCACTGGCGGTATACAACAAGACATCCTCCTTGGTTTGGAAGATCCAGCGGAGCCTGGGATAGAGCCGTTCCAGCACTTTTTTGAATTCTGCACTGCGATGGCCAATGGCAGGACGACTTAAAGCCTCTCGAACCGCATCCGGCAAAGGGGTAGGTCCAGGGATCATTAGAAACGGCGACATTTTCATCAAATCATTACCCAGGCGCAACTCATACCTTTGAGGAGTGTTTATATCACCACAAGCCTCCACTCCCCAAATTAGTTTGCATTGTAACGCAGAGGCCACGTCGTATCAAACCCGATTCGATCCAAGCAACCCGGAGAGACAAACAGACTCATGCGCCTACCCGCCCATTTCACGGGCTCATCCCCTGACATCCGCCCTCAGCGGAGGCCCTCACGCCCGCTGGGGAATCAGGCCCTGTTTTCTGGGAAGTTACCCCGATCACCCCTCCAAAAAGTTCAACCTGAAGAGATTAAGCTGGACATCGCCGCCTCCATTTCCCCTGAAGAGCAAACCCCGGATGCGATAGCACGCCACTTGAAGCGACTGCGCCAGGTCCACCAACATGGGCTCAAAGGCAAGCAAAGCCCCAATTTTTCAAACCGTCACTATGCGGCTGGCCTATTGGCCCGCTCAGCTGATAACCAGACTCCCCAATGGACCATGGGTACCAACATTGAACCCACCTGGCAACATTCCACCTGTGATCTCAGGGTCGCTTATGATCAGCTCCGCAATCAGGCCATTCAAAAAGGCCAGGAAAAAGCCCCCCTCATTGATACCATTTATCTCGTCAATGCCGATTTGAATCAGATGCCACCGATCCCGTGCGCGGATTGCCAGAACCTGATGACCACCCAAGACTTCAGCCCAAAAACTCGTGTCATCAGCCTGCAACAAGATCCCGACACCAGACAGTTCCGGCTCAAAATGCGTACCATTCAGGACATGCTCCCCTACAGCCACCGGGATATCGCTGTGCGCTATACCACTGACGCGCCTTTGGATACCCTCCCCGTGACCCGAAGTCCTCAGGCAAAACAGGTGTTATCCAACACCGGCAAACCCCCTCAAGAGTCCCTGCGTTCGCTCTTACAGCAAGCTCAGGAAAGCTATCTCAACGGTGTGAACCCTCCCAACAGAACCCAGACCGGCTCAGCTATGTTACTGTCTCCCATCCGCACCCCTGTTACCGGAAGCCGCTTGAACTGGTCCACCCGTTGGTTTCAGCCTGCGGATCTCGCCGCCCTGCACCATGGGCTCGAGATCTGGCAACGGGTCCAAACCATTGTAAAAACCCTGTTTCAAACCTGTCAGGCTCACCTCCCGGATTTTATCAGGCAGCCCTTAGAGTCCATGTTCCAGCGAGCTATAGGGTGGTTAAAACAACACCCCCACATTCAGGCCGTTGCCTACTACGGAGATGAACCCCACTTACCCCCCATCAGTAGCCTGGGACGGTTAGCCCGCAAACATGCCACCCCCGACACGCTGATTGTCACCATAGAAAATGACCGGGTCCAGATTCGGACCCTGGCTGATTACATGCCAGAAATGTATCACAGTAATTCATAGCAGCTCCTCATGACTCTGACCGGAAAACTTTACAATCAGTGCAAAGTATTTGCATGCCCCGCCGTGTTTTTGGGTTACTGGAAACATGAGTGAGTGAGAGAGGTGAGTGTCATGCACGCTATCGCATTTCAGAATATCCCCCGCCAAACCGGACCGTCCAAGCCAACGGCGATCCCTTCCCTAAGGCAACTCCCCCAGGATACGATTCAGTTTCAGGGGCAATCGGCCCTGCACAAAAAATACGGCATTGATCCAAACAAACTCACTGTACGGCCCAGCGGGACCCAACTGCCTGTGAGCAAACGGGTATTACTGACCAAGCTGTTGGAAGCCCATGAACATGCTCTCAAAAACCAGGCCCTGGGGAACTTTTCTAACCGTTATTTCAGTACCCACATGCTTTTTACCGACGGACGCTGGGCATTGGGCACCAACATGGAACTCTCTCGGGATGACAACCTACTTTGCGGGGAACGTTCCGCCATTATCAACGGCTGGAACCAATGGCTACAAAAGATACCTCTTTCCAGCCTGCTCAAACAACAAGCCACCACGCCAACGCAAGCCCGTCTGTTGGTGATGAGCGGGGCGGGCCCCATAACCGACCCGGTGTTTGGCAGCCCCTGCTCTGAATGCCAAAGCTGGTTGAGCAGCCAAAAATATATTCACCCGGATACCCAGATCGTTGTTCTCCGCCAGGATCCTCAAACCCAGAAATCTTACCTGTGGGTCCGCCCCATGAAAGACCTGCTCCCCCTACTCCCTGAGCATCAACCTTCTCAAACCGGCGCGCCTATTGAACAACTCACTCTCCAGATATCAGAAAAAGCCCAAGCCGTGCTAAAGCACCAAAAAATAGACCCCTTGCACATGCGCCAACTGATCCGCTCTGCTCAAGAGGCGTACACCCAAAACCAAACGGCTTTTCTCTCTGGAAAAAATACCGCAGCCGCGGTTTTACTGTCAGATGGTCAAGGGCAAAAGATACTGCCTGGCCAACGACTGGACTGGACGGCCCGTTGGTACCTTCCCCCGGATCTCTTAGCAGCAGCAAAAGGGATTCAAACCAACCCGAATTCGAAAATTCAGGCTGTGGCCTATTACGGAGACGAGCCGGTGCCGAACATTAAAAACCTGGGAATTCTGGCCCAGCAAACCTGGGGCAGCCCGGACACCCTGATTGTGACGGTGCAGAATCAGACCCTACAGGTTCGCACCATTCGGGATTACATGAGCGATATTTATCTTTCCAGCTCCAGCCATAAAAAGGCCTGAGTTTAAAAATTTTCAAGTCACAAAAAAACCCCTGGTCAATAAACCAGGGGTTTTTAAAGTTGCTTGTGGGTCCGGGCGGCCTAGCTAGCAGCGGTCGCCTGTCCCCGGAACTTGGCCATGAGCGGCTCAGCAATGTTGCTGGGCATGGGCTCGTATTGGGAGAACTCCATGCTGAAGGTCCCACGGCCCTGGGTTTTGCTGCGGATGTCGGTAGCGTAACCAAACATCTCAGACAGCGGCACCATGGCCCGGATTTTCTGGATCCCGGTTCCGGCAATGGGCTCCATCCCTTCCACCCGCCCGCGACGGCTGGAGAGATCACCAATAACATCACCCATAAAGTCTTCGGGGACTTCAATTTCCACCTTCATCACCGGCTCCAGCAACTGGGCGCCAGCCTTGGGGACGCCTTCCTTGATGGCCATACTGGCGGCAATCTTAAAGGCCATCTCGTTGGAGTCCACATCGTGGTAGCTTCCATCAAAGATGGTGACCTTCACGTCAATCACCTCATAGCCAGCGATAACCCCGCCCAGCAAGGCTTCTTCGGCACCTTTCTGGACCGCCGGGATGTATTCTCTGGGAACCACCCCACCGACGATTTTGTTTTCAAAGGTAAAGCCGGTTCCACGCTCTTGAGGCTCCAGCCGCAGCCAGACGTGACCGTACTGACCCCGACCGCCGGACTGACGGACGTACTTGCCTTCCACTTCCACCGGCTTGGTGATGGTCTCACGGTAAGCCACCTGCGGTTTCCCGACGTTGGCTTCCACTTTAAACTCACGGAGCAAGCGATCCACGATGATTTCCAGGTGTAACTCGCCCATCCCGGCAATGACGGTCTGGCCGGTTTCGTGATCCACCCGCACCCGGAAGGTCGGGTCTTCTTCCGCCAACTTACTCATAGACGTCGCCAGCTTTTCCTGGTCCGCTTTGGTCTTGGGTTCAATAGCAACCTCGATCACCGGATCGGGAATGTGAATCGATTCCAGAATCACCGGCGAGTTTTCGGCACAGAGGGTGTCCCCGGTGGTGGTGTCTTTCAGGCCCACCACGGCAAAGATATCACCGGCCCGAACCTCATCAATTTCCAGGCGCTGATCGGCATACATTTGCAGCAAGCGGCTGATCCGCTCTTTTTTGCCCTTGGTGGCGTTGAGCACATAGCTGCCGGCATTCAAGACGCCGCTATACACCCGGCAGAAGGTCAGCCGGCCCACGTACGGGTCGGTCATGATTTTAAAGGCCAAGGCGGCAAACGGCTCATCATCACTACTGCGACGCACGGCCTCAGACCCATCCATGTTTTTCCCCTTGATGTCAGGAACATCCGTTGGGGCAGGCAGGTAATCCACCACGGCGTTTAGCAGTAACTGGATGCCTTTGTTCTTAAAGGCGGTCCCACAAGTAACGGGAACAATCTTAACCTCACAAATCGCTTTGCGCAGCGCCTTTTTCAGCTCCCCGACCGATAGTTCCTCTCCGTTGAGGTACTTTTCCATCAAGGCATCATCGGTTTCCACAATGGCCTCAAGCAGGCTCTCCCGAGCCGCGGCGGCCGCATCGGCCATGTCCGCCGGAATATCGGTTTCTTCAATATCCGTTCCCAAATCGTTTTTGTAGATATGGGCTTTTTGCTCAATCAGGTCAATAATCCCGGTCATCTGATCTTCTGCGCCGATGGGCAACTGAATCGGGTGCGCGTTAGCCCCCAGGCGGTTGCGGATTTGATCCACCACCCGCTGGAAGTTGGCTCCGACCCGGTCCATTTTATTGACAAACACCATCCGGGGAACCTGATAGCGATCGGCTTGACGCCAGACGGTTTCAGATTGGGACTGCACACCGCCAACGGCACAGAACACCGCCACCACACCATCCAGTACCCGCAAGGAGCGCTCTACCTCAATGGTAAAGTCAACGTGCCCAGGGGTATCGATGATATTGATCTGGTGATCGTTCCAGAAGGAGGTAATCGCAGCCGAGGTAATGGTAATCCCCCGCTCCCGCTCTTGCTCCATCCAGTCGGTGACTGCAGTCCCTTCATGGGTCTCACCGATTTTGTGCACTTTTCCGGTGTAATACAAAATCCGCTCACTGGTCGTGGTTTTACCGGCATCAATGTGGGCGGCAATCCCGATGTTGCGAATTTTATCAAGGGGGGTCTTTCTAGCCACGGTTCTTTGTCCTCGTCTTTAATCGCTGCTTGTATTAGAAACGGTAGTGGGCAAAGGCCTTGTTGGCTTCTGCCATTTTATGGGTATCTTCCCGTTTCTTGACGGTGTTGCCGGTCCCCCGGTAAGTTTCCAGAAGCTCATTGGAAAGCTTTTCTTCCATCGAGCGCCCTTTGCGCTTTCTGGCGAACCCAATCAGCCAGCGGGTGCCAATGGCAATCCCTTCATCCTCACGGACCTCAATGGGTACCTGATAGGTCGAACCACCCACCCGGCGAGCCTTGACTCGAACCAGCGGCTTGGCTTTTTGAAGGGCCTTACGGAACACGTCGATCCCTTTATCTTCTGCCTTACCTTCCAGCCGTTCAACTGCATTGTAGAACACCCGCTCGGCAACACTTTTCTTGCCCTTAATCATCAAACGGTTGATGAATTTTGAAACTTCCACATCGTTGTAGATGGGATCTGGTGCGGGAATCCGCTTTTTGGGTTTAGCCCGACGTGACATATCGTTGAAAGCTCCTTACTTTTCTACTTATGGTGTTGTTTGTTTCGCGTTATTTCTTCTTACCTGCGGCAGCACCGGCGTCTTTTTTGGTACCGTACTTGCTGCGGCCTTGTTTCCGGTTCTGTACCCCTGAAGCATCCAGGGTACCCCGAACAATATGGTACCGAACCCCTGGCAGGTCTTTTACCCGACCGCCCCGAATCAGGACCACCGAGTGCTCTTGCAGGTTATGGCCAATACCGGGAATGTAAGAAGAGACCTCAAACCCATTGGTGAGACGAACCCGAGCCACTTTCCGAAGGGCTGAATTCGGCTTTTTTGGTGTGGTGGTATACACACGGGTACAAACCCCACGTTTTTGGGGGTTCTCTTTCAAAGCCGGAGATTTTGTCTTTTCTTGAATTCTTTTCCGTTCTTTACGGACCAATTGGGAAATCGTGGGCAAGGGATCAAACCTCCTGTATTCTCATTCTTCCTAGTAATAAAACGATCAATATCAAATCACTTAGATCAGTTTCGCTTCGGGGTATCTCGGTCTGGGCACTGGCACGGGTGTTAATCTGGATGATTAAATGTAGCGAAAGCAAAAATCAATGTCAATCATTGACTGGATCGGCTAAACCCCATGTCAGTGCCATGCAAATGTGATTCTAGCGAAAAGGCCCCGGTTTTTCAAATTTCGCAACAATAAGACTCACCTGATCAGACCTGCTTTTTTGGGACCCCCTCCGGGACCAGCCGATACCCACCCCCATAAATGGTCTCTATATAATTTTTCCCGGCCGCCACTTTATCCAGCTTGGATCGCAAATGGCGCACATGCACCCGAATGGTTTCCACATCATCATCGGGAGAATATCCCCAAACATCCTGAAGCAGCTTTCCCAGGGCAATGGCCTGCCCATGATTTTGCATCAGGCAATTCAAAATCTCAAACTCGGTGGGGGTAAGCTTCACCAGACGATCCTGAATCTTCACTTCCAAATTTTCCGGGATCAACGTCAAATCCCCGGCTGAGAGAATTTCATGGGCCGCGGCTGATTTCGGCACTTGACCCGCCCGACGCAATAAGGCCCTAACCCGGACCAGCAACTCGGGAATCTCAAAGGGCTTGACCAAGTAGTCATCGGCCCCTGCGTCAAATCCTTTGACCTTATCCTCTACCACGCCCAGGGCCGTGAGCATCAGGACCGGAATATTTGCAGTAGTCGCATTCTTTCGAATCCGCTGACACACGGTAAACCCATCCACATTGGGCATCATCACATCCAAAATCACCAAATCCGGCAATTCTTGCTGAACCAGGGCATACCCTTCAATCCCATCCAGAGCAGTCATCACCTGGTGGCCTTGCATTTCCAGATTAATCCGGATTAACTCCAGAATGGCCGGATCATCATCAATGGTAATAATTTTTGCCATCTCTTATGGACTCCTATCGGGTTTCTGGACGTTCAGCCAATTGAATGCTGCGCTCAATGGTCTGGCCATCTCGAACCAGTTTCAGATGGAGCGTTTCCCCAGGACGCTTGGTTTCAACGTAATTGATAAAGTGATCGGCTGATTCGGCCTTGTGTCCATCATATTCCAAGACAATGTCTCCGCCCAGAAGAATACGGCGATTGCCCACAACCAGTTCCTTATCCGCCCCTTGAATACCCGCTTTGTGGGCCGGACCACCCGGAACGACCTGCGTAATCATCAGCCCTTCCTCCACCGGTAAATCCAGCGCCCGGGCAATGGCCGGGGTCACTTCCAGGCCGATTTGAATACCCAGATACGGATGCAGCACCTTGCCATGCTGGATCAGATCGTTGGCAATCCGCCGGGCCGTATTCACCGGAATAGCAAAACCAATGCCGGCATAGGCCCCAGAGGGGCTAAAAATCGCCGTATTAATCCCAATGAGCTGCCCGTCACTATCCAGCAAGGCCCCCCCAGAATTCCCCGGATTAATGGCCGCATCCGTCTGGATGACGTTTTCAATCAGGCGCCCGTTTTCCGCCCTCAACGTTCGACCCACGCTGCTAATAACCCCGGTGGTCAGCGTACTGGTCAGGCTAAAGGGGTTGCCAATGGCATAGACCGACTGCCCAATTTGCAAGCGATCGGAATCTCCCAGCTCAATGGTTGGCAAAGGGGTTTTGGCGTCAATTTTAATCAATGCAATGTCTTTACTGATATCCCCGCCCACCAGCTTGGCCTTGTAGGCTTCCCCATTTTCTAACATCACTTCCAAGCGATCGGCATCCAGCACGACGTGGGCATTGGTCAGAATATAGCCACTTTCAGTCAGAATGACCCCAGAGCCCACCCCTTGCTGGGGAATCACGTTAAAAAAGTGATCCATGGCAATGGTGGTACTGGTAATGTTGACCACTGCTGGGCTGGCTTTTTTGTAAATGCTGACCGTCCGCTTCTCCTCCGGTGTGAGCTGGGCGGTCCCCGATTGGGCCAACACGCTTTGTTCACTGGGAGCCTGCTCTCCGCCCGGCCACACAAACTGAAGAACCCGCGTGAAAGCCACGCTCAACACAGCCACACAAAAGGCCAGAACAACCACTTTCCACAATTTATGCCACACGGTACGCTACCTTACATTACTACTGTTCTTGACTGTTCTTGTTTTGGCTTTGTTTTTTGCCTTCGCCCTTCTCTCCGACCTTCCGGTCCCTCTTTTAAAAACGACGGTGTTTATGGCTTAATGATTATACATAAAACCCCCCATGACGTCACGACCCAGCGGCCCTTGAACAACAGAGGCCTTCAATAACAGAGGTATGAATACACACCCATGAGCGTCGCCCCTGTAACCCCCCTGGAGAGAGTCCGGGAATATATGGAACTGGTCAAGTTTGAACACACCGTGTTCGCGCTTCCATTCGCATTATCAGCCATGCTGCTGGCGACACCTCCTGGCGCCTGGCCGAGCGCCTTGACGGCCCTCTGGATTTTACTGGCCATGGTGGGCGGACGCACTTATGCCATGGCGCTCAACCGACTAATTGACGCCCGGATTGATGGGTTAAACCCTCGCACCAAAGATCGGGCCATCCCCGCCGGGCGGGTGCGAAAAACCGAAGCCTGGGCCATGGCACTGCTTTCTGCTGGGTTGTTAACAGCTGCCACGTTTCAATTGCCACTTATCTGTCAGCAGCTCTTACCCGTCGCTTTTATCATCCTCACCCTGTACTCCTTCATGAAACGCCTTTCCAACCTGGCCCATTTGGTTTTGGGGGTCGCATTGGGCTCTTCAGCGGTGGGTGGCTGGTTGGCTGTTACGGGAGAGCTTTCCTGGCTCCCCGTTATTTTTGGCTTTGCCGTTGTCTTTTGGGTCGCCGGGTTTGATGTGATTTACGCCTGCCAGGATCACCAGTTTGATCAGACCCAGGGCCTTAAAAGCCTGCCCGTCTCTTTTGGCATTACCGGAGCGCTCTGGTTAAGCCGGGGGTTTCATGGGTTGTCTTTCAGTTTGATGCTTCTATTTGGCATCCTCTCCCCCCACACCGGATGGGGATTTTGGCTAGGCACACTATTAATGGGAGGGATGCTGATCTATGAACATTGGATCATCCGGGGGAAAGACGGGGCCCCCATTCAGCTGGATCGGGTCAATGCCGCTTTCTTTAATATTAACGGCCAAATCAGCCTGACCCTGTTTATCCTGATTTTGCTGGATAAAGTGTTTGCCCAATAAAATCACAAAGCCTTGTTAGAATAAGGGTATGGCTCACGTCAATTCACAGCTCTTCCCCTACACCCGGAAATTGGCTGGCTTTCTCAGAGAGGAAGCCCGGTCGTTTTTCTGGAACATCGGCGCAGCAGTTCAGTACACCACCGGGGTCATCCGCTTTTTGTTTCAGGGGAATGTCAAGCTGAAGCATTGTTTGGAGCAGGGTGCTTTTGTCGGGGTCGATACCTTGGGGATTGCCCTGGTTTTAACCACCGTCTCCGGCATGGTAATTGCCTTGCAGCTGGCCACCGAAATGGTGCGCCAAGGCGCCGGGGATTTTGTGGGGGCGCTGGTGGCCATGGCCTTATTAAGAGAACTGGCCCCCATTATGACGGGCTTTGCCGTCATTTCCATGGCCGGATCCGCTTATGCCGCAGAACTTAGCACCATGAAAATTACCAGCCAGGTCGATGCACTGCGGGTGCTGCATATTCATCCCGTCCGATATTTGTTGGTGCCCCGGATCTTGGCCGGAACCTTGGCCCTCCCGCTCATGACAGTCATTACGACGTTTGCGGGCATCATGGGAGGGTTACTGGTCAGCATCACGCTAACAGATTTATCCGCCCTCAAATACCTGGACTCCGTCTGGCAGCAAACGGCCCCCAAGGATGTTTTTGCCTGTCTGTTGAAAGCCGGGGTCTTTGGCTATCTGATCACCATTATCGCCACCTCGGTCGGCATCAATACCCAAGGCGGGGCCAAGGAGGTGGGCATCGCCACCACCCGTGCCGTCGTCTGGTCCTTTGTCGCGATGGCCATTGTTGATTATCTGTTAACGTACATCATTTATGGATCCCAGTAAGCCATGATCACTCCTGTCAAAACCCTGGTTCATGTTCATGATATCCACAAAGCCTTTAATGGGCATGCCGTCTTACGGGGTGTGAGTTTTGAAGTAAAGGAACGTGAAGTTGTTGCCATTATCGGCATTAGCGGTAGCGGGAAAAGCACGATTCTTAAACTCATTAGTGGTTTGGACAACCCGGATTTCGGAGAAATTCACTTGGAAGACCCAAACTTTAGCCTGGTTTTTCAGTATTCCGCCCTCTTTGATTCCCTGACGGTTTGGGAAAACGTCGGGTTTTCCTTATTAGAAAAACCTGATGTGGGCGGGGTTCGCCCGTTCCAGGAATACACCCCGGAAGAGGTGCGGGCCATCGCCTCAGAAAAACTGAAACTGGTGGGGCTGGAAGGGACCGAGGACAAGTACCCCAATGAACTGTCCGGGGGGATGAAAAAGCGGGTCAGCTTTGCCAGGGCCATTATCAGCAACCCCCGGATTATCCTGTACGATGAACCCACCGCTGGCCTGGATCCCATTGGCTCCACCATCCTGGAGGATTACATTCTCAAACTTCGGGATGAGTTGGGAGCCGCCAGCATTGTGGTCACCCACCAATTTTCTACCATTCAGCGCACCGCCGATCGGGTGTTTTTGCTGCACCAAGGGAAACTCCAGTGGTCAGGCACCCCCAGTGAGCTGATGAATTCGGACAACCCCTATGCCCGCCAATTTGCCACCGCCAGCCTGGATGGACCCATGACCCAAGAGGTCAGATGACCTTGGCGGGTAACCGGAGTATAATAAAGCCTAGCAAGCCCAAAACTTGGCTATTCCCTAGCAAGTTTGGATAGAGAGCCCCATGCCCATGAAACACAACACATCCACAGTCAAGGTTGGCCTTTTAACCATCATCAGCCTGTCCCTCCTGATTTTTGTTCTCATCTGGCTTCGGGGCCGGGGGATCACCGGTGGTGTGGAGCATACGGTATTATTTAAAGATGTGGATGGCATGCGGGAAGGGGCACCCGTTCAACTCATGGGGATCCGCGTGGGGTTTGTGGATAAAGTCGAGCCCCTAGTGCGCAGCGGGCGCTATTATGTCAAAGTACGCTTTACGATTAACGATCAATCCGGGATAGAGATTCCCAGAGGATCCAAGATCTCCATTGAGCAATCCGGGATCATTGGTGAGAAATTCCTGGAGATCACCCCACCCCAGCTCCGGGAAGTCACTCTCACTACGTTTCGGGAACCCGCCAAGGGGGTTGAAGCGGGTATTCCTGTCAAATTCCTCTATGAAAGCGGATACCTTTCTGTGGGCACCGTGGAAGACGTCAAGAAAGAAATGGACGCCAACCTGGTGCGCCTGAAACTCTATTACCGAGTCACCACCCCAGGGGCTGTCATGCCAGAAGATCCCTTGTTTGAGCTGACCATGGATGACAACCAGCAATATTTTCTGCGAATTCTTTCCCAGAAACCTGTTTTAGCCGAAGCCCCGGATCCCAACCTGACCTTTACCATCGAAAACCCGCTACGAATTAAAGAATTTTTGGCCATCCAGATGGAGTCCGCGGAGGCCCTGAGATTGACCAACGAAAAAATCACTCAGCTGCTGTCCGATGACACCATTGATACCTTAAATAGTACCCTGAAGAACACCGAGGTGCTGACCGCCCGGGCGACTGAAGTACTGGACAGCGCCAATCACCTGTTCCAGACTACGGGTAAAGACATTGAGCAGTTGGTAGCCGCCAGCAAAACCCTCACCGCCAATGTCAGCGAGGTAAGCGAAAACTTAAACGCGGTGATCGGCAACCCTCAAGTAAAGCAGGATCTGACCGCCACCATTGCCGCCCTGAATCAATCGACCACCGCATTAAACGAAATCCTCCAGGACCCCAACCTGAAAGAAACCTTGGCTCTGACCAAGGAAACCTCTCAAAACGCATCCGAGCTGCTTGGATACCTGAAAACCAGCGCCGAAGACATTCAGCTCCGGGATCGCCTGGATACCTCACTGACGCTGATGAACGTTTCATTGGCCAAACTCACCAACGTGCTGACCGAAGTGGAAAAAGTCACCAATGACAAAGACCAGAACCTGCAATTGATCCTGCAAGACACCCGAGAGGCCATGAAAAACGTCCGCGATTTAAGCAATACCGTTAATACCACCCTCAACAAGCCCTTTGGCCTGATGCGGCTCTTGTTCTAGCAGTGCACCCCCTTCGCAAAGCAAAAGCGCCCACCGGGGTTTCCGATGGACGCTTTTCAAAGTTCGGATGATGAAAGTGCTATTTACGGCCACGCTTACGGGCGGCTTCTGATTTGCGCTTTCTTTTCACACTTCTTTTGACGAAATGCTCACGGCGTTTAATTTCAGACAAGATACCAGCTTTCTGGATCTTTTTCTTAAACCGCTTCAGTGCGCTTTCAATACTTTCACCAGGTTGTACCTGGATTTCTGCCAACGGGATCACCTACCTTTACGGGCACTTAACCATTCACGTACAAGCAAGCCTACAGCTCATCAAGTAGAGATGAAAATACCATAGATTTTTTTACAATTCAATAGAATGGGCAGAGGATTGCTTGACATTTGGATAAAAAGCGTTCCAAGCCTTATTTAGCCTGGTGGCCAGGTCAGCGGACGCCCTGCCAGTAAATGGGCATGCAAATGAAACACCGTTTGCCCCGCTTCTGCCCCGTTATTCACCACTACCCGGTAGTGTTCATGGCCTAACACTTTGGCCACCGCTTGAATCCCCGATAACACGTAGGCAAAGATCTGCGAATTTTCGGTTTCGGCAATACTGACCACATGCTGCCGGGGAATCACCAACACATGATCCGGGGCCTGGGGAGCAATATCCCGAAAGGCATACCAGGTATCCGTTTCCATGACCTTTTGGCTGGGAATTTCCCCAGCGAGGATCTTACAAAACAGACAATTTGCTTGCGTCTCGTCCATCCAGAACATCTCCCTCAACCAATATTTTTAAGCCTACCAAGCCCAAAGGGGAAAGGCAAATGCGTCTCCCCTTTTTCAGGCGCCCGGTTTTGTAGTAAGATCATCCCCATTGCATGCAAGTGAAAAATAGGATAGGTCCATGGAAATTCTGAAAATTGTCCTCCAGGTGTTTCAAGCCCTCAGCGCGGTCGTTTTAATCTTTCTGGTGCTGATTCACTCCCCGAAAGGTGAGGGGATTGGGGGTATTGGTGGTGCGGCCCAGATTTTCTCCAGCCAAAAAGGGGCCGAAGCCGCCTTAAACAAGATTACTGCCTATATTGCCGGGGGATTCTACCTGGTCTCATTTATCTTAGGCTTTTATTTCAGCTAATTCCTAAAAAGTCTGAACCACAATACACCAAAAAGCCAGGCAGGCATTCCCTTGGAAGTCTCCTGGCTTTGGATTTGTTAGCCGCCTTTTTTTTGAGGCTTATACTTTAACCGTTTGGCGCACGGCTTGATAACACCGCTCGCAAAGCGCCGGGTGCTCAGGGAAGGTCCCCACCGAGCTTTCATAACGCCAGCACCGCTGGCATTTTTCCCCTTGGGCCGGGTACACATGGATTTTAAACTGCTCGGGATACGTCAACGGCTCTCGGAGTTCGCTGGGATACTGATGGCCCGCTTCCACCACCTGCACATCGGAGGTGATAAAGAACGCCGCCAGCTCCGCTGAGGCAAAGCACTGAATAAAGGCCCGGCTTTCCGGGGTTAGCGGCTCTAAGCCCAAATCCACCTCCAAAGAGCTGCCGATTTGCCCTTCTGAACGCGGCTTTTCAATGGCCAGGTTCACCATCTCTTTGAGCTTGAGCAGGGCATCCACCTGCTCGGCCACGGTCGGATTCACGAACCGGGATTGAACCGTCGGCCAGGGGGCCATGGTCACACTAACCGGAGGCGCCTCTTCCAACCCGTTATAGCGGACTTTCAAGGTATCCGGCAGATTCAACCAGATATCCTCGGCCAAATGTGGCATAATAGGCACCAACATGGGCAAGAGCGCCGATAAGGTCTCATACATTACCGTCTGAACCGCCCGGCGACGGGGGCTGCCTGTGGCATCGCAGTATAAAATGTCTTTGGCCACATCAAAGTACTGGGCCGACAAATCCGTCCCGCAGAAGTACTGAATCTCATGGTTATACCGGTGAAACTCATAAGCGTCAAAGTCTCGGGTAATCCGCTCAATCAAGCCCTGCAGCCGGTGCAGCACAAACTGATCCAGCGCGGAGAGCTGATCCTCTGAGACCCGATCCGTTTGCGGGTCAAAATCATGCAGGTTCCCCAGCATAAAGCGGAAGGTGTTGCGGACTTTCTTGTAGACCTCAGCCAGTTGGGCCAGGATGGCGTTCCCAATGCGGATATCGACGGTGTAATCCACCGAAGCCACCCAGAGCCTGAGGATATCGGCCCCATATTGCTGAATCACCGAGTTGGGATCCACCACATTTCCCAGACTTTTACTCATCTTGCGCCCGTCTTGATCCAGCACAAAGCCATGGGTCAACACGCTTTTATACGGGGCTTTCCCGTACAACATCACGCTGGTGAGCAACGAAGACTGGAACCAGCCCCGGTGTTGATCGGAGCCTTCCAGATATAACTCCACCGGCAACTCGCCCAATTGGTCTTTTCGAGCCTCCACCACAGCCGTGTGGGTAATCCCGCTGTCAAACCAGACATCCATGATGTCCATTTCCTGGGTAAATCGGGTGCCGCCACATGCGCTGCAGGCAACGCTCCCGCCCAGGATTTCTTCCGCCGACAGCGTCCACCAGACATCGGAGGAATGCGCCTTAAAGAGCTGATAGATTTTCTCAATGGTTTCCGGGGTAATCAGTTCTTTCTTGCAAGCCTCGTTCGCGCAATAAAACACCGGGATCGGCACGCCCCAGACCCGCTGGCGGCTCAAGCACCAATCAGAACGATTTTCCACCATGCTGTAAATCCGGTTGCGGCCCCGTTCTGGAATCCATTGTACCGTGTCAATGGCAGCCAGGGAGTCGCCCCGGAATTTGTCCACATCAATAAACCACTGTTCCGTGGCCCGGTAGATCACCGGGTTGTGGCAACGCCAGCAGTGGGGGTAGCTATGAGACACTTTGGCATGGCCCAGCAGCGCGTTTTTGTCTCGTAGGATTTGTAAAACCTGCTCATTCCCTTGGTCATAGCGAACCCCGGTCAGTTTCGGCACCCCGGCTTCTTCGGTAAACGCCCCCCGGCTATCCACCGGCGAGAGAATCCCGATGGGCCGCTCTTTCAACTGGGTCCGGTCATACTCCTGGGCGATTACGTAGTCTTCCATCCCATGACCCGGTGCCGTATGGACCACCCCGGTCCCGGCATCCAGCGTCACATGATGCCCAACCAACACCGTGCTATTTCGATCAATAAACGGATGGCTGGCTTCAGAAAGCTCTAAATCCTGGCCTTTAAAGGTATTCAGCACATTATATTGCTCCAGCCCCACCGCCTGAGTAAAGGCCTCTAAGAGTGCTTTGGCCACTACCAGCTTGCCGTACGCATCGGTGTGAATCAAGGCGTACTCAAAGTCCGGGTGAACGGAGAGTGCCAGGTTGGCCGGCAAGGTCCAGGGGGTGGTGGTCCAGATGACCATTCGGGCGTCCTGAAGCTCCGGCTGTTTGGCCGCCACCAGTGGGAAGCCCACATAAATACTGTGGCTGGTGTGATCGGCGTACTCCACTTCCGCATCCGCCAAGGCTGTCTCACAGCAGGGGCACCAGTAGACCGGCTTGAGGCCCTTGTACACATAGCCTTTTTCATAGATTTCCCCAAAAATCTTAATCTGGATCGCCTCAAATTCCGGCTGAATAGTAATGTACGGGTGCGCCCAGTCGCCCCAGCAGCCCAAACGCTTAAAATTAGCCTCTTGCCCGGCCAGATTTTTTAAGGCAAATTCCCGGCACCGTTGGCGCAGTTCCCCTTCCGAGACGGCATGACGTCCGCCCTTGATGTTTTTCACTACGGCGTTTTCAATGGGCAAGCCATGACCGTCATAGCCCGGTACATACGGAGCATAATAGCCTCGTTGAGCCTTATAGCGAGTGACAATATCTTTCAAAATCTTGTTCAGCGCAGTCCCAATGTGAATTTTATCGGAGCTGAGGTACGGCGGGCCGTCGTGCAGCACAAATTTACGGGCCTTGTCTTTACTAGCCTGCATCTGCTCATACACCTGATGCTCTTCCCAGAAGGCCTCTATTTCCGGTTCTCTTGTGGCGGCACCGGCTTTCATCTTAAAGGCGGTTTGGGGTAGGTTTAATGTCTCTTTATAATTCACCTCTTGCGCTGGAGGCTGGGTCATGGGGGACATCCCTTCTGTTTGACTGTTGATTGATCACGTTTTATTTATCACTTGTTATATCATCGCCAATGCCTCATGGACACACCATGAGACGATGCAACAGGATTCTACCACAGGCATAGCGAGGGGCTGAACTTCTTCCTTGTTGAGCTTAAGACACCTTTTCCAGTTGGGTCAGGGCTGGATCCATCAGCCGCTTGCCCACATTTTCAAAGGTAATATTCAAGATGACCGTTTCTTCCATGGGAATGACCTTATTGACAATCCCGATGCCATAACGTTCATGCTGAACTTTTTCTCCCACCTGAAACCCAGCTTGGGCCATCACCTGCTGTTGTTCCAGCTGCTTGGTCGGGTATACCGGCACCGGAGATTGTTCTTCCAGACCAGACGACACCTCCGGTGACATGAAGGGTTCAGCAGACTCGTCCGGTTGTGTGACCGCAGGGGAGTCCTCGACCCAAACCGCAGCGGGGGGTTCCTCTGGTATCACCGGTTCTCGAAAGGGCGGTTGTTCTATACCCAGGGGGCCATTGGGATCATTATCCACACCCATTTTTTCATCCAGATCCAGGTCAAACATAAATTCCCCGGTCTCGCCCAGAATCGAGTCAAAGCGCGGCTCCGCCTGCGTTAACTCAGGAATGGCCTCCGGCATGGCTGCCGGTAACAGCTCGGATCGGGGAATCTCTTCGGTTAAGGGAGGTGCCACCCATGAATCAGGCATGGGCTCTTCTCCTACAGAGTCTGGAAAGATGATGTCAGATTCCTCAAATGATTCCAGCCCGGATCCTAGCCCTTTAGATCTCGAATCCTGGGGTTCTGGCGGTACTTCCTTCCACAACCCCGTATTCATAGGCATCTCGTTGGGCATCTCGTTGGATGGGCCCAGGTGAAGCGCCGGGGTTGTCATGTCAGGTTCCCCCATCGGGATAGGCTTCAGGTGCTCTTCCAATATCGGTTGATACGCCTGTTCTAACTGTTCAACATGCACTCGAACCGGAATGCCGTGGGTCAGCTGCCCGGTCATTTCAAATGCCGCTTCAGACACCACCACAATCTGGTTATTGGCCATTTCCACGATCTGCTCATCCGCATAGGGGGATATCATCATCACCGCCAAGCGTTCAACCTCATCGGCTTTTCGAACCCACTGGGGCAAGTCCTCAAGGTAGCTATCCGGGTAAATCAGCACTGGCATGATATCTTCACTGTCTCGCCGCAAGAGCTTGTGACAGACCGTTTCATAAAACAAGGTTTTCCAGGGTTCTGCCAGTCCGCTCAGATCCAGTACCGTCACCCGCTCGGTAGCCGCTGGATCCAACGAAAAAACCTGAGCCGGGTCATCGGCAAAAAGCTGTTGCTGCCGAAGCTTTTCCAGACTGTGCCAGAGTAAGGCTTTGGCCCGCGGGCCTTCTCGCAAGCCTTCTGGGGAATCCAACGGAAAGACCGACTCAAAGGGCACAAAGGCTTCTTTTTGGAGAACTTTGGCCATTTGTTGAGTGATATAGGATGCGGCCTCCACCTCAACACTGCGAGGTAAGTCCAGACACCGTATCAGGCGCTTTAACCCCACATCATTTAAAGACAAGCGACTGTCTTGACCCGCATGAACCTTGGAGAAGGTCGACCCCCCCTGGAACATCCCCAGTGGGTCTACAATCAGGACCTGCTGATACTCTGATAAGCCCATAGCAAGGGAAGTTAAGATGGGGCAAGTCTCTTGCCAGGTCATTCCCTCGACCACGGTCAAGGTACCCAGGTTTTGCATTTCTCCCAGAACTTGCTGACCTAACATCAAGGGATGTGCAACGGAGATTCCATCCAGACGACGCACTTCTTCCCATGCCCGCTCTGGGGATAACACTGTTGCCCCCATCGGCTCAAACCGTGGGCAACCCTGCAAGACATCTAACGCCACCCGATACCCTGTCTCACCCCGTTCAGGCAAGATAACCGACTGGATTTGGGCATAGCTGGAGGCATGCCCCTCCAGACGAAGAATCTGACCGGGGAAAAGCGCCATATCCCCTTTCATGTATCCTTCGAGTGTCTCTGCGGTAAGTTGATAGGGTATAAACTGAAGAGTCAAAACCGTGAATTTCCTAACTGCCAATCTAACGTGAGGGACCGTAATGTTTATTTTACAATGTTCCTGCAAAGACGGCACTGATTCTCAGCAAGAAGTCACAGCAAGGACTCACCACAAGAAACGACAGGTCAAAAACCGATGAGAAAAAATCCCCCATCACAATCCACCCCGCTCCTGAATCTGCTGGCTCAACAGAACCGCCAGGTTCCCTTGGCGGAAGCCCTACGCCCTCAGACCCTGGAAGAATTCCTGGGACAAACCGAGGTGGTGGGCACTGGCTGCCCCCTGCGCAACCTGATTGAATCCCGGCAACTCACCTCCATGATCTTCTGGGGACCACCGGGGGTGGGGAAAACCACCCTGGCCCGACTGATTGCGCAAACCTCCGGCGCTCATTTCATTGAGCTGAGCGCGGTCAACTCCGGGGTGAAGGAGCTGCGAGAGGCCATTCAGCAAGCGGAAGATCAGCTCAAAACCAGCGGGCAAGCCACCGTGGTCTTTATTGACGAAATTCATCGCTACAGCAAAACCCAGCAGGACGGCATACTGCCGTATGTGGAAAACGGTACCATTACGCTGATGGGTGCCACCACCGAAAACCCGTCGTTTCAGGTCATCTCTCCCTTGCTTTCCAGGGTCCTGGTGTTTCGGCTGAATCACCTGAACCGCCCCCAAATTCATCAGCTCATTGACCGGGGCCTGGCGCAGCTGAGCCCGGATGTGCCCATCCATATCAGCGATGAGGCCAAGCAGTTTATCACGGATTACGCCAATGGCGATGGCCGAAGCGCCTTGACGCTACTGGAAGCTGCCTATAAATGCGCCCCCAGGGAAGGGGAGCAGGCGGCCATCTCCATCGATCTGCTGGAAAAACTGGCCCAGCAAAACCGGGTCCATTACGACCGCCAGGGGGATGAGCATTACGATCACGCCTCGGCCTATCAAAAAAGCATGCGGGGTGGCGACCCGGACGCGGCCCTGTACTGGCTGGGGAAAATACTCGCCGCCGGCGAAGACCCCCGGTTTATCGCCCGGCGTTTAATCGTGACGGCCAGTGAGGATGTGGGGCTGGCTGCCCCCATGGCGTTGGTCCTGGCCATGAACGCCGCTGAAGCCGTTGAGCGCCTGGGGATGCCAGAAGCCCGGATTCCTCTGGCAACGGCCACCATCTATGTGGCGCTCTCGCCCAAATCCAACGAGACCATCACCGCCATTGATAAAGTATTAAACGACATTACCCGCCACGGAAAAAGTTACCCGGTCCCCAAGCATTTGCGGGACGCTCATTACCAGGACGCCGACAAATACGGCCATGGCGTGGGGTATCTCTACAGCCACGATCACCCCAACATCCCACAACAGTTTTTACCCGATGAGCTCATGGGGATCCGTTACGTGGATCGAGATCGCCTGAAGCCTCCGAAAAAGGATACCTAAAGATGCCCCCATTGCCCCCTGTGATTCTTGCTTCTGGCTCTCCCCGCCGAAAAGAGCTGTTGGCCTCATTAGGCCTTCCCTTTACGGTGGTCAAATCCGATGTGGATGAAGCAGCCATCCCCGTGGATCACCTGTCTCCCGAGGAAATCGTCCAGCGGCTCTCAGCCGCCAAGGCCCAGGCGGTGGCCGCAACCCAACCCAGCGCCCTGGTGATTGGTAGCGATACCCTTGTGGTGCTGGAGGGCGATATTTTTGGCAAGCCCAACACCCCGAAAGAAGCCTTCCAGATGCTTTCACGCTTACAGAACCAGACCCATACGGTTTATTCAGGCATTACGTTAATCGATACCCGACAAGAGAAAACAGTGTCGGGGCATCTAGCCACCCAAGTCACGATGAAAGCCATGAGTGAAGATGAAATCTGGGATTATATCCAGACCCAAGAGCCCATGGATAAAGCCGGGGCGTACGCCATCCAGGGCTTTGGCAGCCTGCTCATTGAAAAAATCGACGGCTGCTACTTTAATGTGGTGGGCATGTCGCTGTTTCTGCTCAATCAATTGATAGAGCAATTGGGTTACTCCCTGCGCCAGATCCCCACCCCCTGAGTCCGGGCCTGGGCTTCCAGCGCTAAAAATTCTTTCTGATAACGGGTATTGGGAGCAAACATCATTACTTGCCCCAAGCCTTTCGCCAATATTTGCGCGTTCACCGACTGCTCGGTCTCCGGGGACAAGTACACATAGGCCAGGGGGCGACCGTAGCGATCAAAACGTTGCGCGTCCCATTCCAGATACAGCGTTTTGCCCCTCACCGTTTCTTCCAAAAACCGGGTGGCTTCTGCCGCCATCGGCTCATCCACCGGGTGGTCTGAGCCATGGGTTGGGTTCTTTTTGGAGTAATGCATCTCCGGGGTGTCGATTCCCAGGAGGCGCACCACTTCCCCCGGCCGATCCACCCGCCGGTTGCCGTTCAAATCACACCCCACCGTATCCCCATCATAGACTGATAATACCAGGCAAGCCTCTCGTTTCAAGGTCTCCGGGGAATTCGATACGGCTTGGGGCGTCATTTCTTGGTAGCCAAAGAATGCCAGCCCCAACGCTCCGGCTAAAATCAAGCCAATACCCCAAGAGCGCAGTGATGTTTGGGCTTGGTTCATGGGCTAGTTACTCGTACACAAAAAAACCCCGACCGGATTTCCGGCCCAGATACCCCGCATCCACATACTGCTTCAGCAAGGGACAAGGACGAAACCGGGGATCTTGAAACCCCTCATGTAAGACGTTGAGAATGGCCAGCACGGTATCCAGTCCAATAAAATCGGCCAGGGTCAAGGGGCCCATGGGATGATTCATCCCCAACTTCATCACCGTGTCAATGTCTTCCGCGGATCCGACCCCTTCATAGAGGGCAAAAATCGCCTCATTAATGAGCGGCATCAACACCCGGTTGGAGATAAAGCCGGGGAAATCCCGGCTCATCACCGGGACCTTGCCCAGTGTTTCCGTCAACTCTCGGATGGTTTGATAGGTAGCATCCGAGGTTTGGGCCCCCCGAATGATTTCAACCAGCTGCATAATCGGCACCGGGTTCATAAAGTGCATGCCGATGACCTGATCTGGCCGCTGGGTGACACTGGCCAGGCGGGTAATCGAGATACTGGAGGTATTCGACGCCAGAATGGCGGTGGGTTTTACGATCTGATCCAGGGAGCGGAAAAGCTCTTTTTTGACTTCTTCGGCTTCTACCACCGCTTCCACCACCAAATCCACCTCTTTCAGACTTTCCAGCCCGGTTTCGAACTGAATCCGACCGAGTGCGGCCTGTTTTTCAGCTTCGGTGAGCTGGTCCTTGGCCACAAATTTCGAAAGGCTTTTTTCAATAGTAGCTTGGGCCCGCTCCAGGGCCTGGGGGCTGATGTCCTGAATCAACACCTTCAGGCCGCCCCGATGGCTCATCACTTGAGCGATCCCGTTACCCATCTGCCCGGCGCCGACCACGGCGACCGTTTGTATGGCTTGTGCTGTTTGAACTGCCATTTCTCCTCTCCTCCTACACCCGTTCAACAATCATGGCAACGGCTTCCCCGCCGCCAATACACAGACTGGCCATCCCCCGCTGCTTACCCTCATCCCGCATGGCATGAAGTAACGTCACCAGGAGTCTCGCCCCGCTGGCCCCAATAGGATGCCCCAAGGCCACGGCCCCGCCTCGTACGTTGACTTTCTCATGGGAAAGATTGAGCTCCTTTTCCGCGGCCATCGTCACCACGGCAAAGGCCTCATTAATCTCGTAGAGGTCAATTTGATCGGCGGTTAAACCGCTTTGTTCCAGGGTTTTTTGCATCGCCCCAACGGGAGCGGTGGTAAACCAGACCGGATCCTGGCTGTGGGTGGCATACCCCACGATTTTGGCCATGGGTGTCAAATTGTGCTTTTTCACCGCCGCTTCAGAGGCCAGGAGCAAGGCAGCGGCCCCATCGTTAATGGTCGACGCGTTGCCAGCAGTAATGGTCCCCCCATCCCGTTGAAACGCCGGACGCAGGCCCCCGAGTTTACTGACATCCCCCCGAAACGGCTCTTCATCGGTGTCAATGATTTTTGGCTCCCCTTTGCGCTGGGGAACCGCCACCGGGGCGATTTCCGCTTGAAACGTCCTGTTTTCAACCGCTGATATGGCGCGGCGGTAACTTTCGGCGGCAAAAGCGTCTTGTTCTTCTCGGGAAAACGTATACTTGGCGGCGCACTGCTCAGCACAATTCCCCATGTGCAAATGATTGTAAGGATCCCAAAGCCCGTCATGAATCAAGCCATCAATCAGGGTCTGATTACCCATCTTAACGCCCGTGCGCATGCCAGTGGCGTAATAAGGCGCTTGACTCATGGATTCCATCCCACCAGCCAGGACCAAATCCGCTTCTCCAGCCTTGATCAGGGCGCTCCCCATCATGACGGCTTTCAGGCCAGAACCACAGACTTTATTGATGGTGATGGCCCCCACCGAATCGGGGATTCCGGCCTTGCGCATGGCTTGCCGGGCCGGAGCTTGGCCGATACCCGCTGGCAGCACACACCCCAGAATCACCTCGTGAAGGGCTTCCGCGGGTACGTTGCTGCGCTCTAACACCGCCTTTAAAACGGTACTGCCTAGTTCTGGGGCCGGCACCGAGGCCAGACTCCCCAGAAAGCTTCCAATCGGCGTCCGGGCGCCATTCACTAAATACACTGCTGCCATGGGGTGGGTTCCTTTGCCATCACTTCCGGATTCTACCGAATCCGCCCTCAAAAGTTACTTATGACTTTATCGAAAAAATCCCGACATTAAAACCGGCTCTTTCCAATTTTACCGTCGTTCCGGCTGAATCCCCTGAAAACTGGGACAGGCGAAATCCATGGCGCCCACCGCCTTTTGATAAAACAGACAAAACCCCTGATCCCCCTGAAACTGCAAGCAATGCAAACAGCGGTTCCGGCGGCGGTCATACTTGCCTTGCCGATCTGCGGTCCGTCGATCCAATTGTTTCCGTCGTTCAATCATGGTCTGTCATGTCGCACGGGCTTGTACTGTACTTTAAGTTGCCGTCATTATAACGGCATCCCACTGGCAAAGATATTGACCACCTGGTCAATACGAATGTGCTACGCCGCAGGGGTCAATAACCGTTGACGGGTTTCCTGGTAAAAGTCCCCAAACGTGCCTGCCAGAATATGCGTCCGGGCCTGCTTGGCCAGTTGCACCAGGGTGTAGATATTATGAATGCTCAACAGCGTGGCCGCCGCCGTTTCCTTCATCCGGTAAATGTGGCGAATATAAGCCCGAGAATAATGCTGGCAGGCGTCACACCCACAGCCTTCCACCAGCGGCCCAAAATTCTCTTTGGAAGCCGCGTTTTTAATGATTTCCCGCCCAGTGGGGGTAAAGAAGGACCCATGCCGGGCAATCCGGGTGGGCATCACGCAATCAAACATGTCTATTCCATGAGAAATCCCATCCAGTAGATCCTCTGGCGTCCCCACCCCCATCAGGTAGCGGGGCTTTTCGGCTGGAAGCAAGGGCGCGGTAAAGCGGACCACCCGGTTCATCATGTCTTTGGTTTCCCCCACGCTCACCCCGCCAATGGCAAAGCCATAAGCGGGCATCTGGGTCACAAACTCAACGCTTTGGGTGCGGAGATCCTCAAACACCGAGCCTTGCACAATGGGAAACAGCGCCTGATCGTTCGGGCGAGCATGGTGTTCAAAGCACTGCTCCAGCCACCGGTGGGTTTTCTCCAGGGACTGCTGGGCGTATTCATAGGTGGTAGGGTAGGGCGGGCACTCGTCAAAGGCCATGATCACATCAGCCCCCAGGGCGTTTTGAATCCGCATGGATTCCTTGGGGCCGATAAAATGAAAACGCCCGGAAACCGTATCCTTAAAACGGACACCCTCCTCGGTGATTTTCCGCATTTCGGCCAGACTAAACACCTGAAAGCCGCCAGAGTCCGTTAGGATGGGCTTATCCCAGCTCATCCAACGGTGCAAGCCCCCGGCTTTCTCCACCAGTTCCGGTCCGGGACGCAGGTACAAATGATAGGCATTGGACAGGACCATCTGCGCCCCGGTGGCTTCCACTTGCGGCCAGGTCAGTGATCGCACCGCCGAATGGGTGCCCACCGGCATAAAGACCGGTGTCTCCACCAGACCATGAGGGGTCTGAAACACACCGGCCCGGGCCTGGTTTTCCGTGGCCAATAATTGATATGAAAATGGAGGGGTCATATGGGCTATGGTACCGCAAACACGGAAAAAGCCTTGAAATACTGTTGATTTAATAAACAATCATTTTAAACTTTGGAGACAAATCGCACAGAAACTTTGAAAATTGTTTTTAATACTATAGAGGGACAAACGCAATACGATTTCTGTCCATCCGGTGTGTCATACAACCTGTTGGAGTACTTATGGACGATCAAGCCTTGCAAGACAGCAACTATCAACCATGCGACAAACGCTACCGGAACTCCCGCTATTTTCTGGAAGATCAGCTGCGGTGTTCCGCCGCCGTGGAGGATTTTCGCTCGGTAAAAAGTCTGATTGGGAATTTATCCAGTTTTAACCAGCAACAGACCTTCCGCTTTCGCGGGGCCACCATCCCGGTTCGACTTGATGAATAGTAACTAACGAAACTGGACCTGAAGTTTCTGGAGCAGGGTGTCTTTCAGGCGAGTCAGGGCCTGATCGACCTGGGCATCGGTGAGCGTGGCTTCCGATGACTGGAAGGTTAGCCGGTAGGCTAGGCTGCGCATTCCCGCGCCCAGTTTTTCGCCCCGGTACTCATCAAAGAGTTCAACGGCTTTCAACAAGGGCTCTTGAACGTGACGCAGGGTCGCCATAATCTCCTGGTGGCTTAACGTGTCAGGAGCGGCGAAGGCCATATCTCGCTTAACCGCAGGGTAAGAAGAAACCTTCAGGGTACTTGGCTGTTTTTGCCGCTGTCGCCAGATTTTATACAAGGCTTCTATATTCAGCTCAAACACATAGACAGGTTGACGAAACTTGAGTCGCTCTTGAGTCAAGGGGTGCAGCTCGCCCAGTGTGCCCACATCCTTGCCACTGACCAACAAGCGGGCCGATTTACCGGGATGCAGATAGGGCTGGGACTCATCTCGCTGAAACTCGGCCTCATCCATCAGGTTCAAGGCCGCCAGGAGATTTTCCACCACCCCTTTCAAGCAATAAAAATTCACAAGGGCTTGCTGGTGCCATATTCCTTCCCGCACCGAGCCATGGAGTAAGCCGGAAAGCGACAGTTTTTCAGCCACCCCGGCGTTTTTTAAATTGGGCTTGCCCACCTTAAAGTAGGTTCGGCCCAACTCATACAGCCAAAAGGCTTCTGAGCCCTGGGCCTCGTTAAATTTGGCCACTTCCAACAAATTCGGCAACAAACTTTGCCGCATCACCGTGTGCTCGCTGGAATGGGAATTGGTCACCCGGAGCATTTGATCTTCTCTCAGCGGGAAGCCGGTTTTTTCCAACAACGCCGGACCAATGAGGGATGTGGTGACGACTTCCTGTAAGCCCAGACTCCGCATGGATTGATGCAATTGGCGAAGCAAGCGATCCCGAAGGGAAATAACCGCCGAAGCGGTCTTTCGAGGCAGGGTATAAGGCACATGATCGTACCCATGGATGCGAATCACTTCCTCAATCACATCAATTTCCCGAGTCACATCTTCGGCCCGAAAAGACGGCACAGTAACCAGAAAGCCCTCGGCATTCGCTTGAACCGTAAAACCCAGTTTATTCAGTGCTGCCTGGACCTTCCCCGGCTCTAGAGAGAGTCCCAACACTTTTTTCAGGCGGGCCAGACGGAGTTGAACCTGGGATTTTTCAATTTCCAAAGGCGGGGTTTCCACCAACTGGACATAGTCGGCCCCAGCCAGTTCCTGAATGAGTTGGGCGGCTCGAAACAGGGCTTTTCGGCATCCTTCCGGGTCCACCCCTCGCTCAAAGCGAGCGGAGGAATCGGTTCGGATCCCCACACTTTTAGCGCTTTTCCGGTTGCTAGCCGGGGGGAAATAGGCGGCCTCCAAAAAGAGGATCTTGGAAGATTCGTCTATCTCGGTGTTAAGTCCTCCCATCACGCCGCCGAGTGCCACGGGTTGATCGTTCATGGTCACAACAATCGATTCTGGCGTCAGGGTATGGGTTTCCCCGTCCAGGGTCGTAAACTCTTCACCGTTTTGGGCGCGGCGAACACTCACCGTCCCGGCGTGGCCTAATTTGTCCTGATCAAAAGCATGGAGCGGTTGACCCATCTCCAGCATCACGTAATTGGTGACATCCACCACATTGCTGATACTGCGAACCCCGGCAGCTTGCAAACGACGCACCAGCCAGTCCGGGGACGGCCCAACCTGTAAGTTACGCATCATCAGACCACCGTAATACCGGCAGACTTCCAAGTCCGATAATACAACCTTCATCTCCACCGGGGTAGCGGTAGGTTCAAACGTGGCCAGCTCGGGAAGATTCAAGTCTCGGTTAAATAGGGCAGCCACTTCTCTTGCGACCCCAACCATGGACATGAGATCTCCCCGGTTGGCCGTTGGGGCCACTTCCAAAATGGTATCCGCTTCCAGTCCCAAGGCCATTTTCAGATCCTGGCCCAGCTGGGCTTCGGTCACATGCTCATTGAGCGGCCAAATCCCATCTTCTTGTTTGGGGTACCAGTCTTCCAAGCCCAATTCCTCCAGGGAGCATATCATCCCAGTGGATTCCACCCCCCGAATCTTGGCCTTGGTGAGGGTAAACAGCCCGCCTTCTTTGCGGTTCACCACCTGGGCCCCTTCTTGCGCGTACGCAATCAGCATGCCTTCTTTCAGATTGGGGGCCCCGCAAACCACTTTGTTTTGGGTACCCCCCAGATCCACCGTAGCCAGCCGCAAGCGGTCCGCATTGGGATGGGGCTCTATTTGCCGGACTTTCCCCACCACCACGTTGGTAAATTGCCCTCCGATCCGCTCAATGGCTTCGACTTCCAAACCAGAATTGGTCAGGGCACTGGCAATTTCTTCCGGGGTGAGTCCGGCAATATCCACATATTGACTGAGCCATTCTAAGGAAATACGCATGAAAACTACCCTTTAAACTGTTTCAAAAACCGTAAATCGTTGTTGTAAAAGAGCCGAATATCCTGAATCTGATACTTCAGCATCGCCAGGCGCTCAATCCCCATCCCAAAGGCAAAACCGGTGTAGCGTTCTGAGTCAATGCCGACATTTTCCAAGACGTTGGGATCTACCATCCCGGCTCCTAGAATCTCCAACCAGCCCAGCTGACCACACACCTGGCAGCCATTCCCGCTACAGAAAATGCACTCCACATCCACCTCCGCACTGGGTTCGGTAAACGGGAAAAAGCTGGCCCGGAAACGGGTTTTACGTTCCCCGCCAAAGAAGTGGCGGATAAATTCATGTAAAACGCCTTTTAAGTCGGAAAAAGTCACGTCTTCATCGACCAGCAAGCCTTCTAGTTGATGAAACAGCACAAACTTTCGGCTGTTGACCTCTTCATTCCGGTACACCCGCCCTGGGGCCACCACCCGGAGGGGGGGCTTGTGCTTTTCCATATAACGAATCTGGGCGTTGGAGGTCTGGCTTCTTAAGAGCACCTGCGGTCCGGCATCGGTGAAAAACGTATCCTGCATGTCTCTGGCCGGGTGATGGGGCGGAAAGTTCAGGGCCTCAAAGTTATAGTATTCCGTTTCCACCTCCGGGCAAACCGCATCATCCAGCACCTCAAAACCCATCCCCAAAAAGATCTCTGAAATCTCTTGAATCACGTGAGTCACAGGGTGGACCTGTCCCAAAGGTTGGTACACCCCCGGCATGGTCACATCAATGGTTTCTGACTTTAGCTTTTCGGCAATCTCCCGCTGCCTGAGTACCGCCAGTTTTTCTTCCACCTGAGCCGCCAACGCTTCCTGAATTTCATTGGCCAACGCCCCAATAACCGGACGTTCTTCAGCCAGTACATCCTTCAGACTCCGCATGACTGCGGTAATCCGACCTTTTCTCCCCAAGTACTCTATCCGCACCGCTTCCACCGCGTTTTTCTCCATCGCGGCGTTCAAGGCAGCTTCCGCCTCCTGACGCAAGGCTTCCAATTCGGTTTTTACATTGGCAGAGGGGGCTTGGTTGGACACAAAGGGGACTCCTCAAACTTAACTAAGCAACTGACGGGCAATGACAATATGCTGAATCTGGCTGGTGCCTTCAAAGAGCGACATCACGCGGGCATCCCGGAAATAGCGCTCCACCGGAAAATCCTTGGTATAGCCGTAACCACCGAAGATCTGAACCGCTTCCCTGGCACAAAAGTTACATAACTCAGACGCGTAGAGCTTGGCCATAGAGGCTTCCTTGGCAAAATCTTTCCCGGCTTCTTTCAAGCGAGCCGCATGATACACCAGACTGCGAGCCGCCTCAATCCGGGTGGCCATATCCGCGATCTTGAACTGGATAGCCTGAAACTCCGCCAGGTTTTTTCCAAACTGCTGGCGTTCCTTGGCATACTGCTTGGCAGCCTCCAGACAGGCTTCGGCCAGGCCCAAAGAAATAGCCCCAATGCTAATGCGGCCCACATTCAGGCTGTTCATAAAGATTTTAAAACCCCGGCCTTCTTCGCCCAAGCGGTTCTGCTCCGGGATGGCACAACCATCAAAGTGCAACTCGCCCCAGTCTGACCCGAGCAGGCCCATTTTCTCATCGCCCTGGGTAATGGTCATCCCAGGGGTCCCGCGATCTACGATAAAAGCGGAAAGCCCCTTGGCTCCTTGAACCTCCGGGTTAGTCCGGCCCGTAGCGATAAACACCTCTCCAATCAAGGCGTTGGTAATAAAGATTTTGGAGCCATGAAGCACATACTGGCCGTCTTGATGCTCGGCCCGAGTCAGCCCGCTCCCGGCATCGCTGCCAGCATTCGGTTCGGTCAGGGCAAAGGCGGCAATTTTATTGCCCGCGATCAGATCCGGCAAATACTTGGATTTTTGCTCATCCGAACCGTAATTTTGAATGAGCAAGCCCCCCAGGGACACATGAACCGACAACGAAGTAGCCAAAGCGGATGACACTTTGGCAATTTCTTCCAGCACCAGGAAATACGAGAGGCTATCCACTTGGGCGCCACCATACTGTTCCTGAAAGGGCAGCCCGGTCAGGCCAGTTTCCGCCATTTTTCGCCACATGGCCTTTAAGGTGTCAAGATCACCGGTTTCTAAAGTCTGGACCACCGGGCGTAATTCCCGATCCACAAATTCCTGGGCCAGTTGCCGAATGCTCTCTTGCTCTTCCGTTAAAAACATCGTATGTAGGGTTCCAAAATAGACGTGGGATCACGGGGGCTTTTAGACTATGATCTCTAAAAGCACGTTCTATTGTATGCAGAAAACAGCGTTTTACCAACAAAACATCTGACCTGAGTCCATGACTGACACTGTGACCCACACTGCCTTACCCCCAATTATCGGCATCTCCGGCAAGCAGTATGCCGGAAAAGACCTATTGGCTGACTTATTACTGGAGCGGCTGCCTGACTTCCAGAAAGTTCCCATCGCCCAAAGCATCAAAACTTTATACGCCCAACAGAAAGGGCTGAGTCTGGAAGAAATTGAACAAAACAAGGCAAAATATCGCCCGGACCTCATTGCGCTTGGGGATTGGGGTCGGGCTCAGGATCCCGATTACTGGCTCAAGCAAGTTCTGTCTCAACCTGGGCATAAAATCATTTCCGATGTGCGTCTCAAGCGAGAGTACGATCTGTTGCGAGAACACGGGGCCTTCTTGATTCGTCTGGAAGCAGGCCGGGAGGTCCGGGCCCAGCGGGGGCAGATTGTCCAGGAAACCGATCCGACCGAACAACAGCTTGATACTGTCACCGATTGGGATATTGTTATTCTCAACAACGGTACAGTGACTGATTTAGCGCAACAGGTGGACGCGCTGGTTCAGCGTCTGACCTGCTCGCCTCGTTTCAAGTAAAATGGTCCCAAGACAAAAGTCATCGAAAAAAGGAGACACTGAGTGAAAATTCTGGTTGTTGGCCAAGGAGGTCGGGAACATGCCATCGGGCAGATGCTGGCTCAAAGCAAGCACCAGCCGGAACTGTTTTTTGCCCCCGGCAATCCGGGAATGGCCGCTCTGGGACAGCGACTGGACATTGAGGTAAATGACATCCAGGGGCTGGTTCTTTTTGCCCAACGGGAAGGCATGGATCTGACCGTCGTCGGCCCCGAAGTTCCCTTGGCCCTGGGGATCGTCGATCAATTCCAAAAAGCTGGACTGCTGGTTTTTGGTCCCACCCAAGCGGGCGCGCAGATAGAGTCCAGCAAGGTCTTTGCCAAACAACTGATGCGGGATCACCAAATCCCCACGGCCCACTATTATTTTTGTGAAACCTGGCATGAAGCACAAAAGGCCCTGGATGCTTTTCAAGCGCCTTATGTCGTCAAGGAGGATGGTTTGGCCGCAGGCAAAGGCGTCACCATTGCCCAAAACCGAAAAGAAGCGGAAGAGGCCATCGAGCAAGCGTTTGAGAACAGCATGTCGGTGGTAATTGAGGAATTCCTGCAAGGCCAAGAGCTTTCCATCCTGGCCTTATGCGATGGCCAACGGGCCATCCCGTTGATTAGTGCCCAGGATTTTAAAAAGGCCTATGCGGGAAACCAGGGGCCTAATACCGGCGGAATGGGCGCCTATGCCCCGGTGCCGCTGGCTACCCCGACGTTGCTGGCGCAAGTTCAAACCCAAGTCCTCACACCAACAGTTCAAGCGTTAAAAGCCCAGGGTATTGATTACCGGGGTATCTTATACGCCGGGCTGATGGTGGATCCAGACGGTGGCTTGAAAGTACTGGAGTTTAACGCCCGCTTTGGTGACCCGGAAACCCAGGTTGTTCTGCCACTTCTGGAAGATGACCTAGTAGATCTGATGCTGGCCAGCGCTCAGGGGGATCTTTCCGCCTATGAAGGGGGCATTCGTTTTAAGCCGCAACATGCGGTGACGGTGGTGCTGGCCTCAGAAGGCTATCCGGGTAGCTACCAGACGGGCTTGCCCATTCAGTTCCCGGAATACATACCGGATAACGCCCGGATTTTCCATGCGGGTACCCGAATCATGCCGGATCAAACCATTGTCAGTGCGGGCGGCCGGGTACTCAACGTCACCGGGCTGGGAGCCACACTGGAAGAAGCGCGGCAACAGGCTTATACTATTGTGGATCAGATCCATTTTGACACCAAGCAGTTCCGGCCTGATATTGCCGAACACCCCGCCATGCCCCCGGTCCGGGCCTAATCCGGTTCCTGAGTCTGGCAATAACGGATCAGGGCATCCGCTAATTTTTCGGCCATGTGTTGCTGAAAGGCCGGGTTAATCAGGCGCTCATATTCCTCGGGGTCCGTAAAAAAGCCCACTTCCAGCAAGACCGAAAGTGCCTGGTGGATCCGGGTCATATACAAGCTGTCATACAACAGGCCGTAGTTGGGAACGGGATACTCGGTACTGGAAACCATCCCATGCAATAACGCCTGAGCCAGGGGACGGGAGAAATCATGGTAGTAATACGTACTGACCCCTTGATGTTCCAAGGGGTTTCGACCATCTGGCAGGGCGTTATGATGGAGGCTCAAGACGATATCCGCCTTGGTCTGAATGACTTGATGGGCGCGCGCCTCTAAAGAGACGACCTGATCTGCCGTTCGGGTTATAAACACTGGAAAGCCTTTTTGGGCAAGCGCCGTTTGAAGCTGTTGAGAAACGGCCAGGTTCACCGCCTTTTCCGGGGTTCCATCAGGCCCTATGGTACCTGTTTCATTCCCGCCATGGCCGGGATCAATCAACACCCGAATCTGTCCCGGTTGTTTTGGCAAGCGTTTTACCCACAGCTTCAGGCCATTTTCATCATAGCCATAGTCATACCCTGCCAAGCCCGGTACATGAAAAACCACCTCCATGACATCCGCTGCCGGTTGTCGCCAAACAATGTTTCGAATGACTGGATCTGCGGGATCATAGTGGATAAAATCACACTGGGACATGACCCCAAACAAGCGGAGTCGAAGGAGGTTACTATCGGCTTCAATCAAAAGGGGATACCTTTCAGAGAGGGTCAAATGGACTTGGGCTTTGGCCGGATCAATCGCCTTTGTGGAAATCAGGCTTAAACGGCCCGGCTCCACCGGCGGTTGCTCCACCCGTGTCACATCCTCTTTCCTGAGCCATAAGACCTGCTCTCCATCAAGCCGCACCCGGTACCACCCATGGCGCAGGCCGTCAATGTGTACCCAGGTCCCGGCACATTGAGGCGTCAACCGTGCACCATCTACCGGAAAGGTTCGAGCAATGGCCTGATCGGTTTTCACTTGCCCCAGTACGGGCTCTGTCATCACGTACACATAAGAAGGGAGTTCCCGGACCAGCTTTTCTTCCTTGGTGTCACTCACCTTATGCTTGAGTTCCAGTACCAGGCGACTATCCACTAGATGGGCCTTGGGTTCGGGAATCCGTAGCACGGTTTCATAAAATCCTTGCTGGGGAATGGGGCGTCGGGTCTGATGCAATTGGGCAAACACCGGATCTCGGTTGTCTATGAACCCTTCTCCCGTTTTGGGCGTCAATGGAACCGGCTCATTCAAGACCCCTGGCAGCGATACCGTGGCGTTGACCCCCACGGAACCTGAAAAGGCCACCCGCAATAAGTCGCCCGGTTTGAGCCAAAGATCCCCGGTGGGGGTAAGGGTTTCCTCATGCAATGCCAGCGGCAGGGCCGGTAGGGTGGTAAACGGCTTTTCCCGGTACACGGTCCATGTTTTTTTCTCCTGGACTTTTCCCGAAGCAGAGAGGGCCTCAAGCCGGATGACGTTCTCTCCAGGCTTTAACTCTACCGGGGCCGAAAAAAACCCAGAGGCCGAAACCGGCATAACGACACCATTGATTTTTAAACCCTGACCCGGATCAACAGACCCGATCAAAAACGTACTGGCCTCATACACGCGATGTTCTGGCAGCGGGTATACCACCGAAAGGGTCATCACACACCCCTTCCCGCTGTTTTAAGGGCCTGTCGCATTTCTTCTAAGATTGCCTGAGCCGCTTGCAGGGGATCCGGGGCTTGGGTAATGGGGCGCCCCACCACCAGGTAATCGGCTCCCGCCTGAATGGCATCCGATGGGGTCACAATCCGGGACTGATCATTCGTCACACTCCCGACAGGGCGAATACCAGGGGTCACCAACAGAAATTCCGGCCCACAGGCTTTTCGGATTTTAGCCGCTTCCTGGGCAGAGCATACCACCCCATCCAGACCGCTTTCCTGAGCAAGCCAGGCCAAATGGACCACATAGTCTTCCAAGGACAGTCCCACCCGGAGTTGTTCCTGTAACTGGCTGACTGAATGGCTGGTTAAGACCGTGACCCCAATCACCAGAGGTTTGGGCCTGCCCAGGGCTTCGGCGGTGGTTCTGGCCCGGTCCGCAGCGGCTCGCATCATCGGGCCACCTCCAAGCGTATGAACATTAAAGAACTGAACGCCGTTGGCCACCAAGGACTCGCTGGCACTGGCCACCGTATTGGGAATATCATGGAGCTTGAGATCCACAAAGAGCAACGGCGTTAATGCCTGAAGCTGCGATAATATCGTAACCCCTTCCCGGTAAAAGAGCTGCATGCCAAGTTTTAACCCGACATTTAAGGATTGAAGGGTTTGAGCCAAACGAAGAGCGTCCGCCCCGGTGGGAACGTCCAACGCGACCATTAAGCGTTCTGCCAGCATATCCCTCTCTAATCATGCGATCGTGAACAAGCAACATCTTCCCATAAAAGCCTCCGGCGTCCAAGATCCCACCGTATCCCAAGCAGCACGATAAAACTGCCTCAACAAGGCTTGCATGCTTGCCTTGTGATTTCTCATCTTTATTGTTATGTTCATGTTCATCTTCGAAGCAATTGCGTGTACAATGCCCCCTATGGCTACCTCAAGCAATCCCCCCCATCGATCGTCCGATTCCACGCTCTGGATCCACTGGCTGTTTTTAGCCGGATTGAGCTTTGTCCTGTTCTTTTATCAGTTAGGCAGCTACCCGCTTTTGGATGTGGATGAGCCACGCTATGCCGAAGCCGCCCGGGAAATGCTGGAAAACGGCAATTGGATTACGCCCTACTTTAACTATGAATTGCGCTTTGATAAGCCGGTGTTTTTCTACTGGCTGGTAGCGCTTGCATACAAGGTCTTTGGCATTTCCGAGTTTTCTGCGCGTTTTTTTAGCGCGGTTTCAGGCACTGCCATCGTTTTTATGACCTACGCCTTTGGCCGTCATTGGGTCTCTCCCAAGTTTGCCCTCTTTGCCGCGGCCATTCTAGCGACTTCCATTGAAGTTATCGGTCTGTCTCGCATGTCCATTACCGATATGACCCTCACGGCCTTGATGACCGCCACCATTTTTTCTCTGTTTATGACTGCTCATCGTTCGATCCGCTGGTGGATAATCGCCGGCATTTTCTCAGGATTCGCTATCCTGACCAAAGGGCCAGTTGGCATCGTGGTTCCAGGGGCTATCCTGGTATTTTATGCCTTGGCCATTGGGCAGTTTAAACGGGTTTTTCTCAACCGCTGGTTTCCCTTGGGTATCCTCCTGGCCATCGGTTTGTCCCTGCCCTGGTACCTCCTGGCGTATTTGCAAAATGGACAGATTTTTATTGACGCCCTCCTGCATCATAACGTAAGCCGCTACACCGATACGGTATCCGGTCATGATCAAAGGCTGTATTTCTTTTTCATGGTGTTGATCATCGGCCTGCTACCCTGGAGCGTATTCCTCCCAGCGAGCGTTGCCCATGGGTGGCAGGAACTTCAAAAGCATCACCGACAACGGGTGCAGGAACATAACTGGGTGTACCTTACCTGGCTATTTGGCAGTATTTGGACAGTGTTTATCCTGCTATTTTTCACCGGCGCCCAAACCAAGCTCCTGACTTACATTCTGCCGCTTTTCCCCGGCGCGGCTCTGGCCTTGGCCGCCACGTGGTATACCGCCAGTGAAAATACATCCACGGCCCTTCATCAGTGGCTGACCCGCAGTGCCTGGGTGTTGGTTTTGGCCGTCTTGATTGCCGGGTACTTTTTCCTGAATCATATGGGCTTGCTCCTTCCGCGGGAAGCACAATTTGTTTCGGCCAATCACTATAATGCCATTGCCATTGCCGTTTTATTTCTCGGAACCTCTCTTATGGCCTGGCTCATCACCCAGGAACGTTTGACTGGGGCGCTTATCAGCCAAAGCATCACCATGGCCTGCGTGGGCGTTGTCACCGTTCAGGGGATTCTCCCCAATATCAGCCAAGTCACCCAGGGGCCCATGTTGGGCTTTATCAAAAAAGCCCAAAATTCCCCCTTGGCCACCTATGAGCTCATTCGACCCAGCCTGACCTATTACACCCGTAAAAAAGTACCCCACTTTGATGAGAAAGGCCAGCCGGAACTGCGGGATTTTATCCGTCAAGCCGGACCCACGTATGTCGTTACCAAAAACTACCACGTGGAGGAATTGAAGCAGGCCTTGGCCGAATCCTCAGGGCAAATGACCCTGGTCGAGCAAGGACCTCTCTACAGTTTACTGACCGTCTCCCTTCAGAAGTAGCAATCTCCGAAGTAGTAACAAAAAGTAGCAACCAATGGAATCATAAAAATGGAAACCTTGACTCAATCTGTTGTCACCCCCATTTCAAGCAAGCAACCCGCAGGAGTCGATGTCTCGTTTATCATCCCGGTCTATAACGAGGAAGAGAACGTCATCCCTCTGGTTCAGGAAGTCAACGAAGTGGGCCAGCGCCTAAAACGCCCCTATGAGATTGTGATTGTGGATGACGGTTCCAAGGACGGGACGGTTGCCAAGCTTAAAAAGCTGGCTCAAACCCACCCGGAGCTCAAGATAGTCTGTCTGAGGCGTAATTTTGGCCAGACTGCGGCCACCGCAGCCGGATTCTCTGAAGCCCAGGGCAAGTACTTTGTGACGCTAGACGGGGATCTGCAAAACGATCCGGCCAATGTGCCTGAACTGGTGGATATGCTGGAAGCGGAAGATCTCGATATCATCAGCGGTTGGCGGAAAAACCGACAAGATCACGCCATCACCCGAAAACTCCCTTCCATGATCGCCAACCATTTAATTGGAGTCACCACTGGCGTCAAAATCCATGATTACGGCTGCTCGCTGAAAGTCTACCGGGCCGACGTGGCCAAAGCGGTCCCGTTATACGGAGAAATGCACCGCTTTATCCCGGCCCTGGCTAGTATTGATGGAGCCGTTATCAAGGAAGTTCCGGTCAATCACCGGGCCCGGATCCATGGGACCAGCAAGTACAACCTGTCACGCACCTTTAAAGTCATCCTGGATCTGATGACCGTGATTTTCATGAAGCGCTTTTTCACCCGCCCCCTCCATATGTTTGGCCGGGCCGGGTTTGTCTTCCTGTTTGTCGGGGGCTTGATGATGGCCTACCTGCTGTATGAAAAGCTGGGTCTGGGCCATGACATTGGTTCCCGGCCCCTCTTGATGTTATCGGTTTTGATGATCATGACTGGGATTCAACTCATCAGTACCGGACTGATTGCCGAAATTCAGGTACGGACCTATTTTGAATCACAAAACAAACCCATCTATAAGATTCGGGAAGTGGTTCATCATGCTGAATAAACCGGAAAGCATGGTCTGGTGAAAGTCTCAGGCAAACTAATTCTTAAGATTCTCTTTAGTGTGGCCCTTTTAGCGTTTGTCTTTGCCAATACCGGCATTGAACAAACCCTGAAACAGCTCTCGACAGCCAATCTGTGGTACATACCGGTGGGGGTCGGCATTTACCTGATCAGCCAATGGCTCAGTGCCTATCGTTGGAAACTATTGGCGCAACCCCTGGGGTTTGAGCTGGATCTCCGGGAATATTATGACTATTATCTGATTGGTATGTACCTGAGTCTGTTCCTCCCCAGCGCCATTGGCGGGGATGTGGGTCGGATGTATTACCTGGCAAAAAGCAGCGGTCGAAAAAAACGGGAAGCCCTGCTCACTTTGATTGCGGAACGGGGGACCGGCCTTTCTGCTCTTTTATTACTCACGGCCATGGTGTTATTAACGCCTGTCGCAGCGCCCATCCCAACACCCATTCGCCTGTTGCTGCTAACATTAACCGGACTGGGATTTTTGGGATTCCTTCTGCTACAAAGCCTCCCGCTACAAAGGCTGATCACACGTTTTGAAAAGCTGGCGTTACTGGGTCAGGCGGAAATTTACTGGAAAAACATTCCCTTGCTGCTGCGCGTTTTGTCTCTGTCTCTGTTAACCCATGCCTGCATGATCCTGGTTCACCTGCTAATCGCCCATGCGCTGAGCCTTTCTATAGATGTGCTCTACCTGATCGCCGTTTACGGGGTGGTGAGCCTGGTCAGCGTGATTCCCATTTCATTTAACGGTATTGGTGTTCGTGAGGGCGCTTACCAGCTTTTACTGGTTCAATACGGTATTTTACCGGAATCCGCCCTTGCTTTTGGTCTTTACTGGTTTCTTATCTCAACTCTAACTAGTCTCATTGGCGGAATGGTCTTGATCAAAGGGCATTATCAAACCCCTTCCCCGGAAGAGGCCGATCTCTGCTAACCCGAGAAAAAAATACTTTGCCGAGAACAGACTCTTGTGGCACAATTTTATACATTAACAACTGTGCGATTATCGTACGCCAACGAAAACACTTCCCAGGAACATGACAGCCCGAGCGGGCATTTTCCGTTAGTAACCCAATGGACATGTATGCATGAAACGGCTTTTTCATTCTCCTGAACCCAAAACCTTGATGACCAGCCTGACAACCAGCATGTTGCTGGCGCTCCTGATTGCATATCCCGTCGCTTTGGCTGAAGAAAGCGGACTGGATACAGAAGAAGCCACAACACCAACTCCACTGTCAGAATTTGCCCCGGATGAGGTCCGTCCCGCCCGGAACCAGGTTTATGATCAGGGGGTTTCTATCAGCAAAATCTCCATTGAGGGGAACCACCTGATTCAGGAAGAACAAATCCGGCAGAACATGGTCATCCGCCCCGGTAGCTTATACAGCAAAAAGAACTTGCGTGATGACCTGCGCCGGATCTATGACATGGGTTATTTTACGGAAAAAATCAAAGCCGTCCCCATTGCCACCAACCAGGGGATCCACTTGCGAATTGTGGTGGAAGAGAACGCCCCAGTCACGGGCGTACATATCGACGGCAATACCCTGATTGATGAAAGCGAACTTCAGCAGATTTTTGCCGGTCAAACCGGCCTGCCGCAAAATATTGGCCAGCTCAATGAGAGCATTGAGCAGGTTGAAAAGCTCTATGCCGATAAAGGCTACATTCTTGCCCGGGTCACCTCCATTGCCGACGACCCGGACGGGGTGATTAACCTGAAGATTAACGAAGGAAAAATCAATCAGGTTCGGGTGGTGGGAAACCGCAAAACCAAGGATTTTGTCATTAAGCGCGCCATGGTGCTGAAAGAAGGGGATGTTTATAATGAAAAGCTTCTTTCAGAAGACCTGAAACGGGTCTTCGGCACCCAGGCCTTTTCCGATGTCCGTCGGGTCATTACCGCCTCGCCGGAAAACCCGGATCAATACAACTTGACCATTGAGGTGGATGAAAAGCGAACCGGTTCCATCTCTCTGGGCGGTGGATTGGATACCGGTACGGGGATTTTTGGCTCGGTAGGCTATACCGACCCCAACTTCCTGGGTCGGGGGCAAAACTTCTCCTCGGTTGCCGCCGTGGGCTCGGGGATCATCTCCCGGGATCGCAGCTCCCAGGCCAATACCCGAAACTACCAGTTTGAGGTCAATTGGAGTGAACCCAGCCTCTTTCAAACCAACAACTCCCTGGCCGTCAGTGCCTATGGCCGTGACTATGCCAGCTTTAACGTGCCTTTGGGTATTGAACGCCGTATTGGTACACAAGTCAGCTGGGCCCGTCCTTTAGAAAGCATGAAAAACACCTCCATCAGCTTGGGCCTCGGTGGTGAGCGCGTCAGCATGCGAGACTGGGCCAGTGATCGGCGGGTTCGTGAGCTTGGTTTTACGGCATCTGAACGGGACCAGCAACTGGAAGGGGGAACGTTCATTACGCTTTCCCCAACCTTGGCCTACGACACCCGGGACAATCGGTTTAATCCCACGTCCGGCTGGCTGGCAACACTCTCCACGACCGGGGCCTATGGGATTGGAACGGATTCCTACGGAGTGGCCTCAGCCAATATCCGCAAGTATTTTAAAATTCGCGATGGCATTACCTTAGCCCTGAATGCCCAAGGGGGGCAAGCGCTACTGGGTGATATGCCGGAATTTAACATGTTCCGGTTAGGTGGCGCCTATTCGGTGCGGGGCTTCCAGGAAGGTGGTCTGGGAACCGGGCAAGGCTATCTGCTGGGCAGCGCGGAGCTAAGGGCCAAGGTCCCCATGTTGGAAAAACTGAAAAACGTTCCGGTACTGGATTCTCTGATGGCTGTGGCCTTCCTGGATGCCGGTACCTTGATGGATGAATCTTTCACCAACAGTCGGCTGGATCGAAGCGGTATGGGGATTGCGAGCGGGCTGGGCCTTCGGATTAACATTCCGGGGTTGGGACCTATCCGAATTGACTATGCCATTCCCTTATCCAGTGGAGGAGATTACACCCGTCGCTTCAACTTCGGGGTGGGGCAAAAGTTCTAATGCCGGAACCTTTGGGTGTCTTTCACATCTAGTTCCCTGTAGAGTTTGTTTAAAGTTGTGTTTGCAAGAGGAGTTTATTACCGATGAAACGTATTCTGTCCCTCGTTTTCGCATTGGCTATCACCATGATGACCACCGTATCCGCCTTTGCTGATGGTATTGGCACCGTGGACTACGAAAAACTGATCCGCTCCTATAACAAAGCCCAGCTGTTCACCGATGACAGCAAGATCAAAGAGCAGGAGCTGGAAAAAATGCGCGCCGAATTCGTCAAGCAGCTGCGTGAGGCCAAAACCAGCCAGGCCAATAACCCCGTGGCGTTGGATCAGTTGGAAAAAGACCTGCAGGAAAAGCTGAGCGCCAAGATCAACGAAACCCGTGACTGGATGGCTAGCAAATCCAGAGAGCTGGAAACGGCGATGATGAACGCCATTGAAACCACCGCTCAAAAGAAAAACCTGAACGTGGTCATTGCCAAGCAAACCGTGTTTGTGGGCGGCACTGATATTACCAACGACGTGCTGACCATTCTCAACAGCACCAAGTAGATTGCTTATCTTCGCAACAAAACCTGCCTGGGTACCAGGCAGGTTTTGTGTTGTTGAAACATCCGGGGCTGCAAGCCGTCTCTGGGAATTTACAGTAATTCACAGGAAAACTTGTTACAATCATGGCCATGAATGGAGAGCCTTTACATTCGTTTCAAGTCAACCCGGAGCAGGCCACCCCGATGGTCCGCCAGTTTCTTGAGGTCAAACATCAGCATCCGGGCGTGATTCTGCTATACCAGATGGGCGATTTTTATGAGACATTCTTTGAAGATGCCCTTATTACGGCTCGGGTTCTGGAAATTACGCTTACCAGCCGGGAAGCGGGTCAACTGGGGCGAATTCCCATGGCCGGTATCCCCATTAAGGCAGCAGATACCTACCTCACCAAGTTGCTGAATCATAATTTCAAGGTGGCCATCTGCGAACAAGTGGAAGACCCCGCCGCCGCCAAGGGGCTAGTCAAGCGTCAGGTGGTGCGGGTGCTGTCTAGCGGAACAGTCACGGAGCAATCCCTGCTGAAGCCGGAAGAAAATAACTTTCTGGCCGCCTTGAGTTTGCCCACCAAAGCCAGCCTGGGTCGTTACGGGCTGGCCTATTGTGATATCACCACCGGGGCGTTTTACGCCACCGAACTCTCTGAAGCCCAGTTGTTCTCCGAACTGGACCGGGTCCGGCCGGTGGAAATCCTGGTGCCGAGCAAGGTTCGAAAGCCCCTGGATGGGGTGGGGTTTGAGGAACGAGTCCCCAATGTCGCCCCGGAAATCAGCGAGAACTATCCGTGTAGCCCGCTCAGTGATCTGGCCTTCGATACACGCCATACCCAGGGCGTTATTCAAGCCCTCTTTAACGTGGCGTCCCTGGAAGGGTTTGGCCTACAAGAGCTGCCGCACGCCTTACAAGCTGTCGGTACCATTGCCTGGTATATCCGGGAGAATTTCCTGGACCAGACCCCGGTCTTTGATCGAATTCAGACCTATTCGTTGGATCAGACCGTCACCATGAACGCCACGGCCCGAAAAAACCTAGAACTGCTCTCCACCGTCAAAAACCAGCAGTATGAAGGCAGCTTGTTGTGGGTTTTAAACAAAACGTGTACCAGCATGGGGGCCCGACTCCTGCGCCAATGGATCAATCAGCCCCTGACCCACCTACCTGAAATTAACAGCCGCCTCGATGGGGTGGATGAACTGGTCAAGCACCCCACCATTCGGGAATCCGTCCGGCGCTTGCTACCCAACGTCTATGACATTGAGCGACTGAGTACCAAGATGGCGAATCTGACCGTACAGCCTCGGGATTTGATCGCACTGGGAAACTCGCTCAAACACCTGCCCGATCTTTCTAACCTGCTCAAGCCTCTGGAAAGCTTTTACTTGAGCCGACTCCATGACTTTCCACCAGAACTCTTCAAGATGATGGCGCTCATTGATCAAGCCATTGATGACTCTCCTAGCCTCAGCATTAAAGAGGGGGGCATTATCAAGCCGGGATACCATCAGGAACTGGATCATTTGCGCAACGTGCTGAATCACCATGAAGAGTGGCTCAGCCAATATGAAGCGCAAGAGCGGGAGCGTACCGGCATTAAAACCCTAAAGCTCTCCTTTAACAGTGCCTTTGGCTACTTTATTGAAGTCACCCGAGCCAATAGCAGCCTGGTCCCCAGTGATTATCACCGCAAGCAGACCCTTACCAACGCGGAGCGGTACACCACTGATGTACTGAAACAGCAAGAGGCCCAAGTTCTGGATGCCCAGAGCCGTCAGAATGATCTGGAATACCAACTCTTTATTGAACTCCGGCAAAAGCTGCTGCCCTATGCCACGATCCTGAAAGAGTGCGCCCACCGGGTGGCCGTGTTGGATGTCTTGCAATCCCTGGCTGCGGTTGCGGTTGAGCAACATTATGTGAAACCCCTTGTCGATGAGTCCCTGGAAATCAACATCCAACAGGGGCGTCACCCGGTGGTGGAAAAGATGATTCCCGCCGGGCGTTTTGTGCCCAACCAGTGTTTGCTTTCTGCCTCTGAAAAAGAATACCAGATTCCTCAGCTCATGATTATTACCGGCCCCAATATGGCAGGAAAATCCACGTATATGCGGCAAGTGGCCTTGATTGTCCTGATGGCCCAGATGGGATCGTTTGTTCCAGCCACTTACGCTCGGATTGGACTTGTAGATGGGATCTATACCCGCGTGGGAGCCGTTGATGACCTGTCCAGCGGCCAATCCACCTTTATGGTTGAAATGAACGAGACGGCCCAAATCCTCAACGGGGCCTCTTATAAAAGCCTGGTCCTGCTGGATGAAGTGGGTCGGGGGACCAGCACCTATGATGGGGTCTCTATTGCCTGGGCGGTCTCAGAGTATCTGGCCCATAAAATCGGGTGTCGGACCCTGTTTGCCACCCATTACCACGAGCTCAACACCCTGGAAGCTTCCAATCTCAAGATCCAAAATTACCGGGTCTGTGTCACCGAAACCGATGGAGAGATTGAGTTTCTGCACACCGTTGAGCCGGGAACGGCCCAAAAAAGTTACGGGATTCAAGTGGCCCGGATGGCCGGTATCCCCAAAGAAGTCATTACCAAAGCCGAAGGCTTACTGTCCCAGATGCAGAAAAAAGAGCTGGCTACGGTTGAGCCCAAGATCCGGGTGGTTCAAGATGAGCCCAACCCTCAGCTGACGCTGTTTTAAGGCTGGCTTTGCGATATAATCCTGCCATGATTGAGGACACAACCACCATTGCCGCCATTGCCACCGCACGAGGTCATGCTGGGGTGGCCGTCATCCGCATCAGCGGCCCTATATCCTGGGACATTGCCCGGCAACTGTTTTCCAAGCCGAAAACCCAGTTCCAGGGCGGGCGGTTTTACCATGGCTGGATTGTGGACCCCACAGATCGGGCGACACTCATCGATGAAGTGCTGCTCCTGGTGTTTAAAGCCCCCCACAGCTATACCGGAGAAGATGTCATTGAGATCCATTGCCACGGTGGGGATTATCTGAGCCATAAGATCCTCAGCCTATGCCTGCATGCGGGAGCCCAGCCAGCCGAAGCCGGTGAGTTCACCAAACGGGCGTATCTCAACGGGAAGATGGATCTGACCCAGGCCGAATCGGTCATGGACCTGATTGCCGCCAAAAGCGACCGGATGCTCGAAGTGGCCTCGGCCAATTTACGCAATCGTTCCTTAGGCGGATACATGGACCAGATGCGCGAGCGGTTGATTGCAATCCAGTCGTTGATCGTGGCCAGCGTGGACTTTCCTGATGAGGTGGATGAGCCGGATCGCCCCCCGTTGGTTCAGGCATTGGAAGCACTGGTGCAGCAAGTACACCAATACCGGCAAAGCGCCCAACGGAACCAGCTCATTCGGGACGGGTTTAAAGTGGCCCTGCTCGGCCTGCCCAATTCGGGCAAGTCTTCCTTGTTTAACAAGTTACTGGCATCTGATCGGGCCATTGTCACAGACATTGCCGGAACGACGCGGGATGTCCTCACCGAAACGCTACAAATCAAAGGGATTCCTGTCACGTTGATTGATACGGCAGGCATTCGGGAAGCGGAAAATACCATTGAAATTCTGGGCATTGAGCGCAGCTGGCAGGCAGCTACTGAGGCGCAAGCGGTCTTATATATTTATGACGCCACATTGGGCCTGCAAGCCGAGGACCGACATGTTCTAGACAAGCTCAAACACCCGGCCTGCCAACTGGTGGCCAATAAAATTGATCAAATCACCACGCCTCTTGAGGTTGATGGCTTGCCCTTATCGGCAATGACCGGGCAGCATCTGGATCACCTGTTTCAGTGGTTGGAAAGTCAAATCGCCCATCAAACCGGTGAGGAGGGTCAAAGCACCTTGAGCCTAAATCACCGTCAGCGCCACTGTCTAGAGGAAATTTACCAACAACTGCGTCACGCTCAGGAAACGCTGAGAAACCCCAGCTACCCGCTGGATCTTGTCACCGTCCCCATCACTGAAGCCCTGCGAAAACTCGATGAGCTGATGGGACGAGACACCGCCGAAGAAGTTCTAAGTAGCGTGTTTAGCCAGTTTTGTGTGGGGAAATAACACATGCGCCATACCAATGAGCACCTGATCGAGCTTTTGGCCCTGCTGCCCTTGGAACAACAGGTTGCTCAACTGTTCATGCTGGGTTTTAACGGCACAACCCCCACCCCCATGCTGGAAAAGTTCCTAAAAGCAGGGCTGGGCGGGGTAATTTTCTTCCGGGATAATTTTGACCCTCTGCAACCTCACCATCCCAAGACCGTCGCCCGGCTGCTAGCCGATCTCCATGACACCGTCCCGGCCCATTTACCACCCCCGTTTTTTTCCATTGATCAAGAAGGGGGATTGGTGGAGCGGTTGCCACATACCCTGTTTCCCTCATCCTTAACCCCTCGGGCCATTGCCCTCAGTCCTGAGCCCGAAAAATTGGCCAAAACCCACTACCGGATCCTGAGCGAGCATCTCTCGGCTCTTGGGTTCAACATGAATTTTTTCCCCACCCTGGATGTAAACCTGGAAAAGACCAACCCCATCATTGGCGTTCGGGCCTTTGGAGACAGTCCCGATGTCGTCTGGCCCTTGGCAGCCATCGCCCTCCAGCAGCATCAGGCCCATCAGGTCACTCCCGTGGGCAAACATTTTCCTGGCCATGGTAACGGCACCGTCGACTCCCACTTGGATCTTCCCACCTTGCATTTTACGTTCCTCGAACTGCTGCCTTTTCAAAAGGCCATTGAAGCAGGAATCCCTGCGATTTTAGTGGCCCATGGATTTTACCCCGAGCTGCAACGGGATCCCGCAGAAGCCGGTATCCCAGCCTCTGCCTCCCCCACCATTATTCAGGGCTTGCTACGGGACCAGCTGGGCTTTCAGGGCCTCATCATCACCGATGACATGTGCATGGGGGCCATTACCAAAACCAAAAGCCCCGTGGATGCGGCCTTAGCATCACTGGAAGCGGGAGTGGATATCCTGCTATATAAACAGTCCACAGAGGAGGAATGGGACGTGTATCAAGCCGTCCTACAAGCGGTGCAACAAGGCCGTATCCCATTACAGCGGATTCAAGACTCGGTATTGCGTATCATGCAAGTGAAACAAAACCTAAAACCCTTTCAATCTGAAGAAAATAAGCTCAAAGAATGGACCTCGACCTATCTGCAATCGGTATCAGAGCATTTGGCCCTCCAGGCCATTTCAATCCAGACACAGGCTCCAGGATTTCAGCTGCCCTTGAATACAGAGGCCCCCATTTTACTCATTCACCCCAAACGCCAGAACGTGTTCAATTACAAGCTGGATATCCCCACTTCCCCTGAACTTCCCCATTGGTTTGAACATGCCGGGTTTACCCAGGTTCAGTCAATCGACTATGACTTTCACCAGCCCATCACTCTACCTGAGTCTTCCTCACCGGCAGTCATTATCTTTGTTGCATATAATGCCCTGCTACACCCGGAACAGGCAGAAGGCTACCGACAGCTCAAAATCCGTTTTCCCAACACGCCAGTTCTGCTGGTTTCTGCCGGAACACCCTATGACATAGAGATCCTAGCGGAACCTGCGGCGCATTTATGTCTGTGTACCTATCGTCCGGCTAGCATGAAGGTTTTGGCCGAATTTTTAACCGGGCAGCAGCACCCCATTACCTGGCTTTAAGCCCCAGCACCGCTTTCATCTCAGGAATAGCCCGCTCCACTGTTTCTTTCAGGGCTTTTTTCGGGTTCGCCATGGCCGCTTCCATTGAATACTGTTCGGTGATGGGATACACATACACCTGAGGCGGTAGCTTGTCCGGGGCAATGGCCGCCTGCCCACAAAAAACAAAACAGGGGCGACCTTTTGCCCAATCCAGCAGCTGCCCTGTGGCTTTTCCCGATAAAGACGTGGCATCCAAACACCCCTCCCCGGTGATGACCAGCGCACTGCGTTGAACACGGGCTTCCAGATCCTGTATTTCCGCCAGCCAGGAAAAGCCGGATACAATCTCGCTTTGAGGTAACAGCGAAAGCCCATACGCCAAACCTCCAGCGGCCCCAGCCCCTGGCAGGCTGGCATGATCTTTTCCAGTCAACACCGATAAAAAGGCCGCCATCCGAGACAGCCCTGATTCCAGCCTCTGGCAATCAGAAACGGTCGCGCCTTTTTGCGGGGCAAAGACCGTCGCCGTTCCTGTAGGGCCTAATAACGGGTGGGTCACATCGGTTGCAATCCAGATCGCTGGAAGCGGCCTCGGGGTCCATTCCACCCGTTCAATCCCATGCAGGCTACCGCCACCTATGGGTGCCTCTATCCGATGATTCTGGTGATCATAAAAGCGGACGCCCAAGGCTTGCAACGCACCCAGCCCCCCATCCGTTGAGGCGCTCCCTCCCAGCGTCACCACCAAGGTTTTTAGACCGGGATATCGATCTGTAATACCACTCATCAGCTCTCCAACCCCAAAAGAGGTTGCCTGAAGGGGATCCAGACGTACGGCGCGGGCCAGCCCATGCGCCTGCGCTGCTTCAATAACCGCCATCTGTTGCTGGGAATCAATGAGATAAGAGGCGCATACGTGTTGCTCCGGCAGCGGTCCGGTCACGGCCATGGTTTCTTTGCTCAATCCAGATGAAAATTGGGTCAGAATGGCCAGGGTATCATCCCCACCATCCGCCACTGGACACACGTCCAGTTCCACCTGGGTTAAAACCGGAGATAAGGCTGACTGGATGATCTTGGCCGCTTCTGGCGCGGATAATGTCCCCTTAAAACTGGCTGGCGCAATCAGAATGTAAACTTTCACCCTTACTCCCTTAAGTTTTCACTAAAGTGTTCGATAGCAAAGTGTAGACGCTATCTTACGCCGTTTGCCGATCATCAAACAAGGGATAAAAATTGATGGCCTATCCACAAACACACAAATACACTGGATTTACCCTGGTTGAATTAGCTGTTGTTATAGCTATTGTGGCCATTTTGGCGGCTGTTGCTGTTCCTCGACTCATGAATCTAGGCGATTCTGCCGAACGGGCTGCGGCCAAAGACTTTTTACGACAGTTGCGCAGCGCGCATAGCCTGTATCTGGCCAATAATCGAACTGCCCCGAGTGATTTTTCGGACTTTGTGACCAAAGGCAATATTCAGGCCGATGATGCCTATACCATCAGCATGTTTAATATCGGGAAAGGGAAGTGTTCAATTGCTGAAAAGACGATTCAGTGTAGCGATGAGGACTTCCCCAGTCTTGCCGCCATGGGCATTACAGTTACTTACACCCTGCAAGACACCGGTGTCTCTCTCAACCTGGAAGATTAACGATCTTTACAGACACCCACAAAAAAATCAGTAGTTTTACCGATACAGACCAGGGAGATCCAGGCCGAAAACATCCTATAAGAAGATCCATTGACAGTATCTGTCGATGTCGCCCTGTATTGAATAGTTCAGGAGGTCATCCCCTATGCAATCCACATCCCGCGGTTTTACCCTTGTTGAATTGGCTGTTGTTATCGCCATTATTGCTATTTTGGCAGCTGTTGCCGTCCCCCGGTTTATGGATACCACCACATCCGCTGAAGAGGCCATGGCCAAGGACTTGGCTCCACAGCTAACCAGTGCCGCCGCCATTTACACGGCCCGGCATCAAAAAACCCCGGACACCTTCTCCGAGTTTGTCACCAATGACGAACTGGGCGCCGATGATGAATTTACCATCACCCTGAAAAACTTCGGCTCGAACCCCGGCCAATGTAGTGTCGGCGATACCATTGACTGTTCGGCTGCCTTCAACAAGGTAACCGCAAGCTATACCTTTGAAAATGGGGTTGTCACCTCAGAAATCGCCCGTAAATAACCTCATACTATGTATTTAACCAAAGCAGGCTGGGTGACAAAGCCCAAGCCTGCTTTTAGTTGCCTAAGCCATTATGAAACACCTTCCATCCCCTAAACAACTCATCCTGGCCCCCCTGTTGGTGATGTTACTCCTGACCCTGCTGGTTGGAGGAACCGCCTACCAAGTGACCCGAGGTTGGGGAGAGGCTTCCAACCAGGTGCTTCAGCAAGCCACCCGGATGGTCATTCTCAACAACATCCGCTGGCACCTGACCCAGGTTCATGACACCCTGCGGTCTGACCCGGAAAAAGCCACTCACATTTGGACCAACACGCAGGATGAGGTCCGTTTACTGGCTGAGCTTAGCTCGGATACCGAAATTTCAGGCCAGTTAGCCCGGTTCATGGAGAACGATCAAAATATTCACCATATTGACGCCATTTTGGCCCAGGACTTTTTTACCCCCAATCTGAAAAAACTCCAGACGGATCTGGAAGAACTGCAAACCTATTCCCGTTATGTCACCATGGCCGTTACAGGGAGCATGGTCGTGCTGGGCCTGTTGTTGATGGGGATTACCGCCCGGGATCTCAACCGCCTCATCCAGGCACTGGTGCAGAGCCGAGATCTGAACACCACAGTTCAGGAGGAAGAGCGGCGACGAATTGCCCAGGAGCTACATGATGGGATCATTCAGGAGCTGGTCGCCTTAAAGCGGAACTACAGCCCTGAGAAAACCGATCAGTTAGTCGAGCAAATCCGGCGGATATGCCACAACCTGAAACCCCAGGTATTGGAAGATCTTGGTTTGACAGCTGCCCTGGAGTTCCTGGCGGATGAATTGCGTCACCAGGGCCCGGTTCGGGTCGGGGTTCATTTGGACGCGGAGCAACTGAAGAAACTCCCCAGACACTATGAGCTCCCCCTATTTCGAGTGATCCAGGAGCTGTTTTCCAATATCAAGCAACATGCCCAGGCCAGCCAGGTCACACTCACCCTGGTATATCACCCGGAAGAAAGCCCTTGGCTCCGTGGATACGTTCAAGACAATGGCAAAGGCTTCCATCCGACGCAGATCATATACGGTCTTGGGCTGACCGGGGTCCGTGAGCGCATCCAACAATTGGGCGGACGTATTACAATAGAATCAAGCCCCCAGCAAGGGAGCCAGTTTCAGTTTGCCATTCCCATCGAGCATCATGAATC
>CAYLWC010000009.1:0-84964 GCA_964387265.1 uncultured Vampirovibrionales bacterium | reverse complement strand
ACGGTGTCAGGCTGGATGGTCGGATCGATCTGAGGCGGCTTTTGGGCTGAGGCCAAAGGCGTTTGGGGTAAGATAGACTGGGCGATGGCTTGAGGCGCGTTCATCGTGATTTCCCTAATGTTTCTAAACAAATGACGACACATGGTTATACCAGAATGATAAAAAAAAAGCCCGTCTTTTAATTGCCATGGCTCAAAAATCTCCAGCCAATACCTAAAACCTGAAAGCGCTCCATTGAGGAGTTTTTTTGTGCTAGGATGCCGATATTATGAACGCCCGACACGCAGCAAGAGAACTGGCCCTCCTGACTCTGTTTCAGTTGGACAAGGGAGAGGCAAAACCGGAGTCCCAAGCGACCCCGGCTGTATATAACGTCAACGAGTTGATTTTATCTTCCGTCCGCGCCCTGTCCAACCAGGCACAGGACCAGATCAAAGATGCGGCTGAATCTCTGGCAGAAGTGAGCCGCTATATTCTGGAAAAGGAAATGGAGCACCCGACTAACCTGAACGCGCCCATTGACGCGGAAGTTCAGCCGGTGCCCCTGCCAACCACCCGAGAGCTGGTAGAGAAGATTGAGCAGTGTTTGCAAGGGGCGGAGTACCTGTTTGAGGCCTTAAGAATTCCTGAATTGGCCGCCTTGGCAGAGGACTCCGATGTTCAACAGTATGCCAACCGTTTGATCCTGCTGGTCTTTCAGCATAAGCAAAATCTGGACGCTTTGATCAACCAGTTTTCCAGTGAGTGGCGGGTGGAGCGGCTGATGAAGATGGATCGGCTCATCCTGCGCCTGGCCGCCGTAGAGATGAAGTATGTTGATGAAGTGGACTTTGGCGTCTCCATTAATGAGGCGGTGGAATTGTCCAAGCAGTTTTCCTCTGAAGAGAGTTTTCGACTGGTCAATGGCATTTTAGGGGCCATGGCCGAAGCGCTGAAGAAAGAGGGTGCACCTCATGTTTAGATGGTTCACCGGTAAAACCACCGAACCCCCTAAGCAAGAGACACAAAAAACGGTCGAGCCCGCACAACCTACCGCCGAAGGGCCATCGACACCGATTAACGAGCTGCCTCAACAAGCGGGTAGCTTTGCCAAGCTGCGGGAGGCTGTGTCCCTGACCGGGAAATCTCTGGTGGGCAAAATTTTTGGTGTTTTGCAAGAATCGGAGTTGGATGAGGACACTATTGACGAGATTGAAGAGATTCTGATTCGCTCTGACGTGGGGCTGGATACCTCGGTCATGATTGCCGACCGTCTTCGGGACCGGCAAAACCAACTGAAGACCACTGAGGAGCTGATGGCATTTCTCCGCAAGGAATTTTCCGAGATCCTCACCCCCTTTGAGAAGGCCAATCACCTGCGCTTTCAGCCAGGGGTGCTGAATGTGTACCTGGTAGTGGGGGTCAATGGGGCTGGGAAAACCACGTTTATTGGAAAACTGGCCAATCGTTTTGTTAAAGACGGCAAGAAGGTGGTGATTGGCGCCGGAGATACCTTCCGGGCTGCCGCTGTGGAGCAGCTGGAGGTTTGGGCCGAGCGGGCCGGGGCTGAGTTTGTGGGAATGAAACCCGATGATTCTGGCAAACAGGCGGATCCGGCGGCGGTGATTTATGACGCCATCCGAAAAGGCCGGGAAACCGGGGCAGATGTGGTGATCCTGGATACGGCGGGACGCTTGCAGAACAAGTTCAATCTCATGGAGGAACTTCGCAAGATCCGCAAGGTCATAGAAAAAGAGATGCCACCGGGAGGTCAATTGGAGTCGTTGTTGGTGCTGGACGCCACCACGGGCCAGAACGCCCTGAAGCAAGCGGAAGTCTTTAAAGAAGCCGTGGAAGTCAGCGGGGTGGTTTTAACCAAGCTGGATAGTTCCGCCAAGGGTGGCGTGATCCTCACCATCGCCAAGGAGCACCGCCTGCCGGTCAAAATGGTGGGTGTGGGCGAAGGTATTGAGGACCTCAAGGAATTTAACGCCCACGAGTTCGTGGATGCCCTGTTTGCCCGGGCATAAATTACAGGAAGGGATAAACGGTTATGTTTGATCAGCTTTCAGAACGCTTGCAAGGGGTTTTCGCCAACGTCCGGGGGCAGACCCTGACGGAAGAAAACATGGAAGAAGCGCTCCGGGAGATTCGCCGGGCTTTGCTGGAAGCGGATGTCAGCCTACGAGTGATTAAAGCCTTTATCTCCCGGATTAAAGACCGGGCGGTGGGCGAAGAGGTGCTCAAAAACCTGAACCCCGGTCAGCAGCTGGTCAAAATTGTTCATGACGAGCTGGTGACGCTTTTGGGCGGGGAGGCCAAAGGGCTGAATTTAGAAGGCAACCCGAATATTCTGGTGTTGTTTGGTTTGCAAGGTTCCGGGAAAACCACCTCTGCCGCCAAGCTGGCCTTAAAACTTCGCAAAGACGGGCGGAAGCCCTTGCTGGTTGCTGCGGATGTCTACCGACCCGCCGCCATTCAGCAGTTAATCACCCTGGGGAAGCAGGTCGACATTCCGGTGCATACCGTTGAAGGCAGCAAGGATGTTCTTGAAATCGCCCGAACCGGGGTGGAAAGGGCCAAAGCTGAAGGCTTGAATACCGTCTTGATTGATACCGCCGGGCGCTTGCAGGTAGATACCGACATGATGGCGGAGCTCCTGCTGTTGGAACGCAGCTTGCAACCGCAAGAAAAGCTCTTGGTGGTGGACGCCATGACTGGGCAAGAGGCCGTTACTGTGGCCGATACGTTTAACACGCAGTTGGATGTTACCGGGATTGTGGTCACCAAGCTGGACGGGGATGCCCGAGGCGGGGCGGCGCTCTCGGTGGTGGAAGTGACGGGTAAGCCCATTAAATTTATCGGGACCAGTGAGAAAGTCAGCGGGCTGGAGGTCTTTCACCCCGAGCGGATGGCCACCCGGATTCTTGGGATGGGGGATGTGCTCAGTCTTGTTGAGCGCGCGCAGGAGGCCATCCAACTGGAAGAGGCTCAGGAGTTGGAAAAGAAAATGCGCCGCCAGGAGTTTTCCCTGGAAGACTTTATGAAGGTGCAAAAGCAACTCAAAATGCTGGGATCGCTGGATCAGATCCTGGGCATGCTGCCCATTCCCGGCATTACCAAGGAGATGCGGGAGATGATTTCTCATGGCGGGGAAGCGCAGCTCAAGCGCATTGAGTCGATGTACAACAGCATGACCCCCGAAGAGCGGGCCAAGCCGGAGTTGATTGTCGGTAGTCGCCGTAAACGCATTGCTCAAGGGTGTGGGATTTCTGATACGGAAATTTCCCAATTCCTGCAGCAGTTTGCCCAGATGAAAATCATGATGCAGCAGATGACCCAGTTAACTGGCGGCATGAAGAAAGGGAAGATGCCCAATCTCCAGATGCCCCGAAGCATGCGGAAAAAGGTCAAAAAAGGCGGCCAGGATTTCCCAGGGGGCTTTCCGGGAGGTTTTCCCGGTGGCTTTCCAGGCGGTTTTGGGAAAGGCGGCGGTGGGAAGTTTCCGGGTGGTTTTTGATTAACGCTGTACGATAACATAGGTAGAGGATAGCTAGAGAGATAGGGGAGTGAGTATGTGGTTTTGTGGCGTTTTTGACGGGTTTGCCAAACCGAAGGATCCGTTTCAGCGGGCCATGGCGGTGAAAGGGTGGGCAACCGCTGCGGGGTTCCAGTGGAAGAGCTTTGATCAGGCGATTCGGCATCTGAAAAGCGAGGTGGATGAGTTTCGTCAAACGGTGGTTCGGCAGGAATCTCCAGCCCGTCAGCTGGATGAGTTGGGCGACGTGCTGTTTATTACCACCAGTCTGGCACAGATGCAGCGACTCTCTCCGAATAATGCCTTAAACCATGCGTCCAATAAATTTATTCACCGCTTCCAGACCATGGAAAATATCGCCGAAGAGAGGAAGCTGGATTTAAAGTCGCTGAATAATAAGCAGTGGCGTCACTTATGGAACATGGCCAAGAGGCGTATTCAGAAAGAAGTGTAGCTGCCCCTGTTGCGTTAGAGTTTTTTACTTTCTGGAAATGGATTCCGGTTGTTTGAGATGGGGTTAAGTGGCGGTATCCATTGCTTGAACCGATTTCTCAAGATTTTGGTGGCTTCTTCGAAAACTACAAAATAAGTTGTTTTTGTAAGGAAGCTGACAATGTCCCAACCATTACCCCAGCAGGATGCGTTTGAGGAACCTTCACTGAGTCTTGCTGAACGTGAACTCATCCCCCTGGATACCGCTTGGCTCAGTATCTGGATGCAGCCCAGAGATACCATGTATAGCATCCTGAGCCATCATCCTTCCTATATGGTATTGCCTCTGGGGGCCTTGTTTGGGGTCCGGTGCGCCATGGAATTAGCTTTTAGGATGTCTCTGGGTGACTTCATGCCTGCCTGGCAAATCCTGACCGGGGTGTTGGTGGGCGGTTGTATCTTCGGCGTGATGGGCTTGTTTATGTATGGCGCCTTGGTCAAGTGGACTGGCAGTTGGTTGGGTGGGAAAGCGAATTATACCGAAGCCCGCGCCGCGGTCGCCTGGTCCAGCTTGCCTTCAGTGGTTGTATTGTTGATGACCTTTATGATGCTACCCCTGATGATGGGTCATGGTGTGTTTACCCAGGCTGCTATGGCATCGCCGCTTGTTATGGTGGCGGGCGCCGGGACGCTGCTGGCGGTCCTTGTGACGGGCATTTGGTCCTATGTCCTGAAAATTATGTGTCTGGCGGAAGCGCACCAGTTTTCTGGCTGGAAAGGCTTTGGCTCGGTTGTGCTGGCTGATCTTCTGATCGGCGTTATGCTGGGCGTTGTCATGATTCCCTTGTTTTTCCTGGGCTTCCTGGCGGCCTATATGGCTGTTGGTAACCTCATGTAGAGTTTCCCTCCGGGAACCTGAAAGTTCTATTTTTGCCCAAGCAGTTCCGGGACAGGCTCGTCGGTGGTGGCTTTCCGTTTTTTGATGAGCTCATAGGCCAGCGGAATAATGAAGAGCGTCAATAAGGTAGAAAAGGCTACTCCGCCAATAATGACCATCCCCAAGGCTTTCCGCCCGTCAATCCCGGCGCCTAGACCGATTGCAATAGGAACAGCCCCCATGATGGTGGCGATAGATGTCATCAGAATTGGGCGCAGGCGGATCTGGGCTGCCTTGATAACCGCCTCCCTGGCGGTCATCCCCGGAAATCTCTCCCGGAACTGGTTGGCAAATTCCACAATCAGAATCCCGTTTTTGGTCACCAGACCAATCAGGAGGATTAACCCAATCTGGCTGTAAATGTTCAGTGTGTAGTTCATCTGCGGAATGAAGCTGCCGATGGCTGGGAGCATGGCAAGGAACATGGGCAGATAGGTCAGGGCGGCCAGGGTCAACAAGGCGCCACAAAGCGCCAAAGGCACGGTGAGCATCACGATAAACGGATCTGTATAGCTTTCAAATTGCGCGGCCAGTACCAGGTAGACCACCAGCAGAGCCAACAGGAAGGCAAACCAGGTGGCGCCTCCGGTTTCCTTGTATTCACGGGCGTCTCCCTTCCAGTCAATGCTCATCCCAGGACCCATTTCCTCATGGGCAATGGCTTCCAGCTCATCCAGAATATTCCCTAAGCTGATCCCCGGAATGGGCATGATGTTGCCGCTGATGGTGGCGGCTCTCAGACGGTTGTAGTGGTTCAGCTCTTTCGGGGATACCGTTTCCCGGTAAGTCACCAGGCTGGATAGAGGGATTAACATATTTTCCGAGCCTTCCACCGAGATATTTTCCAGCTGGCTTGGGACCAATCGGCTTTGCGGGAAGGCTTGAACCATCACGTCATAACGCTTGTTGTTGAGTTTAAAGGTGGAGAGATCCAGCCCACCCAGAAGAATCTGCATGCTTCGGGCGATATCCCGAGCGGAAACACCAAGGGTTGAGGCTTTATTCCGGTTGATTTCAACCTCTAACTGAGGCTTATTCAGTTTCAGGTCGCTTTCTAACTGATACAAGCCGGTAATACCATGAGCCCGTTGGATAATCCGGTTGGCCACGGCGTCCAGTTCATCGATATCGGTACCCTGAAGGGCCATTTCAACGGGTTTGCCAAAACGGCTGACCGGGTTAGAGGGCGGGTTGATGGGAAATACAAAGGCCTCCGGGATTGCCATCATCTGGGGGAAAAGGCTGGCGACAATATCTTGCTGCTTGCGCTTTCTTTCTCTCGCCGGGACAAGATTGACAAACATCATCCCGCTGTTGACCTGGCCGACCCCCTGAGCGCTCATGGCAATAATGGAGAATTGTCGGGCGACTTCAGGAACTGTGTTGTACACTGCTTCGGCTTTGCGGACGGCTTTATCGGTGTAATCCAGTGTTGCGCCTTCAGGTGCCTGAATAATCGTCATGATGGATCCCCGGTCATCCAGCGGGAGGAATTCTTTGGGAATGAAATAATAGGCGGCGGCGCTGAAAACTCCCAGAACCAACAGCGCTAAAACAATGAGGGGCTTCAGGTTGAAAGATGCGATCAGGCTACTCTGGTACCATTGCCCCATGTTCTGTAACAGGAGGGAAAAGCGATCGAGGATATTGGCTTTTGGTTGCAGGCTCGCTGGGCGGTTCTGTTGTGCCCGTTCTGTTTTTAGAATGCGGGAACACATCATGGGGCTCAGCGACAGGGAAACAAAGCCCGAGACAATAATGGCAAAAGACATGACCACGGCGAATTCCACCAACAGTCGTCCCATAATCCCTTCTATAAAGACAATGGGAATAAAGACCGCCACCAGGGAAGCCGTGGTGGCCAAAATGGCGAATCCGATTTCCTCCATCCCGTTTTTCGCGGCAACCAGCGGGGGTTCTCCATCCTCCATCCGCCGGTAAATATTCTCTAGCACAATAATACTGTCATCAACAACCAGACCAATGGCCAGTGTCAGGGCCAGGAGGGTGATGACATTAATGGTATAGCCCAGGAAATACATAATCGTAAAGGTGGAAATCAGTGAAATGGGAATGGACAGAGATGGGATCAGGGTGGCTCGCTTGCTGCGCAGGAACATGAAAATGACCAGCACAACCAGGACAAAGGCCACAAACAAGGATTCCACCACTTCATCCACGGAATGCTGGATAAAGACCGAACTGTCATAGGCGGCTTCAATGCTCAGGCCGGGTGGGAGGGTTTTTCTAATCTGATCGACTTTCTCCCGAACCCCTTTGGCCACATCCAGCGTATTGGCCTTGGATTGCTTGACAATCCCCAAACCAACAGCTGGCTCCCCATTAAAGCGGACCAGGGAACGGTAACTTCGGGGACCAATCTCCGCTTTCCCAATATCTTGCAGGTAAACCGGGTTTCCGTTGACATGTTTGATAATCAGGCTGTTGAACTCGTCCGGGGTTTTCAGTTCGCCCAGGGTTCGAATGGTAAATTCCCGGTGAATTCCCTCAATTCGTCCCGAAGGAATATCAATGTTCTCGTTGCGCAGGGTTTCTTCCACGTCCTGAACCGTGATGCGCCGGGCGGCCAGCTTGGCCGGATCCAGCCAGATCCGCATGGAGTATTCCCGAGCCCCGCCAATAATAATATTTCCCACCCCGGAGACGGTTTGAAGCTGATCAACGATGTAACGATCGGCGTAATCGGTAATTTGCAGGGGAGAATAGCCTTTTCCTGAAAGCCCCAGCCACATAATGGCGCTGGCATCGGTATCCTGCTTGGAGATGATGGGCTCCTCAATATCATTAGGCAGGTTTCGACGGGCTCGAGACACCCGATCCCGTACGTCTTGCGCGGCCACGTTAATATCTCTGGACAGCTCAAATTCAATAATGATGCTGCTGGATTCCTCCCGGCTGATGGAAGACATCGTTTTGATGCCCTCAATCCCGATTAGCTCATCTTCCAGAGGCTCGGTGACTGTTGTTTCCATGACCTGAGGGCTGGCGCCCGGATAGATGGTATTCACCGAAACCACCGGCGGGTCAATATCCGGGTATTCCCGGACCGAAAGGCGGGTAAGTCCCACAATGCCCAGCAGAACCAGGATCAGGGAGAGGACCGTGGCCAAAACAGGGCGTTTAATAGAAATATCGGAAAGCCACATGGAAGAGTGTTCCTTTATTCGCTTGCCTTCTCTTTGGGGGTGTTAATCCGGGCGCTGTCAGGTTTTTCCTTTGGGGGCGCCTCTAGATTCGAATTGGGAGTCTGGGATTCAGTGGGCTCCAATAGCATGACTTCCGCACCATCAAAGATCTTCTGAAGCCCGCTGGTAATGACCTGATCCTGGCGGGTCAGCCCGGAGAGGACATGGACCCTGCCCGCATCCCGCTGACCCGTCTGTATGGCCTGCAGGCGAGCCAGCAGCTTGGGCTTGCCCTCTTCATTCTTTTGCGAGCGGACTACATAAACAAAGGGCTTTTCCCCTTGCATGAAAACGGCTTCTTCCGGAATGACGATGGCGTTGGAGATGGTGTTCAGCACAAGTTTGACCCCAGCGTACTGTCCATGTCTCAGGTGATTTCCGGCATCTGTGATCAGGGCCTTGACCATCACGGTTCGGCTGCTGAGATCAATCACCGGGTCCACAAACTGAATACTGCCTCGAAATACCTTACCGGGCACATTTTCCGCGGCGACCAACACTTCCTTCCCTATTTTAAGGGAGCTTAGGTATCGTTCCGGGACGGTAAAGGCAATTTTAAGCACCGAGTTATCCACCAGGGTCAGGATTTTTTCGGTTGGTATGATATAATCGCCAACGGCTACATACTTTTGGCCAATCGTTCCATTGAACGGCGCAAGGATAGAGAGCTCATTGGCCACCGCACGGGTGTACTGGTAGTTGGATTTGGCGCGACGGAGTTCCGCGATAGCTTGTTGTTTACGGACCTCAACAGCCTTGAGCTGCTGGAGCGCCGCATGATAATCCGCCAGTGCCGTCTCATACATGGAGCGCTTTTGATCCAGCTCCAGAGACGAGATCACCTTGCTTTTAAATAGGGATTGAAACCGCTGGAATTCCGCTTCTGCCAATTTTTTTCTGGATTCTGCGGCGTCCACAAAAGAGCGGAGGCGTTCAATTTCCGCATCCTGTATGGTGACCAGATCCCGAGACGATTCCAGCTCAGCTGACGAGCTATGTACCTGGGCCAGCTGCTTATCGGCTTTCAATCGAACCAGGGTTTTCCCCTTGGCCACTTGTTGGCCTTCCTGAAAGTACAGGCCCATGATCGTACCGGGGGATTCGGTATTGAGGTCAACGTACTGGTTGGCCTCAATGGTGCCTGTTGTGGTATAGCTGGGTTTCCAGATCTGAACGTCAACCCGTTCCACAGTAACCGGGGTGGCCATAGGACCATTTTGGTTCTGTTGCGCGCCGCAGCCGGATAAAAAAATCAAAAATCCTGCCTGGCAGATATTGGCCAGACGATTAAATGGGGTTCGCTTCATCATTATCATCTTGTTCTTCTTCTTGTTGGGTGGGGGGAGTAAGCTGAACTGCTGGAATTCTTTGACCTTGCATAATATTGGGGATTGAAATTTTGCCCATGGCTTCTAATAGTCGAATTTGGGCTTGATCAAAACGCACAACTGCGTCTGCTAAACGAAAACGGGCATTACTCAGTTCGGTTTCCGCGTCCAAAACGTCTAACTGTATACCAACACCCGCCTCAAAACGTGCAACGGCCAGTCGGTAGGCCTCTTGGGCAGTAGCCAGTTCCACTTCGGCAACTTGAATTTCTTTGGCGAGCGCGGAGCTATCCAGCCATGCGTTGGTCACATTGGTTTCAATATCTCGAATAACTTGGTCCCGACGAAGTTTAGCCTGTTTGATCAACAGGGAGGTACGTCGGATATTCAGCAAGACCTCCGTACCCAGATTCTCAAGTAGGTTGGCTTCAATTCGGAAGCGGCCTTGCCGGGTCAGGAACAAATCATCAATATAAGGCCCCGTCCCGCCAATATTGGCTTCCAGGGTGACAGAAGGGACGATGGCTGAAATGGCGGCGTAGTGATCTGCTTGTAGCGCTTTGATTTCAGCATTGACGCCCTCCAATTCGGGGTTACTTACCAGGGCTTCTTGAATCAACAGTTCGGGTGGCGTGGATGGGGGGACGAGCACCAGCTGAACAGCTTCAATTGTCTTTGGAATGAGGTGAATATGCCGGTCCAGATTCAGGCGATTCAAAAGTTCCTGCTCTCTTTGGAGCATGCTGTTCTCTGCTTGAATGAGGTTTCGTTCTCGTTGCGCCTGAAGGTTCTGGGCTCGCATCAGTTCCAGGTTGGTTCCAACCCCGGCTCGAATTCGCGCTTCGCTGACCGAAACCTGATAGGAAGCTTCTTGTAAGCTTTGGCGGGCATCATCCCGCTGGACATAAGTCGCTATCAACTGAAAATAGGCATCGACAGCCCGAGCCAGTTGTTCCTGGTATGTTTCTTGCAGAAAGGATTCACTGGCGTTGTATCGGCGCCGAGCGGCCAGGGATTCAAACAGGGTGGTTCCACCTGGGTAAAGGGTCCACCGGGTCAGGAGCTGCGGTTGAATCCGGGTTTGGTAAATTGTCAGGGTCTCGTTCCCGAAAATCTGGATCCCACCCTGGAAACGGGAATGATCATACGTGGCGTAGATGCTGGGAAGAAGGTTGGAAAGGTTCTGGTAAAACGTGTTCTTGACAACCCGTGTCTCAAGCTGATCTTGGGCAATCTGCAGGTTCTGATCCGCAGCCAGTTTCAGAACAGTTTCAAGATCAATGGGATATTCATCGGTTTTCAGGAGTGATCCCCGCAATAGGGTGGGGGACGATGGGACGATCCGAATTTCCTCATTCAGATCCAGTTTGACTTCTGGCAGGCTGGTTTCCGGTTGGCTGTCTACAACCAGGGTCGCTTCTTCGGAAACATCGCCGTTTTCCGCAAACGCGGCACAGGGCATGGTCACCAACAGGGTTCCTAAAATCAGGTTAACAGTGCCACGGCGGAACAGGAAGGGCATCATGGTAGACAGGAACTTTCAACACGAATAAACGAAACGGGGGCACAAAAATGAACGATTTTTCTATTCGTTCACCCTACTATTATATTCGGAAGGATGGGACTGGTCACGGAGAAATATTATATGAAGCCGGTTATTTTCCCGATTTTTTATATAGAAACGGCTCCCAAGCTCTATTGGAAGCCGTTTTAAGCAGGACTGGACAAACCCTAAAATTCTTCGGATGGGCCGAGATCAACCCCTTCCTTCCGGTTGAGGTACTTGCTTAAAGCGTAAGCCAGATCCCCCCGAGTCAGGGTTTGATTGGGGTAGACCCGGTTGGCCATTTCATCGGTATTGACAAAGCCAAAACGCAGAGCGGTGGCCAGGGCCTGGCGCGCCCAGTCCGGGACCTGATCCGTGTCAGGGTATCGGGCCATGATTTCATCCACCGTTTCTTCCTCAAACTGATGAACCCCATACGCCTGGGCGAAAATGGCAAAGCCTTCGGCCCGTGAAACCGGATGACTGGGATGAAAGACCCCTTCCCGGTATCCTTCCATCAGTCCGTGCTGTAGGGCCGTTTGATTTTCTGGATAGGCCCATTGCTCAGTTGGGACGTCCTGAACATTGACCTGCTTGGGACCTGGGGTACTTCTTTCGGCGATATCAAAGGCTTTAACCAGAATTTTGGCCAGCTCGGCTCGAGTTAGGTGTTTTTCCGGGGTAAACTCCCCATCCGGTTCGCCTGCCATTAACCGGGATTTCTTAACCCGCTCAATGGGATTCCGGGTGTCCAGGGGGATTTGGGGGGACGCTTGGGCGGGCGCTTCCTCCGTTGCCTGCGTCTCAGCCAGAGCGACGCCACTGGCTAGAAGTAGGCTTGAAGCCAGGAGAATAGACAGACATTGCTTTTTCATGTCTTAGGATCCTCTCAAGAACAATACAGGCTAAATATCCAGGTTTTTTACGAGGGCCGCGTTGGTTTCGATAAAGTTCCGACGAGGTTCAACCCGCTCGCCCATCAGGATATCAAAGAGTTTATCGGCCACGGCGGCTTCCTGGATTTCCACCTGAAGCAGGGTCCGGGTTTCCGGGTTCATGGTGGTATCCCAAAGTTGTTGAGGCATCATTTCACCCAAGCCTTTAAATCGCTGGATGTTAATGCCTTTTTTGCCCCGTTCCTCGATAAAGGCAATCAACTGCTCGGTTGACTGCATCTGAAGTTCTTCCTTGTCGTTCAGAACCAGAGACAGGCCTCCTTCATGCCGCTCGGGGAGGAAATCCTGAATTTTCGGGAACAGCTCCTGCAGACGTTCGTACTCCAGACCATCCATAATATTGACGGTCAGTAAGGTGGATACGGTTTCAGAGCTGTTGTTGCCATTTTCCACCGGGTACCGGATGATCAGGCTCAGCGTTTCTTCCTCAGGATGCGCTTCCAATTCAAATTGGTATTCAGGGAAGCGGGTTCGGAGCTGGCCAACAAAGGGCTCAGCCTGCTCTCGAGTTGTCAGAACCAAGGATTCCACCTTGTTCTCAACCAAGTGAAGTAGCACTGGCTCGGGAATCCGGTTTAACCCGGTATAGTGGCGGGCATGCTCAAACTTGGAGATATCGGATAGGAGCTCCAGCAGGGCTTGTTCTCTTCGGGAATCTTTTCGTCCCACGCTGAAAAATTCCAGATTGGAGACGCCCCGTTCCTGTAAGGTTTTTTCCAACGCCCGGTCGTTATACAGGTAACGCTCATCCTTGCCTGCCGAGACTTTATATAGCGGAGGTTGAGCGATATACACATAGCCGTTTTCAATTAGGGGTCGGGCATAACGGAAGAAGAAGGTCAGAAGCAGGGTCCGGATATGGGCCCCGTCCACGTCCGCATCGGTCATGATGATGATCTTGTGATAGCGGAGCCGGGACATATCAAACTCTTCATCGGTCCGGGAGATGGTGATCCCCAGCGCCTGAATCAGGCTCTGGATCTCATTGTTGTTGTAGATCTTATCCAGACGGGCCCGCTCCACGTTGAGGATTTTACCACGTAGGGGCAAAATGGCCTGAAATTCCCGGTTTCGGCCTTGCTTTGCGCTGCCGCCCGCTGAATCACCCTCAACAATGTAGATTTCGCACTTTTCAGGCTCCCGGTTGGAGCAATCGGCCAGCTTTCCTGGCAATGTAGAGCTTTCCAGAACCGTCTTACGACGGGTGAGCTCACGGGCTTTCCGGGCGGCTTCCCTGGCCTGGGCAGCCAACATGGATTTGGAGACGATGACTTTGGCCTGTTTCGGGTTTAGTTCTAGCCAGTCGCTGAATTTTTCAGACACCACCGCCTGCACAATCCCCTGGACTTCGCTGTTGCCCAGCTTTTCTTTGGTCTGGCCCTCAAACTCCGGGTTGGGGACTTTAACGCTGACAATGGCCGTAAGTCCTTCCCGGATGTCGTCTCCAGAAAGGTTGGCGTCGTTATCCTTAATAATGCCGTTTTTCCGGCCATAATCGTTAATAATCCGGGTAATGGCGTTACGGAAGCCGGTCAGGTGGGTTCCGCCGTGGTGGGTGTTGATGTTGTTGGCGAAACTGAGGACGTTTTCGTTGTAGGAGTCGGTATACTGAATAGACACTTCTACCAAGACATCGTTCTTGGTGTCTTCCGCGTAGAAGGCCGGCTCAAACAGAACGCTTTTGCTTTCATTGAGGAAGTGAACGTAGCTTTGAATCCCACCCTCAAAGTGATATACCTCGGTTTTTTCGGTCTTGCCATCGGTAAAGACAATTTTTAAGCCTTTATTCAGGAAGGCCATTTCCCGTAAACGGGTACTGATCACTTCCTGGTCGATCTCAGTGGTTTCAAAAATCTCGCTATCAGGCCAGAAGGTGGTTTTGGTGCCGGTCATTTGGGTTTCACCCATTTTTTCGACGGGGTTGGTAGGGATACCGCGCAGGTAGGACTGCTTCCAGATGTGGCCGTCCCGGTGGACTTCCACGATCATTTTCTCGCTGAGGGCGTTGACCACCGAGGCGCCCACCCCATGCAAACCGCCGGAGACTTTATAGCCACCATCGCCGAATTTTCCGCCGGCGTGCAACACGGTATGAACCAGCTCCAGGGCAGACTTCCCGGAATCGGCCTTAATGCCCACCGGGATGCCCCGACCGTTATCCTGGACCGTGACACTCTCATCCTCGTTGATGGTAATGTGGATTTCCGAGCAATAGCCGGCCAATGCCTCGTCCACGGAGTTATCGACAATCTCGTAAATTAGGTGATGTAGTCCTCGCTGGCTGGTTGAGCCGATATACATCCCTGGGCGCATCCGAACGGCCTCAAGGCCTTCTAAAACCCGTATTTGATCGGCATCATAAGAAGAGGAACTCATTGTAGGTGTACTCTCAAGCATTGACAATATCCTGTGTTGTTAAACTTAACGGTAATCTTGCTCAAACCCCATTGAAAGCTGTACTCCAGAGGGCAATTATAGCATAGAGTCAGCGTGTCTGCTCTGTGAAAACGCCTTATGTTAAGCGTATCGATCCGAATAAACTTCCACGGTTCATTAAAGAACTTTACAAATGATCCGAAGAGGCACTTAGGACCTGGATCCCATTTTCAATAGTCCAGGTCGGGAGATGAGTCCTTATGATGAAGAGCCTGCTTCATATTGATGCGGATGCGGAAATGCGGACCGGGTTTGGCAAAGGCCACCGGTTACAAAGACGTGTTTTTTGCCTGATTGTTCTGGTCGGGCTGGTCTGCTTGTCTGTGGTCGCCGTACCTCCCGCTGAGGCGGCCAAGAAGAAAAAGGGTGAGGGGCAGGATGCCGCAAAAATAGAAGCGGAGATTCAAAAGGGGCTTGAGCCGATTAACAAGCAGCTTGGGGAATTGATGGTCAAAATCCAGTCCCGTATGTTGTTCTCACCGACAGATGCTGGCCAGTTGGCGGAAATCAAGTACCAGCTGCTTGATTTGATGCTGCAGTATCCCAAGAGCCCTCAACTGGCAAAGCCCATTTATCAGGCCGGGGTGCTTTATACAGAGCGTGAAGCCTTTACCGACGCTTTTGAATTATTCAGCTTCGTGGCGGGGAATTTCCCCGAAAGTCCGTATGGGATGAAGTCCAGGGCCCATATTCAGCAGCTGGAAAAACGACTGGGGGAAAACTACTTTCCGAAAGAACCCCCGAAGCCTGAGTTGAGCGAAGAAAAAGTGTCAGGCGACCCGAAAGACAAGGCGAAGAAATAATAAAAAATTTGAAAAATTTGTTACAATGCCAGCCCACACCCGGCTATAAATGTTGCAAATGTAACGAACCTTCGGGCTGGGGACAGTGTTTTTTGTGACATATTTGTAATATTTTTTGAAATTTCAAATACTTGGATCCTGTTTTTTCAGCATGCGCGAACTGTTTCTGGGCTTTGTTAAGGAATCTTAAAAAATGTTTTCAAAATAGCCTAAAGTTTTTTACAAAATGTGACGAATTGTTAACTAACGATTCCAAAATAGTGCTTTGGTATCAGATAAGAGAAAGGACAGTTCAACGTGGATAGATGATTTTCCCTGACTTCTCAAAATCTGTTTGCCCCCACCTCTCAACACGTATCCATCGACCGGATGATCTCAATAATTGGTCACTTGGTCAATCGACCCCAATTATAAAAAAGTGATATACAATTGAGAATAATAAGTAATGTAACATATCAGGGAATTCGCAGAGCGTGTTCGACATGACAAGTGAGCGGACGGGTGACAGAGCTCAGGTGAAAGTACTTTTAGCAAGTTATGATAACTGGAGGTAGAGAATACAGATGAATAAACTGCGTTACAATACAGGTTTTACCCTGGCTGAATTGCTGATTGCGCTTGCAATTCTGGGGGTTATCGCCACCTTCACCATTCCGAAGGTCTTGAACTCCTCAACATCAGGTCAGAACTCGGCCATCACCAAAGAAGCCATGTCCATGGTTTCCGGGGCCTTCTCGTCCGAGCAAACGGAAAACGGGATTACCAATACAACCACAACGGCTGCCTTGACCAAATTTATGAACTACATTGCCCTGGATACGGCGACCAGTACCTCTGACTATGACTGCGCGTCACTGCAATGTCTCAAGCTGCATAACGGCGGAATTCTGGTATACGATGACGGCCAGGATTTTGATACTGCCGATGAAACTCACTACCTGACCTTTAACATCGATCCCGACGGGGATGGCTCTGAACCTTGGGGTTCCTTTGTCCTCTATGGTAACGGCCGGATCACCACGGGACAAAACGCGACCGGTACTGCTGGCGCTAGTGGTGTCACTCGAGTCTCTACAGACCCTGGCTACTTTGACTTCTAAGCCAGTCTGTTAAGCGAACGGTTAAGGGAGATACAGTACTGTATCTCCCTTATTTCATGGGGAATCCTGATGTGGCTCTGATTGCTGTTGTTCAGGGAGAATCCGGTAGAGTTTAACAGCGTGTCGGGGGGAGGTGAATTCCAATTGGAAACGTTCCGGGAAGCGGTCTAATAGCAATCGTGCCAGAGGCTGTTCCGGTGAGGTCAACATCCGGTGAGTCAGTTCGGGTTCTACCACCAGATACTTGACCTGGTAATAATCCAGACTGGGCATCAACTTGTAGACATCCTGGGCGGTATACTTCCTGTCTTTTTTCTGCAACGCCATCTGGTGAAATAAATAGCTGGGCTGTTGGGTATAGAGGGAAAACACCACGTCATTGGGAGAAGCCAGCGGGGTATCCGGTGAGAGATTCTGTTTGATAAACTGAAAAGCAGCCTGGTACTCCTCCCAGAGCCAGGGAGCTTTTCCTGTGTCAATCCAGTGGTGCTGACGAATAAAGTGGAGGGAGCGCAAAATATTGGGCGTGGTCACCAGAGCGGTCAGCAGGATGCAAACGATGGCTGTGGGCTTGAGCCAGCTGGTTTGTTTTGGTTTCCAGGCCAGGATGGGCTTAAAGAAGTGCACCCAAAACAGGGGCAAAAGGGGAATCAGAAAGCGGGGGATCTGGTTCTCATAGCTCCAGAGAATCATCAGGGCCAGGTAAAAGACAAGATAAATATCGCTTAAGGCCACGCCAGCCAAAGAGCGTTTTTGATATGCGCGCTTGATGCCTGAGAGAGCCCGGTAGGTGAAGTACCCAAACCGGTCGTACGAACAGATCAGAACTGACACTAGGTAGACCCGAATGGCCATTGGGTTTTCGGCCAAAGGTTTGTTCCAGACGGACAGGAGTTTGAAAAAGTTGGGGATAACCTGGAACATGCCTTCTAAAATTCGGAAAATCATTGCGCCAAAAGTATTGATCACCCGATCCAGATATTCCCCGCTCTGGAAAATGGAAAACAGCTCCAGTCCATAGTTGCTGTAGCTGAGGATCAGGGGTTGGTTGTAGAGGGTAATGTCGGTTGGGGTATTGACTTTAATCCAGATAAACCAGGGAATGGCGGTCAGGAAGAGCGTTGCTCCAAGATAAAATAGTGATATTTTCCATTGCTTACGAATGAGCAGCCAGGCGGTGAGGGCCGCAATCAGCGTTAACCCAAAAAGTCGTGCGTGAAAGGTGAGGGCAGAAAGCAGGATGAGCGTGGCGAGATGCCATTTGGAATCTGGCCGGAAAAAGCGCTCGGCAAAAAGTAGGGTTGCAAATGACAGCAGAACATATAACCCTTCGGCCATCATGGTGGTGGCAAAGTTGATAAAGTAATAGTTTGAGCCCAACAAAAAAAGAATGGCGAGTGAGAGCCAGCCAGGCAGGTTTTTGCAATTCCGCAAATAATATAAGACAACGAATAGGCCCGCAAGGGTCGCGCCGATGGTAAACCCGTTAAGCAAGGGAATGTTCTCCGGGAAGTGCGGGTTGAGTTTCCAGGCCAGGGATAAAAACAAAGGGTAGAGGATAGGGTACTTCACCTGTCCCATGGGCTCTACCAGATAACTCAGCGTGTAGCCGTCCCCTTCAGCCAATGCTTTGGCCAGGAGGACATACACCCCGTCATCGTGAGTAAACCCCAGAACCTCGGTGTCGATGACGCTGAAATAAAGCGCCCCCAAAAACAACACGCTGACCAAAACAACCACAAACGTTAGCTGCTTTTGCCAGCGTTGCCAAAATGCCATCATGTCAAAAGGGTATTCTGAGTAAAGCGGGGCTAGATGCCAAGGCCGATCTTCCGTTCCTCAGGATCCGGAAGGGCGCCCTCAACGCTTTTGTACACTTTTGCGAACAGCTCACCCAGTTGATCCGGGTTGACGTTCTTGCCGCCTTCCCCCCGAACATAGCTGGAGACGAGATCTTTTGCGATCAGAACCTTGATTTCCTTGCTGACTCTTTCCATCAGATATATGCCTCACTCGATTAACACATCGTTGGTTTGACAGGACCATTATACAAAATTCGGAAGGGACAGGATTCGAACCTGCAACCCCTCACGGGGCGACCGCTTTCAAGGCGGCTTCCTCACCACCCGGACCCCTTCCATGTCTCTGTGTCCTGTCAGGGGAACGTGACTGTCTTCCAGTTTTATAACAGATTCCGGTGTGGGTCAACAGATTGGGTTTTGAATTACTGAGGCTTGAATTTTTCCATGATGGTCCGGATGGCTTCATCAGAGGTATCCAAGGGATCATGGACTACGGGTTTATCAGACTGTGGCGTCATGCCGACTTGATGAGCCTGGGGTTTGAATGTTGACCGGGATGTCTGTTTTGTCTCCGCCACGTGTTGCGGTGTTTTCACTTCTCCAAGGGGCTGGGCAGCGGGTTGTGTAGAGGGCTTTGTCCATTGCTTGGACGCTGGTCCACTGTCCATCATCCGGCTTTCCTGAGGAGTGCCGCCAATGATGTTGGCGCGTTCCAACGGTGGTAATGCACTGGGGCTGGCGATAATCGGGGAATGTGAAACCGGTACCGTTGAGTCAGCCCCATTGTGGCGGCTGTGCTGTATGGCTGGGACAAAAGGAGATGGTTGGCGCTCATTGGCGGTCTGCTGATCCATAATATGCGGAGTAATGACAATGAGCAGCTCGGTTTTGTTCTTGTTCTTGATAGAGCTTCGTCCCAGGGCACTGACGATGGGCAAGTCAGCCAGGAACGGAAGCTGGTTCACCGTGTCTGAGTCCGTATCCTGGATCAGTCCACCCAGGATAAAGCTTTCCCCGTCTTTCAAGGTGACGTTCTGGGCCAGCACCTCGCGCTTGGAAACCAGGGTAATCGTGTTTTGGAACCGATCCGTATAGGTGTCACTGACGGTGGAAACCGTAGGGCGGACCCTTAACGAAATGGTCCCATCGGCCCCGACTTTGGGCAGGATGTTCAGCACAATCCCGACTTCGCCTATGGTGGCTTCAACACCGACGTCATTACCCGCAGAGTTGGCAGTTACGGTAACGCTTCGGATAATCTCATCCACAATGCTAATAATGGTTTCGTTATCATGCGTGGTGACAACCGTTGGGTTCGCCAGGACTTTGGCCTTGTTTTGACTGACCAGCGCGTTCAGCTGGTAGACAAAATCCGTTACTTTGGAAATGGGGTTGGTTCCCAACTGGAAAACAGTTTCATACGGGTTGGTCACCGAAGTTGGCAGACCAATGGCATTGGTAAACGGGTTATTGAACAAATCGCTGGTGCCGTCCTGGGTGTTGTTTGAACCCAGCGCCCATTTGCCGTCCCGAGCGGCAGTGCTGAAGCCAAAGTCTTTCCGGGCACCACTGGAGACCTCAATCAAGGAGGCTTCCAACACCACTTGCGGCGCTTTGCGATCCAGGGTAGGAATTAAAGCCTCGGCCATGGCAATTTGCTCGGCGGTGGCCATCAGGGTAATGGTGTTCAAACGGGTATCGGGAATAATCAACGGCCCTTCCGGTGAAATCTGAATGGTCTGGTCTTCCTTCTTGCGAGTACGCAGGGTCATCTCACTGACCACACCCTCACTGTCGCTATTCCCTTGGCTTGCGGTGGTAGCGCCTTCGCTTTCCTGAATATTTTCAGCACGAACCCGCATGGTGCTTGGGAACATATTATTCCGGTTGCCACCTTGCCCGCTGGCCGCTGAATTGCCTGAACCGCCGCCTTCCAGCATCAGGCCAGCCTGACCTTCATTAAACAGACTGGAAGATAAAATGGCGGCCACATCCAGCGCGTTGGCATGGCTCAAACGCCATGTGCGGGTTTCCCGTGGCGCATCCAGAACCTGGACATGATCCTGAACGGTTTTAATGTCAGAAGGGGTACCGACCACGACCAGGCTGTTGGTGTGATAATCCGGGGTCACTTTCAGTTGCTGGCCGCTGGCTGTCCCTGATGTACCTCCCATGCCTTGTTGTGCGCCAAACAATGCGGTATTCAGCAAGTTGGCCACTGTTTTGGCATTGGCGTGGCGCAGGGGGATAATCGTTGTGGCGGCCCGTTCAAAGGATTTCCCTCGATCCGATTCCGCATCCGCGACCATCAGGGTGTTGCCGTTGACCCCATAGGCCAGGTTGCTATAGCTTTTAATGGAAGCCAGGGCATCCTGAAGGCTGACATTTTTCAGATCGATATTTAAGGTTCCCTTGACTGATTCGTCAATGGCGATGTTAAAGCCGCCTTTTTTGGCCAGGGCCCGCAAAGCATCAGCCGTCGGGACCCCATGGAAAGACATGTTCACAATCTGGCTGGTATCCGTCAGCGGGAGCATTTTATCCAGCTCCTGGGCAACTACGGTGAGGCGAATATCACCGGATAGCACGCCGGGTCCGGCCGCAAGGACTTCCATTGGGGCGATGAGCCCGACCATAATTGTCAAGGCCGTCGCAACCCGGAAGGTGGCTTGGGTTATCGGATTTCTGAAGATTGTTTTTTTCATGGCGACTGTCTTCATCTCTCGTGGCCGTTTCCTGGTAACATGCGGGGTTGGGTATAGGAAACCGGGGTCAGGTTGGTATCATTCAGGATATGAGGGGTAATCAGTAAAACCAGTTCTGAACGCTTGGAGCCTTTGGCGGAGGCGCGCATCATAGCGCCAACGATGGGCAGATCGCCAAGGAGCGGGAGCTTGTCGTGACGAGTGTTTTCGGTTTCACTGATCAAGCCGCCAATAACCAGGGTTTCTCCATCACGGACCCGGACGGATTGGGTCAGTAAATCCCGTTTGCTGAGCAGGGTAATAAGGTTATTCAGCGCGTCGCGTTCTTCACGCCGAACGGTGGTGACAGAGGGGCGCAAACGCATCGTGATGGTGCCGTCTTCACCCACTTTTGGAAGGATATCAAGTACGATACCGGCTTCCCCGAGCTCCACGGTCTGGGTGGTGAAGCCGGTAATGCCATCGGCTTCCACAGTGGTTCTGCGGACAATTTCATCGACAATGCTGATCATGGACTCGGTGTCGTGGGTGGCGACAACGGTGGGGTTCGCCAGAATCTTGGCTTTGCTCCGGCTGACCAGCCCCTTGATTTGAGCGACATAATCAACTTCACGGGTGATGGGATTGGTGGAAAATACTGCGCCAGTTCTCCCGTAGCCTTGGGTATCGCTGGTCGCAGTGGGCAACCCGATGAGGTTTCTGCCCGTATCAGGGTTGGCGGCAATACCTGCCATATCAGTATTGTTAAAGCCTAGTTGCAAGCGGCCATCTCCCGCGCCAATGGAATTTTCGAGCTCCTTGGTGCCTTCGCTTGTAATTTCAATCAGGGTGGCCTCAATAGCGACCTGGGGCAATCTGGCGTCCAGAATGGGAATCATGGATTCCGCCAATGCGATTTGCTCTGCAGTGCCCATAATAGTGACCGCGTTGGTACGGGTATCCGGGATTACCAGCGCGCCTTCCGGGGAGATATTGATGGTATCCGTTGTCTTTACAGTGCCTCGTAAGGTAATACCTTGGCTTAAAGCTCCGGTTGCGCTGCCGCTGGAGCCGCCACCAAAGCTATCAATACCTTCACCATCTTCAATGGATTCCTGATCCACGCGCATTGTACTGGGCAAGGCACGGTTATTTCCGTTTCCTGTGCTTCCGGTCGCTCCGGCGCTGGCCGCGCTTCCACTGCCACTTCCGCCGCTGTTTAGAATCAATGACGGCGAGCCATCGTTGAACACGCTGCTGGATAGCATGGCGGCGACATCCAACGCATTGGAGTGGCTGAGGTAAAAGGTTTTGCTTTCCCGGGGAATATCCAGTCTGGTGATGGCCTGTTCTGCCAGGGCAATTTCACGGGTGGTTCCCACGACAATCACGCTGTTGGTGCGGGCATCTGCTCTAGCCAGCGGTGCTTCCGTATTTTGGCTGCTGGCACTACCGCCACTACTATCTTTGGAAAAAATCGAGCTGTTGAGGACATTGGCGATTCGTTTGGCGTTGGAGTAATTAATGCGGATGACCTTGGATAAGTGTCGGTTCAGTCCTTTTTCTTCCGCCTTTTCCTTGGTGATGGCCAAGTAGATGTTCCCGCTTTTGGGTAGGATAACCAGGTTAGCGAGATCAGCAACGGCTTCCAGGGCTTGATTGACCGTAATATCATACATGTCAATAGAAACAGTACCGCTAACCGAGGGGTCAATCATCAGGTTGAAGCCCCCCTGGGCGGCGATTTGCCTGAGAACACTCTGAACACTTTCCCCATAACTATTCAAGTCAATGCGGTTCTGACCGCCTGGGACGGTAATCTCACTCTTTAAGACGTAGGAACGATCCAGTTCCTGAGCGGAAACGGGGCAAACGATTAAGCAACTTGCCACCATAAAACCGGACAGGGAGAGTGCAATCAGTTTTTTTGTTGCGTGCTTCATACGATGGTCTCAGCCTTTTCTGAATAGGGGGACTGGCGGGGCATTATTCTAATTCCTCCAGCTCAATGACGGCTTTATCCCGAGTGGAGGGCGTGTTGGCTCCTCTGGCGTTTGTCCCGGCATTGCCGGAAGAGCTGCTGCTTGAGGGCTGAACGCTCCCGGTGGAGGCTTCTACATAGGGGACCAATGCCAGGGTGCGAGCTTTGCCATTTGCCTTCACTTCGACGCGATCCGAGTGCACGGATACGATGCGGATGGATTGGTTTTCTACGGAAAAACTTTCGCCGCTTTTCTTGATGGCTGTCAGGCTGGAGCCAATGACCGGATCGTCAATTCTGAGAATTGCCAGGTTATCTTTAGGGTTCGTCTCGCTGATGACGCCTGTTAATTGAACCAGATCCAGAATGTCCCGTTCTTCTCCGGGTAAACCACCGGGAATGCCAGGACCGGCTTCAAAGATAGCTGGAGAAAATGGATCAAACCGAAGTTCTGCCTTTTGATCGCCACCTGCGGTCGCCAACATCATCAAAGGCTCCCCCTCGTCGTTGGCTGTTTCTTCAGGCCGAGGGAGATTCTCAATGGTTTCATCCTCGCTGGTCTGAATCCATCGGAGTAACTCGTCCTCTTCGGATAAAGGCTGGTTTTGTTGGCTTGTCTTTCCCGACTGGTTGGCGTAGGCGGTGAGTTCGGTTGCCGTCCAATAAAATGCCAGAGAGAATGAGGAAATGGCGAGCAGGACCAACATGGCAACAGCGGTGATTCCGATCACCCTGGGAGACAGTCGGGTTTCTTCCCATTGCCTTGTTCTCAAGTTGAAAACCTTGATTTTAATGTTATTCCAGCTTGTCCACATCGATTGGGCTCTTCCTCTTTATAGAAATGTTGTAGAAACGTGGATAGGCCTTACCTTCACATTTTTCAGCATAGCAATCTTCAGCGGGGGCCGAGTCCTCTCTTTAGAGGACTTCTCCACAGGCTTTTTGGGTCATATAGATCAACCTAACCGATTACGTTGGGTTCTGCCTCGTTCGCCTGATTGAAAAGCAGGGGATTCGTCGAAATGTCCCCAAAAAATAAAGGGCCGCTTTGTTGGCGGCCACTGTGTTTACCCGAATCTATGTCCCACTTGTACAGTGATTGTTTGTAGAGAGAGAGAGAGAAAGTAGTTGTATCTATATAAAAACAATAGTTAAAAACTTGATGCTATTTAATTTGTATATCTTCTGCTGTTAGAACAGGACCGAATTCAGGGAAAAATGGGTGCGTATATCCGGTTGCTCTCGCTGAGGCCCCCCGACCATGGCAAAATCCACCCGTGCTTGCAAGTGCTTGCTGAGCTGTCCACGGAGCCCCAGGCCGTAGCTGGTTAAAAAGCCTGGTATACCACTGGCATCCGGGTGATCATCCGGGCCGTTAATAAAAACGGCGCCATGTTCAGCAAAAATTAACCCTTGCCAACCTGCTCTGAATTTTTTCGGGAGGAAGATCAGGGGAAATCGAACTTCCCCGCTGAGGAAATAGCCGTTATCGGCAATTAGTTGACCCTCTCGAAAACCTCGGACGCTGTTGGCCCCGCCCAGTTGCATTTGCTCTATCCCAGGAAGCCTTCCGGGGCTAAGTTGTGTCTGGGCTCGCAAAATGCCAATAAGCCCATGGCCCAGGTTGTGGACCCGTGTGACATCGCCGTTCAATTTCAAAAAAGCCGTATTTCCGCCGAGCCACCCTATGCCGTTGGTCATGGACAGGCGAGCGCCGGTGCGACCCCATCGGTCCTGCTCACTGATGTTGATTCCGCTGGAGAGTGTTTGGACAAAGTCCAGAGGCTCATAGGGCGGGTATTTTGAGAGAGGGACATTTTCCACATAAATCATCGTATCAACCCAGGTGGCTGAAACATCGCCGTTGATTTTCCAGTACTGGCCTTCCCTTTTGGATTCCAGGATGGGAAACTCCATTCCGCCTGAGTACCGATGGGTTTCGCCCCGAACATCAATGTCATCGCTGACCAATATTTCCCGAGGGAGCGGATCGGATACGACTTTATAGACAGGCTCTTGTATGGCAAAATCCACCTGACTGTATCCATAGCTAGTGTTCAGCGCAAACCCTTTTGAGCCAAGGGGCGCCCGATATTGGCCAAAAGCCGAAATCAGCCCGGAGGCCTTGTTGACGTTCACGGCCAGGGTATCCCCAAAGCCGAAAAAGTTTTCATGGATCAGGGTGGCCCCCCGTCGGTACAGGCCAATTTGCTCACGGCCCTGGTTATCAAAGTTCAGATGGAGGTGAATCGGGAAGTGGTCTTTGACGTCCAGTTCAAGAATGCTGGTACCGTTTTGATCGCCGGGTTTGAGGGTGGCCCGAACCGAATCCATCAGGGAACTGCCATTCAGGCTAACAATATCCTGCTCCAGTGTTTTGAGGTGAAATACCTCTCCTTCCTTCTGGGTGAGGCGGGCCTGGATAAACCCATCCTTTACATGCTTATTCCCCCGAATGACCAAATCCGAGATTTTTCCTTCAATGACCTGGATTCGGACCACCCCGTTGCGGACCTCCTGTGGAGGGACAATGGCCCGGGTGGTTACGTACCCGTTTTGCTTGTACAGTTCCGTCACTTCGCTGGCAATCCTGAGCAGATCCTGGAAGGTGACCTCCTGCCCGATCCACGGGGTAAATTTTTCCTCCAGAACCGAGGGCTCAAAAACAGTGACACCGCTAATGAGAAGTTCCTGAAGCTGAATGGTGGCCACCTCCTCTTCTGGCGCTCCGAGTGAAGCGTTTGAGCCAGGCTCGGGTAGAGGTCGGATCACTGGATCCGTTTTGGAGTCCACCGGGGTTAGGAGTTCATCCGCCTTGTTTTTTTGCTGCCGCAGGGTCTGGGTGTCAAAATTGCTTGGCAGATTCGGGTTATTAAGAATACTATCACTGGGTAATAGTTGATTTTGAGGGATCTGACTGTATGTAGGGGATAGAAAAGCACCCATCAGCAACAACAGCACCACAGCGGCACTTTTGAATATCTGATGCCAGTATGATTTGGATTCGGTTATCCAATAACGACTCGTCACACCCACTTCCCTGTTTGATCCACAGAATGTTCCTATCATAAGGATTTCAGATAGGAGCAAACAGGCTTTTGAGGGAAAATCCACCACCTGAAGGAGAGGAGAATAGGCTTATTGATGCGGAAGCGGGCTTTGGCCTAGGCTTGAAACAGTTGGGCTAACCCTTCGGTAAACGGGGGGCGGACGATGCCTTTTTCCGTGATAATGGCGGTAATATATTTGGACGGGGTCACGTCAAAGGCTGGGTTATAGAACCCAATGCCTGTTGGGGCGATTTGCTCCTGTCCCACGGCGTACAATTCTTCTGGATCCCGCTCTTCAATAGGGATGGCTTCCCCGTTGGGGATGGAAATATCAATGGTTGAGCAAGGGGCGGCAACATAAAACGGGACGCCATGCGCATGGGCTACCAGGGCTAGGTTGTAGGTCCCGATTTTATTCGCCGTATCCCCATTGGCGGCAATGCGATCGGCACCCACCACCACCATATCGACCTTTCCGTTTTTCATCAGGATACCCGACATGTTATCCGCTACCAGCGTAACGGGGATCTGATCCTGCTGAAGCTCCCAGGCGGTGAGCTTGGCCCCTTGTAGACGGGGACGGGTTTCATCGGCATACACCTGCACAGTGGGATCCACGGCAAAGGCCGAACGAATCACCCCAAGTGCCGTGCCATATCCGGCGGTTGCCAGCGCCCCGGCGTTACAGTGGGTGAGAATCCGGGCGCCTTTGGGAACCAGTTGCGCGCCATAATCCCCCATCCGGTAACAGGCTTCCAGATCCTCCCGGTGAATTTGCGTGGCCAATTCCGTGAGCTGCTCCAGGAGTGCGCCCCGGTCCGCGGCTGTTTCCACCAGCGCCAGCATTTGATCCAGGGCCCAAGCCAGATTGACCGCCGTGGGGCGAGTGGCCCGCAGCATCTCGGCATCCGTTTTGAGCCGGGCTTTGAGGCTCTCCAGGTTTAAACTTGCATGTTGCCTGGCAGAGAGTACCAACCCGTAGGCACCGGCGATGCCAATAGCAGGTGCGCCCCGCACGATCATTGTCCGAATCGCCTCCGCCATGTCAGCGGCGGTTTGAATCAGCCGGTACTCAAGCCGTGTGGGCAGGAGCGTTTGATCCAACAGACAAACGCCATCGGTCGTCAGCTCAAGGGTGTTTACAGTGCTTGTAAAACCGTTGGAAGGACGATGCATGACCGAGTTTGCCAAGGGACTACTCAACCGTCAGCCTATTTTTTGGGTTTCAGAAAATCAGGCAGATCCAGAATTCTGCGGGCGGTTTCCTGAATCCCTGGGGTGGACGGTTTGGGTTGAACCGGCTTGAACAGCGGTGATTCTTCCAGCTTGGGGGGCATCAAAGTGGTTGGGGCGCTGGTCGGCGCAGCCGGTTGGGCTTGACTACCCGGTTTACTGCTGGCGCCACGATAGTTGGTATCAAATGGCGTGCGAATCAAATCCTGAGCCTGACCCCCTGGAACATGCTGCGAGCGAAGCTCAAAACCGGTAGCAATAACCGTAATCTGAATTTCACCCTGAATCCGCTCATCCACCACGGAGCCGAAGATGATGTTGGCATCTTTATCTACGGCCTGATAAATGACTTCAGCCGCTTCGTTCACTTCATGCAGCGTCATGTCGGGACCACCAGTCACGTTGAAGATGACACCGCTGGCTCCTTCGATGGAGGTTTCCAGCAAAGGTGAGTTTACAGCCATCCGGGCGGCTTCCAGAGCGCGGCCTTCGCCAGATCCGGTTCCCACACCCATAATGGCCGAACCCGCCATGCTCATGACAGCCTTCACATCGGCAAAGTCTACGTTGATTAAACCGGGGACGGTAATGATATCAGAGATACCCTGCACCCCTCGGAGGAGCACGTCATCGGCAATGCGGAAGGCTTCCTGCATGGAGGTGCGACGCTCTACTACCTGAAGCAACTTGTCATTGGGGATCACAATCAAGGTATCCACCGCTTCCTTCAGACCTTCAAGACCTTGGGCGGCTTGCTGTTGCCGACGGCGTCCTTCAAACGTGAAGGGCTTGGTCACCACACCCACGGTCAGTGCGCCGAGATCCCGAGCGATACCAGCTACCACGGCGGCTGCGCCAGTTCCGGTGCCACCACCCATACCGGCGGTAATAAAGACCATATCGGCGCCTTCCAAGGCGGCCATCACGTCATCCCGACTTTCTTCAGCGGCTTTTTGGCCAATCGCGGGGTTACCCCCTGCGCCTAAACCTCGGGTAATCTTTTGGCCTAGCTGCATGCGCTTATCAGTATTGGCCATTTCCAGGACCTGGGCGTCGGTGTTCATAACCCAGAACTCCACACCGCTCATGCCGCTATTGATCATTCGGTTGACAGCATTACTTCCGCCGCCGCCGACACCTACGACCTTGATTACGGCTTTCATCCGCTGAGGCGTCATGGCTGCTGGCGATGGGTGATGAAGTGGTAATTCAGGCTGCCCCGAGAAGTAATGCGTTTCATGTTCCATAAAAACGTTTCCCCATAGTCAAATACAGTTTGTCCGATTCCGGTTTCTCGCTTCACAATATTATTGACGAAAACTTCAGATTTGAAAAGAAACTTTGAGAAATGTAATCAAGTGAGCACAACCATTTCGGGACAACAACTTATCATAAAAACTACCACGTTCGTGGCGGAAAGAACACATTTTTTTACAGTTTGTCCCCAAGGGCTAAAAAATCCCTCAGGGGGTAGAGCCTGTAGAATAAAAAGATCAGCTAGAATAAATATATACATGATGAGACAGAGTGAGGCCATTCAGGCTGGGACCTTGTCAGGTCAAAGTGAGGTAGGAACATCAGCATGCCCAAAGTTACACTACAGCAAATTGTTGCAAAAGTAGACAAACTTCCAGAACTGCCGCAGGTCGCCATGCGCGTTAGTCATATGATGGAAGATCCTAATATGAGCGCCGAGAAGATTGCGGAAGTCATTCGTCTGGATGCGGCCTTTACCAGCCAGGTACTCCGTCTGTGCAACTCGGCGGCGTTTGGACTACGGCGGCGGGTTGAAACTGTGAAGGAAGCGGTGGCGATTCTCGGCTTTAAATCCCTGCGTAGCATGGTGTATACCATTATCAGCAAGGTCGCCCTCGATCGTCCGGTGGCAGGATACTCTCTGGCCGAAGGGGATCTCTGGTACAACGCCCTTACATGCGCCGTCTATGCCAAGCACATCGCTCAACGAGAAAGATTCCGGGATCCAGAACTGGCCTTTACAGGCGCCTTGCTCCGGGATATCGGAAAAATTGTCCTGGGGGAGTTCGTGGGTGCGAATTACGAAGAGATTGAAAAGCTGGCCGCACAAGAGCAGATTGATTTTTTCGAAGCGGAAGAGCGGGTAATTGGTTTTAGCCATACTGTTATTGGAACCCGTGTGGCTGAAAAATGGAATTTACCTGCAAGGTTGGTTAAAATCATCCGTTACCACCACACCCCCAGCGCCCTTCCTCCAACCGTAGATGCGGATGAGATCAAGCTGATGGCCATTGTTCACTTGGCCGATGCCTACACGATGATGGTGGGGCAAGGCACTGGGTCTGATGGCATGATGTATTCCCTGGATACCGAGGCTGTCAAGAAGGCAGGCATTGATATTGAGGGTGATGCTGCGGAAATATTGCTTTCGGAGCTCTTTGAGCTGAATTCGGTCGTCAGGTCCCTGGCAGAGTCCTTCGTGAAAGAAGAAGTGTAGTATGCCGCTACAAACCACAGAACAGATTGAACTGGGCGAGTTTAAGGTAACGAATAAGCGGACAACGGTGTACGTTGTCCAGAATATCGGGACGAGCATCGCCTTGGTGATCTATGACATGGAAAACAAGGTGGGTGGCCTAGCTCATATTGTGTTGCCTGAAAGTACTCTTTCCAGAGGGGCCGTCGAGGAGTTGCCCGCCAAGTACGCTGATTTGGCTATTCCCCACCTGCTGGATGAGTATCAAAGCGCGGGGGGGCAGAAACGGAACGCTTCGATTCGTATGGTGGGCGGGGCTCAGTTGTTTAACTTTGGCGGCGGTGGTGGGAATATTCTGAATATTGGTACCCGGAACGCAACGGCCATACGAACGGCATTATCCAAGCTGGGATTGACGGTGGATGAGGCCGATATCGGGGGAAACAAAACGAAAAATTTACGTTTTGTACTGGCCACTGGCCAACTGGTTGTGAGTCAGGTGGGCGGGCCGGAATATTTACTTTAGGTCGTCGCTTTTTCTGGAATTGTTACAAGGGGATTCCCGAAATAGCGGAATTTTGACGACGTTGGTAAACACGACCGCATCCTTTTACCCTATCCTTCTTTTGTTACACTGTATAATAGGAATGTCGGTTACAAACCTCGGGCTGGTGTATGGTGTATCCAGGTAAAAACCGAACGCTTTGTGTGGCGGCGTTGGTGCTGCTGATTTCGTTTGTCCCAACCGCATTCTCGCTCGACCCCAAGGGGCTGGTGGTTTCAGGAGACTCCAAAGATAATATCAGTGTGATACTGGACCCGGAGCTCATTCCCTATGTTCACAAGGATTTGGAACAAGGGAAGACCATCATCAAAATCCCTGAAGAAGCGAGCCAGAGTCTGAAGCTGAAAATTGATCCCGCCTTGCGTGCTCAAGGCGTGGTCGATTTGGGAAAAAATGGACGGGAATTAACTCTTAGAATCAACTCTGAAAATGTTTATTTTGGCATTCAAGACCTCAGTGAGCTCACCCTGGATGATGTGTCCAAATCCCCTGGGGCTGTTCCTCCGGTCAAGCAATTGCCTCCCACTAATAAAGACAAGATCGCAGAAAGGCCCGCTGCCGAGAAAACAATACCGCCTGTGCCTCGGTCTGCGGAAAAGACCGTAGAAAAAACACCGGAGAAGCCCCCTGAAAAAGCGTCACCAGTACAGAATGCACCGGCAAAACCGGATGTGATCCAGCCCACGGTTTCTTCTCTTGGGCTAAATATGGGGCTAAAACCCATTGATCCCGGGAGCCAACCAGCAAACCATCTGGAAGGCCAAGTTAATCCGGCCTTATTAACGCCGCCAGTTGCCCAGGATTTACCAGAGAACATTTTAAACACTACGGGTGTGAGCATAACCCCGGATGATGGCCCTTTATCCGACTCTGGACTGAACGGCGAACCTGCCGTGGATCTAGATACGCTGCTAAAGGAAACCAATGAGGCGGTTCCGCTGGAGATACTGGAATCTTATCGGGAGCAAAAAAGCCTGGCCTCAACAGGGATGCTGGTCAGAATCATCTTCAGCCTGGTCGCTGTCCTGCTGATGATTGTAGGGTTTACCAAATGGCTCCTGCCCAAGCTGGTTGAACGCTACCCGGTGCTCTTCTCCAAACGGGAACCGGAAAGACCTTTCCCCTTTAAAACGAAGCCGACGCCACCGGAAGATAAGCCCACCTCTGGGCAAAACCCGCTAGCGATCCTGTTTGGCAGGAAAAGAAAAACCGGGGAGCCTTCGACCGACCCTGGGAAAAAAGCGTATCTCCAGCGTCTCAAAGAGGATGGGGACCGGTTCCAGGTACTGACCTCCGCCAAGTTGGGAAAAAACAAGGAACTGCACCTGGTGGAAATCCGGGGACGCCATTTGGTGGTGGCCACCACGCCGTATACCATTAACCTGATTGCCGATCTGGACAATGAGCAGGCAGGGGATCGGACAACCGGCCATGCGCTGGAGGACTGGGCGGATCAGGAAGAGGTCGAGGAACATCTCTCTCAGGAGCAGGCCAGAAAGCGGGAAATTATTGCGTATCTGGAAGATTCCAAGGTGGAAGCGCCCCGTTCGCCTTCTTCAAAAGAACACCCAAAGCCTTACGGCTCTAAGCCCTTTGAACGACTGGCCTCCATTGCCACCCATCAGGAGCTCTATAAAAAATATCTGAGCCCGGAAGACCTCAATGATCATGCGCAAGACGAGGAAATGCCCCGACGCCAGAAACCGGCGACCCCGAAACCGGAACCCGTGGGTCAGGCGGGCGCAACTTTTGTAGATGCCGAGGAAGTCATAGTGCTTGAAGACTATGACGATGTCTATCGTTCTTGATAGAATAAAAATGAGAAATGATTACCCACTAGTTTGTGTCCGGGGGGCTTGCTGGTATGGCCAAGGATAAAGTTCAGTATTCATGTAATTACTGTGGATACATTTCCCCTTCTTATCTGGGGAAGTGCCCGGAATGCGAGTCTTGGAGCTCATTTACCGAGACACGGATCCGGGCTGCCGCCAAGGCGCCTTCCCTTCAAAAGCGCGAAGAATTATCCCAGGCACTGGGTGGGCGTCAAACAACCCCAATTCCGTTACAGCAGGTCCAGGCCGAATACGCCAGCCGCTATACCTCTGGCTACGGGGAGCTAGACCGGGTGCTGGGCGGCGGGATTCTCCCAGGGTCTTATGTTTTAATCGGCGGGGATCCGGGTATCGGGAAATCCACCCTCATGCTTCAGATGGCGGAAAAAATCGCCCAGCAAGATAAAACGGTATTATACGTGGCCGGGGAAGAATCGCCGTATCAAATTAAAATGCGGGCCGATCGCCTGGGGCTGATCTCAGAGAACATGCTGATCTTGCCGGAAACCAATATTGACCTGATTGTAGAGCAGATCCGAGCGCTGCAACCGGCGGCGGTGGTTATTGATAGTATTCAGTCTGTCTATAGCCCGGAACTGGGGGGTACCCCCGGCAGCATGGCCCAGATTCGGGACTGCGCCGGTATCTTGATGGATGTAGCTAAAACGTTGAACATCACTATCTTCCTGGTGGGTCATGTTACCAAGGAAGGCGCAGTATCCGGGCCGAAGCTGCTAGAGCATACCGTGGACGCGGTTTTATACTTTGAGGGCGATAAGTACCGAAATCTTCGCATTCTGAGAACAGTGAAAAACCGCTTTGGCAGCACGCAGGAAATCGGTGTCTTTGAGATTCAGCACGACGGCTTGCAGGAAGTAGCCAATCCCAGCCAGTTATTTCTATCCACCAACAGTTACCAGAACCATCCAGGCAGTGTGATTGTCGCTTCATTAGAAGGCAGCCGTCCTATATTGGTAGAGCTTCAGGCATTGGTGGGCCAATCCACCTACCCCTCTCCCCGTCGGGTGGCCAACGGGGTGGAGCATAACCGCCTGAACCAGATTGTAGCGGTGCTGGAACGTCGCGTGGGGCTGGATTTTTCCCATCAGGACATTTATGTCAACGTGGTGGGAGGCCTGAAAATTGATGAACCAGCGGCGGATCTCGGGATTGCCCTGGCCATTATTACCAGCCACCGGAATATTTCCATGCTGCCCGGTACGGTGGTATCCGGCGAAATCGGTCTGACCGGTGAGGTGCGCCCCATTAGTCAGGCGGAAAAACGCATTCGGGAAAGCGAACGGATCGGCTTTTCTCGAATGATCTTGCCGGTGCTGGAAGAACCGGAGATGGGAAGTGAACTGGAGTTGGTTCAGGTAAACACGCTGCTGGAGGCGTTACAGGCAGGTTTAATGAGAGAAAGAGACACAGAGAGCCGGAGTTTTGAAGAGAAGGAGCCTTTATCGCGATGACGACCTATAAAATTCAGGAATCCATGACCGTGCCTGAAATCGTTTCAAAATACCCACAGACGACGGATGTCTTTAAGCAGTACGGGATATATACTGATGGGTATAAGGCGTTGGAACATGAAAACCTGTTTGCCACGGCTCGGGTTCACCAGATTGATTTGAAGAAGATTCTGGCTGATTTGAACCGTTGCGTTCAATAATGGACAAAAACTGTTACGGATTGATGAACTGGGAATGGACGGACCGGTTTGAGTAAAACGGTACAAATGCATCCTTTGGTGTGTGTGATCCTCCTCAACTACGGGAATGCGGAGGAGACGTTAAATTGCCTGGAATCCCTGCAACATCTGGAATATCCGAATTATCAGGTGATTGTGGTGGATAATCATTCCGAGGATGATTCGGTTAAAAAACTGAAGGCTGCCCAGAAAAAGTACGATTTTATTTTGCTGGAATCCGAGGCGAACAACGGTTACAGCGCGGGAAACAATCTGGCCATCCAATACGTTCTGGACCGGGAAGAGATCAACCCACTGGCAACCTATATTTGGCTGCTTAACAACGATACCACTGTTGAGCCCCGGAGTCTGAGCATCATGCTGGAAATCACCCAGAAAACCGGCGGGTTGGTTGGCTCGCTGATTTTATACCCGGACCGTAGCTACCAACAGGTGGGTACCCGGCTGAACTGGGTAACGGGCGGAAGTCGGGGATATCCTGAAAACTCACTTCAGGACGGTATGGAAATTGAATGTCTGTCTGGGGCCAGTATGTTGGTGCCACTAAACGCCTTTAAGCGGCTTGGATTACTGGATGAAAGCTTCTTTTTGTACTTTGAGGACGCCGAGTTCTGTCTACGAGCGGCCAACAAAAATTACCCCATCAATCTGGCCCTGAGAGCCCGTGTTTATCACAAGGAAGGCAGCACCACGGGAAAAAACAGTTTGGCCACCCAGTACTATTTTTACCGGAATCGGCTTCGGCTGCTGTCCATGTACGCCGTGGGCATGGAGAAATTCACCATTTACATGTATACAGGTTTTAGACTGTTTCGGAGTTTGTTAAAATCGTGGTTTAATGCCAGTGACGAGCAGGCGATTAGTGCCCAGATCCAACAGCTTGCCGTGAAGGATTTTTACGAAGGAGTCTCCGGACCATGTCCCCACAACTTACAAGACCTCTTAAGGCCCTGATTCTGGCTGGAGGGAAGGGAACCCGTCTTCGTCCCCTGACCTACGCTATGGCCAAACAACTGGTGCCGGTGGCCAACAAGCCCATTCTGCACTATGCGCTGGAAGAGTTGTACAGTGGGGGGATTCGGGATTTTGGCATTATTATCAGCCCCGAGACTGGTGATTCCATTAAGGAATCGGTCCGCCAGTGGCAACCGGAAGATGTGGTGGTTGAGTTTATCCCGCAGGCAGAACCCTTGGGTTTGGCGCATGCGGTTAAAACTGCCCAGCCCTACTTGGGAGAAAGCGATTTTATTATGTATCTGGGGGATAATCTGATTAATATGGACATCCACCAGTTGATTCGGGAGTTTCGGGAATCGGAGTGTGATGCCACCATCTTGCTGAAGCAGGTGGGGAACCCTAGTTCCTTTGGGGTCGCAGAACTGGATGAGCAGGGTAACGTGGTTCGCCTGGTGGAAAAGCCCAAGGAGCCGAAGTCGGATTTGGCCCTGGTGGGTGTTTACCTGTTTACCGCCAAGGTCTTTGAGGCGATTGATAAAATCAAGCCCAGCTGGCGGGGCGAGCTGGAGATTACCGATGCCATCCAGCAGTTGATTGAAGATAAGCATCATGTTCGTTCTATTGTTCATGATGGCTGGTGGCTGGATACCGGAAAAAAAGACGACTTGCTGGCCGCAAACCGGGTGGTGCTGGTGGATTTTGCCCAGGCAGATATGCGGGGAGATATGGATTCCAGTTCCGCCATTGTGGGGAACGTGGAAGTGGGCGAAGGGACGGTCATTCGAAATAGCGAGATTCATGGCCCGGCTAAAATCGGAAAGAATTGCCGCATTGAAAACGCGACGATTGGCGCCTTTACCAGCATTGGAGATAATTGCTACATTATTGGCTGTCATGTGGAGAACAGCGTGATTTTGGAAAACTGCAAGGTTCACCTGCTGGCGGAGCGGATTGAGGAAAGCCTGATTGGCAAAGACTGCAAGATTACAAAAGCCACCGAAAAGCACACAGCTCACCGTTTACTATTGGCCGATCATTCGGAAATCCAGGTGATTTAGCCAAAAGAAAATGCCCCATCCGGCAAGAAAACCGAATGGGGCTGGAATGGCTTAAGGAGTGAGCGTTGGGGAGTGTGTTACGGGGTAACTAAGGCCTGGATTCTTTTCAGGAACAGTTGCCCGGCATCCACCAGATCGACAAATTCCTTCTCAGTGGCCGGGCCTTCCGGGTGACGCCATTGGGCTGGGAGTTTGCGAAAGACAAAGACGGCGACATTTTTTGGGTTTTTGTCCCGCAGGGCGTCCGAGATGAGTTTCAGGATCATGAGCGCCATGGCCAGTTCCTTGCCAAAGCTGATCCGGGTAAAGAAATGAAGCAGTTTGCTCATGTGAGGTTCTCCTTTCCGTGAGAGATGGGTCAAGAACGGCTCGGTGGGGGGCCATGCCATCGAGCCCGATGAGGGCGGATATCCAAATGGGTAAAGTGCTGGTACTGGCCCATGCCGCCCGTCCAGTTTTTCAGGAGGCGTTGGACCTCTATGGCGGAAATGCCGGGAACCACAATATCGGCGGCCATGCCCGACATATGATAGCTCTTGGCGGATCCACCTACCGCTTTGTTATGGGCCGGAGTTCGATACCCCGAGTTAATCAGTATGGGTTTCCCCAGAAGATCCCGCAGTACTTGCAGCCGGTTAGCCAGGCGGTACAGGTTATCCAGGATCCAGGGGGCGGGCATGGGGTCTTCTGCGCGGATAAATTCTGCCAGTGTAAAATGAGGGGTCAGGCGGACATTTCGTGCGAGATGCTCGGTCATGGGCGTTGCTCCTGGGTAAATTGGGTCAGGCGATCATCCAGCTTGACCAGGTGCATGTCCAGCCGGGTCAACAGCAGTTTGATATCCTGAATGTCTTGCTTGGTGGCGTATTCGGAACGAATGGATTGTTCCAGCAGGCGGAATGATCGTTCCATATCGCCGTAAGTAACGAACAGCCCGACTTTCAGCAGGCCAATGGCGATGATGGAAATCAGGGCTGGTAGCAGGTATTGTTTGAGGTGCGGGAAGAACTCAACCATTAGCGATACCCCCCGAAAATTGGCGTAATAGACCATCCTTGTAATTCAACGGGTTTCCCGGCTTCCTGGCCGCTGAACTCGAGTTGAAACAATTTACCGGAACCAGACGGGGTAAACCGGAGAATGGATGAGCCGATAACAGCGTAGGTATCCGCCCCGTACTTTGCGGCTCCGAAGAGGGCGCTGGCCGAGTCGGGATTGACCTGTAGCGTTCGGATCTCCTGCCGGGCGGAGCCTCGGTTGAAATCCCAGCCGGTTTTTACCGTAATGCCCATCAGGGAAATTTGCTTAAGGTAAATCTCAACATCCTTGATGCGTTTTCGAGTCCGGGGGTTGGAAAAGTCATAGAAGGGCGTGCGGTAACTCCAGGGAATGGCCTCTCCGTCGTAACTGTTGCCCTTGAGTTGCTGAAAAACAAATCCGTTATAACCGCCGGTATAAAGCTTCCGGCCAATAACGGCTCCGCAGGCGGCGGTAATGCCACTCCTCCGGCTCCAGGCGTTTTGGATACCGTAGTTATACACAAGAACCCGCTGATTTTGGGAGGAGCTGCCTTCCGCCACAAACCACCAGATCTCCCTACGATCCCGCAGGTGGACCGCAAAACTGTCTGAGAGCTTGGCCGGGTTGAGCTGGTTCACCAGGGAACGGATCCGGTTGGAGAGAAAGCCGCTGATCATGTTCCCTTGTAATGTGGCTGTCGATAGTGAGGTAATGCCTTCAATGGATAAAAAAATCAGTTCGTTCCCCACCAGCACGACGCTTTGCTTGCTGACGGCTCCGAACTCATCGGAGACTTTCTGAATGGAGAACGTGTCCGCGTCATTGCCGGTGAGGATGTAGGTCGAGCGTTCCTTGAAGACCACCAGAACTTCTTCGTTTTCCAAGGGCAAAAACAGAGGTTTGAGTGCGGTAATGCGCTCCCCATCCCCCGGAGAAACCTGGATGCTTCCGGCGGATGTGGCACCTGGCTCGGGGGTGAAATTTTCGGGATTCTCCAATGCTGAGATATAAATCATGGAGGGATAATTGGCGTCGCCGGAAAACACCAGGCGATTGGCAAATATTGCGGCAATGGAAGGATTGCCAGGGGTAATGCCTGGAATGGTGGGGGGCCATCCATTCAAGTCAGTGACGGCTCCGGTTCCATTCCATTTTTTAGGACTGTCTGTACCGTTACAGCCGATGAGTAATCCGTTAAAGGTGACAAATTGCATGGGGCTATCTGTATCCAGTCCGCTGCCAATTTCAGTGGCGACGCCGGTGTTGGGCTCAAAGGTAAAGAGTTTGGAGCCGACGGCGGCGATAAATTGGGCAGCGCCGGTTAAAGGGATATACTCATACAGGGCGGTGACGGTGGCGCCGCTTTCCAGCGCGTTGGCGTTCAGTTTGGAATAGCCAATGTTTTTGCTGGTCCAGCTGCCATTGGCGTCGGCATGAAGATTGATAATATCTTCCGCTTCCTGCTCGCTGATCAGTACGTCATTGGTTTGCAGATTCATCCCGCCAGTGTTTTGAAAAAATCGAAAGGTTTTCATCAGACTTCCTTTCTGCTTGTTAAATTAGCTTTGCGCGCCTCGGTAGAATCCCTTCATCCGGTGTTGTTTCAGGGAAGCGCTGGCTTTGAGCTGGACCAGTTGATCCCGATACAGCAGATACGTTTCATCAGCGTCCGGCTCTCCTAAAAACCGCTCGAGCCGAGCCTGCGTACCTAATACCAGAACGGGCTCCCATTCCATGGGCAGGGCCGTGGTATCATTGTCTTCAGAAAGTTTTTCAGGCTTGACCAGATACTGATAGGTCAAGATATAGGCGGCATCTGGTGTAGGATATAGAACCAGGGAATTGCCCAGCACATAAAATACTTCCGGTCGGCCACTGGCCTCAGTGCCATGGTGCAGGGGGTGCGTGTAATCAACGGGGCGGAGCAGGGTATGGGAACCGGTTTCCAGAACCGAATCCGTGAGCAGGGTGTTGATGTTGGCGTCACTGGCCAGGGTATAACTGTTGGTGCCGCTTGTGGTAGAGAAGCTGGATTGTTTCTGAATCCGGTTGATTTTCAGGCGATGCAAGCAATCGGCGTATGTTTCACTCAGAAAATCCAGCGCTTGCTTGGCTGGCGTTTCCGCGTGGGTCAGGGTAGTCACCTCTGTTTGTCCGGTGCGCCGGAGCACTTCATTAACGAGTTCAAGAACGCTGGCCATGGCTTATGCTCCTTCCGCTGCGATAAAGACCAGTTGGTAATCGGCGGGGTATTTTTTCAGAACCTGGGCCAATGCCCCATTAATTCGGGTTTTAAGGCCCGTTTGCAGGTTTTTGCACTGCCATAGGGCTTGCTCCGTGTAAATTTCCGGGGTGATATCCGATTGCGCCGGGGATGTTTTTTTTCTGGCGGCCATAGGTTTACCTCCAAAGTTGTTATTAAAAAGTTGCTATTAAATTAAAAAGGTTGCTGTTAAAGTTTGTTGAAAGGGAAAGAAAAACCAGACAGCCTCGAATGGGGCTGTCTGGTTAGGAGAGAACAAGGAGTGGGGGTGTGTAACTTATTCGGCGGCTTTGAGTACGGCAGCCGCGGTGGGTTGAACCACCTTGGAACCATACAGATACAAGCCTTTAACTGCGTCGGCAAACATGTTGTACGGGCGAACCGTTTCCACCTTGCTGACCTGGCTGGCAAAGGCGATGAAGTCCTTGGTGAAGGCCATTAAATTCACCACCCCGCTGACTGCCGGGTTGTTGGTCGTTACATGAACCGAGAAACCAGCGACATTGCCAATGTAACCGTTCTGAATGACATTATCGCCCAAGCTGGTGGCACGGGTGAATTCATCGGATTGCAGCAGCAGGGTTTTAAATTTGGGGGTAATGACAAGATTCCGGCCTTCGGCAGGTACGTTGTCATCATCCAATGTTTCACCGAGCTGGGTGATATAGCTGTAGATGTTGTCTTTGCTCAGGGTGATGGGTTCTCCGTCAGTCCCTATTACATTACCGGCGTCTACATCCGCATAATGCCCAATCAACCGGGTGTCTACCACGTCCCGGATGGCAGCGGCGGCCCGGGCGGCATAGCCTTCCAGAATATTCGTATTGGATTGCGCCTTGTCCAAATCATCGACTTTGAAGGCAAAATACTTCTGTTGATCAATCAACAGATCCACCATGGGATCCGTCAAAGCCTGGAAGGAAATGGTTTGGTCCCTGGTATAGTCATTGACGGTGACATCGCCAAAAGTGCGGATATGAACCACATCTCCGGCGCTTTGAATTTCGCCTTCATAATCCCGGTTGACCAGATTGGCCATAACCACGGTTTTATCAAATACTTTGAGCAGTTTTTTGCTCCAAACCTCAGGAATAAAATTGGTAAGAGCCATGGGGGTGATCTCCTTTCAATCAATTGGGTCAATTATTTAATTTACTTGGGTATTTAATTTGCATGGGCTTTTAATTGCTTGGGGAAACTAGTGAATTCGCTTGGATTGGAGCGCTTCGTTGATGGCGGCCTCATGTTCCAGAAACTCTTCCAGTGACATTTTGGCAATTTGTTCTCGACTGAAGCTGGGGGGAGCTGCCGTGTAAGCGCGGGGGGAGGCGGCTTCCATTTGAGTGTTGCTCAGTTGTGCCGCCTTTTTCTCAAGCAACTCCGGGTTGTCCTTGAGCATGTCCTTGAATTTGGCCTTAAACTGGCTTAATCCCTTTTCAAGGAGCTTATCCCAAGGATCAATGACCCCATCCTCATCATTCTGGATAATTTCCAGAACCTCTTGCAGGATAAACGGCTCAAAACGTTCCGCTTCGGGGTTTGCGCGCCGAAATGCCCGGAGCGATCCCTGCAGCTCAGCTTCTTCCCTGGCCTGGTACAGGTGGTTTCGAGAAGCTTTCTGAATTTCACTTTGAATGAATCCCACCGGATCCGCCACGAACACCTCCAGCGCGGTGGGTGATATTTCCGTGTTGGGAGGTGCTTCAGCCGCTCCTGGAGGGGGCGACGCGGTCGGTTTTTTCGGTGGCTGTTGCTCTGCGGGCACTTGGTTTTTTAGTCTGGCCAGCTCTTGTAAAGCCTTATCCAGTTGCTGTTTCAGAAACAGCGCTTCTTCCAGGGGAACCATTTGCGGTGCACCCTGTTGGGGTGTTGCGGGTGTAACAGGTTGTGATGGGGTGTTTGCTAGCAAGATTGGACTCCTTTCATGCTGATGAATAATTGATACAGGGGATTAATCCGGCTCGGAATACTCGGTGATGGATTGGGGGTGCCGGTTCCATTCCCGCTCCGCCTGCCGGATCACTTGTTGAGGTAGGGAAAAAATTTCCTGCATGACTTGGGCCCGGATGGCCTCATACAGGAACGTTTCCTTGTCATCTCGATCATTAATTCGGGTGCGGATTTCTGGCCGGAAAGACTGCTGAAGCACTTCCCAGCCGGGTTCGCGGATCAGGTTTGAGAACATGGTGGCCCGCTCGCGCAGGCTGAGTTGCTTGTATGAAGATGCCATGGATATCCTCCCTCTTACTGACTGGAAAACATAAAGTCTTCATCCTGAAAGCCAAGCCGTCGGTAAATTTTCCGGTAGACTTCCAGTATATTGACTTGCTGGCGTAACTCAGGATCGTTGTTGGCAAGCTCGGCAAAGGCCATCAGGGCGTTGAGTTCAACTTCTTTTTGCAAGCCGCCTCGAGAACCATCCACCTTAAACGTGCAGCGGGATTGCTGTAGGACTTCGGGTAGGATTTCGACAAAGTTAACACAGCCGTTTCCTCGGGCCACCTGAATAACCTCGGGGTTTTGCATGAATTGCTTGGCGTTTTCAAACACCATCTCCAACAAGGGCTCCAGAGACGAGTTTTCCAGATGGGCAATAAAATAAGAGAATTTCTGCGTCCCTCCGCTCACCAGGGCGCTGACTTCGGTGGCGGTTCGTTTTACGTCGTTTTTAGAATCGGCTCCGGTAAAGTATTTGAAGGCGCCAGTGGCCTCCTGTATTTCCGCTTTGAGTTCGGCAATCTCAGTAAAAGCGACGGTGAAATTATTCAGGTATTCAATGGGACGAAGCGTATCATGGCTTTTGACTGGAATGAGCGCACCAGGGCGAGTGACTACTGTATCGGGGTCAAACACGTCGTCATTAATTAAGTAAGTAAAAGGAGAGTTGATCGAAAGATTAATGATATCGAGTTTTTGATTGGTCAGCGTGTTGATGGCATGTTGTAATCCCAGGGATTTCTCAATGGCGCCAATGCCGTAGACTTCATTGGGGACTGGGATGAATGTGGTGAACACAAAGGGTTTCATCCCATGATCATAGGGATTGGGCTCAAAACGGATAATTCGCTCGTCATTGGCAACCACGCAAACGTAGTTTTCATAGAATTTATCGCCCACCCTGAAATTGCCCCAGGCTTCCAGCAGCGTGATTTTTTCATTCTGGGCGGATTGCCCAGGGATCGGCTCATCAATACCAAAGGCATTGCGCTTGGAAGATTTGTTCGGGTTTTCTTCCGTTAAATTGATTGCTTGCAGGTTTTCCAGATTACTGTAAATCCTCATGGCCTTCAGCTCAGGCAAACTTCGGCTGACTTTTCGAATTATATTTGCCTTGGCAAAATCCGGTTCATTGGGGTCAATGAGAAAGTCAAACATATCAATGACCTCAAAGTCCGGGCCATTGAAAGCCAGTTCTTCGACAATCTCTTTTCGGCTTCCGATGGGGACGCCAAGGAGTGTGACGGGCTGTGTCACACGGCGCTTCCGAGTACTTTGTCGCCATGGGACCGCAGCTACGGAATTGCCGGTAATAATGGCCTGCTTGAGAAACAGGGCGTATTTTTCAAAAAAACTGGTGGCTTCCAGCTTGTTTCTGAGAAACTCCTCAATGACTTTGGCATGTTGGTGATCTTCTTCCCGTTTGCCCAATACGCTGAAAAAACGTTCGCTGGAAGGGAACATGGCATTCAGGATATTAGAATGAATCCCCTCAACCGCCTCATAGAGAACAGGCCGGGCAACCCGACTTCGATCAGGCGCGTGTTCATCGGAAATAGTATACAGGGATTTGACATCACAGAGATACGCTTCCCAGCACTCTCGCCAGGTGCTTTCCAGACGGGTACGGGATTGTTTCCATTGCCGGTAATTTTGGGTAACGGTTTGAAGCAGGGTTTGCTGCTCCTCTGGAGGTAAATTCGATAAGGTGGTTTCAAAAGTCTGGTTTTCCGTGTGATCCGGTAAGGGGATCTCTTGGGTGATTTCCTCAGGCATACCGTGGTCTCCTTTTGCTGATTATTTTTAAAAAAACTTCATGCGAAAGAGTCCCCTGCGTTTCACAAGGGACTCTGTTCGTCATGCTGAATTAAGAAATCAATAGGGTATTGATGTATAAAAACGGCCCTGAGCACCCATTCAATACAGTCCTGTGCAAGTTGTGTCCGTTTCTGTCAGTGATTATGGCACAGGTTGTATGAAATCCATAGAGATCGAAGTTTATGATTTTTTCAATATCACAGGATTTTTCAACGCGACAACGTGATTCAGGCAGTGAATGTTATTTCTCTTCTTCCCGCACACGCATCCCTTGGTGTTGCTGTTCGATAAGAATGGCGCTGGTTAATTTGGTTTTAAATTCTGTCCTGACTTGCTCCAGAAATTGCTTTGCCTCGCTGGAGCCGGAATCCACAAATGTACGGGTAACACTAGCGACTTCCTCCACGGTGGGATCGGCTTCAAAGGCTTTGCAGGTTTTTAGGTAGTCATAAATATAATTCAGCAGATCCATAATTTGAGAGGCCATAAACAGCTGGTTTTCTTCGCTTAGCACGTATAAGTAGGTCATGGCCCGGTGCAGGGTGGGATCATTATCATAGGAACGGCGCTTGTTTTTGGACTTGTACATTCCCAAAATCTTTTCAGCGCCCATAGATTTCAGGGATTGCAGAATCTCATGCGCCTGGCATTCACGCTCAGAGAGGGTGATGATTCCTTCAGCAATAATTGACTGGATCTCGGGCGGGAAACTTTCCAGAAGCTCAATGCATTTTCCCAGGGACTTATGCTTGTCATACCAACGTTGATGGGTGCGATGGTCCATATCAGCCAATCCGATTTTCTACGTATTCAATTATTGTATCGGACGTTTTCAGTTTTCTTTTGCTTTTTTCTGTAATTTCATGCCGTGATGGTTGTCCTGCAGGGTTTTGGGTTCTGCAGGGGCTTTGGGCTGAATCCGGTGGAGGATTTCCTCCAATAATTGGGTGGCGCTGCCAACGCCCGTCTTTTGATAAGTCCAGACAATCCGATTAATCACGTCAGGGAAGAGGGGGTTCCCGGATGACTGACTTGCGGTGATGTATTGGTAAATCAGGCGGTATAGACTGCCCATGCGACGAGACATGAGCAAGCGATCTTCATCGGAGAGAATGAGGAAATAGTTCATGGCCCGGTGGACCGTTTGTTCCTGATCCATCTGGCGATACTTGTTTTTGGATTTGTACAAGCCGATGACACGCTCCTGACCCAGCGATTTTGGAACGGACTCGCTCAAAGCCGCCATAAATTCTTCCTCGGCCAGATCGATCATATGTTGCGCAACCACAGGCTTGCTTTGTTCCGGCAACGATACCAGTAGTTCCACGCAACTGGAACAGAGGGGGCTCTGGTCATACCAGCGTCTTTTATGGGGTGTCTTCATGCTTAGCGATTACTCTTCCAAATGATACCGAACGGTGGTGACAACCTTGCCCTTTCTGGCTCTCAATAGTGTCTTCAGCAAAATGGAGGTCTGGTTGTGGAGTAGGTTGTGCCAGCCTTTCTTTGTTACAAACTCTGGAATGATAATGGTGACCAAATCATGCTCATAGCGATCTTCCACTTCCTCAATATAACTTAGCAGGGGGGCAATCAGGGAGCGAAAGGGAGATTTTAAAATCGTGAGGGGTACTCCACAGCCCCACTCGTCCCAAGCTTGCTTGAGTTGGGTGGTAGCCTCTGGCTTGAGTTCTACATGGACTGCTTCTACTCGATCTGAGATGGTTTTTGCATATTCCAGCGCCGGAATAGTCCCTCTATTTAAAGAAGAAACCAGAACCAATACTGTGTGCTCAACGGCAACGGGGCAATATCCGGTTTCCGGGAGCGCCAGTTGCTTGCCAATGGACTCGTAATGGGCGCGAATTTTTTCAAAGAGGTATATCAGGATGGGAATGGCAACCAGCACGATCCAGGCGCCCTCGGTAAATTTTTCCACCGCCAGAATGAGGGTGACCACCCCGGTAACCAGGGCGCCAAACCCGTTAATAATTCGCCCGGATTTCCACCCCGGCTGCTTTTCTTCGCTGTGGTAAATCACCATCCCTGTCTGGGCCAGGGTGAATGACAGGAAAACACCGACAGCGTACAAAGGAATGAGTGAATGGGTATCGGCATGGTAAATCCAGATCAGAAACATGGAGCTGATACCCAGAATCAGGATCCCGTTGGAAAAAACCAACCGATCGCCCAGAGACATGAGCTGCCGAGGCAAAAAGCCATCCCCGGCCAAGATGGTGGCAAGCCTCGGAAACCCGGAAAAGCTGGTATTGGCGGCCAGGAACAGAATGATCATGGTGGCGATCTGAATCAGGTAATAAAACACAGTATCGCCGCCAAAGATAGAGCGGGCGATTTTGGAGACCACGGTTTCATGGCCATGAGGATCGGGAACCACCTGGTACAGATAAGCCAGGACGGTCATGCCGATAAAAATGACCCCTAGAGTACAGCCCATAAGTACCAGCGTCTTATTTGCGTTGGTATCAGCAGGTTCCTTAAAGGCCTTTACGCCATCAGAAATGGACTCAATCCCGGTCAAGGCCACGCAGCCATGAGAAAACGCCTTCAGCAACACCAGGAGAAGCGCCAGTGAGAAAAAACCATCAGGTATATCGCTGGAGAGGCTGGAGAGATGACTTATCTCGTATACGGGCAGGGGAACATCCCCTGAGATAACCCGCCACAGTCCGGTACCGAGCATGGTGGCCATGCTAAAGATAAAGATAAATGAGGGGACCGCGAAGACTTTCCCAGACTCGCGAACGCCTCGAAGGTTAATCACCATAATGAGAAAGACCATCAGGGTGGCCAGGGGAACCCGATACTGCGGTAGAACAAAGCCGGTCGAGGTAATGGCGGCCACCCCAGCCGAGATACTGACGGCTACCGTTAAGACATAATCAATCAGTAACGCGGCGCCAGCCACCTGACTGGCTCGCAACCCCAGCTTTTCCTTGGAGACTTCGTAAGTTCCGCCGCCTTCCGGGTAAGCTCGAATGACCTGGCGGTAAGACAGTATGACAGTGGCCATCAACAGACCAATGGCCAAGGCAACGGGTACGGACAAGAGATTGGAAAAACTGGAATAAGCCGTACCCACCAGGGCGATTAAAATCTCTTCGGTGGCGTATGCCGTGGAAGAGAGGGCATCAGACGCAAAAACCGCCAAGGCAACAGGAATGGATAATCGTTCCGTTCGTTCCAAATGGCTGGCCAGGGGATTACCTAACAAAAACCGCTTGATTCTGTTGAAAAGCATAACTTGATGGGGACTCTCTGACGAACCAGCAACATATTCAAAAGGGGGTATCAAAGTCCTTGATGAATATACCTATTTTATTGAATCGGGGCAAGTAAATTCCACATTATAAATAGCGAGTGTTCAGAGTGGGTACTTGGATTTTTGTTGGGTGTTTTTTGTCAGATGGGATTTGGATACAATTTATTTTTAATAAAAGAAGCCGCATGCGTTGGCTGTTAGAAATGAGGCCCGGATGAGTCAGGGCAAGGGGGCAGTGTCTGTGTCTATTACGCCGCAACAAGTGATTTACAAGTTTGGAACGTCCGGCTACCGGAGTGATCAAGAAGAAGGGTTTAATGAGTCGGTGGTCCGCCAAATTACCGGGGCCATTTGTGATTACCTGATTTCTGAAATGGAGCGGGAAGGTGTGGCCAAGCCTGTTTTGATTGGTGGAGACACCCGTGAAAAGACCCGGCAATATATGCCTCTGATTATTCAGCTCCTGCAGGAGCGAGGGCTGGATGTGTACCAGGCGGAAACGGACTTGCCAACTCCGGTTTTGGCGTATGCTACCAAGTATTTTTCACAGCTGGGTTTTGAGCATTCAGAGTGCGCCGGGGGAATTTTGCTGACCGCAAGCCACAACCCCTGGAATTATGGGGGCTATAACTTTTTAACCCCGGATGGGGCCATTGTGCCATCCCATATTTCCAAGCAGTTTGAGGAACTGCAAAAACTGCCCCTGGAAAAGCGGCTGGACCGGGAGCAATTTGGCCTTCCTGCCATCCCCACCCATAAAACCTTTGATCCGTACCCGATTTACCAGCGTCATTTAAAAGAGGTCATTGGGATTGACTACGCCGCCATCCGGGAGTCGGGGCTGAAAATTTTTTATGATCCCCTCTTTGCCACTGGGCGTGTCTACTTTCCAAGGCTACTGCAAGATGAGGGGATTGCCGTTACGGCGATTCATGATACGGCTGAACGTCCTGCCGGATATGTAGGCTACCCGGAACCCAGCGCGAGTAATCTAAAGGAGCTGGCCGAGTTGCTTCAAGCCTCAGAGGGGCCATTGAAAGTCGGATTCTCGAATGATGGTGACGCGGATCGCTTTGGGATTCTGGATGAAACCGGGCAGTATCTATCGCCCAATGAGGTCTTGTGCCTGGTGCTGTACCATCTGGAAAAAAACAAGAAGCAACAAGGTGTGGTGGCTCGCTCCCAGGCGACAACCCACCTGTTGGATTTACTGGCGGATCAAGCCGGGCTGGAAGTCGAGCAAACCCCGGTGGGGTACAAATACATCGCCGAAGAGTTTATCGAGCGGCAAGAGGCGGGGCATACCCCCGTGTTGCTGGGCGGAGAGAGTTCCGGAGGCTTGAGTGTGCTGAATCACTTACCGGAAAAAGATGGGTTGCTGGCCAACCTGCTGGTGGCGGATTTGATTGCCACCGAGCGGAAAAACCTGTCTAAAATCCTGAGCCAGCTCAAAAATAGCGTACCCAAACGCTTCGCGTTTTCCGAGTGGTCGGTCCACACTGATAAGGGGTCTGATATTTCCCAGTTGTTGCTGGACTGGGTGGAGCAAGGCAAGGCCGTCGACGGACTGAACATTGATAAGCAGAAAACTCGGCAAGCGGCTGAGACGTTGGAAGCGAAATACGGGACTCGGGATGGTGTAAAGATATACCTGGAGGAGGGAAGTTGGGTCTTACAGCGCTTGAGTGGAACCGAACCGCTGCTTCGCCTCTATGTGGAAACCCAAGATGCTTCTGAACAAGCGGCTCGAGAAAAATTGGAGGGCGTCCTTCAGGTGATGCGGGAACTCTTTACCGGACATTTCCAGATCCCCACGGGCCAAATTACCGTGAAGGCTTGAGAAATAAATGACTCGTCCTGAAAACTTCAGGCAAATACGTTCCAACTTGAGCTCATTTAGCCAAGGCCTTAGCGAGGGATACAAAGGGGGCCAGTGATGCGGCCCCCTTTGAGAAGATAAACAGGCTGCAACAATTTTTTTAAAGGAACTTTCCAAGATTTCTTGACCGAGCACTGGACTTGCAGAAAAGTTGATGATAGTTTATAAAACGCTCTATGTGCCCGTAGCTCAGTTGGATAGAGTGACGGTCTCCGAAGCCGTAGGTCGCGCGTTCGAGTCGCGCCGGGCACAATTACCTCTAAAAACGGGTATACATGTAGATGTAAGAATAAGGTGTCTTACTCATGCAAATTTCTGGCGTCCGCCCTCAGTTTGGATCCATCGAGGTGTTATCTCTGGAAAAAATACATCACAACAAACCCACCGAGTTCCCTTGGGATGAAGTAACAATGCGGCTTAAGTTGCAAGGGAAGCATTTGGATCGGTATGGCTCATTGACCAATCAGTCGGATGTGCTAGATATTAGCAAGCGGACCGTTGATATGTATCCCGGTTACCGGAGAGAGCAACTGAAGGTCAACGGGTTGGATGTGAATTGGCACTTTCTGGGAACCTCAGAGGGAGAAGCTTTTGTGCGGAAGTTCGTTAAATTGCTTAAAGAAACGAAGAAACTTGTGAAGCCAGAAGAAATCAGACCTTTTCTAGGAGCCTTATACATCAACATTCATGGTGTGGATTCGGCTAAAAGCAGAAAGAGATTACAAGCATCTTTGAATAGGTACTTTTAGAGCAGGCATGAACTCGAAGGCTGCTTTGGGTGGCTACAGTCTTAATCAATCCCTTGATTTTCCATTACAATGGAGGGAGAATCAGGAAGTTAGTACAACTGAGAGCTATTTGTAAAAAAACATGAGCCAAACATTCGCCTTGACCGGAAACGAGATCGTCGCCCGTGCAGCTGTCGATGCCGGTTGTCGCTTTTTCGCCGGATACCCCATTTCCCCCTCATCTGAAATTGCCGCCCATATGGCCAAGCTGCTTCCCCCGGTGGGTGGCGCGTTTATCCAAATGGAAGACGAGATTGGTATGGCAGCGACCATTGGGGGCTCACTAGCCGGGAAAAAGTCCATGACAGCGACCAGCGGACCCGGTTTCTCCTTGAAACAGGAAAACCTGGGTTATGCCTGTATGACGGAAGTTCCTTGCGTGATTGTGAATGTGATGCGCTCCGGCCCCTCAACCGGGATGCCAACCCTGCCTTCTCAAGGCGATATTATGCAAATGCGCTGGGGGACCCACGGGGATCACTCCATTATCGTGTTGTGCCCTACCTTCCACGATGAAATTTACTCTGAAACCATCCGGGCCTTTAACCTGGCTGAAAAATACCGGACACCGGTCATTCTGGCCACCGATGAAGTGCTCTCCCATATGAGCGCGCGGATTGACATGCCGGATCCGTCGGAACTGGTGCTGGTGGATCGGCCTCGCCCGAGCGAAGAGGATAAAAAGGCATACAAGCCTTACGATGATACCTATGAAGTGCCGCCCATGGCAGACTTTTTCCAGGGCTACCACTGGCATGTCACGGGTCTAACCCATGATGTGACCGGTTTCCCGACCGAAGACTCCAAGCTGGCCAAGAAGCTCTTTGACCGGATGCATCGTAAAATCCAGAATAACCTGGATGATATTCTCAAATGGGAAGAGTATGAAGTGGATGATGCCGATATTCTGATTGTGGCCATGGGTTCGGTGGGACGCTCCGCAAAACAGGCCGTGGTACAGGCTCGGGAAGAATTTGGGGTTAAAGTGGGGCTGTTTCGCCCGCTGACCTTGTGGCCATTCCCGGTAGAGCAGTTGAAGAAGGCGTCCCAGGGTAAACAGGCCGTTTATGTGGCCGAGTTGAACATGGGGCAGATGGTGCTGGAAGTGGAACGGGTACTTCACCGGGATGTGACGCTGATTCCCAAATATAACGGAGAGATCCTGACTGCCAGTGAGATCCTCGATGTGATTTTGAAGGAAGTGCCGACCAAAGAGGTATCGATGTAAGCGATGAGTAACAAACTTTCAGATATTCGGTATGAAGATTACCTTCGAATGAATAAAATGCCCACCCTGTGGTGTTCTGGCTGCGGGGACGGAGTGATTATGAAGTCGTTAATCCGGGCGCTGGATAGCCTGCAACTGGATCGGGACAATGTTTCGATTGTGGCCGGGATTGGTTGCTCTGGGCGGATGTCAGGGTATATGGACTTTAACACCGTACATGCCACGCACGGTCGGGCGTTGGCGTTTGCCACCGGTATGAAAATGGCCGCTCCCGGTAGCAAAATTGTCGTGATTTCCGGGGACGGGGACTGTATGGCCATTGGCGGAAACCACTTTATCCATGCAGCCCGCCGAAACATCGATCTGACGGTTGTGATTGTCAACAACTACACTTATGGTCTAACAGGTGGTCAAGTCTCTCCAGAATCCCCATCCAATAGTACAACACCGACCACGCCGTATGGTAGCACAGAACCCAATTTCAGTATCGCCAAACTGGCTATTGCCGCTGGGGCAAGCTATGTGGCGCGATCCGTAGTCTCTAGCCCTGTCCAGATGGATAAGGCCATTAAAGGGGCCATTGAGCATAACGGCTTCTCGGTGGTGGAGGCGCTGTCCAATTGTCACATCAACTGGGGCCGGAAAAATGACCATCCCGACGCGTTTGAGCTGGTGCAGTGGATGAAGAACGAAATTTGCACCTTCAGCAAGGACGAGGCCGAAAAGACCGGCAAGCAACTGATTGGCGTCTTGCATCACGATAAAGAGCGCCCGGAATACGCCAGTCAGTACTACGAAAAAGTCGTCAATGTGGCGATGGCCAAGGCGGGTAAGAAATAAAAACTGGGTAGAATTGCCCCTTAGGAGGTTTGCAAACATGTCTCATCGGAAGCACCTATTGGAAGCACGCTTTTGTGCCGTAGGTGGTCAGGGTATTGTTTTGGGGTCTGAGATCATGGCCCATGCGGCTATTTTTCACCAGGGGTTATATGCGATTCAGACGCCCACCTATGGCTCTCAGGTTCGGGGCGGCCCGACCAAGGTGGACATTATTATTGATGATGAAGAGATCCTGGCCCCCAAAACCCAGAATATCAACTTTTTTATGGCCATTGCCCAAAGCTCTTTCAACAAGTTCTGGTATAACGTGTCGGATGATGCCGTGGTGTTACTGGATTCCAATCTGGTGACCAATGTAACCGATGAAATGAAGGCCAATCGACGCTTTTTCAGGCTGCCGGTGGTGGAAATGGCCAAACGGGACTACGGCAACGTGATGTTGTCTAATATGATCTGCCTGGGTATCACCCAGCACGTGACCAATGTGGTGACCCTGGAGAATCTGCTGAAGGCTGTTCGGGAAAAGGTGCCGCCTAAGCATATTGAGAAAAACATTGACGCTGTGAACCGGGGCGTTGAGCTGGCCAAAGTGGAAATCGGCGCTGTCGCCCAGATTGTGTAAAGGCGACAGGCCACTGTAGCTGGTAAACATGTCGCCTCTTTACAGACACATGGCTTCTGTATCAAAAAGTTATTTTTTTGTTTAAATGATGTTGAGTTTATAGCATTATTGTTCTTCACGATGTTTCATCAGCAGTTTTCAAGTTTTCCCCTGGTTATTTAAAGGAGACGGAGGCAATATGGAAGGATTATTTCCTATTCTCTGCGGCTTTGCAGCAATCATTTACGGGTTTGCGACCCGTGGGTGGATTTTGAAGCTGAGCCCCGGAAATGAGCGTATGCAGGCCATTGCTGGCGCGATTCAGGAAGGCGCCAAAGCCTATATGAACCGGCAGTATAAGACCATTGCCATTACGGCGGTGGTTTTAACCGTGGTTTTGTTCCTCTTGTTTAATCAGTTAAAGGGGACTGACTACGCGCTGTCTGTTGCCGTTGGATTTCTGCTGGGAGCCATTTTAAGTGGCGCGGCTGGCTATATCGGGATGTTTGTCTCTGTTAATGCAAACGTCAGAACAGCGGAAGCTGCACAAAATGGCATGGGCGCGGCTTTGGATGTGGCCTTCAAAGGCGGCGCCGTGACTGGGATGCTGGTTGTGGGCCTGGCTCTGTTAGGGGTTGCCGGTTTCTACCTGTGGGTAGGCAATTCCGAGTTGTTTCCTTCCATTGTAGGGCTGGCCTTTGGGTCCAGTTTGATTAGTGTTTTTGCCCGGTTAGGTGGCGGGATTTTCACCAAGGCTGCTGACGTGGGCGCGGATCTTGTGGGGAAAGTCGAAGCCGGAATCCCTGAAGACGATCCGAGAAACCCTGCGGTTATTGCCGATAACGTCGGTGATAACGTTGGCGATTGCGCCGGGATGGCTGCTGACCTGTTTGAAACCTACGCGGTAACCACCATTGCCGCCATGTTTCTGGGCTACCTGCTCTTTGGCAATGAAGCGTCCATTATGTACCCGCTGGTTCTGGGCGGCTTGTCCATCCTGGCATCCATTGTCGGGACATTTGCCGTAAAAATCGGCAAGGATAATGATCCGATGAACGCTCTGTACAAAGGCTTGTATACTGCTATCATTCTGGCCGTCCTGTTGATTGTGGGTGTGACCTACTTCTTCTATCAAGAAGGTTTCCAGTCCGCGGATCAATCTCTGAGCGCCATGAACCTGATTGTCTCCTCTCTGGTGGGTATCTTCGTGACGCTGGGGATGGTGAAAATCACCGATTACTACACCTCCACCAACTACCGGCCGGTTAAAAGTGTGGCTGAAGCTTCTGAGGCAGGTCATGGTACCAACGTGATCGCCGGTTTGGCTGTTGGGATGGAAGCCACCGCCGCGCCGGTTGTGGTGATCTGTCTGGGTATCCTGCTGTCCTTCTTTGCCGGTGGTTTGTATGGGGTGGCTATTGCGGCTGTGGCCATGTTGTCAATGGCCGGTATCGTGGTGGCACTGGATGCGTTTGGCCCCATTACCGATAACGCCGGTGGGATTGCCGAGATGTCGGAAATGGATCCCAAGGTTCGTGCGGTCACCGATCCGCTGGATGCCGTTGGAAACACTACCAAGGCCGTAACCAAAGGCTACGCCATTGGTTCTGCCGGTCTGGCCGCCATTGTATTGTTTGCCTCCTACCTCATTGACCTGAACGCCGCTGCTGGTGAAATGGTCAATGGCGTACTACGGAACGCTACCCTGGCCGATATGACGCAACTGCACGCCCTGTTCTCACTGGGTGATCCGTATGTCATTGTTGGCTTGTTTGTCGGTGGTTTGACCCCTTACCTCTTTGGCGCCATGGCGATGAAAGCCGTGGGTGTGGCCGGTGGTCAGGTGGTTGTGGAGGTTCGCCGTCAGTTCCGGGAAAACCCTGGCATTATGGAAGGGACCAGCAAGCCGGATTACGCCAAGTGCGTGGATATCGTAACCCAGAGTGCCTTGAAGCAGATGATGGTGCCTGCGCTCTTGCCGGTTTTGGTTCCGGTCCTCATGCTGCTGATTGGGAACTACGTGGTTAGCGAAGAGTATAGCGCCATCAAGATGATTGGCGGCGTTCTGGTCGGAAGTATCGTGACCGGACTCTTTGTGGCTATTTCCATGACCTCCGGTGGCGGGGCCTGGGATAACGCCAAGAAATACATTGAAGACGGCAACCTGGGTGGCAAAGGCTCCTTGGCTCACCAGGCGGCTGTAACTGGGGATACAGTAGGTGATCCGTATAAAGATACTGCGGGTCCTGCGATTAACCCGGTTATTAAGATTCTGAATATCGTTGCGCTCCTGTTGGTACCGCTACTGGTTTAGGAATCTATCAATTCTGATGAAAGAGAGGGCTTTATCGCCCTCTCTTTTGCTTGAAAGGCTCTCCAGGAGAGGGAATGATTCATGGTTGCCAAGGGGTGGCAGAGTATAATATTCTGTATATATCACTGGAATCTCTTTTGCGAGAAAGTACTTGGATGGTAGGAGGTAGTTAGTGCCATGGCTCGTGTCCTGATTTCAATGAAAGACGATTTTTTGCGCCGGATTGATGAGGTGGCTGAAACGGAACAGCGATCCAGAAGCGAGCTTATTCGTGAAGCCCTGCGTATGTATATTCGTACGTCTTTAGCTGCCTCTGAGGGAGCTGAATCCGATAAACCCTCTCAGTAGACCTGGGTTTTCATAACGAGAACGGCCTCTTTGGAAATTCGCTGGCGGCGTTCTGGCAAGGTGAGTGGATTTGCATCTGATCAAAGCAAGCTCGTTTAGGATAAAACCATCTATAATGGGTTTATCCTGATTAGATTTTGGGGAGCGTTTTGAGTCAGCCGCGGTTTACATGAGATGGAATTACTGAATCAGGTTCAGCCCAATCAACCTGTGGAAGTCACTGTATGGTCCGCCAACAGTGAAGAAGAGATTATGTTTCGAACCACGGTGCTGGAAGCTGTGGGGGAGCTTTTTTTGCTGGATCTTCCATCGCATGTGGATCCCCGTGTTTTTGAACTGATGCAGCCTGGTGTGATCGTGGGGGTGGTGATGTACAGCGCCAAGCCCTGTATCTTTTACCCCACCGTTCATGTCTATCAACCCCGTTCTCCCCGAGGATTCTGGCTAAAGATTATGCCGGATACCCAGGTGGAGACCCTTCAGCGAAGGCAGTTTGTTCGGGTCAATATGTGTGTTCCAATCACCATCCTGTATCCGGGGATCTCTGAGGAGGACTGGCTGGAAGTTCAGGGGCAAACCATCGATGTCAGTGGCGGGGGGATGCGCTTTGGTTGTCCAAAAATGTTTGAAAAAGACCAGGAGATAAAAATAAGGGTACAGTTTGGTAAAAGTCAGCTGGTACTCACGTTACCCGCTCGGATCGTTTTCTCTCGGGAAAACCGGAACCGTCAATCGGATGTGGATGTCTATGAGACGGCCTGCCAGTTTTTTGACCTGACTGAGCACCAGCAAACCCTGATTGTGGGTGAGTGTTTCCGACGCGAACTGGAGATGAAATAATAAACCCAGTGGGGTGTGATACAATCAGTTAGAACGCAGCGTCGATTTATGGAAGGTATTCGTGGTGGGGACTTCTCAGAAGAGCAGTACGAGAGAGAATCTGAAGGCGCTTTCCAGCGAGGAGCTTGTTATTAAGGCTCAATCCGATGATATGCGTGCTTTGGAAGAGTTGGTCAGGCGGTACCAACGGTTGGTGTATGTGACCTTATACCAGTTGGCCCCTGAGCGGAACGACATTATTGATTTGACGCAGGAAGTTCTGCTGCGGATGTGCCGTTCGATTAAGTCTCTGCGGAACCCCAAGACCTTCAAATTCTGGTTGAACCGGATTATTACCAATCTCTTCTATGATGAGTTGAGAAAAACCCCTCGGCAACTCAATACGATCTCAATTGATGAGCCGCTTTACGCGTCAGAAGAGGCAGAGAACGCTTTGGCCCGTGATATTCCAGACAGTAGTGAACTTCCAGAGAAGATGGTGCTCAACACCGAGTTGGATCAAAAAATACAGGCAGCAATTGAAACTCTACCGGAACAGTTTCGCACAATCATCGTCCTACGTGAAATACAAGGGCTGAGCTATGAAGAAATTGCCAGTCTGACCAATACCAATATTGGCACTGTCAAATCTCGCTTGGCCCGCGCCCGGATGAAGCTCCAGGAAGCGTTAAAGCCGTACCTGTCTGCTCCTGAGCAGAAATAAAGGAAGCAACCGTATGTCTGATAACAGACCACCCGTTTCTCAATCGGAACAACATCAACTGCTGTCCGCATACATGGAAGGGATTTTGGCCCAGGAAGAGAAACAGCAGGTTGAGCGGTGGTTGGAAACGGATATTCTCTTCAGGAATACCTATTACCAGCTTCAGGCAGTCGATGCTTCCGTCTCTCAGTTAGCTTCCTCCACAGGAGATGCGTTGGAAGGCACCTCCTTGTGGGATCAAATATCGGTACAACTCAATGTGGATCAGCAGGCGGAGCCGGATGACAGTTTTGATGTGGAATTTATTTCCGCTTACTATGACGGGGAAATCTCTAGGGAAGAGCCGGACTACGCACGTTTTGAAGCGCAATTATATGGCAACGTAGTACACAACCAGTTGTTGGCCGATATCGGAGAGGTTTCCGAGGCGGTTCGGAACTTTGCGTACCGTCTGGAAGAAGCGGTTCAGATTGATGTGGTTGATAACGTCATGAATCGATACCTTCAGGAGAGCGGACTTGCGCAACCGGCTGAGGACTTGCCGGAGTTGACAGACCCGGTTTATCTGGACCTGTCTGCCTTTGTGGATCAAGAATTGCCAGCCAAAGAGGTCATTCACCTGAACGGCCTGCTGGAAACTAACGAGGAATATCGGCAAGCGTTGGGCGATTTTGCGGCGTTATCCGAGGCAATACAGGCCGTATCTGACCAGATTGGGGAGCGCACCCCGGATTTCTGGCCGGCTATTGAGCAAAAACTGGCTGAGACTGAGAATGTGGTGAATATCCATCGTTCCCCCAGTCGCTTCAGGAAATTTATTCCCGCGTCCATTGCGGCAGCGGTGCTCATCCTCGCCTTCAGTTTCCCCATGCTTCAGAATCCGACCGCCATTGTATCGGAACAAAGCGCTGATTCACCGGAGGTGGCTTCTTCATTGGAGGGGGCGTCTGCTGCGGAAATTCACGGCGCCATTGGGAGTGATGATGTTGTCCCTGCTCAAGCCATCGAAACCGGGGGGGGCACGAATCATTCTTATGAATTGGCTGCGGCCCCCGCGCCGGTCATGACCCATGCCCAGTTTGTGCGAGATGCGGTACCTGAAACCGGATTGGCTGAGCGTGCCTTACCGGGTAGAATGAAAGAGAAGAAGCTATCCGCGTTTGCGGGAGCAAAGGCCCCCCAGGAAAAGACCGAAGCAGCCGCTCTCCCCAGCTCAGAGAGTTATTTGCTGAGATCACTCCAGCAAGAGATGAGTGATGATGAAATTCAGGTGATTTTAGGGTTATAAACGAGTATAGGTGATGGCAAAACAACAGAAGGATGTACCAGGGTGCTTGATCGTATAAACAAAAGGCAATTTCTGCTTTGTCCTCCACAAGACAAGTTGGCATGGTCATTTGTGGTAACAAGCATATTACTTTTGGTTATTGCTCCCTGGTCTTGGGCAGAGAATTTACAGATTGACTGGACCAGCCTGAACCTGACTTCAGAGCAGGCTGCCTCTTTGAATGCGTACGAATCCGAGTGGAAAGATACCTGCGCACAAGTGCTACCTGAGATTAAGCGGGATAAGGACGAGTTAATGCGTCTGCTGAACTCCTCCAATGCCGATCCTGATCGGATTATGCAGCTTCACAGCCAAATCAAGGCCAATGAGATGAAGTTGCAACATGCGGCCATGAAGACTTATTTGAAAAAGAAAAACGCACTGTCTCCCGGTCAGCAAAAGCAGCTGCACCGCATTATGGGCCAACAGTTCAAACGCTAACCTGCGTGGTTCACCTTATTTTTTCGGTGGGGTTTTCTCTTCCTTGATATCCCACTTGATATGCAATTCTTTGAGTTGGGCTTCATCCACCAGCGCGGGCGCATCGGTCATGGGGCAGATGGCTGCGTTGGTTTTGGGGAAGGCAATCACTTCCCGAATGCTTTCAGAACCTGCCAGCATGGACACAATGCGATCTAAGCCCAGGGCAATGCCTCCGTGGGGCGGGGTTCCGTACTGGAAGGCTTCGAGCAGGAAGCCGAACTTTTCTTTGGCCTGCTCATCAGTCAACCCCAGAAGCTTAAAGATCCTGGCCTGAAGATCCGCCTGGTGAATTCGGATGGAGCCACCCCCAATTTCCGTCCCGTTATACGCCACGTCATAGGCTACAGAGCGAGCTTTTTCCGGGGCGGTATCTAGTAAAGGGATATCTTCCGGGTTGGGGGCCGTAAACGGATGGTGGTTTGGCGCGAGCTTTCCGTCATCGCACAGCTCAAACATCGGAAAATCAGTGACCCAGAGAATCTCATGGCGATTGGGGTCAATCAAATTCTCTTTCTCGCCAAAGAAGAGTCGGAACCGACCTAAAACCGTACAAGCCTTGATGAACTGATCGGCCATAAAGAATACGCCGTCTCCCGGTTGGGCGCCAGTACGCTCAATAATCGCTTGTTGTTCGGCTTCACTCAAGAATTTGAGGATGGGGGATTTGGCGCCTTCATCGGTATACACGATATAAGCCAACCCTTTGGCCCCATAACGCTTGGCATCTACTTGCAAGTCATCCAGCTCTTTCCGGCTATAGTTGCCAGCGCCTTTCACACGCAGGGCTTTAACCACGCCACCATTTTCCACCGCCTGGCGAAAAACGCCAAACTCGCTGTTGGCAAAGACGTCGGTCAGATCAATAAACTCCAGGCCAAAGCGCAGGTCCGGTTTGTCTGAACCATAGAGGTTCATGGCTTCATGCCAGGTCATCCGGCGAAATGGCGCGGTGATTTTCACGTCAGCCTGCGCGAAAACTTCTACCAGTAAGCCTTCCATCAGGCTTAAAATATCCTCTTGCGTCACAAAGGACATCTCAACATCGAGCTGGGTAAACTCCGGCTGGCGATCTGCCCGCAGGTCTTCATCCCGGAAGCAGCGGGCGATCTGGTAATACCGCTCGATTCCGGCTACCATTAAAAGCTGCTTGAAGATTTGGGGAGACTGGGGTAGGGCAAAGCATTTTCCCGCATGGACCCGGCTGGGTACTAGGTAGTCCCGAGCCCCTTCCGGGGTAGTTTTGATGAGGATGGGGGTTTCAACATCCAAAAAACCTTTGGCATCCATGTATTTGCGAATGGTTTGCGTGATTTTATGCCGAAGCTGGATGTTCTTAAACATGGAGGGGCGACGAAGATCAAGATAGCGATACTTGAGCCGTACAAATTCCTCGGCCACGGTGGCATATTCATCATCCAGGGGGAAGGGCGGGGTTTTTGAGCGGTTCAGCACCTGCACCATCTCCGGGTAAATCTCAATCTCCCCGGTGGAAAGTTTGGGATTTTTGGTTTCCTCGGGTCGGAGTGAAACAGGCCCCCGAATTGCCACGACATCCTCATTTTTCAGGCTGGAGAGCGTGGCATGAACCTCTGGGTTCTTGGAGGGGTCTGCGACCACTTGCAGAATTCCCGAGCGATCCCGGATTTCAACAAAGACAATACCGCCTAAGTCCCGGTTGGCAGAAACCCAGCCGTTAATGGTCACAGTATCGCCTACATTGGCAACGGTGAGCTCGCCGTTAAAATGAGTTCTCTGGGCAAATGCGGTTGTTTCGGAGGGGTCTTTCTTCACGGGAAATTCTTCAGTCACGGCAGTTTGGGTCATTTCTCTTGGTTCCGGGCATAACAATTGTATTAATCATATCCTGTCAATCCATTTCCACAACCCGACACATGGGTATAATTCTCATGGGCGGGGGGAAACCGGCAGTCGAATCGTAAATCGGGTGCCTTGTCCAACGGTACTTTCAACCTGAATGTGTCCCTGGTGCTTCTCCACAATCCGGTAGCACAGGGCTAGGCCCAACCCGGTACCCACACCAGCGCCCTTGGTGGTATAACCCGGATCAAAGATCTTGCTTAAATGTTCTGGAGCAATGCCTTTGCCGGTGTCGATAAAGGTAACTTCCAATATGCCGTCACGAACCAGGGTCTGAATAGTCAATTGGCCATTCTTTAGGCCCTCTGCTTGATCGGCTGCTTGATTATCTGTTGGGTCACCCATTGGATCGTCCATGGCATGCATGGCATTGACGATCATGTTCATAAAGACCTGATTCAGCAGACCCGGATAGCACTGGATGTGGGGGATATTCTCCCCATACTCTTTTACAATCCGAACATGGGGCTTGAGAGAGCTCTGCATCACAAGCAGGGTACTATCTATTCCTTCATGAATATCCACATTTTTCAGCTCGGATTCATCCAGGCGGGCAAAATTGCGCAGGTTTTTGACAATATCCTGAATCCGGCTGGCTGCCAACTTGTTAAGATCTAGCAAATCTGCCATGGTCTGAATCAAAACGGGTTGATGCTCCGGGTCAGATTGTTTCAGCTTCTGTATGCACCCATGGAGGGTGGCGTTGTTGCTGATCATGGTTCCCAAGGGGGTGTTGACCTCATGGGCAATGCCTGCCACAAACTGGCCCAAGACCGCCATTTTTTCCGATTGAATCAGGTAGAGCTGTGCCTGCTGGAGTTCCTCCAGAGTCTGCTCCAGCGTTTTCTTCTGCTCGTCCAGCTCCAGAAACAACCGGGCTTGGTGCAGTGCCACGCCCAAATGCTCGGAAATTCCCTTCAGAAGTTCAATATCTTCCATCACCCAAGCGCGGTAGGCGTCACACTGGTGCAGGCTGACTGTACCGACCAGTGTGTCCCGAATCAGAATCGGAATAATGGCCATGGATTTAATCTGGTTGGCCTCAAACACGTCCGGGCTTGCTAACTGGCGAGGACAATCCCGAATGTCATTCAGCACAAAAGGGTTATAGGTCTGGTCTTTTCGCAGTTCAAAAATCTTTCGTTCAAAATCCGGGTGCCAGTTTTGCAAGGGGGGTGTGCCGGGTAAAGCATACTGGTGGGTTTGAATGTTTGGGCTTGAATAATAGCTGATAAAGCAACGGCTCACCCCAGTGACCTTTCCCAGCTCGCGGACCGCGGTGGACAAGATGGTATCAATATCCAGGGATTCTCTAATGGACTTGGTGAGCTGGTTGATTAAAAACTCCCGACTTGCCTGGGATTGGGTCTGCCAGTAAAATTTCGCGTTTTCTACGGCAACCGCCAGTTGGGAGGAAACCAAATTCAATAGTTCTTCCTGGTAGTAGTAAAATCCACCATTCTCATTACTGGACATGGCGATCAGTCCAATAACAACCCCTTTGTTAATCAGGGGAACCACGATGGCGTCTGTCACATCCTTGGAAAAAACCACTGATTGCGGCAGCTGTCGGTTGGTAAACAGATGAGAGATCGGTTCACGAACCACCCGGTCCACAATAGGGTCATATCCAGCAAAGGCGTTGTTTTCCCCGGAGATATCCAGCGTACCGTCTTCCTGAATACGGACCAGAATCTTAATGCCATTCTGGGTATCATCCAAAATGACGATAGATGCTTCGGTATACGGAATGTATTTCCTTAACACGTCTCCCAGAGACTCAAAAATGTCTTCCAGAATCAGGGAGGAGTTGACGGCCTGGCTGACTTCCTGGAAAATCCCCAGTTTCTCCTGGCTGGGTTGGGGCAGCCATTCCAGAATACCCCCCATGTCCTTCTTGGGAAGGGGGGTCAGCTTTACCACTGAATTCTCACACGCAATGTAAGAAGAACAAGGCGCCTCCAGCAGGCGAGCAATTTGTTCATTAAGGGCAGTGGGGCCATGTAACGGCTCGTACAAAAAAAGCAGCTTGGGTAGTAAGGCTTCTCCTGACGGGGTTGCCTGAACTTTTTCCCCAAGGGGGGTCACATGGACGATGGGAGAAGTGATACTATTAAAAAGGGTATGAAATTGATCGGTAAGAATTGACTGCATTGGCCCTAACACCTTCACCCTTTTATTGTACGTTATCATGCTTGTATGAGGTGCCGTCAGGAAAAATATGAGTAGCAATCGAAAAAATAAGACATATAAAGTGGGGATTACAGGTTCGGTTGCCTCAGGGAAGTCTCTGGTCCAGCAACAACTGGCAAAGTCTGGGCTGAGCGTGCTGGACACCATGGATGTCATTTACACCATCCTGGCAGGCAACCCCAGCCTGACGCAGCAACTGACCAAGCATTTCGGCAAGGATGTGGTTGACACCCATGGTCATATTTCTCGGAAGAAGCTGGAAAAAATCCAGTTTGAAAACCCCATGGAGCGGAAATTTTTTGAGGAAACCGTGAGTCCACTGGTTCGGGAGGAGATCAAGCGTTTCCTGTTTGGCCCATTAGGAACCTATATTCGGGCTGTGGAGTCACCTCGGCTCTTTGAAACCGAGAGCCAGCATTTGTATGATGAGGTCTGGGTCGTGAAAGTCAACCCCAAGGTTCAGCTTCAGCGCATGATGGAACGGGATCATCTCTTGTTGGAAGAGGCTGAGCTTAGGGTGCTGGCCGAGTGGCCCCAGGAGAAAAAAATTGAAATTGCCGACCGGATTATTGATAATTCTGGGGATCGACACAGCACGGAAATACAGGTTCGTGAGGCGCTGGATGAAATCAAGAACAAGGTTTTCAGCATCGGGTTTTAAGGGCAGGGCGTTACTATCGTCTTTCATATGCGTGGTCCTGCTGAACGCTGTAAGCGTTCTTGCCCAAGCGGTAGAAGAACCCAGTGCTGAAACGGTGCAACCTCCCCAAGAGGCTTTACCGGGAGTCACTGAGCAGGAGCCGTCGCTTGAAAACGCCCCTATTACGGAAAGCCTGAATGCACGAATTCTAGAAGATCTGGTCCATCAAGAAATTTTCCCGGATATGGCTTTGGAAAACCCTGAGGTGCCTGTGAGTAAAGCAAATCTGGCGCGCATTATCACCCGGAGCCTCAACCACAGTTTGTCCTATGTCAGCGAGTTTCCGTTTTTCAGGGACGTCCCCAAGAGCCACTGGGCATACAAGGAAATTGAGGTCGCCCGGGAGCGACAGTTAATGACCGAAGCCGAGCGGGGGTTTTATCTGCCCGAGGATCCGGTCAGCCACTTGTATGCCTACCAGGTTTTGGGGCGAGCGTTGGCCGGTAAGCTCCCTTCCCCGGAAATCAGCGAAATGATCCTTGAGCCATTTGATGATCTGGGTGACCTTCCGCCAGAGGTCAGGCCCGAGGTGGCCAAGCTGGTAAACGCCAATATCATTCCGGTTTCTGGGCGAGATTCGGATTATCTGAAGCCAGAACAGCCTGTCACTTATCTGGAGTTGGCCCCCATGGTGAGTCAGCTGGTTCTTCGGACCGCTTCCCGGCAGTTCTTCTTGCCGGTTGATGAAAAAGCGTTGCCTGTTCTTGAACCAGGGATTGTTCTGTCTCTTGGACCAGCCAACGCCTTATTCCGGGAACGGTTATCGGTTGGTGATACTGTTTACTTCATCCTGCTGGAGCCTGTCGCTGATCTTCCCAAGGGGGGGCGACTCCGGGGCCGGGTCGTGGAAAGTTACGAAGAAAAAACGTATGTTGTAGTATTTGACCAGCTCAAAACCCCGGAAGGGGGGACCTATCAAACCCATGCCAGATTGGTCCTGGAGTACCCGGAGGGGGAAGGAAACGGATTTATATTACCAGGCAATGTTTTCCAGATAGAAACCCAACTGCCACCGGAGGTTTTACCTAGCCCCGTGCCGCAACCAGCCCAACCACCGGCGTCATCGGGAAGTACTTTGGAGCCGAATTCCGGCCAATATTTGCCAGAATTGTCTGAATCCGATTTGCCATAAGCGTTCTGTTGTGTTGCAGGGTCGGTAAGTCCCGCTCAAAGAGTCGAAGATCGTTATTCAGGGCTTCCGATTCGGCAATGGCATGGAAACTGGGGTCTAGGGTCAGCCAGTTATGGGTTTGATAACGATGTTCGGTCTCAGCATTGGCCCGAGTCACCTCAATTTCCCGAAGACCATCAATAAAGAGTTTCCCAATCTTTGATCCGGCGGCGATGGTAAGAAAACCGGTTAGGGCAACCAGGTTTTTTCGGCTGTTCATGCCCATCAGCCACATACCCTCTTTCCCAGGGGCGCTGATGTTGTCAATCACTTTGCGGTTTAGAGGAGGACCTTCAAACATGGTCGAGGTAAAGAGCTTATGGAGCCCTTGCAGGGTCCACCCCCCAACCACGCCAGCGGCAAAGACAATATAGGGCCATGGCGATTTCGGATGTGATGGGGAGGCAGGGTTGGAGGCCATCTGGGTTTCCTCTTGTCCGCTGAATTTGACAGTCCGGTGGGTGGGTTCAAAGAAATAGCGTTGATTGATATGAATGGGCTCTTTGATGGGTGTGCTGGCAACCAGTTGCTCTGGGCGGGGAATGCCATAACGGTTGAGCAGGTTGATAATTTGATTGGAGGCCTTTTGGCGTAACTGGTTATCGGAGTGGGTTTTGATTTGAATGCTTTTTTGAAAAGCGCTTTGAATCCGGTGAACCAGCTTGGCCCGGATTTTGGTTTCTTCTCGTCGAACCCATGTTTCTTGGGTCCCTTGAACGAAGCTACCAGAAAGGTAGCCAATGATGCTGGCCCCGATATAGGCCAGGAGCGTCCGACGTTGTTCCGGTTGCTCATGGGCAATCCGAATCAGTGAGGTTAATCCGTCAAACAGAAGAAGAATGTTCTGCTTGTCGGTTTTCATCGGAGTGGAGGGCATAATATGCAGCTTTGGAGACTGAAACAGGCTTTTGAGAATCCACTTGGTTCCATAAGAGGCGGCTACTCCCGCCATAAACAGACCCAGTGCTTTCTTGCTGGTTAAAGAGTCGTGCGGGGAAAACAACCGTTCCGCTTCAGAAGAATGAAGTGGATCCGCTGTGATATGAGGAAGCCGACATTCCTTGGCCGACAAAAACCGGGGCGATAAACTCTGGGTCGCGTTAAATGCCTGAAATGTAGCTGGGGGTTGAAGTGTAAAACTCATCCTGGATCCTGTGCTCGCAAGATAATGATAAACGAATCAGACCCTTTCCGGTATTCTGACTTCCCGATGAGGGGTATCCACATTCAGGTCACAGTTGCGGCACAGTTTCGGATTTTCACCGAATTTCTCCGTAAAGAGGCGAATCCTATCATAGTGAGAACAGTATCCGTTTACAAGGTAATCTTGCTTAGCTCAGTGGGTTAGAGTTCCTGGGTGGTTTTAAAGTGAAGCTTTGCGACTTCATGAAGCCGATCCTGGCCATGGCGAGCAATAAATAACTGGGCCTGGCGTTTAACCTGAGGCCCCGCTCCAGTGGGAAGGTCAATTCCAAACTGTTGAGAGAGCTTTTTCATTTTCTGAACAAAACGGTGTCGAGCCAAAATACTGGCTGCGGCTACCCCTACGTTGGCTTCAGCCCGTGGAGTTTGATGGAGGGTAATTTGCTTGCCCTTGTCCTTTAGTTGGGAAAGGATATACCGCTCATTGCCGAATTGATCGGCAATAGCCTGAAGGCAATCTGGCGTATTGGTCAGCAGATTCTCAATGGCAGTGGCATGTCCCCAGGCCAACAAGTGATTCAGGTTCTTGCCGCTTTGCTTAAAGCGCTCATACAGCTCGTTATATCGTTTGGGACCAATTTCAATGACAGAAGCCGCTTGAGGGCCAACCACCTGTATGATTTTCTGGCTCAGTTCGCTAATGGTTTTCCCGTTCAGCCTTTTGCTGTCCATAACGCCCAGTTCTGTCAGGATGGGCGCCGTCTGATCCGTAACCAGTACCCCGGCGATTACCAGAGGGCCAAAGTAATCGCCTTTACCCGATTCATCGGTACCAATGTAGGTCCCCGAAAGGTTTAAATTTCCAGATGGCTTATCATGGGTCGAACGGGATGCTGGCTTGGCTATGGTCTGGGGTGCGCCGTTAAGCAATTGCGTTATTTGGGCGAGCAGGGCTTCATCACTGGCCTCTAAATACAGCGTTCCGTTGGTAAACTGTTTGGCACGGAGCCAACCCCCATTTGCAACACCGTCTAGCCGGTAGTCACAGTGTTGTTCAGGCTTTTCCTGCCAGGTGAGGTCCAGGTTTAACAACTCCTGTTTGATACGAGCTTTTTCCAACGGGAGTTTGACAGTATATTTGGCGGCGCACGGCAAGGGAAAGGAATCCTTATATAACAGTATAAGACAGCGAACTCTAACTGGGCAGACGCAGGTCATGCTACCCCGTTTCTACCATAGAACGGCTCAGAAATGAAGGATTTATCGACCCATCAGGCCAAAAGAGCCCTTAACGTTTTCCGAAATGATTTTTTGAGTGCTTTGCAGCTCCTGGGTAACCGCTTCTCGTTGGGAGTTTACGCGGTTGATATGCATCTCCAGGATTTTATCGGCTTCCTGCAACGACTTGATTCGGGCTTCCAAGACTCTGTAAGCTTGGGATTCCGGTTCCAGCTTGGCCTGCAAGTTAAAGTAGCCGGACACCATATTGCCCAGATACATCCGATGTTGGCTAATGAACTGCGATTCAAGCTCCAGATCGCTCTTTCGAGAGATCAGTGCCATCAGTCTTGCTTGATTTGCTGCGAACCCCATTGTGCTTGAACCTTATCCCCGGTTGTTTAATAAATCTTGTTGATTTTATGTCCTTGGTATTGCCCCGGATCACTGGCCTCCAAGGTCTCCTGCATCCGGCTCAGCTTTTGCCGGGCCAGCAGAAAGTTGTATTTGAGCAGTTTCATCCGGCTGTTGAAAGTCACCAGATTATAGACCCACTGCGCGAGATTCATTGCAAGGATCTCGATTGGATTGTTCCGTTTGAGGAAATCCATAGAGAGTTTCATAAAAACTTCTGGACTGGCCATCGTCGTAAATCCCTTGCAACAATACCCCTGCAAAAAGATAGTTGTATCTATATATAAAAAAACATTTGAGATGGAAAAGTTGTTAGGAAACGTAACATTTGTTTACTGATTTTATATCTTATATATATCTTATCGATGCTTTGCTGAAATCATGAATCGACGCGTTCGCTTCGTATCTTTTCCGCTTTGTTTCATGTACAATCCCGGTGATGTTGTGATTTGGTGAGAATGGAAGGCGCCTATGACAGAGACACTCACAGCCCTAAAGCTTTCTGAACAGATTCAGTCCGGTGAAGTGAAGGCCGTGGACGTACTGAATCAAACCTATGCTCACATCGATCAGGTGGATGGTCAGATTGGCGCCTTTATCAGCCAGACTCGGGATCTGGCATTTGAGGTGGCCGAGGGAGTGGATAAAAAGGCTCAGGCAGGAGAAAAGCTTCCCCTGTTGGCCGGAGTCCCCATTGCCGTTAAAGACAACATCAATGTCCAAGGCTTTCCGACCACTTGCAGCAGCAAGATTCTGAAAGGCTATGTCTCACCGTATGATGCCACCGTGGCATGCAAGCTGAAAAACCACCTGTTGCCGGTGGTGGGTAAAACCAACATGGATGAGTTTGCCATGGGCAGCTCAACAGAAAACAGTGCGATTCAAGTGACCCGTAACCCGTGGGATACCAGCCGGGTACCTGGGGGTAGCTCGGGTGGATCCGCGGCGGTGGTGGCTTCGGGTCAAACCTTAATCAGCCTGGGCTCAGATACTGGCGGTAGTGTGCGTCAACCGGCGGCTTTATGCGGCTTGGTCGGTGTTAAGCCGACTTATGGATTGGTATCCCGGTATGGCCTGGTAGCGTTTGCCAGCAGCCTCGATCAGATCAGCCCCTTTGCCAAAAACGTGCATGACGCGGCGGCGTTGTTGGAAGTAATTGCGGGCCTTGATAAACAAGACTCTACAAGCATCGAACCCCAACAGGGCACCCGTTACCTGGAGCAACTCAACCGGGATGAGAAGCTGGGCGTACAGAATCTGAGAATTGGTGTTATTACGGAACTCAATGGGGAAGGCATGCAGCCGGAAGTGGCTGAAGCATTTCAGCAGGCGGTCAAAACTTTTGAAGGCCTGGGGGCGGAGGTTCATCAGATCGCCATTCCCAGTATCCGCCACGCGGTCGCCACGTACTACCTGATCGCAACGGCAGAAGCCAGCTCGAACCTCGCCCGCTTTGATGGGGTGCGGTATGGCATGCGGGAAGACGGTAAGGATGTGAACTCTATGTACTGTAAGACCAGGGCAAACGGTTTTGGTACTGAAGTGAAGCGGCGAATCATGCTGGGAACCTTCGCGCTGAGCGCCGGGTATTATGATGCCTATTACGGGAAAGCTCAAAAAGTTCGTCAATTGCTAAAACAAGAGTTTGATCAGGCCTGGGCGCAGGTGGATGTCCTGATTTGCCCGACGTCTCCCACCACAGCCTTTAAAATTGGCGAGAAGATCAGTGATCCGGTGGGCATGTATCTGTCTGATATTTCGACCATTCCGGTGAACTTGGTGGGGATTCCGGCGATCAGTATTCCTTGTGGCTTTGATCAGAACAAACTGCCCATCGGTCTACAGGTGATGGGGCCGCATCTTTCTGAATCCACCTTATTCCGGGTGGCCCGAGCCTTTGAGAAAGAAACCGGATTACTCAATCTGATGCCCGGCTTAAATCTGGCTGCCCGCGCTTAATCTGGGGTTTGTTAGCATTTGTAACAAGACTAACATCAGGTGGGCTGTTTGTGTTTTAAAAGAGACAAATGAAGTGAAATAACAGATCATTCGACTGTTAAGTAGTGTAGCTAAGTAGTAATGTAGGGAAATAATAGCGATGGGAGTATCTTTTTCCGGAATTTTACCCAACCGTTTGTTCGGTAAACCAGCAGTTCAGTTTCAGGGGACGCTACAGGCTCAGCAACCCAAGTTTCAAGCCGCTGTCTCAGATACGTTTGAGCGAGTCACTCCCGAACCGACTGAACCGTTAAACGTATTACTGTTGGAAGACAGCGAAGAACTCATTGAGCTGATAAAGCTCTCTTTGCAAGAGTTTGAAACGGGACTGGAAGTTAAGGAGGTGGCCAAGAGTTATGATGAGGCCATTGAAAAGTTTCGGAGCTCCCAGCCGGACATTGTGTTGCTGGACAAGAACATCCTCGGCAGTAAAACCGGAGTGGACGTTTACAACACGCTGAAAGACGAGTATGGCTACCCGGAAGAGAGGATGATTTTTACCAGTTCTGAGCCCTTGAGCGAGCAGGTACGGGGTAAAAGCGCCCAGGTTAGCAAAGCGGATGTCGTTTCGCTGAACAAGGAGCATGGACTGATCCAGCGCGCGATGGAGAAACCTTATTACATCCATTAACGAGATTTCAGTCAAGCTGTATCCAAGAGCACCCGGTGATAAGGGCGCTCTTTGTGTGTTGTGATGCCGGAAGCGATTGACGGGTCTTTTTTACAGATCAGGCTCTCATCCTCAGGCAACTTCTGGTAGAATAGACACAACTTTTGACGTTGGTTTACCGGAAGAGAGCGTGTTGTTCAGAGAGAAACTGGAAGCCGGGTTGCCCGTAGTGACGCTGGAGCTGTCTCCCCCCAAGGGAACGGACATATCGCGTTTGCTCAAGCAGGCAAACGGCCTCAAGGGGAAAGTGGACGCCATTAATATCCCCGATTGCCAGCTTTCGATCCTCAAGATGAGTTCGCTGGCCACCGCCAAGCTGATGCAGGATGAGACCGGTATTGAGGCCATCTGGCAACTGACCTGCCGAGACCGGAACCTGATCGCGCTACAAGCCGATATGATGGGGGCATATGCGTTGGGGATTCGAAACATTCTGGCTTTGACCGGGGATCCGGTCCAGCTGGGCGATCAGAAAGACGTTGCCAAACAGGTCTTTCATCTGGACTCTACCCGGCTGCTGGATCTCATTCAGCAGCTCAACAGTGGTTGTGACGCAACCGGAAAACCCTTAAAGAGCGGAGGAACGGATTTTACGGTGGGTGCTGCCCTGAATCCGTTCAGGATTTCCAATCGGGCCCAGCAGCTTCGGGTACAGCAAAAAATTGAAAAAGGCGTTACATACTTCCAGACCCAGCCCGTGTATGATCGGGACTCGGTGGAAGCCATGATGGAGGTTTTGGAAAATCTTGCCGCCCAAATGGGGGTGTCTTTGCCTCGGGTTCTCATCGGTATGATCCCGCCCAAATCCGCAGACGCGGCGCGGTATATGAATAAATCGGTTGTTGGGGTGCAGATTCCTGAACCGTTTATTGATTTATTAGAGCGATCCGCAGATCCCGCTGCGGAAAGTATTCGCTATTGTATCGATCTTGTTCATGAAATCCGCGAAATTTCACCAGCCTGTCAGAGTTTTCACTTTATGCCGGTCGGGATGGTCAGTAAAATAGGAACCTTGCTGGATACGTGCTTCCCCACAGTCGGGCCGACCACAACGCCTGCCAGCTCCTCTGCCTGATGGATCTTTGTACTTAGTTTTGCGGATCCCCTTCCCGCATTCAGCGGCCATCTTTAAAATAATAGGCAGGTGATTAGGGAGTGAGAGAATCAGGTATGAAAACACGATGGATGACGGCAGCCTTGTTGGCAGTGGCTTTTGGAGTTACCGTTGGATATCAGACTGGATACCAGGCCGTAGCGGAAGATGTTTACGAGATCTTACCAGAAGACAGCGGTGTGGCTGAAGAATCGATAGGGTCGAGCACTCCTGCTGAGTCAGAACCAGCCGATCCGGGAATACCTGGAATCCAAAGCGCGGAAGACACTCCCACACAAGAGAAAACGGTTTTGTATTTGTATAATCCGGAATATCCGCCGACTGAGGCTGTTCAATACCCGCCGTCGGCAGAGCGTGTTACCCGTTTCTGGCAGTTGCTGGACAAGGAATTTGCCTCAACGGACTTGACGCTAACCTCAAATATTGAGGAGGCGGATTACCGGGTGGAGTTGAAGTGCACTGGCGTGCCGTATTGTACCCGCTTGCGGGTCTATATCCTGACTCCTCAACGGGATGTGCTCTCGTCCTATTCCATCGGGGCTGGGCGGATGTTCCTGGTTGCCGGTACCCCGATGATTTCCCGAGTGGCGGCCCGGCTAAGCGAAACGCTTCAGGAGCATATTGACTTGCTGGGTAAGGGCGGCTTCGGTTATCGCTAGGGCTTATTAAACCCATAAGGACAATGGCGGCAGCCGGATTGACAGCAATAACCCCGTTCTTTCAGGTAGAGTTCCGTAAATACCTGATAACCCGTCATGGCATCAATGTATGACCGCATTCCCTTTGAAACCGCCTGATCATGCTGATCCTGATAGTAGGCGCGGTGTTCTGGGGTGGGATTCTTGGCCTGATGCATTTTGTCGCCACTTCTCTTTTCGGGGAGTCTATGAACCCCCTTGCGGGGGGTGTCTGAATCCGCCAACCTTGCACACCCGTAGGTGAAGCTTATTGCTGCTGCGTTCCCGCCCTGACAAGGTTCACTTTCCTTACGCCGCACAAGGCAAACAGCAGACCAGACACCAAAATTTGTTTTCTGAGGAGCGTAGTCATCCAATATCCACGTCTCCAAGCCGGATCTTAACACAGTCCTATGGGATCGAAAACCTTAGGGGTTTGTTGTGCTGAGGGCAAAATCCTGGGGCCTTCCAGCCGGATAATGATTCGTGAAACAAGCCATACAGGCTTTCTCATACCCGGCCAGCTCCAGCATGTCCTCCGGGCTGAGATAGGCCAGGCTATCGACTTCCAACCACTGACGCAGCGCTTCCACATCCATCCGGTTGGCGATGAGCTGATCCTCATCGGACATATCAATACCGTAGAAACAGGGGTGCTTGACCTGAGCGGATGAAATCCGAAGATGGAGCTCTTTAACCCCGCACTGCTTGAGCATCTGAACAATCTTCTTGCTGGTATTGCCCCGAACAATGGAATCATCCACCACCACTACCCGCTTGCCCTCCAGAATATCGGTCAGCGGATTGAGTTTAAGTTGAATCCCCCGCTCCCGCAACTCTTGGGTGGGGTTGATAAACGTTCTGCCAACATAGCGGTTTTTAATCAGCCCTTCGGCATAGGGAATCCCGGATTCCTGACTGTATCCAACGGCAGCCACATTCCCGGAATCCGGTACCGGGATGACAATATCGGCTTCAATGTCCGGGGAAATCTGAGCCAGGCGCCTTCCTAGGTTCATCCGGTAGTTATAGACCGAAGAACCGTGGATTTTACTGTCGGGCCGGGCAAAATACACCAGCTCAAAAATGCAGAGCCGATCTTCTTTATCTCCAGAGAGAAAGACCGATTGGGTTTTCCCGTCCAGTGTCGCCATAAAGATCTCACCAGGCTCAATATCCCGTTCGTATTGGGCGCCTACAATATCCAGGGCGCAGGTTTCTGAAGCGACGACAATGGCGCCGTTTTCTTTCCGACCCATGCACAAGGGGCGTAAGCCATGGCGATCCCTTGCGGTAATCAACATATCGCCTGCGGCGATCACCAGAGAATACGCGCCCCGGACCTCTTCCAAAGAGGCTTTCACCGAGTCAAACAGGCTTTGCCCCTGATTCATCAGATAGTTGATGTATTGCAACATCAGGTGGCTGTCGCTATCGCCGTATCCAAAAAAGCCCCGTTCCTGCAGGAACTTGGTGAGCGCCTCGGTATTAATCAGGTTCCCGTTATGGGCCAGCGTAATGGCGCCGATGGGACTCCGGGTGACAACTGGCTGGGCGTTATCCAGGCTGCTCCCGCCGGTGGTGGAGTAACGGGTATGGCCAATGCCCACCTGGCCGGTCAGGCTTTTCAAGATGGATTCGCCGAACACCTGATTGACCAGCCCCATGTCCTTATGGACTCTCAGCTGATGATTATCAAACACCGCCATCCCGCAGCTTTCCTGCCCCCGGTGCTGGAGGGCATAAAGCCCGTAATAGAGGGTTTGGGCGATATTCTCGCTTCGGGGATCCAGGATCCCAAAGACCCCGCAGTATTCTTTCAGCTCGTCTGCCAAATTACTTGAGCGCAAGGGTGGTCCTCCAGGCTGTTTTTAAGGGGGCAAGGGGAATGTGGGTGCCTAGCAAGTTTAAAGTTGGCTCCGGTAAGACAGTCCCCAGGGGAACCAAGACGATACCTGCCCCGGAAAGCTCCTGGCAAAGTTCCTGACAAAGCGCCTGAATGGCTGTTTCCTGCTCTGGGGCATAACTGATAAGGTAACTGCCGTTGGTCTCCCCGAATAAGACCTCATCGAGCCTTGCATACTCCGGCAGGGTTTGGAGTTCAAATCCCAGGTTATGCGCAAAGGTGGTTTCAATCAGGGTGGTCAGTAGCCCGCCCAGGGAGACATCCTGTACGGAGTTGACTTGCCCGGATTGAATCAGCCTTAAAATCACCTGCATCAAGGCGACCTCGTCGGCAAGAGATACCTCCGGCGGGCTGCCGTATGTTTCGCCGGTGCGGAGCTTTAAATACTCACTGCCTCCTAATGCCGGTTGGAAACGACCCAGCAGGGCCACCCGATCCCCGGCTTGCTTCAGCGCGGGAGACATCACCTGGGTATCATCCTCAATCAGCCCCACCATCCCAATGACCGGGGCCGGGTAGATGGGCTGCCCCGAATGCTCGTTGTACAAGCTGACGTTTCCGCTAATCACCGGGGTCTGGAAGGCCAGGCAGGCATCTTTAATGCCTTCGACCGAATAATAGAGTTGATAGTAAATTTCCGGCTTTTCCGGGTTCCCAAAGTTCAGGTTGTCCGTCACCGCAATGGGGGTGGCCCCCACCGCCACAAGATTTCGGGCTGATTCGGCCACGGCGCTGAGAGTGCCTTGATAAGGATTCAGGTAGACATAGCGGGCGTTGCAATCGACGGTGATGGCAAGGGCTTTGCCAGAGAAGTCGCCGTCTTTTTTTCGCAGACGAATCACCCCGCTACTGGACTGATCCGATGCCAGCAGGGTGTTGTTTTGCACATGGCAGTCATACTGGGAAAAAACGCCGGTCGGGAGGGCAATATTGCTGGACACAAACAGTTTTTCCAGCCACCCTGGAACCTCTGTCGGGGTGATGTCTGGTAGTTCCGCTTTGGGATCCCGCTGGCGAAGCGCCTTGGCCGCTTCCGGCTCTAGTGGGTTCTCTCCTCGGTCATAGGAGGGAGCCAGATCGGTCAGGAGCTTGGCTGGAAGATCTACCACGGTTTTCCATTGGTGCAGAAACCGAATCTGCTCATCCCCCGTGACTTCTCCAATAATAACCGCTGGGAGGTTCCACTTGGCAAAGACATCCAGAACCGGTTGCTCCTTGCCTTTCTCTAATACCAACAGCATCCGCTCCTGGGATTCGGACAAGAGATATTCATGGGGCAGCATCCCCGGCTCTCGGGCAGGGACTTTATCTAGATCCATCACCATCCCCACCTCGCCTTTGGCGGCCATCTCGCAGCTGGAGCTGGTGAGGCCCGCCGCGCCCATATCCTGGGCAGCCACCACGCAACCGGTGGCAAAGGCTTCCAGGCAGGCTTCAATGAGGAGTTTTTCGGTAAAGGGATCCCCAACCTGCACCGCCGGGCGATCCTCATGGCTTTTTTCTCCCAGTTCCTTACTGGCGAAGGCGGCTCCGCCCATGCCGTCTCGCCCGGTGGGAGAGCCCACATACAGAACCGGGTTGCCAATGCCTTTGGCTCGAGAGGACATGACGTTGTTATCATATAGAATCCCCACGGCCATCGCATTCACCAGCGGGTTACCGGTGTAAGACTCATCAAAGAAGACTTCTCCGCCCACCGTAGGGACGCCGACGCAGTTGCCGTAATCGCCAATGCCTTTAACGGCGCCGCTGAAAAGATAGCGGTTTCTGGGTTGATCCAGTGGACCAAAGCGCAAGGCGTTGAGGTTGGCGATGGGCCGGGCGTTCATAGTGAAAATATCCCGAAGAATGCCGCCCACACCGGTGGCAGCGCCCTGATACGGTTCTACGGCGGTGGGGTGGTTGTGGCTTTCGATTTTAAAGGCGACTTGAATCCCGTCCCCGATATCGACGACCCCGGCGTTTTCGCCGGGCCCATGGAGGACCCGTTCGCTTTTATTGGGGAATTTTTTCAGGAGGTGTCGGGAGTTTTTGTAGCAGCAGTGCTCGCTCCAGAGGACGCTGAACATGGCCAGCTCCGTAAAGTTGGGGTCCCGGCCCAGGTGCTTGCGGATCAGGCCGTATTCCCCTTCAGTCAGGTTCAGTTGCTTGAGGGTGGTCTTTAAATCGGCGGTCAGGGTGGCGCTCATGTCTCACTCCAAGGGGCTTAATAACCGCCCTTATTATCATACGAAAGTTAGGGATTTTCCAAGAAGTAGTTAATTTAAGAACTTAATCCCTTCTCTGCAGCTTGGAGAGCAGACGCAGGAACTCGGTGTACAGCCAAATAAGGGTGATCATTAACCCAAAGGCACCGTACCACTCCATATATTTCGGTGCGCCTTGCTGAGCACCGCCCTCAATAAAGTCAAAATCCAGAACCAGGTTTAACGACGCCACCACAATCACAAGCAGGCTAAAACCAATCCCAATCATGCCCCCTTCATGGATATACGGAATCGGGACATTAAACATGCCTAAAACCCAGGTGGCCAGATACACCAGGGCAATTCCTCCGGTGGCCGCCACCACCCCCAGGCGGAAGTTGTCAGTGACTTTGATCATGCCGGATTGATAAGCCGCTAACAAGCCAAAGAGCGTCCCGAAGGTCAGAAAGACGGCTTGAATCACAATGCCGGGAAACTTGGCCTCAAAAATGGCGGAAATGCCACCCAAGACGACCCCTTCTATCAGGGCATAAACCGGAGCGGTGACTGGAGCCCACTCCTTTTTAAAGATCGTGACCAGGGCGACAATAAATCCCAGAATCGCTCCGCCAAACGCGAAAGGGGTAACATCCTGCCCGGCATAGAACATGCCCCATGTCCAGATGGCGGTTGCGGACAGCAAGGCCAGCATGATCCCGGTCTTGGCCACGGTTCCGTTAATGGTCATGGCATCTGTTCCAATCACTTTTGGCGCTTGACTAAACACGTTGGCGTTCAAAACTGGGTTGGATGTTCTCATGGTCACCTACCTTTCCCAAGAGGGTGGATTGTATATTCTTTGATTATACATGATCTTGATAACACGTTGAACCCTGTGACTTTACGGCCAGAAGCCATTAGGAAGCCCCCGAATATGAGTTTGTTTGCCGGCGGTACAAAAAACTGCTTGATGTCTGAAAAAAATCCGGGTAAAGTAAAGACGACTGTTGGCGTTGCGGGAAAGTAACGGGAATCAGAGCGCAAACCGGAGTAGCCGATGACTGCCAATTTGGAATGATCGAAGGTACAAAACATCATATAAATATATTCAGAGGGGATGAGGAAGCTATGAAAGCATCGCCTGAAAAACTACCCAAGGAACAACTGTTTGAGTTTATTATGGCTGAAGGCCCGGAAGCCTTTAACCAGATGCGTCGGAATACCGGGTTCAGCATTCTTGATCTATCCGGGCTGGACTTTACTGGAAAAGATCTGGCGGGGATTAACTTCAGCAATACCAATCTGTCGGCCTGCCGGTTTGACTTCGCGTTTCTCTCGGAAGCCTCTTTTATTATGTCGAACATGGGGCGCTGCTCCATGCGGGAAGCGGATTTATATATGGCGACCCTGGATGAGGCCGAGTTGATCTATAGCGATCTCTACCGGACCAACTTTCGCTCGGCATCCCTGATTGAAGCCAACTTGACCGGGGTAACGGCGGAAGGCGTCATTTTTGAGGATGCCGATTTAAGCAACGCCGTCATCAAGCAGGCCCACCTGAACGATTCAAACTTTGTTGGGGCACGCTTGATAGGAACGGACTTTACTGGCTCTGATCTCATCTGGGTTCAGATTGATGGCGCTCTTTGGGATGGGACCACCAAGTGGGGCCGCCAGGATCCGACCAAACCTGGGGAGGTCTTTCCATCCGTTACCGATGACAGCGACTACAGTCAGAAATTGGAATACGGAAACGAGAGCACGTAAGCTATTTTCGGTTTAAAGCCTCTTAAAAATCAGCCGCTGGCCATTAAAATGAGCGGTTGGTTTTTACTTGAACGATCTCCGTGATTCGATGGAGGTCGACATTCTGTAAATTTGTCAGTATAAATTTATATTCTGATTTGAATGTGAATTTTGTTTGTCAGGCTACTGTCACACTTGGGGTATCAAAATAGGAGAACGTCTTCATGCTGCAATTGCAGGGAAATGAGGAGTGCTTTTCGCTGGCAAAAACGGTCTTTATCCGGGCGTTCGATATCTGGTTGGCCTTGGATGAACCAGGTGACTGCACCGTGATTGGTCAGCTTGCCATGGAGGATCTGGACTGGCTGAATTTGAAAGATGCCCAATCCTTTCAGGAGCGACTTTTTTATTGGCTTCTGCTTCGCCGGGGACAAGTCAGGCATATTCCCAAACAACTCCCAACAGAAGGGTAACCGAGGTTTTACCCAACACTTTCTCTTCCATCCGAACGCTCTGGCAGAAACGCCAGAGTTTTTTTTAGCCCAGCAGCAGGACCTCTCGAATCGTTTTGGCCGCCACCACCGTAGAGACTCCAGATGAGTCGTAATGGGGTGCCAGCTCCACCACATCAGCTCCCACAAAGTTCAGTTCCTGAAAAGCAAGGAGCCAGTCAATAAATGTTTTAAAGTCCATCCCGCCCGGTTCCGGCGTACCGGTGCCAGACATGATGCTGGGATCCAGCACATCCAAATCAATGGTGAGAAAGACCGGTCGGTTTTTCAACCGCTCCAAGGCTCTGGGGAGCTCGGACTTGCTTTCCACCAGGGTCTGGTTGGCGCGCATCCAGTCAAACTCCTCTTGTGGGCCAGAGCGGATCCCCACTTGCACCAGCCGATCCCCGCCGGTGAGTTCTACAGCCCGACGCAGTACGGTAGCATGGGAGAGCTTTTCGCCCATGTAATCTTCCCGAAGATCCGCATGCGCGTCAAAATGCAGAATGCCGAGGTCGGGGTATTTTTTAACGTACTCGCGAATGACCGGATAGGTCACCAGATGCTCGCCCCCAACGCCAAACCAGCGTTTTCCCGCTGCGAGCGCTTCTTTGGAGGCCTTGCCGATGAGATCCATGCTCAGATCCCGGTTTCCGGGTGGGAGTTCCAGTTCCCCGGCGTCATAATACCGGATGCTTTCCAAGTCTTTGTTTTGATACGGCGAGTAGGTTTCTACGCCCCAACTGGCCGAACGCACAGCTTCCGGGCCAAAGCGGGTGCCCGGGCGAAAGGAGGTGGTGCCGTCATAGGGCAAGCCGACCAATACCCAGTCCGCTTCCTCAAAATGCTCGCAAGCCCCCATCCAGCTCCGGGGAATAAACGGGCCGCTTAGCATGAAGCGGTTACCCCGGATTGGGTCAGTTCCTGAACGTAATTGGGGAGGGCAAAAGCCGCTTTGTGAACGTCCCGGTTATAGTACTGGGTGGTTTTCTCAATTTCCTTGGCCAGGGCTTCGTTGATGCTTTCCAGAGGCTTGACGCCTTTGGAGCAGAAGGACCAAGTCCACTGATGCCCTGGATAGGTGGCAACGCAGCCTGTATAAGCCTGAACCTGTGGGAAGACTTTTCGCAGCATCCGGTAAGTGTCTCGAACTTCCTGGGCCTGCGATAGAGCGGATCCGGTCTGGGCGGTCAGGATCCCGTTTTCCGTCAGCGCGTTCTTGGCGTCCGTGTAAAAAGCCTCGTTAAACAGGCTTAAAGCAGGTCCTTCCGGGTCGGAAGAATCAATCAGGATGACATCAAACGTATTGGCATGATCCCGAATGTAGGCGGCTCCGTCTCTGACCTGGATATCCACCCTGGGATCCCCCAGTTTGCCGGCAATGGTCGGGAGGTACTCCCGACTGGCATCAATGACCATCCCATCAATCTCGCACAGTACGGCCCGCTCGACAGAAGGATGCTTGAGCACTTCCCGAATGGTGCCGCCGTCGCCGCCGCCAATCACCAGAACCTGCTTGGGGTTGGGGTGTGCCAGGAGGGGAATGTGGCTGATCATCTCATGGTAGACAAACTCGTCTTTCTCAGTGGTCATGATCGCCCCATCCAGCAACAGCATCCTGCCATAAGCGGCGGTTTCCACAATATCAACGGTCTGAAACTCCGAGACGCTATGAAACAGGGTTTTTGTCACTCGGAATTCTACACCAGCGTCTCTGTAACGCTCACTGAGCCAAAGATCCATTGATGCTGTGCTCACCTTTTAGATACCTCCATAACTTGCCAATGACGTTCTATCCCCCTTCTTTGAGAGGGGAGGAGATATTCCCGCTGGCTCTTGGCTTTAGAACGCGCTATACGGTGGCGGCGACCAGGGGAATCCGTTCACTGAGGCTTCGCGGGAAATTGAGACCTCGGGTGACATCATACCGCTCGTACTTCTTTACGTCAAAGGCCTCAATCACGTATTCAACCATTCTGTCGGTATTAAAGGGCTTACAGCTGAAGGCGTCAAAGAAGAAAAAGTCCTTTTCTACAAAAGAATGGAAGGTTAGGTGAGATTCGGCGATGATTACGATACCGGTAATCCCCTTGTCTTCAGGGATAACTCCCTCATAGGGGAACACATAGGGCTGGGTGATTTTGGTCATGCCGATCCGATCCGGCAAATCGCTCATGAAATCGTAGACGTACCGGAGATCGCTGATCTTATCGTAGTCGCATTCCCGGCAATCTAGCATCAGATGTGGACCGAAGGCAGAGGTAATTTCAGTCATTGTTGGGCACCTCGTTCAAGATCGGGGACCATGACAGGCTTTGCCTGAGTGGTTTTTTCTTCGTTCTCGACGACAAATGGGGCTTGAACCAGCTTCTCCGTGTCCGGGTTGATCAATCCGCGCTTCAGTTCAGAATAAAAAGCTGTCGTGGCGTTGAATTTCTTTTGTAGGTACTCATAGGCGACCTTGGGATCGCAGGAGTCCCCGCAGGTAAAGAGATCCACGGCGGCATAGCCGTATTCCGGCCATGTATGAATGGCAAGATGGGACTCTGAAATAATGACCACGCCGCTCACACCAAAAGGACTGAAATGGTGGAAGTTTTTTGTGATGACGGTTGCTCCACAAGCAACGGCTGCCTCGGTCATGGCATCTTCAATCAACTGGACATTATTGAGGATATTGGAATTGCACTCATAAAACTCAGCGAGTAAGTGTTGGCCGAGGTTAAACAGGGGAGGAGGTTCTGTCCTTTTCAATTCTTCAGCTTCCCTTCCTTGTCACGCGTACTGTTGTTACCCTATATCAAAGACTAAAATTTTACTGGATAAGCGCGAGTTTGCAAGAGAGAATTTTTACTGAAACTCGCCCCAGAAAGTCTGAGATAAAATGTACCCATTTAAAAGCCAAAAATAAAAAATGTTGTCCCCATCTTTTGTAAATTTCTGATCCGTTGAAAATATGCGGGAAAGCCTGAGGAGTCAACCGTATCTGGTCTATGTTTGCTTGAGCGAAAGACGATTTGTTTATTTAGGCTCAAGCTTCTTATCCTGTGATCGAAAGAAAAAGCATCAATGCCTCGGGCATGGTTCCGATGCATGGTGATGTAAAGAAATGTATCGAGTTTGACCATGAATATAGCCTGGCTTCACCTTCCATTTTCCATACTGTATGTATTACTGATTGTCCGGTTTTTTATCGCGATCTTCGAGCCGGGGATTCCTCAACTGGACATTCTTTTTCAGTTTGTTAACCCGGTTCTCCCTTTAATGGATAGGATTATTGCTTTTGCCGCCTTTCCCGTAACCCTGATCATTGGCTTTGTGAAAGGATTTTTACCTGAACCTGTTTTATTTTGGTTTCCGAACGTACCGGCAGATCAGCTGTTTTATACCGTCCTGTCTCCGCTTGCCAGTCTGCCCTTTGTGGGTGGGTTGTTTTTATCTCTAAAAACCTTGTCATATTCGGACATTTTTCCGGGTACCATTCAATGGGCCTTACCACTTATGTACTGTTTTTGGGCAATGCTCGAAAGACCCCTCATTTCATTGGCCCAAAGGATTGCTGATTTGGTAAAACCCAAAGAAACCCACTGGTCGGATACGTATGTTGCTTCTTTGTCGAAAGAAAAACAAGAGGAACAAGCCACCTACTCTGTTCGTGCTGAACGCCTGAGACAAATTGAGCGGGAAGAAAGGGAGAAAAGAGGGGGAAGGTAGGCATCTGGGAGTTTGGGCGCTGGAAAGGGACTGGACAGTATCTGTGAACCTGTGATACAAACCCTTGGGGCGATTTTTATAACATCAGGCATTAACAGGAAGATAAAAGGAACCTGAATGGTTGCGAGCGTTCATCAGACAGAATCCTTCCGGGTCTATCGAGGCCCTTTGTTTCACACGTTATCGAAAGAGGAAGGGCAGTATTTTACTGAAGGCGCGTTGGTTGTGGACGCGCAGGGAAAAATTAGGGACTGTCTTTCCTGGCAAGACTTCCAGGCCCAATATGCCGCTCTCCCGAGTCAGGTCTTTTGCCTGCCGGAATCCAGTCTGATATTGCCCGGCCTTATCGACTTGCATGTTCATTTACCTCAAATGGAAGCCACCGGCAGGCAGGAATCCTCTTTGCTGACCTGGCTGGATCGGCATATTTTTCCAACGGAGGCTATGTTTGCCGATCCAGCCCATGCCGAGCGGGTCAGCCGGTGGTTTTTTGAAGAACTCCTTAGACACGGCACTACTACGGCTGCCGTGTTTCTGACCCCGCATGTGGAAGCTGCCCGGATTGCTTTTCGGTGTGCGGAGAACCAGGGGAATCGTGTGGTGATGGGGCTGAACCTGATGGATTGCAATGCCCCAGCGGATCTGGTGTATCCCACCGAAACCATGTTGGAACAGGCCGAACAGCTGTATCATGAATGGCATAACCAGGCCAACGGGCGGATTCAATACGCCTGGATGCCAAGATTTGCCATTACTAGCACGGAAAAGTTACTGTCTGGCTTGGGACGACTGAGAAAAAAATATCCGGAGGCCTATTTTCATACCCATCTTTCCGAGCAGAACGATGAAATTCAGGCGGTAATGGCGCAATTTCCATGGGCAAAAAACTATACCGAAGTCTATGATCATTTTGAGTTGTTGGGGCCTCGCACCATTCTGGCCCATGGTATCCATCTTTCCGATGAGGAACTGGATCGGCTGGGGGCTACAGATTCGGGTCTGGCCCATTGCCCCGGTTCAAATTTTTTCCTAAAAAGCGGCCGATTCCGCTGGTTTGACGTGGTGCGAAAAAACCTGCGTTTTGGGCTGGGGTCTGATGTGGGGGCGGGGCCTGAACTCTCTTTGTTCAAGGTCATGAAAGATGCCCAGTACATGCAGCCACAGGAGATGATCGCGGTGAATGCGTTGTTTTATGCCGCAACCTTGGGAGCTGCCCGCGCGTTGATGCGGGAAGAGAGCCTGGGGAATTTTCTTCCCGGCAAAGAGGCGGATTTTATTATCGTGGACTGGAATGCCAAACAATCCCTGCCTGCACTCAATGATGAGATTTCAATTCAAGAGAGGCTTTCCATGTTGATCTACCTGGGCGATGATCGATTGGTGAGCCACACGTATGTCCAGGGAAATGAGGTTTACCGGAAGGGAGAGCCTCTAAGAACGTATCAAATTCCCGCCCCTTTGGTCTGAATGGTTCACCCTCAATGCGTTTGGTAGCAGGGCAACGGCATTGACAAGGGGGTATAATTGTTTATATTTTAATAAAGGTGATGACCGTGGACAAAACCTCGATAGGGCGACTTCCTCTGTTTGGAGGAGCCTCTCCTGTATCTGGATGATGTCGAGGGCTCTATAAATCATTAAAATAGGAACACCGATGGAATGGTCCAGAGGTGTGGAGCTAGAGGTGTCGAGTCACAAAGATGTCGAACCAAAGAGATCGAGCCAAAGAGAGCGAGCCGGAAGAAAGCGAGATGGTTGGAGAGGACCGTTGGTAGCAAACATGGAAAAACTCCTGGAAAAGCGACGACTCTTGCGATACAAACAGGGTCGGGTTGGAATGAGTCACGACAGGCTGGATAATGTGCTGGCCATTGGCCGCCAGGATCCCTCCGATCTGTTTCCCGAGGGAAATGGAGAGATTACCTTCTTCCAGGCGCTATTGGTGCTAATTAAAAAGATAATCTCGGCGGCAGTTTCTGCGGTGTTTTCCATTTTTAAAATGGGTTCCTGGATCATTTCCATGATTCGGCAGCAATGGAAGTTGAACCTTTCCGGTCAGCGAAAAGATTCCTATAAGAAGATTCAAAAAGTACAATCCACCCTGCAACAGGGTTGGAACACGGGTACAACCCGATCGGCTGACGGGAAGTCATGGGCCAGCAATCAAAAACCTTCCCTTTCTATAGCGGAAGATGTAAGGGGCCTGGATGATATCTTCCCGAATCAGATTACCAGCTTTTTTGGAGAAGAAACACGGGGATTGCCAGTTCAGGAGGTGTTTCATCAGTCAAAGTCCAATGTGACTCCGCAGATGCAGTCACCGCCTAAACCGATAGAAAAATCAGTCCCTGAAACGATCATACAGGCAGTTGGAATCGTGGTACCTGATGCCGCTGTGTTAGAGAAGAAGATGCGGAAAAACGGCACGTCCGGCGAAGAAGACTTTACGTTCCAATCCATGCTGCAGAACAATAAGATTCTGTCCCGGAGCATTGCCAATCTGGCAGACTCGTATTTTACCAGAGCGGCAGAAGAAGCGAATGAAGCCGAGTACCTGTACTAGCTCATTAAGGGTTCAGGCTCTATACTGGACCCAGAATGATGTGAACGGAAATTAGGGCGTTATGGAGCTGAGTTTAAGCGAAGCGATTTTGCGACTCTTTCTGGCCTTGTTGCTGGGCTCGGTTGTTGGCTTGGAACGGGAAGTCAGCCAGCAGTCCGCCGGTTTGCGGACCCATATTCTGGTTTGTCTGGGCGCTACGGCTTTTACCATCGTTTCAATTTCCGATATGTCACAAGGGCTTTCTCAACTTGATCCCGCATTGGGTGTAGACTATCGAATTGTGAGGGATCCGGCTCGAATCGCGGCTCAGGTGGTTACCGGGATTGGTTTTATCGGAGGGGGGGCGGTATTGCGCCATGGCGCCTCTATTCGAGGGCTAACCACAGCGGCTAGTCTCTGGATGATGGCCAGTATCGGGATGTTGACCGGGATCGGGCAATACTACCTGGCGATTGTGGCGACGCTGTTTTCCTTTCTGGTGCTATTTACCATCGGGACCCTGGAACATTTTGTCTTTCAAAAACACATGAAAAAATATTCCCGGATGCGGCTGAATGTGAGTATTAAGGAATCCAAGCTGCCGGAAATTCAGGCCTGGGTGGAGCGTCACCTGGGGAAGGAAGTCATGGAAATGAAAACATCCCATCATGATGAGACAGACACTATTTCCCTTAGTTATGTGCTGGATGTCCGGGGGCTGCAGGTGGATGTGAATGACCTTTCCCAGCAATTGAACGGCTTGAAAGGTGTGTTGTCCTCCAGCCTGAAAATTTATCACGAAGAGTGAAGCCTAGCTGTTGAGTCTGGCTTTTAACTGGTCAATCACCCGCTGAACTCTGGGTGAGTGGGAAAACGTCCATTCATCAATCTGGGAAACCGGTTGGATCCCGGCAATGGCGTTACTCAGGAACGCCCCTTCCATGCTTGAAAGCTCCTGATAACGAATGGGATTGTCTGAGTAGATGATCCCAACGCCAGCCAGATGGCTTAATATCTGCTTTCGGGTGATTCCGGCCAGGCAGGCGTCCCGCTCCGGGTCAGGAGTGAATAGGGTTTCTCCATGAACAAAGAAAATATTGGAAGTGGAGGCTTCACTGATCGTACCGTTGGGATTGACCCAGAGCAAGTCATCAAAGCCCTCATTCAAGGTGGCCTTCCGTTGGGTAATCATCTCTAAGAGGCTTCCGTGTTTAATCTGGGCCAGGGGCCTGGATTGGATGACTGTTTTCAGACGAAGGGGCCTTGTACTTGCCGGAACAAAGGCGCGCTCTGAAAGAATCAACAGGGTATTTTCCGGGGCGCCCAGTAATTCGGGAAACCCATGAACCACCGGAGCTAGCGTTAAACGATAGGCCTTTTCCGGCTTTAAACACTTTTGAATAGTCTGGGAGAGTGTTTCCCCTCCATCCGGCATGGGGAGCCCCAGAATGTTAGCGTGTTGGGTCAGGCGATGGATATGGCACTGGAGCCACTTGGGCTGAATATCCCCCAAAAAGGAAGTATAGACTGAATACCCCAATAACAATGCATGGGGAAGTTCCTTTAAAGGGGAGGGACCGCTATTCTTGAGAAGCCAATGCATGCTCATCCCGTATCTTCACCAGGGTTTTTAGCAATGTTTGTATGGTGGGGTGGGGCTTGTGG
>CAYLWC010000008.1:0-87662 GCA_964387265.1 uncultured Vampirovibrionales bacterium | reverse complement strand
CTTTGAAAGCATTTCCGGCAGTTCGAGGTACATCTTACATAAATCATAATATTGATAGTTGGCTTCCTCCACCCGGCGCTCTGCTTCTTCCAGGGTGTCCATGTCCTCTTTGTGCTGGGCTTCTATCTCTTGCCACTTTTCGCTGGTGATGACCCCATCCAATAGTAGGTTAAAGGCCCGATCCAGTACCCGTTTTTTCTGGTCCTTTTCCTTCCGGATGCGCTTGATCTCTTCCGATTCGGTGACTTTTTTCAGCCGGTCCACACCCCTAATAGACTCGCAAATTTCTTCTTTGTAGCCCTCTGGAAACTTGGCCTGGTGGATCAGCTGGGATACCCTATCAGTGATGATTTTCTCGTTAATATACCCCTGGCTGCACTCTTTATTGATGCCCTTCCAGCATCTGTAATATACATATTTCCCGCCCTTCTTTAGTTCTCCACTCAGCATTGAACCACACTCCCCACAGCGTAGATGGTTTGAGTAGAGAAAAGTCCGCTTTTGGGCGTGTTGAACATTGGAATGGTTTCCCAGGTATTTCTGGACCCGCTCCCAGACGCCATGGCTTATCAGCGCCTGGTGGGTGCCCTGGTAAACTTCCCCATCATATTCCACCTGCCCCACGTAAGCCCGATTTTTCAGGATGTAATGCAGATGTCCTTTTGATATTTTTGGTTGGCTTGCCGTGTAAAAATGCCCCTGCCGGTACAGCTCATGGCGCAGGGATTCCACTGAAAAATTTCCGCTGGCGTACAATTCAAAGGCTGCCTGGACGAACGGGGCACGATCCGGATCCACTTCGATGGTTTTTTTCAGTACATCGTTTCTGTACCCCACTGGGGCCACCCCACACCAGCCGCCCTGCTTGGCCTTCTGACGTAAACCCTTTTTAGATTCCCGTTTCAGGTTTTCCAAGTAGTCCTCAGCCACCAATACCATCAGGCCATGGCTGAATTTGGTAGTGCGGTCACTGTCCCGGCTGAGGACTTTCCCCTCTTTAAAAAGGTGGAATTCCAGCCCGTGTTCTTTGATCAGCTTTCGGATGAGCAATTCATCATCAAGGTTTCGGGTCAGGCGGTCGGTTTTTTCCACCAGGATGATTTTTGGCGCCCCAGGCCGGATGGCCTCCTCAATCATTTCATAAAACGCTTTGCGCCCCGTGGTGCCAGCGGATCGGGCTTCGGTGAATATTTTTGCAATCTCCAGGCCATGGCGATTTGCATACTCTTCCCCTGCCTCTATCTGGGCCGGGATCGAATAACCATATTTTTCCTGCTTGGGGTCTGAAACCCTTGCATATAAAAAAGCGGAACGCATTATTTAATGGGTACCTGGATAATTTCACATCTCAGCTGGTGAAGATTTTGGATAAGCTCTTCAGGCTGGGGTAACTCAATGGCCTGGTCGGCTTGCATGTCCCAGTCTTTGTTCATACGGGCGGGGTTGATGCAGATTTTAAAATCCAGTTGGTCGGATCTGGAGGTGATAGAATCAAGCCCCCCATAACTGTACCAGTCCATAGGGATGGCCGCGGCATCCACTAGAATCTCAGATCCAGAAATCAACCCTCCCTCGACTGGCTTAGGTTGATCTTTTTCATAAACCAAAGTCTGAGGGGACGCGTCCCATGAAACTTCAACCTGTCGGGTGATCCCTAAATCTATGTAGGTCTGTTCCGGTAGATTTGTTTTAAAGCTGTAATTTACCATTCGGCAGGGTTTGGATGGCCCTTCCGGGCATCCTTCAAAGGTGATTTGGTCCATTTGGATCTGATATTCGATTGTTTCAACAGGTCCAGAGGTAAACGAAGTATCTTGAGTATCTTGTTCCCGTAGTATGGGGTTGGCAATTATACAGACAGAAACGGTTAAAAACCAAGCCACACAGCTGGCGGCAAACACGCCAGCGGAAAGCGGCCAACCCTTCTTTTTAGTGGAAACAAAAACCGGAAGGGCAAACACAGGTAAAACCAAAGCAAATACCGCCCAGATCACCCGGTCTGATGTCTTTTTGTCTCTGGTGAAATAGTATAACAGCCCAGCCGCCAGCACCCCTGGCACCATTAGCGTTAAAAACTCAATCATCCCAAATCCCCTAGCTAGATGTAACTTTTCTTATACTCCAACACCTCGAATGCCTTTTCAATATGGAAATCTTCAACTTTTATCGGTTTGTACTTTTTATTGATGGGCACCAGCTTGGCGCCATGGCTCTCCATCCTCAGTACCTTAAAGGTGGTTTCCCCGTTTTCCGTCTGAACAACGTAATAACGGTTGTTCTGGAAGGCCCTGGCCGGGCGTACCAGAATGATGCCGCCATCGTGGAATTCCGGCTCCATGCTGTCCCCCTTAATTTTCAGGCAAAACATATCCCCTGAGTAGACCGTGGGGTCCATCCACTGGAAATACACCACATCCTGGGTTTCTTCCGCTAGCTCTAATGCTCCAGCAGTAACAGAGCCTTTACAGGGGATAGGATAAAATCCTTGTGGCGGGCCGATACTTTCTAGCTCTGGGGTTTTATCTAGGGCTTTTATATAGAGCATTTCCTCTTTTGAAAGTGGGTAACCTGGGATTCTGGATAGTTTCTCTATCGTTTTTCTAGATATAGAGCGACGGCCATTCTCCATACTGTTGTAATTGGGGTGTGATTCCCCAATGATTTCAGCCACTCTTTCTTGTGTGAGTCCGGTTTTTACCCGCGCTTCCTTAATGGCATCAGATAGTTTGCTCATGATTATGGATTTAAGCATCATCTCGACCTATAGATAATTTTCACCTTTTTGATAGTTTTCAAATTATTGACAATTTTCAGAACATTGGGTACGATAGTTTTCAATAAATTGATAACTATCAAAAAGGTGAAATAAATGAGTGCAGTAGAAAAGAAACTGAATGCTGCTAAAGCAGCGGAAGTCCTGGGAGTATCCCAGCCAACAGTGGTAAAGCTGTACAAAGAAGGGGCTTTCCCGAATGCATACAGACTGGGGAAAAAATATTTCATTCCATTAAAAGACTTGGAAGCGGCCAAGCAAAAGCCCTCTGATGAATTTAAAAAACGGGAGGCGACAGCATAGGCCATGGCAAGTAACCTGCGGAAGAGTGCGGCGGATTTTTACTATGAGACAGCGAAAGGCACGTCCCTGGAACCCGTGATGACACGGGACGCCAGCGATGACCACGGCAGGCTCTTTGAAATCTGCCACCGATTCCTCTATGGACACAAGGGGAAAGATACCAGACCCAAGCGCCCTCAGCAATATCAAGATTATGATGAAATGCTAGAACCCTTGACCCCGCTGGAATATGTCCAGTTTACAATCGGATTTCTGATTTTTTGCGGGGCGTTGAGTGTCGCCCAAACCATTACAGGCAGTTAACACTCCCTATCTAACTCGTCATGTCAATCCACTGGGCCGGCCTTCACCGGCTGGCCCAACTTTACCTTGAAAAGTTTATGGCTGTGGGCCTGCTCTCAGACGAACCACTAACGACCCATTCACCACAGCCACCTTATTCAGTGAGGACCAACGATGAAAATCTCAAAACTAAAGCCAGAAACACAGTTCGACCTTTTAAAAGTCAATAAAGCCAAGCCTGAAGGCATTGACTGTGTTGAAATCGCTGATGTCGAAACCGGGATATTCCTTTTTGCCCAGATCTTCGGTTTTGGCAAAGAAGACAGGGCACAACGGGTTGTCACCCTCTGGAACGGCTTCAGAGATATCCCGACTGAGGCGATTGAGAGTGGTGGCGTTCAGGATGTTGTAAAAGCTCTAAAAGCCTTTATGTCTCTTGGTGTTGGCCAATATAAAACCGGCTTTACTGCGACTGATAAAGAGATTGATGAAATTTTCAACCAGGGCGCTAAAGCCCTCGCCAAGCTGGAGGGTCGGAGATGAAAATCAGCGGAAACATCCATAAATTCAGGGCGATAGGGATCGCCAATAAACTCCAGACCTTGGTGACAGCCTATCGAATCAGCCTGCCGGATCTGGTGGCCTGCGGACTCTCTGAAGCGTCTCTGGAAATCGGTGATACGGAAGCGGATGTAGAGCGGCTCCAGACGGCTTACCAGCGAATCTTGGATTATGCCCGCAGGCAGAAAACCAGTCTACCTTCTAAGATCATCGTGGAAGCCCTGGTGAGCTATCACCGCCGCCACCAGGCAGCAGAACACAAGTACCAGTGGAACCGCTTGGCCAGGGCGTGGCAGAAAGAAATCCACCGGATAGACCTGGCCAATGAACTGGCGCGGGTGCCTTTTCAGGTTGAAATTATCGAAAAAGGGGATTACTGATGAAATTCACCAAAATCAAGTACGATCCGGCCAAAGGGGTGCATTTTGAGTATGTCAATTCTGGGCGTGCCACGGATCAGCACAAGACGGTTTTTAAGTCGGAGGATCAGCCGCTGAATTCTTTTGTGGATGCTCTGGCCAGCCTGCGGGAATACGTCTGCCACGCGCTCCAATTCCCAACCAGCTACATGGAAGGGATGGCCGTGACAGAAATCAAGCTGGACTGGAAAAACGGGGTTTGCACGGTGGAGGTGTGTTTCGTAAAAGCATTGATCGCGGAAGAGGGCGGGAAAACCCGCCTCTGGAAAGCCGCCACCCCCAAGCAGAGACTATCTGCTGATGATATGGAAGAACTACCGTATCCCCTGCGGATTCTCATCCAGGAAGCCCAGCGATATATTGCCGGAGAACGCGGCGATCAGCAGCAATCATTGTTTCCTGCCCCGGATACCGACCCGGAAACCGGGGAAGTGAGGCGTGAAAAAAACCAATATTGCGAATTTGCCCCGGACGGGCGATTGATAGTGGCCGAAGATATAACCCTAGATGAAATCCTGGAGGAGTGTGGGATACCTAAAGCGTCCAGGGAAATCGTGCAGACGGACGGCAAGGTGAGCGGCACGGTAAATGTGCCGGCAGATGAATTCCTGGAAATGGCGGAAGAACCTGCAGAAGCAAGTAGTACCGGATAACTACGGGTTCCCTTCTGATGGGGTGGACCTGGCTGTACTCACTCTCGCCATTGGACACAAACCACCCTCTCAGTTTACCGGGAAACCGGGGGGAGCCCCCCAAAATTCATAGAATCAGCGTGAAAGGGAAATAGTCGTGATTGAATTTTTTGATACCTTGGCCGGGCCGCGGATTTATTTTTCAGACATCCGATCGATTCGGTGGGGTGATCTGGGGATGTTCGTCAAAACCATTGATGGGGACACCATTACGGTGCGATGCCGGGAGGCCATGGCCTTTAAGCAGGCGTACCGAAACTACGCCCTGTCAGCTGTGATGAGGCTCGGCGCATGATGGAACACCCGATTTCTTTTATGGATGGCTTGATTCCGGCCATCCTGGCTGACAAAAAAATCCAAACCCGGCGGCCACTGGACCCTCAGCCGGTTCATGATGATGGCGGCTATTTCTGGCCATCACGGGAAAGCTATCAAATTGGTTGGGCGTCGGAAGACTCAGCGGCAGCCAGGGCAAACCCTGGTTACAAACCTGAAGCCCCCACCGATTGGTTTGTTGATCATGGGATTGTGTTTTCCCCTGGTGATCGTCTGTGGGTTCGGGAAACCAGCCTAATCTGGCAATGTGGTAAAACCGGAAAACTGGTCGAGGCCGATGGCGGCCCGGTTTATTTGGATGATCCTGATTGGGCCGATGTGGAGCGGGACGCTCTCAATCCATCACTATCAGCAGATGGATCGTGGTGGAAGAAGGTTTCACCCAAGGAGATGCCCCGCTGGGCCAGCCGGATCACACTGGAAGTGGCCAGCGTCCGAGTGGAACGGTTGCAGTGTATTACCGCCCAAGAGGCTATATATGAGGGTGTTGATCTACCTGTTTGTCTGGGGTGCTTAAAGCAAATGAGCGCGGAAGAACGGGATCGCAATTGGTGCGACCTCTGTGGCCCTAAAGCTCTACCCAATTACAGAAAAGCGTTCGCCAAGCTCTGGGATTCCATCTATGGCGATGGCGCATGGAAAGCCAACCCGTGGGTGGCTGCCTATGAATTCAAGAGGATTCAGCCATGAGCGCGGGAGCAATGACGCCTGATGAAAAGGCCTTTTTCACTAAAATGAGAGAGACTTTTCGGGGAATCATCAGGGGGTATAAAGCTTACCTGGCAGAACAGGACATGCCCACCGATTGGGAAACTTTCGCTGATTCGGACGATTGGTTTTTCCTGCGGAAGCGGCTGGAATATAGAACCCTCCGCCAGTTTTTTGAACTGTGTTGGCGGGAAATGGACCTGGATGAATATTTTGCGCCGGAGGTGAAATCATGAGAATCCTGCTGGATATGGATGGCGTGATCGCGGACCTGCTGACCCACTGGTGCCAGCTCATCAATGATCGCCATGGCGAAAACCTGACCCCGGAAACCGCCACGGACTGGAACATTCATAAGCTCTGCCAGGATCCGGATGCGGCCAATAAAATCTATGAGTTTTTTCGGGAGGATGGTTTTTTTCGGGAACTGCCCCCAATGCCCGGGGCGGTGGAGGGGATTCAAACCCTCATGCGCCGGGGTCATGATGTGGTGATTGTGACCGCCTGTAAATATGGACACTCAGACAAGCGGGCCTGGTTCCGGGATCATCTGCCCCATTTCAACCGGCGCAATATTATTTTCGCCGAGCGGAAAGAACTGATCCGGGGGGATGTTTTCATAGATGATCACGTCCAGAACCTGGAGGCCTGGGCGTGGTCCTGGCCAGGCAAAACCGCCATCTGCTTTGATGCGGCCCATAACCGCCACTGGGGCGGGGAGCGGGTCCACAACTGGGAAGAGATTTTACAGCGTTTTTAGAAGGTAGGAGAGTTAGAAGTGGATTTTGTGTCATCAACCGTGGGCGTGATTTTCGGTTTACTGCTGATTTTTACCATTTTTAGTGTGGTGATTGGCATCCAGGCGGGTCTATTAATGTTCGCCTGGAATCTGATTGCCCCATTGTTCCATGGCCCTGAGATGAATTTTCTCCAGGGTGTCGGTGCCGTGTTCATCCTGGCCCTGGTGGCCGGGTATATGAAAGGAAGTAAAAAAGAATGATTAGTGAGTTTTACGTAAGGCTGGAAGCTCAGAAAAAAGGGCAGTTTTGGTATCCAGGGGGCGTTACCGCCTTCAAAAACCGACCACCTACGAATAAAAATTCTGTGGCCGTTAAACTGGCCATTGAAATTCCAGATGTCTACTTTGAAACCCCGGAACTGTCGGCCCGCATCGTGATGCCAGCGGACGCGGTGAACAAGCCGGTGATCACGCCGGAGGTCCAGCACAACCTGGCTGAAGAATTAACCCGGCAACTTGGCATGACTGTCCGGGTGGAATTGCCGGAAAGTGAGGAATAGTCTCATGAGTAAGATTGAGTGGACGGAAAAAACCTGGAACCCCATCGCTGGCTGCAGTAAAGTCAGCCAGGGTTGCACCCACTGTTATGCCGAGCTTATGGCCAAGCGGCTGGCGGCCATGGGGCAAGAAAAATATAAGGCGGTCATTAACGAGCAAGGCCGGTGGAATGGGAAAATCATCTTTGATGAAAAGGCGCTGCTGGAACCATTAAGCCGGAAGAAGCCGACAGTTTACTTTGTGAATTCGATGTCGGACCTCTTCCATGAAAGCATCCTGGATGAGTGGATTTATAAGATTTTCGCTGTGATGGCGCTCTGCCCTCAACACACGTTCCAGATCCTAACCAAACGACCTGAACGGATGCATGCACTTCTTTCCAAAATGACCGAAGTTTCAGGACTGAGCGGAACTCGCCCCTATCCGGAAGCGGCAGGGATGATTGAATATAATGCAAATTTTCTAGCCGTAAAGCAAAACATCCGGTTGCCTTGGCGCAAAATGGAAGGCCCTGGATATATCTATGGTTTCCATGCTGATATGCCATGGCCCCTCTCCAATGTCTGGCTGGGTGTCTCGGTAGAGAATCAGCAGGCAGCCGATGAGCGGATCCCGCTGCTGCTTCAGACGCCAGCGGCGGTTCGGTTTCTTTCCTGTGAGCCGCTGCTCGGGCCGGTGGATCTGGAACGGATACCCGTATCCGGGAAATGGGATGCGCACCATTTCAGTGCTTTCGGTGGACATCATGATGATAATTATTACGAGGCCGACACTGGGATCGACTGGGTGATCGCTGGCGGTGAATCCGGCCCTGGCGCCAGACCGATGCACCCGGATTGGGTGCGCTCCCTTCGGGATCAGTGCCAGGCGGCGCAAGTCCCCTTCTTTTTCAAGCAGTGGGGGGAGTGGTGGCCGTTAAGTTCCGTAAAATTTATGGACGCCGCGCCAAAAGGCCGATTTTCCTGTATATGGCTGGATAAGAATGGGCAGTTTACCGATATTGAAACCGGCAGTGAAATGATGTGGAAAACTGGGAAGTCTAAAGCTGGCCGCCTGTTGGATGGCAGGACGTGGGATGAGATGCCGGAGGTGGTTCATGGGTAGAGTGAAAAGCAGTTTAAGTTGTGGCAGAAAATTTCTCAGCCCATTGGTAAAAGGTAGGCTTGAGGATATTTGCCAGGGATATTTCACCATTCACCATCACCCTGAACATTCCCGGTTTTATTGTATTATCTGGGGTTTGTTTGAAGGCAGTGCATCCGGGTCTACAGCAGATGAAGCCGCGTTGAACGCGCTGGAAACAGGAACCCCATCCACTTGGGATAGGGAGGTTATTGGGGTATGAAGCCGGTGACGTTACTGGTGTTGAAAGCGCTGGTTCTCATCCTGCGGATGCTGTGGCATCAGTGCCAGGACGCCAATATGAAGCGGGAGGCCATGGCGCTGGTGAATGAAATTCAGATGGAGGTCAACAGGGCCGCATGAATAAAGATCTGGAATTACTACGTACCGCCATTACTTGTATCGCCCATGCTTATGGATGTTTAAAAAATATGAAATCAAAGCCAGAAGTGGTGACCAATGCCATGTATCTTATGGATCTGGCATTTAATAGCCTTAAATACTGCCATGATGAGGTAGAGTTTCGGGCACAATCCAATAATATCGTTCCATTTCAGAGAGGGAAAAAGAAATGATAACAGATTTGGAAATAAAAATTGGGGATTGCCGGGAAGTGTTGAAAACCCTGCCCGCTGAATCTGTTCAAACGGTAGTCACTAGCCCGCCCTATTGGGGGCTTCGGGATTATGGTGTTGATGGCCAGATTGGCCTGGAAAAGTCGGTGGATGAATTTCTATCGGTAATGGTGGATGTATTCCGGGAAGTGCGGCGGGTTCTGCGCCCGGATGGCACACTTTGGATGAACCTGGGTGATACCTACACTAGCGGGAATCGTAAAACTTATGCGGCAGACAAAACTTTTAATTCTGCCCGGGCCCATGATGATCGTCCCCCTACCCCCACCGGATTAAAGCCGAAAGACTTGATCGGGATTCCCTGGCGGACGGCCCTGGCCCTTCAGGCAGATGGCTGGTGGTTGCGGTCTGATATCATCTGGCACAAACCAAACCCGGTGCCAGAACCAGACCGGGGGCGGCCAACGGTGGCACATGAATACATGTTTTTGCTGACAAAATCAGAGCGGTATTTTTACGATACAGACGCCATTCGGGAAAAAAGCGGCGATGAACCCAGCTGGGAAGAGTACCAGGCAGGCCTGGGATCTAATTTAGGTTGTGATTCTCATCGGTGGTCTGCAGGGTATAAAAAAGTTTCTCATGAACTCACCCACCCTAACGGGCGGAACAAACGAACGGTCTGGACGATTCCCACTCAAGGATTCCCAGGGGCGCATTTTGCCACGTTTCCGCCGAAACTGGTGGAACCGTGCATTTTGGCCGGGACTTCAGCAAAAGGCGCATGCTCGAGCTGCGGGGCACCCTGGAAAAGAATTGTTGAATTTTCTGAAGAATACAAAGCCAAGCTGGGGGAATCCTGGAATGACCACCAGGATGATCTGGGGAAAGGGCAGCGGGGAATACCTTCTGCTTTCAGAGGTGCCCCGGCCAGAATTACCAAAGGCTGGAAACCTGGCTGTGAATGTAATGCCGATGTGGTGCCCTGCACGGTGTTGGATCCATTCAATGGGGCGGGCACTACCGGGCTGGTGGCGAAGCGGTTATTCAGGAACTATGTTGGGATCGAACTGAATCCGGACTACGCCGAAATGGCCAAGCAGCGGATTCAAGATGATATGCCGCTATTTAATGCGGCTCTATAAGAAGAGAGTTTGGGAGTTAGAGGCTATGAAGTGGTTTAGATGGTATCACGATGAAAGTCTGCAGCCGTGGCTGGCTGTGGTGGCTAAACGGACCAAGCAGCCGAAAATGGCGGTGCTGTCTGTTTGGGTGGTTGTCCATGAATATGCTTCCAAGGCATCGGAACGGGGGCAAGAACGGGGCACCCTGAAAGGGATTGATTCAGAGGAAGTGGCCATGGCGTTGGATATGGATCCGGAAGCGGTGGAAACCATCATGGCTGCCCTGGCTGTTAAAGGGAAAATATCAGATTCCTATATTACCGATTGGGAAGACCGGCAGCCATCCAGTGATGATGTGGCGGCTCGGGTGAAAAAGAGTCGGGAAAATAAAAAATTGAAACGTAACTGTAACGTTACACCAACGTTACAGGAACAAGACAGTAACGTTACAGAAACAGAACTGAAACAGCAAAGTAACGTTACGGTAACACCCATGAAACACGATGTAACGGTAAGAGAAGAAGAGAAGAGAACAGAACATAACAGAACAGAGAGAGAGCATATTGCGCGCGCGTCTGATAAAAATTTTTTAGAGGAGTCACCGTACCGGCAGCAGATAGAATCGTGCCTGGTGGATGCCACCATGCAGGACCGGGTTAGTTTTAATCGGAATTTGTTGGCCAATTATCTGGCCAGGGAATTTGATCGGATTCTTTCCGAGCGTCCGGAGTTGAAGCCGGATGATCTGGTGGAATGTTGGAGCGGGGCGATTTCCAGGGCCAGCAGTCAGAGGGTCTGCTCTGAAAATTACGTGAAACAGACGTTTATCGGTAAGGTGGCGGAATTTGACCCGACTAAACGGGCCAGGGCCGCCCCGGCAGGAAAACCGAGAATGTGCCACTGGCAGACCCTGGTTGATTCGGAGAAAATCAGGAATAGGCATAAGCCGGAAGTGGTATACCGTGGAAAAGATTTCACTTATCAGACCGTTTCAATGTCGGAAAATACGGCGGCGAATCGGTTGGTTCATAAAAACAATCCAGAACTGATACTGGATCCAGATGATTATGTACCTGTATAGAAAGGGAAATTCAATGAAAAGACAATTTTTAAAAGCGGTGTTACTGGCTGGGGTGATGGCTTCCACCATCGCCATGGCCGGTGAGCCGTTTATGGCTGATGTCACCATCTGTTCTGTGAGAGATGGTGACACGGCGGATGCGTGTGAGGCGTTCAAGGATGACCACACCGGGATCCGGGTGTTTGGGATTGACACCCCGGAGAAAAGCCAGTCCGGTGGGTTGGCGGCCAAGGACTTTTTTTCCGGCCTGGTGCTGGGGCAGAAAGTGACCCTGCGCTGTACGGGCGAAAAAACCTATAACCGCCACGTTTGTAAAATTTACCGGGGTGGCGTGGATATCGGGGCCATGATGGTGCAATCTGGATGGGCTTATGATGTGCCGAAATTCAGCCGGGGTGAATATGCTCAGCTGCAATCAGAAGCCATGGAACGCGGCCTGGGCGTCTTCCAAACCCTGAAAACCCCCAAGCGCCACCGGCAAGGTGAGTAGAAAGGGTAAAAGCGATGATGAGTAATGAATGGCTGAAATTAGGGACAGAAGCGGTTGTTTACTCTGCCAAAGAATACAAAGAGGGTAAATGGTTGCATTGCCCTTGGTTGAGCGCATTGGAACTTACCGGAGATGAATGGATAGTTTCTATGCCCTCCCCACCGTTTGCCCTGGGTGGCATTGATGCCATTTTTTTGGAAAAGGAAAAAGCTGATCGATACGTCCAACTCCAGCAGGAAAACGAGCGGCTTCAGAAGCGGCTGGTCGAGCTGCGGGGGGCTTTGGGTAAAGTAAGAACGGCTGCGCATGTTCCAGGAGTAAACGTGCATGACCTGATGAAATATATTTTAGACACATCTCATAACGCCCTCGCCTCCACCGCCGATCTGTCGGGGAAGGTGTTGGTGGATCGGGAGCAGTGGGGGCGGTCACTAAAACCAGGGACCGGGCCTTTGCCAAAAGACGGACAATCATATCTCACTTGGGATGACTTAATGGGGTATCAACTCACTAGTTACGGTGAGTACAAGAACTGGGGAGTTGATGATGATGCTTCCACGACCGGATTTAACGACGGGATGCATCCCACGGTTTTTGATGGTAAGGAGCCTGATGCATGGTGGTACCTGTCGAAGAAAGAAGCACAAGGGGAGGGCGAATAAGATGGCCTGCATCACTTACAACTGCGAGGACTGCGGCAATTTCAACGCTATCGGGAAGTCAAAAACCGACGGGAAACGCCGTTGTGAGTATTGTTTGAAAAAGCACCGGAGAACACGCAAAGTAATCGCTTGTCCTCATGATACCGATGGAGACGGGAATTGTCACTTACACCCGGCAGGCTGTCCAGATACGTTTAATAGGGGACGGTGATAAAAATGGCGGTTAGGTATCCACAGCAGATGAATTTGTTACAAGGCACCGCCCTGATGAACGGGACCCCACCGAATAATTATGGGGTGTTTACATCTGGGTATCTGGTGGCCTCGCTCCCCTATAAGCGCCTGGTTTATCCGATGGCGGCCATTGAAATGGCTCAACTGAATAACGGCAACTGGATCGGACTCTATGAATACCAGGCCCCATCGACCGGCATGGGTGGACCATTAAGCCTGAATAGCAAACAGTACCCCGACATGGAATCTTGCCTGGCAACGCAAAAAACGGGTTTGATTTCCAGGATGAATGAATTGCTGAGCGGGTGGGATTACAGCCAGGAAAATATCCGGGTTTTTAAGAAAATCATCCAGTGGGCGGAAGGGCTTACGGTTGATGTTTTTGGCCCTAACACAGAACCAGAATGGTTTTCAGAAGAGGAGGTCGGATGACAGTTGAACGATGGGCATACCTCCAGTATGTGAGGCAACAGCAGATTTACGGTGGGCCGGTGAAAACCTGGGAAGAATGGCGGGCACATCGGCGGCGGATTCATCAGGTTATTGCCCCGTTGGTGGAAATGATGAAAGGGCTGCTGCATGGGTGAGAATTTCCAGTTTCTGGTGAATACGAATCCCCAGCTGCGGGTGGTGCTGGTGGAGCAATGCCACACAGCATTGGGCCAGATCGACTCAAACAGTTTATCTACGATGCAAGAGTTTTTTCTAAAACAGGCGCTGGTCAGCCTGGAAGCGTTACACGGTAGCTTGAAAGGCGGTTAATCGTGATTGATCTGTTTCTTCAGAAAGCAATCTGCTCAGTATGGATCGGGGTTTGTATCGGGGTGCTGGTTAGCTTAATAATCCTGGTCGGGTTTCTCATTTACTGTTTGTATTTAGTATTGCTGAAAGGTGGTTAGTGATGACTGTTGTTCTGGAGTGGCCACAGATTACCCTGTTGGTACTTTTTTTTGTTGAAGCACTATTTCAGGCAGCCAAACATGGAGAGCCTAGAGATAATTACTGTATAGGTTCATGGCTTTTTGGTTTTTTGATTCTTTTTAGCTTATTAATTGCGGGAGGTTTTTTTTGGTAATTACGCGGTGACGGAACAAACGGTAGGAGCTAGGGTTTTGATGGATAGATTGAAAGAGTTGCGCCGGCGCCATGGCTGGACTCAGGATAAATTAGCCAGTGAAATGCACACGACAAGGCAAACCGTGTCATATTGGGAGCGAGTTGGCACGCCAAGGCATCATGTGCGGGCGCTCTGTCATCTGCTAAAATGCACCCTCAATGAATTTTACGGGGAGTCCTGAAAACTTTTGCGCAAAAATCTTTTGCGTTTGCTTTATCTCAGCCGTAAAAACAATTAATCTAAGGAAAGGTGAGCCCGGGACGAGCTAGTCAGGATTCCTGAAAAGTGACCCGGCAAAGCTAAGGGGAGCTACGGCATTGGGGAAAAAACGGAAAACGTTGTTGCATTGTAAATTATTCCCGCATGAGCGGGTTTATCGCCTGATGGATTACCAGGGTCCGGGGAACGTGGCCCTGATTTTTTATGGTGTCTGTGGGCAATGCGGGGAAGCCGCATTGGCGTATTGCAAAACTGATGTCTGGGGTCAGCAATTGACCGAAATCACCCAGATGACGGGCGAATTCAAAAAGCTGAGAGCAGACTTTTTGGATGATATTAAAAGCGGCAGGGCCAAGGAAATTCTGAACCCGTATGGCAAGGATGATAAAAAATCTACCAAGGGCGGCATGATCGTTTGTGAGTGGGCTCACCAAGTGAGCCGCCCGGCAGATGAGGTTATTGATTATTTTAATGTGTTCCTGGTGCCCAAAAAAGTAAGCGATGCGGCGGAAAAACGTCTGCAGGCAGAGCGGGAGAAAAGGGCGCAGCAATACTATTTGGAAAATTGCCTGAAGCTGAAAAAGTATCAGGCGGCCAGCTGATTTATTCCCAACAAACTCGATTCAGACAAGGGGGCTTTGCCCCCGTTTTTATTGGTGGTTTGTGGTTGTCACCACCGAAGGGGTATTGATAGCGAAAAAGCCAAGCAGCAAGCACCAGGGGAGCAAACATCATGCGGCTGCCCCTAAGAAGGGCGTTCAATGATTAAAGAAGACATGCTGGATGTCACCAACAGAATTCTGCGGAATCACTGGCTGGTTTTTCGTCAGGATGATCCCGCCGATTTTGTGACGTTTATCGACCGTTTCCGGCATCATCCAAAAAATAATCCGGATGGCATGATGCCAGGGGATCGAATGGTTCTCTATGCGGCGGGTGAGCCTATGGAGGTGGTGGTTTGATTAAGATTCAGACCAATTCCAAAGAAGTAGCCAAGCGCATTGGGGAGATGGCCACCAAGCAGTTTCCGTTTGCGACGGCCCGCGCTTTGACCTGGACCGTCAAGGACGCCCAAAAGGAAGTTCAGCGAGAATTGCCGTTCGATTTTACGATTAGGAATAACCACGTCAAGCGGGGCATAAGGATCACCCCGGCCAATAAAAGAACGTTGCGGGCAGAGGTGGGATCCATTGATGATTTTATGGCGCTACAGGCTGAGGGCGGCATCAAGCGGCCCAAGGGCAGGCGGTTGGCTATCCCGGTGAATGCCCGGCGGAATAAGAAAGATATTATCCGGAGACCTCACCGGCCTCGGTCTATCCTGGCGAAAAAAGACCATTTTAAAGGGCGTACGCGTTCAGGGCGTGAGGCGATTTTCAAGCGGATGCCTGGGCATCGGTTATCATTGGTTTATATGCTGGAGCCCAGCGCTAGAATCAAGCCCAGGTTCAACCTGGAAAAGACAGTGAACCAGGTAGTTCAGGAGCGCTTTGATCGACTGTTTACCTTGTCAATGAATGACGCCGTGGGGCGCTAGGGTTTATCAAGGGGACATGCCACCTGCTGACCCCTCGGCGGGTGGCTTATTTTTCGCCTTGTTGGAATGCGGGCAGGGCAAGGGGTCTGGCTCAAAGCCCCGCCAATGGGTCCTTCCCAGCCCAAAACCTCGCGGGTAACGCGCAACCGCGATCATTTCCTAGCTACAGAAATTTTAAAAATCGTTTCAACATCAACATCATTGATCGTTGAATATCACATTAATTCTGGGTTTTTTAAAAAAACGATGTGCAAATGAGGAAAAATGGCAAAGGGTCATGAAGTCAATCGGTCGGAGCTGGCCAGTTTTTTTGGCTGCTCTCTGAATACCGTGGATAATTGGGTGGCTCGTGGGTGCCCATACATTGAAATGGCTGATAGGAGCCGGGGGAAACAGTGGCGATTCAATACAGCCGATGTTTCCAAATGGCTTCAGGAACAAGCTGTTGCCAACGCGGTTGGTGAGATTTCCAAACTAGACTTGGAGGAAGCCAGACGGCGGAAGTTAGCAGCGGAAGCAGCTATGGCAGAGCTAGAACTAGGCCGGGAAAAAGGCTGTCTGCTAGATGCTGAAGAAGTCAGGAAAGCAGGGTTGACCTCTTACACCGACTGCAGGAACCGACTTTTAATCATTCCAGCCCGACTGGCGCCAAGGTTGGCAGCCATGAAGGAATCTCACCAAATTAAAAAAGTGCTGGAATCAGAGATATTCGAGGCACTGAATGAGCTTGGAAACTACAGCGAACCAGATCCAGAGGATAGTGGCGGAGTGGAGAAAATCCCTCAAGCCGCCGGAAAAGCTTAAAATTTCAGAATGGGCGGACAAGTACCGCCGTTTGTCATCTGAAGCCAGTTCTGAGCCCGGGCAGTGGAGTACAGACCGGGCACCCTATCAGCGGGAAATGATGGATGTCATCCTGGATGATGACGTGCGCCAGGTGGTGGTGGTAGCTGGTTCCCAGCTGGGTAAATCTGAAGGGGTCATCAATAACGCCATCGGATACCACATCCACATGGACCCATGTCCAATGTTGTTTGTGCTTCCCAGTGATACCCTGGCAGAGGACTATTCGAAAGAACGAATTGCCCCGATGCTTCGGGACACCCCCGTTTTAGCTGATATTGTTGGTGATCCAAAATCCAGAAATAGCAGTAGCACAATCTTGAAAAAGGTATTTCCAGGTGGTGTTCTGACTATGTTGGGGGCAAACACCCCCAGAAAACTGGCGAGTAAGCCGATCCGGATCGTCTTTTTTGATGAGGTGGATGGCTTCGTTGAGGCCGCCGGAAAAGAAGGGGATCCCATCAGTCTGGCCCAAAAGCGGACGGCCACATTCCCGAATTTTAAATGGGTGATGACCTCCACCCCGACAGATGCGGACACTAGCCGTATCAAAGCAGAGTTTCAGGCATCCGATCAACGCTATTACAATATCCCTTGCCCTCATTGCAACGAGTATCTGGTTCTTGAGTGGGCTGGCATCCAATGGGATCGGGATAAAAATGGAAATCACCTGCCAGAAACGGCTCGATATGTTTGTGAGCATTGCGGCACCCTGATTTACAATGAAGATAAATTTGGCATGTTAGAGCAGGGGGTCTGGATTGCTACAGCGCCATTTAATGGAATTGCTGGATTCCGGATCAATAGCCTTTATTCACCGTTTTTGCCCTGGTCAGATGTAGTTCGGGAATTCCTAAAATCTAAGGATGACCCGGAAAAACTCAAGGTATTTGTGAATACCGCCCTGGCTGAATGGTGGGAAGACCAGGCGGAAAAAATCGAAGATGATAAACTCTATAGCCGCCGGGAAGTTTATCCTGCCCCTGTGCCTTATGGGGCCATGATCCTTACCGCCGGGGTGGATGTTCAAGAAGATCGCCTGGAAGTTGAGATAAAAGGCTGGGGCAAAGGGGAAGAAAACTGGACGGTTGATTATCGGATTTTGTACGGCCCCACCGATAAGGCAGATGTATGGACCGCGTTGGATGACATCATTTTTAATGAGCAGTTTGAGCATGAAAGCGGCATGCATTTAATGGTTTCCGCTACCGGGGTGGATTCAGGTTTCCGGGCTCAAATCGTTTATGACTACTGTAAGCAGCGCAAAGCCCGAAACGTATTTCCCACGAAAGGGCAAGCTGGGGAAGGCGTCCCGATTATCGCTGCCCCGAAGCGTCGGCGGACTGGTAAAAACCGACGGGCTGTAGATTTGTTCATGATTGGTACTGATGAAGCCAAAGGCGTAATTTATGCCCGTTTAAAGCGTACCGAGCCGGGGCATGGATACTACCATTTCCCCAATACTTTGGATGAAGAGTATTTTAAACAGCTGGCCGGGGAAAAAATGATACTGAAGAAACACAAAGGCCACTTAAAACGTGAATGGGTGAAAACCAGGGCTAGAAACGAAGCCCTGGATACCAATGTGATTAATTACGCCATGGTCAAACTGTTAAACCCGAATTTTGAGGCATTGGCCACCCGGTTCCCAGCGAAAGGGGAAAAGGTAGCGGCTCATGCTCTCACGGGAAATGCTCCACGGCGGCGAACGGTACGAAGTAGAGGAATCAGGTAATGGCAGTTAAAACCTACGCCCAGCAGCTTGAAGAGGTACAAACGGCGATTGCCAGTATAGAAGGCGGATGCCAAAGTTACACCATCGCTGGCAGAAGCCTGACGCGCGCCAATTTAGCGGATCTCTATAAAAGAGAGACCTGGCTAAGAGGGCAGGCCGCCCGTGAAGCCCGTGGCGGTGGAATTAGAGTACGTGGGATTTCAAAAAGCTCATGAGAAAACGACGGGATACAGTCGAAATCCAGGAAAACTGGATTGATCGAATTTTTGAGTATGTGGCGCCAGATGTGGCCCTTCAGCGTAGGCGATCCCGCGTGGCCCTGGCCATGACAGGTGGGTATGTCGGGGGCAGAAAAAACCGCCGAAGCATGTCCGGATGGCATGTTACCAACAATGACGCGGATGGGGATATTCTGCCGGATCTGGAAACCCTTCGTGAGCGTTCCAGGGATCTGATTCGTAATAACCCACTGGCATCTGGAGCCATTAATACCAAAGTAACCAATGTGGTTGGTACGGGTTTAAAACTTCAATCCTGGATCGATCATCAGTTTCTGGGAATGACGGAAGAACAGGCGGCTGAATGGGAAGCAACCGCCGAACGAGAGTTTGAACTCTGGGCTAAATCACAAAATTGCGATGTTACCCGAATGCAGAATTTTTATGGCATTCAGGAACTGGCTTTTCGTTCTACATTGGCAAACGGGGATTCCTTCGTATTGCTTCCTTATGTGCCACGGGTGGGGTCTGTTTACGATCTCCGGATTCAGCTGGTAGAAGCAGACCGGGTTTGTAATCCTGATCGGAAAATGGACACCCCGGAACTGTCTGGCGGGGTGGAAAAAGACCAATATGGTGCCCCGGTTGCTTATTACATCTTGACGGTTCATCCTGGGTCTATTGCTGGCAGCATGGTTCGAAAATGGGAAAAAATCCCGGCGTTTGGTGATAAAACAGGCCGCCGGAATGTTCTCCATCTGATGAAGAAGGAGCGAATCGGGCAAACCCGGGGGGTCCCTGACTTAGCACCAGTAACTGAAATGATCCGGCAGCTGGGCGAATACACTGAAGCGGAAGTGGATGCCGCTGTGGTTAGCAGTCTATTTACTGTTTTCGTGAAAACCGAGACCGGGGACGGGCTGGATAACATGGAACCTGTCAGTGAGACAGGGGGCAAAAAATCAGATAAAGATTTTAAAATGGGGCCAGCGGCCATGCTGGATTTGATGCCCGGTGAGGATGTTGTCTTTGCTGACCCCAAGCGCCCCAATGTGGCTTTTGATCCATTTGTCATGGCGGTGCTTCGTCAGATTGGCGTGGCGCTGGAATTACCTTTTGAGATTCTGGTCAAGCATTTCACAGCTTCTTATTCGGCAGCCAGGGCGGCCATGTTGGAAGCCTGGAAATTCTTCAAAGCCCGCCGGGAGTGGTTGGCTGATTATTTATGCCAGCCAGTCTATGAAGCCTGGATGTGGGAAGCGGTGGCCCGTGGGCGTTTAAATGCGCCTGGGTTTTTCAGTGATCCAGCCATCCGGGCCGCTTATCTGGGCGCAAAATGGATCGGCCCGGCCCGTGGTCAGATTGATGAGCTGAAAGAAGTCAAAGCCGCAAAAGAGCGGGTGGATATGGGTATTAGCACCCTCACCCAGGAATCCGCAGAGTACAACGGCAGCGACTGGGAAGACCTCCACGCCCAACGGAAAAAAGAAGTGGCCATGCGGCGTGAAGCTGGATTAGAACCTCAGTCTGAAAGCCAGGACCCAGGCAACCCTTTTGAATGGAAGGACAATACGGATGACTGAAAATCGTGGAAACAGGGCACTCCGGGCCATCGCTAACCAAGGTTGGGCGATTTTGCCAGACAACCTGGATCAGATCGTTGAAATTGCGGGCCGCGCCCAACAGGAAGACATTGAAGCTCTCTCCACCCGTCTGGGGCGTCCACTGGAAAATACCCACACTGTAACGGTTCGGGATGGGGTGGCTATTATCCCGGTCAATGGTCCACTATTCAGGTATGCCAATATGTTTACCCGGCTAAGTGGAGCCACCTCTTATGAAGTGCTGGCCACAGATATCCAGCAAGCCCTGGATGATCCGGTCATCAAGGCCATTATCCTGGAAATTGACAGCCCAGGGGGTATGGTGGCCGGGAACTCTGAATTGGCCGAATTTATCTATCAATCCCGCAACATTAAGCCCATTGTAGCTTATGCATCCTATCTCACGGCTTCAGCGGCCTACTGGATCGCCTCAGCCGCTCAGGAGATTGTGGCGGCGGATACCGCTGTCCTGGGCAGTATCGGCACGGTGCTTTCTTATTATAAGAAAAAAGACGAAACCACCGGGGAAATCGTCAGTTCCCAATCCCCGAAAAAGCGGGTGGATATGGAAACTGATGAAGGCCGGACGGAAGTCCAGCAGATGATTGACGCCCTGGCGGATGTATTCATCAACACGGTGGCCAGAAACCGGAATGTGAGCCGGGAAACGGTTCTTGAGAAATTTGGCCAAGGTGGTGTGTTGGTTGGCCAGCATGCGGTGGATGCTGGGTTGGCTGATCGGATCGGCACCCTGGAAGCCCTGATAGAAGAGTTATCGGAAAAATCTGAAAGTAGCAAAACAGTTAATGGAGGAATCATCAGCATGACCACTGAAACCCAGGCGCAAAACGCCCAGCCACAAATTAACCTGGAATTTTTGAGAGCCAACCACGCGGAACTGGTTCTGGCTATCCAGGCCGAAGGGGCAGAAGCTGAACGCGCCAGAATCAAAGGCATCGAAGAGAATGCCAAATTAAAACCCGGGCATGATGACCTGATTAATGAAATGAAGTTTGACGGGAAAACCCAGCCCGCTGAAGCTGCCCAGCGTTTACTCCAGGCGGATGCCAACCTGCGGCAAGCCACATTGGACAATTTAAAGAGTGATGCTCCCGCCCCAGTAGAAGCCTCCAAGGAAAACGAAGTGGTTTCCATGGAAGGCATGCCCCTGGAAGATCGCTGCAAGGCCGAGTGGGAGAAGTCCGATAAAATCCGGGCTGAATTCTCTGACCTGGAAAACTATGTGGCCTATAAAAAAGCGGAAAGTAATGGCCAGGTCCGCATCCTGTCCGGTAAGTAGCTGACAGTTTAGTTAAAAAAAGTTTAATTAGAGGAGTATCCAACCATGACAACCTTGGCGGAAAATGTGGCCCGCGTATATGAGCAGGGCGATTTCAACGATGTCCCGATGGTAGCCGATGACATTATCTATGAGGGTGCCGCTGTTGGTGAGGACGGCAACGGTTACGCTCAGCCTCTGACCGCTGGGGATCCGTTCCTGGGGTTTGCCGATGTAATGGCCGATAACAGTGGTGGTGCCGCTGGTGCGGAAAATGTTCGGGTGCGTCAGTTTGGTTTGGTTCAGCTGGCAATTGGCAGCTTGGCTATTACTGATATCGGCAAGCCAGTTTATGCTAGCGATGACGATACTTTCACCCTTACCGCCAGCACTAATAGCCATGTTGGCCGGGTGGTGCGTTTTGTCTCTTCCGGGGTTGGGATTGTGGCATTTGATGCCCGGCGGGGTGGGGTAGGTTTATTAACGCCTCTTACCGACAACAGCGATGGAACAGCTTCAGACACCCTGGCCGCCATAGATGATGCCTTAACCGGGGTTGACGGTGCTGGATCCAATGCCGCCCCGCTGGCTGGAGTAAACACCCAGCTGGGTATTTTGGCCAACGCGGTTGCCTCTCTGGCGGCCAAAGTCAACGCCATCCTGGCACAAAGCAAGTAACCTAGATTTTAAGTAGCAGAAAAGGAGTAAACACCAATGCCTCAACATTTTCAGCGGATTTCGTCCCGTGATGTCATCGGGCGTTTATACCGCCGGTATGAAGCCCGCTTGGGCGCCAGCCTGATCAAGCGGGTGGCAATGTACCAGCAAAGCAATAGTAAATCCGAGGAATACGCCTGGCTGGGGGCGAACCCGAAAATGCGTGAATGGATTGGTGGCCGCCAAGCCAAACGCCTGCGCGAATTCGGCTACACCATCAAAAATAAGAAGTACGAAGCCACCATTGAAGTTCATCTGGATGACCTGAACCGGGATAAAACCGGCACCCTGGAAAACCAGATCAACGGACTGGCCGATGGGGCGGCGGAACATCCGGCGCAACTGCTTTCTGAATTGGTTGTGGCTGGTGCTTCTACCGTTTGCTACGATGGCCAGTATTTCTTTGATACCGACCACAGCGAAGGTGACAGCGGCCAGCAAAGCAACAAAATCAATATTGATATTTCTGAACTGGCGGTGGCTAAGCATGGCATTGTTACTGATCCCAGTGATGAAGAGATGTCCAAAGCCATCATGCTGTGTATCCAGCAGATGCTGAAATTCAAGGATGATCAAGGCCAGCCGATTAACGGGACAGCAAAAGAATTTCTGGTGCATGTCCCTGTCAGCTTGATGGGTCCAGCGGCTTCTGCCGTTACTAGCAAAACCCTGGATTCCGGCAAAGAAAACCCGCTCCTGCTTTCCGGCTTTAAAATTGAACTGGCGGTGGATCCCCTGCTGGATGTTGGCGGCTGGACGGATGAATTTGCCGTTTACCGGGCCGATGGCAACGGCAAGCCGTTTATTCACCAGGAAGAATACGATACCCAGTTTGCCGCCAAGGCTGAAGGGTCCGAATTCGAGTTTGATAATGACATGCATCAATATGGTGTAAAAGCCAGCCGTGGTGTAGGTTATGGCCTCTGGCAGCATGCTGTTCACGGAACTCTGATTTAACCTGGTTAAAAAGTAATAGCAGATTAAATTGGCTGGGGTCAGAATGCTGACCCTGTGCCAATTTGTTATGGAGATTTTCAGCCTATGAAAGACATTCAAGTTGCAGCCGCGTCCATTCTTTTGAATGATGGCGTGTTGTCACTAACCGAGCGGCAGGCCCGAGATCGAAAGCATGCTCTGAAGCCATTGGGTGAGGAAGGTTTGTATGAAATCGCCCAAGCGGTCCAGTTCAAGCGTGGTGAGGTTTTTGGGTTTGCTGGTTCACTCAGCAAACTGGCAAAAGGCCAGGTGAAGGTTTTGGGTGAAGAATTCGAAGTTTTAGAAGATGAGGAACCCTTGACCCTTTTGGAAGTTCAACCCCCTATGGTTCCAGCGCCCCCTGTAGATCCTGAAGGTGATGAATCCTTACCCCCGGACGCCCAGGTGGAAATTAAGACCCTGGCAGCGGTCCTGGATCTCAACATCAAGGAAACCGTGGCGCTGTTGAAAGAAGAATTCGGCACTGAAGCGAAAAACGGATCCAGCCTGATCAGCCTGGATGTTTTCGATCAAGCGGTGAGTGAATTCACCACCCCTGTGGATGAACTGGCCCAGGAACTGGGCAAAACCACTGAGGAATTGCTTGCTTACCTGAAAGAAACCCACGGCAAGGAATTCACCGATGGGAATGCCCGTGTTTCTAACGATCTGGTTGAGCAGGTTTCCAAGGATCTGAGCGGCGAAAATGACGCTTGATTTTGAAAATCTGGATGACTTTCTGGATATCACTGAATTTGCCCAAGCGGTCCAGGTGGGGCCGCTTGGGTCAGAGGTGACCATCAACGCCGTTTTCGAGAACGCCCATTTCACAGTGGATGAAGGCGTATCTGGGTTTTCCACCACTCAGCCCGCCATACTCTGTAAATCTACTGATATAGAAGACTACAGCCAAGGGTCCCGGGTGGTGGTGGGTGGCACTGAATATGAAATTGTCGATATCCGCCCCGATGGCACCGGAATGAGTGAGGTTCAATTACATCTGGCATGACACACATCAGGCAAACTATCAGAAATTATGTGGCCACCCAATTAACCGGGGCCACCAATGCCGGGGCGAATGTCTATAAATCCAAAGTGACGCCCTTTTGGAATAATTTGCCCGCCATCAATATTTTTACAATGAGAGATGAGGCGGAACCCCCGTTTGAGTTAGGTCCAGTCCGCCAAAAAGTCCCGGTTACCATCCATATTTACGCGGCAGTCAAACACAATGATGACTACGCGGACAATCTGGACGCCCTATGTGAGCAGATAGAGAGCAAAATGGATTATTTCCTAGGTGGGAACGTCCAATCTTGCTTGTATGACGGGACAAACATCGTTTTCCGGGATGAAGGGGATAAAAATCTGGCCATTGCTGAAATTACCTATAAAGCCACCCACATCTATGAGGAAAAAGGCATGGTGAATCCAGACACCCTGTCTGATCTGGACTCCATCCACATTGATTATGACCTGGCCGATCCAAACGATGGTTCAACCGAAGGCCCAGATGGCCAGACAGACGCACAAGATATAGTCGATAATCTGCAATCTTAGGAGATGCCCATGAAAGTAATGCCAGCGCCGGGGCTCAAGGTCCGGCACCCCTTAACCATGCAGTTTTTAAAGCCGGAAGGGGAGGAAGTAACAAACAGTTCCTACTGGATGCGACGTTTGAAAGATGGCGACGTGGTGCCGGTTCCAGAATCCAAGCCTAAGTCTAGGTCTAAGCCTGTAAAAGTCGAAGAGAGCAAAGAGGTGCTTGAATAATGACCATTTCATTCAACCTGATCCCAAGTAATATCAGAACCCCTGGGACCTATATCGAAATTGACAACAGCAAGGCGCTGCGTGGCTTACCCCAATTCCTAACCAGGATCCTGGTAATTGGACAGAAATTATCCACAGGAACCAAAAATGCGGAAGAACTCACCCTGGTTTCCAGCGTGGAGCAGGCCAAAAGTTACTTTGGAACCGGGTCCATGCTGGCCAATATGTTCAAAGCCCTCAAAGCCAACAATAAATACATCGAAACCTGGGCCATCGCTCTAGATGATGCGGATGCCGGGGTGGCTGCTGCTGGGTCCATTGATTTTACCGATTCAGACCCCACAGAAAACGGAACACTCTCTCTTTATATTGCTGGCGAACGGGTCCAGGTAGCGATTCTTTCCACCCATACTGATGATAATATCGCTACCAACGTGGCTGCCGCCATTAACGCCGCAAAAGATTTACCTGTTACCGCGGCGGTCGATGGGGAAACCACATCTAAAGTCAACATAACTGCCCGCCACAAAGGCGAGGTAGGCAACACCCTGGATATCCGCCTGAATTACCTGGGTGATCCAGGCGGAGAACGTACACCGGCTGGGGTCACGGCAACCATTACCCAAATGGCCAATGGGGCCACCAACCCGGACGTGGCCGATGCCATCGCGGTCCTGCCCGATGAAATCTATGATTTCATTCTGATACCCTATGATGACGCCACCAACCTGACCGCCATGGAAACTGAGCTGGATTCCCGCTGGGGTCCATTAAAGATGCTGGAAGGTCATTGCTTTATTGCAAAAGAAGCAAGCCAAGCCAACCTGACCACATTCGGAAACGGTAGAAACAACCCCCATGTTACCTGTCTAGGCTACAACAACAGCCCCACTCCCCCTTATGAGTGGGCAGCGGCTATGGTGGCCCAGGTGGCTTTATCTGCCACCATCGACCCGGCCCGGCCATTCACCACCCTGGAACTAGTGGGGGTAAAAGCACCCCCGGAAGCAAGCCGCTTCACACAGGAAGAACGAAACACGCTGCTGTATGACGGCATCGCCACCTACACAGTCACCCGCGCCGGGAAAGTCCAGTTGGAACGGGTCATTACCATGTATCAGCTGAGTGATGGGCAAACGGTGGATCCTTCTTATCTGGATTACACCACTCTGGCCACCCTGGCCTATATTCGCCAAGACTTGCGCGGGTATCTCTCCACGATGTTCCGTCAGTTCAAAATCGCCAGTGACGGCACCCGAATTTCAGCAGGCCAGCGGATGACCACCCCCAGCCGAATCAAGGCGGCGGTGGTGGCTCGGTTCAAACAATGGCTGGCCGCTGGGCTGGTGGAAGATCTGGCCCAATTTAAAGAGGAAATCATTGTTGAGCGGAACGAAGGGGATCCCACTCGCGTGGATATCCAGATGCCGCCCAACCTGGTGAATCCGCTCCATGTGATTGCGGGTCAGATCCAATACTTACTGTAGTTTTAGCCTTAATTTGGAGGTTTGATCAATGACCGATATTATCGGCGGAACAGTCTATTTCCTGCTGGATGGGGTCCAGTACAAGTGCCGGGGCGATGTGAAATATTTTACCGGCAGCAAAGAGAAAACAGGCGTAATGGGAACCGACGGGTTCCATGGCGTAAAAGTAACGCCGGTGCTTCCTTACCTGGAACTGAGCGTGTCAGATAGTGGCGGCCTGGATTCCAAAACCCTGGAAGAAGCCAATGATGTAACCGCCACCCTGGAACTGGGCAGCGGCAAACAGGTGGTTTACCGGAACGCCTACAGCACCAAAGCGCCAGAAATGGATGCTGTGGAAGGTCAGGGCACCCTTCGGATTGAAGCCCCTGAAGCTGAGGAGGTAACTGTCGGTGGATAAAATCACAATCCAACTGAGTAACCCCATCAGCGCCCACGGCCAGCAAGTAACCGAATTGCAGCTGGACCGGCCCAAGGTCAAGCACCTGAAAGCCATGGACCGGGTAGAGGGCCAGATCGGGAAAACAGCGGTGCTGATCGAAAAGCTGGCGAATATTCCAGCGTCCAGCGTGGATGAAATCAGTACCCATGACCTGGTGAAAATCGGGGAAGCCCTTTCCGATTTTTTGCCCGGTTCCCTTCAAACTGGCGAGATGTAGCCGGAACCCTGGTCTACACATTCCATTTCCAACCCACTGAACTGCTGGAAATGGATGATTTTGATCTGGAAATGTGGATAGAGCAATTGAGGCGAATAAATGCCGAGCTTCAGCGTCAAAATAGTCCTGCAGGCGGTCGATAAAGCGATCACCCCGATTAAACGATTAGAACAGTCCCTGGCTGGCTTACAGAAGGTGACGGCTATCAATAATCTGGGGCGGTCTCTGGATCGTGCTACCGGCTCTGTGGGGAATATGACCCGAGAAACTGGCCTGCTTGCGGCCCGTTTTGCCGGGTTGGCAGGCCTGGGCGCGGTGGCGTTCAAGGGGCTGTTCCTGGATACCGCCATGGAGTTTGAGCGCTTTCAGACTATCCTGGAAACCATTGAAGGTAGCGCGGACGGGGCTAGAAAATCCATGCGATGGGTGGAGGATTTTGCCACCCGCACCCCATATGAACTAAACGAAGTTACAGAATCATTCGTTAAGCTGCGGGCTTATGGTCTGGATCCCACTCAGGGGCTTTTACGTTCCTTGGGTGATACGGCATCTGCTATGGGAAAACCCTTGATGCAGGCGGTGGAGGCGATAGCGGACGCGGTGACAGGTGAAAACGAGCGTTTGAAAGAATTCGGCATCAAAGCCAAGGCGGTCGGTGATAAGTTCGTTTACGAATACACCGAAAACGGCAAAACCATGACCAAAAGCGCCGAAAAAAGTAACCGGGCCATGATCCAATCTACTCTGGAAGCCATTTTTAATGCCAAGTATGCCGGGGCCATGGCGAAACAGTCCAAAACCTTCAATGGGCTTTTATCTAACCTGCAGGACTACTGGACCCGCTTTTCAAATATGGTCATGGGGGCCGGCGTATTTGATTTCCTGAAAGGGGAGCTGGAAGGCATCCTGGCAAAAGTCGATAAAATGTCAGAATCTGGAGAGCTGGCCACCCGGGCCCAAAAGTTTGCCCAGGAATTGATTCCGGTCCTGAAAGATGTATGGCAGTTAGTGGCAGGAATTGGCTCTGGATTGGTGGACTTGGCCCGCTTTACCAACCAGGCGGCCAAGGCCGTAGGCGGGTATAACAACCTGCTAAAAATTCTGGTAGGTCTCATGGCCGCCCCGTTGGTGGTTTCGATCGTCCAGTCCGCCATTGCCATCGGTGGCTTTATCGGGGCTATCTGGGGAGCGGTCACAAGTGCCACAGCATTAAGCGCCATCGGGTGGGTTTTGTTGGATATTTTCTTATTCCTGACCAGCCCCATTGGCCTGGTGGTTGCAGGGATTACCGCCCTGGCCGGGGTAGCGTTCCTGGTGTACCAGAACTGGGGTAAAATCTCCAACTGGTTCGTGGCCATGTGGCAGGAATGGGGCGGCGTAATTCGGAAAATCTTTCCACTGGTTGGCTTCTTTGTGGACTTGGCAGAGGTCATCATCACCAACTGGGAACCCCTCATGGCGTGGTTTGCCGGCCTGTTTGACAGCCTGAAAACAGGCTTTGATGAGGTGGCAAACTGGGTCCTGGATAAGTGGAAACCCGTCGGGGATTTCTTTGTCCGTCTGGGTGAAACAATTGAAAACATCGGTGGAAAAGCCATGAACGCGGTCAAGGCCAGTTCTCCCAATGTGAATATGCTGACTGGGAAAAAATCAATGCTGGGGGTGGACCGCCCCACAGTGTCCCTGGGACCTGCCACCAATGTGGGGGCATCGGTTCCGGTGGCCATCCAGCCGAAAAAAGACGTGCTGGAAGTGGCCATGAAGGTCGATTTTGCCGGGCGTCCTTCTATTACCGGGGTGAACTCCAAGGGGGATTCTGATCTGAGTTTCTACGCTGATATGGGGATGATTAACGCATGACCTGGAAAGATCAATTGCGCCGGGCCAGTTTCCGGGGTGTGGAATTCTATGTGGAAGGCTCTGAAATGGAGTTTGGCCGCCGGAACGTCCTTCATGAATACCCCAACCGAAACACCCCATACAGTGAGGATCTCGGCAGGAAAGCCAGAAAATACACCATCCGGGCCTATGTGATTGGAGATGATTACATCACCAAGCGGGATGCCCTGCTAAAAGCCATTGAAGCCAAGTCTGAACCAGGCACCCTGGTTCATCCGGATCTGGGCACTATCCAGGTGATTCCTGGCCCCTGCCGAAACGGCTTTTCCAATAAAGAGGGCGGCATTTCCTATTTTGACTTAGAATTCTCGGAAAGTGGGGAAAACCGCTACCCCAGCCAGCTGACAGATACAAAATACAGCGTCAACCAGGCCGGACAAAAGGCCACTTCCGCCATTAAATCGGTCTTTTCCAACACGTTTAATGTGTCTGGTTTACCTGCTTTTGTCTCTGATGATGCCAGTGGTATTTCCAGCCTGATTGCTTCTGCCATCACCACGGCGGCCAGCCTGAGAACCCGGCTGGAGGATCCGGCAGCTGAACTGCTGGATTCTGTGGGGTCCTTTGAGTCTGATATTTCCACTCTAATTCGGGAACCGGAAGATTTTGCCGATCAGGTCACCGCCCTGGTGGCCAGCATCCAGGATATCTATGAAGATCCTTCAGATGCCTACATTGCCTATAAAAACCTGCTGGCCTTTGGGGATAGTTTTACCCCCGTCCAACCAACCACCACCACACGGGCACAGCAGGCCGCCAATCAGGACGCGCTGGTTCATCTGACCAAGCGGGCTGCTCTGGTGGGGATGGCCAACACGGCGGCGGAAATTGATTTTGCGTCTTATGATGACGCGGTAGCCCTGCGGAATGAATTGGCCGATTCCCTGGATGATGAACTGCTGGTGCTGGGGTCTACCGATGATGATCAGGCTTATCTGGAAATTGAGGGCTTGCGGGCCGCGATGATTAAAGATGTCACCACCCGGGCAGCCAGCCTGGAACGAGTGAAAAATATCTACCTGGCCAAGCCTCTGCCTGCCCTGGTCTCTGCTTATGATCTCTATGAAGACACCAACCGGGCCGATGAAATCATTGCCCGCAACAAGGTGCCTCATCCTGGCTTCTTGCCTGCTGGCCAAGCGCTGCAGGTATTGACGGCATGACCGTTTTTCTAGATGTTAATGGGGTGGGGTACGGCGGCTGGCAAAGAATCCGCATAGAACGATCTATTGAAACCATCAGCGGCGGGTTCGTTTTAAACGTCTCAGAGCGCTGGACCGATGACCCCATCAACCGGGAAATCAACAAAAGCGACCGTTGCACCGTTCGGATAGATAATGATGTGGTGATTAACGGCTATGTAGACGATGTTAATCCCACGTTTGACGCTCAGAGCCATGGCTTGACCGTTTCCGGGCGGGATAAGGCCGGGGATTTGGTGGATTGTTCTGCTGTCCATTCCCCTGGCCAATGGACCAATTTACCCCTGGAGCGGATTGCCCAGATTCTGCTGGCCCCGTTCGGCATCAGTGTATCTGCCGATGTGGACACCGGGGAAAACTTCAAAAAGTTTGCCCTGGAACAGCGGGAAACGGTGTTTGATGCCATCCAGCGAATGTGCAAGATGCGGGCGGTGCTTCCCGTTTCAGATGAAAATGGAAACATCCTGATCACCCGCGCCGGGTCGAGTCCGGCAGGGACCGCCCTGGTGGAAGGGGACAATATTTTATCCGGAGATAGCCATTTCAGCGACAAGGAACGTTTCAGCAAAATTATTGTTAAAGGCCAATCCCAGGGCAGTGATAATATCACCATCCAGGAAACCACCGGGGCCAAGGGGGTGGCGGAGGATCCAGAGATTACCCGATACCGGCCATTGCTTTTACAGGCCGAAGGACAGGCCAATACCAAGAACTGCCAGGACCGGGCCATCTGGGAACGGGCCACCCGAAAAGGGAAGGGCACGAAAGCCACCATCCGGGTTCAGGGATGGCGCCAAGGGAATGGCAGATTATGGCAGCCGAATTCTATTGTTCCGGTGCGCTCTCCCATGCTGAAACTGAATGAAAACATGCTGATTGTCAGCACATCGTTCACTGTGGATGATAAAAACGGTCACGTTACTGAACTGACAGTGGTCAAGCCGGATGCGTACAAGCTCATCAGGGAAAACATCAGCAATGAGTGATTCCATCGTCCGGTTTATCAATAAAATCGTAGGCAAACTGGAAAGCCGGATCATGAATATGATGGTCCGGGGCGTGATTACCGCCATCAATGACCAGGGCGGCTTGCAAATTATTCAGGCCACTGGCCTGGCTGATGAAGTGCTGGACAATGCCGAACGGGTCCAGCAATACGGATTCACTTCCAATCCCCCTGCAGGCTCTGAAATCGTGGCCCTGTTTGTGGGTGGAAACCGGGATCATCCGGTCATTATCGCGGTGGACAATCGAGACCACCGGCTGAAAGAACTTGAATCCGGAGACAGTGCCCTTTACTCCCTGGCGGGCAATTACATCCGGTTGCAGGCGGAAGACGGCAAAATTTACATCGACGCGCCCCACAACGTCATCATCCGAAGTGATGAGGTGATCCGCCTGGAAGGCCGTGGGATCGAGGTCAGCGCGTCCGAATATTACAAACACAATGTCGGTGGCCGTGGATACATCGAATACCCCACCCACACCGACACCTATGATGATTGCTCTGTGCCTGGAACCAGTTATGGCTGTGTGCCGCCGGAGTTCCCCCCGGACCCGGCTGATTAGTAAAGGAAAATCATGGACGTTCGTCTCGTTTACAACCAGGCACAGGCCCGGCTGGGTTTTATTGATCTGGCCCTGGATGGGGCAGACCTGGCCAAAGGTAAAGACTTATACACAGCAGTTATCATCTCACTATTCACCAACCGGAGAGCCCGGCTTGATGATCCCTTGCCAGACCCTAACAGCAGCCGGATGGGGTGGTGGGGCGATCTCCATTCCGAAAAAGAAAATGATCAAATCGGTTCCAGGTTATGGCTTTTACGCAGGGAAAAACAAACCCAGGACACTCTGAACCGGGCCTATGAATACTGTCATGAGGCATTGAAATGGCTGGTGGATGATGGCATTGCCAGTCAGGTGGATGTGCGGGTGGAATATGTTCGGCTGGGTGTGATGGGCATTTGGATTACCATCCATAAGCCGGTAGGGGTAGAAAATTTCCGCTTTGATTATCTCTGGGAGGATATCGACTTTATCCCGGCAGGGGTCGGGGAACTGGAATACCTGGAAGAAACCCACCCGCTACTGACAGAGGGCGGGGACGACGTGATCACCGAAGGCGGCGAAGGAATCATATTGGAGTAGGGACCTATGACAGATACAGGATTTTCCCGGCCCGCGCTAAATGAACTCATTCAGCGCATTGAGGCCGATTACAACACGCGCCTACCTGGGGCAGATAGTCGGGTACGTCGATCAGCGCTGTCTGTGATTGCCCGGAGTGAAGCCGGGGCGGTTCATAGTCTCTATGGCTACTTGGATTTTTTAGCAAAACAGTTGTTTGTTGATACGGCCACAGGCGCGTACTTACGACGCCATGCGGCCATCTGGGAAATCACCCCTAAAGAAGCAACCAAGGCCACCGGCACTGTGACCATCACCGGCACCAATGGATCCCATATCAATATTGGAACCATCCTGCGCCGGGGCGATGGGGTGGAGTATGAAATCACTGAAGCGGTCACCATCTCAGGTGGAACCGCTACGGCAGACCTCCGGGCAGTGGAGGCTGGGGAAACCGGGAACGCTGATGCGGACACCACTCTTACGTTCATTTCTCCCATTTCCGGTGTTAATTCCACCGGCACATCCTCTGAACTGGCTTCCGGAACCGATGCGGAAGCGGATGATGCTTTGCGGGCCAGGGTCTTGGAACAGATTCAAAACCCACCCCATGGCGGTTCAGAATCCGATTATATTCGGTGGGCCAAGGAAGTGGCCGGGGTCACCCGGGCATGGGTATCTAATGAATTAGGGGTGTCATCGGTCCTGATTCGCTTCATGATGGATGATACTTATGATGACGGGATCCCGCTGGCTGCCGATGTGGCAGCGGTCCTGGCATACATTAATGATGCCAGCCGCCGGAACGTGACAGCAGAAATCTTTGTGGAGGCCCCTACAGCCAGCCCGATTGATTTCACTATTGCATTGAAAAAAGCCGATGGCACCACTGAGGATGATCCGGATGTGGAAGCGGCGGTGGAAGCAGAGTTGGCTGATATGATTCGCAGGGATGCTGAGCCGGGCGGAAAGATTTTAATTAGCCACATTCGGGAAGCCATCTCAATTGCCGCCGGGGAGCATGACCACGTAATTACTACCCCGAATGCGGATGTGACCCACTCAGCCGATGAAATCGCCACAATGGGAACGGTGACATTCTCATGACCTTGACCACGGAAGCCTATGCGGACCTATTAAAATCACTCTTGCCCCAGGGACCAGCCTGGCCAACCGATGAAGAGGGATCCACCCTAAACCTGCTTTTGTTGGCCATGGCGGAAGAATTGGCCCGTCTGGATGCCAGGGCGGGAACACTGGTAAATGAATCAGACCCTACCACCACCGTGGAAACACTGGAAGCCTGGGAAAGAAACTTTGGGTTGCCCGACAGTTGCGCGGGTCAGTTTGAGACACTCCAACAGCGCCGGGCGGCGTTGCTATCGAAAATCACCAGGAAAGGGGGGCAAAGCCCACAATATTTTATCGACCTGGCCGCCACCTATGGTTTTGAGATTACCATTGATGAATTTTTCCCTTTTCGCTTCGGTAAATCAGCCTTTGGGGACGCCTTCAATGGGGGAACCCGCCCCTTTTACTGGCAGATTAACGCCCCAGCGGAAATCCCCATCCCTTTTCGTTTCGGCCAATCTCAATTCGGTGATAAGTTTGTTACCGTTGAAAACCAGGCTCTGGAGTGTCTGATCAATAAAGTTAAACCAGCCCATACGGAGGTTATTTACCAATATGGTCCATAGATTATACACGGCGGGGGCATCCCCCACGCCTCCATCAGTTCCGGCAGATATGCCGAATCCTGGCTATTACCCGTCAGATAACGCCATTTTTGATCCTTACACCGGCCACATGCTAATCGAAGAAATGGTGAATGTGTTGGATGCGGCGGGATTAAGCCCGGATGTCAACAGTGTGGACCAATTGGCCACAGCTATTCAAACTATGATTGCTGCTGGCTCCGGCCTCCCGGATGGGTATATGTCCGGGTTGAAACCCGTCTACAATGACGCCGGATCGATAAAAATCAAGGCCGGAACCTGCAAATCGGATGATGGCACCGATACCATCATTCTGCCTTCTGAGATCACCATCAGCTTTGCCAACACCCCAGGGGACCCACTGGCCCCGGACGATACAGAAGATTCAGACGCCTGGTATTATGCTTGGATGGGTAAGGGGGCTTCCGGCGTCACAGGGGTGGTTTCCAAATCCCGAACGACCCCCACCCTGCCAGCTGGGTATAACACTGTAAAAAGAATGCTCCCTTTTGCTTTCCGGAATCACAGCGGAAACATTCTCCCCTTCGATGTCACTGGGTGGGAATCAAAATCACCTTATATCGGCTACAGAAACCATGAATATGCCACAGCGCCCTATCGAGTCTTAACCAATGGTACAAATACAAGCTGGACGGCTATCAGCTCAGCGAATATCCAAGTAGTAGTCCCACCAATCTCTAAAATGATCGATATCTGGAGCGATCAGTCATCGGGTGGCGGCAGTGCGGTGTTCTTGCGTCCTGGCGGTTCGGGGCTCACTACTGGGATGTTTGCCGGAAATGCCGATGGTGGTGGGGCGATGGCTTACCATACTTCGCATGTCATTCTGGGAGATAGTCAGGCGCTTGATTATCGGGTGGCTTCTGCCGGGAATATCGACGTAGAAGTTCGTGGTTTTCACGTTAACAACTTGTAATAAGAGGGCTGAAAGATGAATCATTTCTACGTGCGCCGGGTGGATGACCCGGCAAAAATTCTGGCGTCCGGCCATGCTGAGCCGGGGAAATACGATTTTACCGGCTATGCGATGATGACTGAAATCATCGAAGGCGGCACAGCAATCTACAGAGATCTCGATGGAAATGTAGTCGCGGAAGAAGTCCAAGGGCCGCTCCCTGACGGGGCGACTTTCGAGACTCTGAAAACCAAGAATCAACTGGTATTGGAAGGCCGAACGGCGCTCCAACAACTGGTCCTGAATGCTTCCCTGGCGCTCCAGGTTCAATTCCTTCCGGTACTCGCCCAGGTAAATTCCGCCCTGGATATGGGCCTGGTGGAAGCCGCTGAGGCTTTCGGGAATGCTGTCCCGGTCGATGAAACCACTATCCCCGATGCCAATCTGAGAGCGGAAGCCGCAGCGCTGAAAGCCCAGCTCATGGCCGGGCTCCAACAGTTGAAAGCCTTAAATTGAGGGTCTCCACGATGAATAAATGGATCAGCATTCTAGCGCTCTGGCTGGCATTTCAGCCGGTGGCCCTGGCCGATGTGAAAATCAGCCAGCTGCCCACAGTCTCTTCCCCGGCCACGTCGGATGAATTCCCGGTCAACCAGGCCGGGACCACCAAAAAAGTAACCCTCAGCCAGATAGACACGTTCCTGGGAATTTCCACCCACATCGGGGACGCCACCAAGCACCGTCTGATTAACGATGCTGGCACCAGCACCACCGATCTCTTTTCTGCTGACCACATCCTGAGCCTGCTCTCTGGAAAATCCGACACCGGCCACGCTCATGCGGCCAGTGATGTCACCAGCGGAACGTTAGGAGTGGCACGTGGCGGAACCGGGCTTTCTGGTATCCTCACAAACCAACTACTGTATGGATCGGCGCTGGATACCATCGGCGCCCTGAATCTGGATGGGTCTCTGGCTGTTTCCAGTGGTTCCCTGGCTGTAGTAGATGATACCAGCACCCAACGGGTGACGGTATCAGAAGATGGCACTGTGACTTCAATCCGGGCAGAAGTAAACTTTGTTTCCGGCCCTGGCATATCCGTTTCAGTCTCAGATAATAACGGAGACAACCGGGCCGATGTGACTATTGCGACCACATCCAATGCCTTGCCTACTGGCTACATGGCTGGGCCGCCGGTGGAGTATGTGAGCGCCACCCAGGTAAAAATCCCCGCCGGTTTCAGAGCCAGATCCAGTGATGACACAGCAGACATGATCGCTTCGGCTGATCTGACCTGTGACATTACCGCCAGCGGGGCCGGTGGGGTGGTCGATGGCACCGAGTCATCGAATCAGTGGTGGTATGTCTACATGACAGAAGACACCGATACGGACACTGAATCCTGTGTCCTGTCCACCACTAACGAAGCGGCTTCCGGTACGATCACCCTGCCCACGGACCACGATGTTAAGAGGCAGCTCCCAATTGCTATCCGAAACAACGCATCCAGCAATTTCATCCCCTTTATCGTGGCAGGCGGCTGGCCATTTCAACCCTTCATTAAGTACACCAATACTTACCTGGGGCATTCCAATGTGGCAGCGGATACGGCGGTATTATCCGCCAGCTCCGGGGCTACTACTTACACAGATGTGGATTGCACCAGTTTTATCCCCCCTATCTCCACGATAGGCCATTTTAATGCCCTATTCTCTAGGTCGGTCACTTCCTATCACTATGTCAGACCGAATGGGGACACAACGGACGGGGAAGGTTTTATGACGACCAGTGATGGTTCAATCGCCCAGCGGACGTTTTTCATGAAAACGGATAGCTCACAGCTGGTCGAATATAAAGCCGGGACAAACTCGGTAAGCTCCAACCTCTCGGTCAGTGGCTTCATAGTAAATTTGGTGCCTTGACCATAGCGGTTTATGGAAACATAGGGAAGATGAGAATGCATGATTTCGACCTGGGGAAAATCTATGAGGAGGCCATATCCATTCTAAAAGGCCCGGCCATCCTGGGCGCACTGGGATATCTGGGCCTCCAACTGACCAAGGATGACCCAAACATAAACCACAAGAAGCTGGTGGGGGGCATGCTGGTGGCTGGGGTGGTGGGCTATTGCCTGGGTAATATCCTGCCGGATTATGGTTTGAGCCCGTCCGCTGCCGGTGCCTTGGCTGGCATGATTGGAGCCCAGGGGCCAGCGGGCCTGGAGTGGTTCTCATCGAAAGTTCGGAAAATCGTCGATAAAAAGATAGGGTGACACCATGAAACCTTGGGTTGAGAGGGCGCACGCCCTGATTCACCCAGCCTATTGCGCTGGGAAAAATTACGGCATCCGGGAAGAGGAATTGGCCGGGCTTATCTCTGTGGAATGTGCCAGGCTGGACCCGAAAGCCAGCCGATTTGAACCCCACGTCCATGCTGATATCTTAAAAGCCCTGTACGGCCAAACGCCCCGGAACCATCCCGGTTTTATGAACCAAAAATTCAGGGCGTTCATCCAGGGGGCCAGTGTAGAGGAGCGGCGGGCACTGGCGTCCAGTTATGGCCTGGGCCAGATTATGGGGTACCACTATTTTTTAAAATGGGGCCTCAAACCTGCCCAATTCACCAACCTGACCGTGGAAGAGTCCGTGCGCTATACCCTCCGGATGATGGCAGAGGGCCAGGGCTGGGCGGTGAAGTTTATCAAAAGCCAGCAGAAACAAGAGTGGGGCCGGGTCTACGAATTCATGCTGCGCTGGTGGAACACCGGCAGCGTTCATGGCAAAACCTACCACCCCGATTACGTGGCCAACGCCACCAAAATGAGGGACAACTACAGGAGACTGCTGGATGGAAAAAAACAGGTTTAACGGCCCTTATATTGTCGTTGATAGCTTCGATGACTGGAATTGTGAGCTTGGCAAGGCTGCCCTAGAGAGAAACGAAGCCGGGGAAGTGGTAGCAGTCTGGCATGTCTGCCCTTGTGGTTGCGATGGCAACCGACGGCTGCCAGTGAATGGCCACAAAATGGAGAACGGGGCGGCATGGGGGTATAGCATCGACTCCCAGAAACGTCTGACGATGACCCCTTCGATCCTGGATCTGGATAAAGAACGCTGCGGGTCCCATTACTTTATTAGAGAGGGGATCGTGCAATGGTGTTGAAACTTCCCTATGCAGACTTTAAAAACGGGGATATCATCTTTACCCGCAAGCCATTTTCCCTGTTTGGCATGTTGATTCGGAATGCCCAGCGGGACTTTTCATGGGAACACGTCTGCGAATACTATGATGGATACATCTATTCAACAGGCATCAGTGGCTTCCCGTTCTGGCGCTTCGGGAAACAACCCGTGGCAGATTACCTGAAAGGCAAAGTCTACGCCGTGGGCGAGTTTACCGGCTTATCTGAAAAACAGATTGATGTCAGGAGAACCAACGCCATGCTTTTAGCTGGTGAGCTTGGCGGCAAGGCCATGGCTTATCCATGGTGGAAGGTGGTTGGCCTGGCTGCCCAGGGGCGCTTTGCCACCCAGTATATTCGGCAGCTGGGTGCCAAGGTCCAACAGCAGCCCAAGCGGGTATTTTGCGCAGGGCATGTTTCCTTGGGCCTCTTCCGGGCTGGCATCCCCTATGGGGAAATCAATCCTAAGTACCCTAAGAAGGCAGAGCCGGATGCCTTCACGCCGGAAGTGCTGTTTGATAGCGCCAGGGTGAAGATTAAATACATTCCATAGAATCCGATTAATCCCCTTAAAAGCCCCCGATCTGGTTGTTCAGGTCGGGGGCTTTTTGTTTTCTAGGCTCTATCCCTCTTTTCTGGATGGGATACTTTAAGCTTGCCCGGCTTTACAATTTTTTTCGTGGCTGGCCTGCCTTTTTTCCTATTAGTGATAGGAACATCCCGCCGGGCTGCCATTTCACCAACAAGTCCAGGATCCCGCTTCAATGCGATCAGGAGCGCATCCGCCATGGGGCTCTGGATGACCTGGCCTTTTTTCCATCGGGTGAAAGAATGAGGCCCCAAGCCCAGCACGTTTTCCAGTTCCTTGGCTGAAAGCCCGGTCTTTTCCACGATCTCTTCTATTTCCGCCCCGGAAAGCATTTTCATGGCTTTCCGTTTGGCTTCATTGATTTTTGGCAGATTGGCTTTGTCCATTTCAGGGGACACATATTCTTCCCCGCAAGCCTGGCAGGTCATACAGGTGATCCCCTCCACGCTAAAAGCGGGAGAGCTGGGACCAGCAGGATAATTCCAAGTAGCGTTTTCCACCACTTTGACGCTGCCTTCAGTGTTGCAAATGGGGCAAATTTTATCTGGTTTGTACATGGTGGCCTCCTAACTTGAGTGGAAGGAAATGACAATCAGGTTTTGATTGATTTCCATTTTGATATAGGTCTGGATGTGTTTGCCGTAGGTAGCGGCGTATACTTTTTTGATATACACATCATTTTTTCTGCCGGTGGTATCGGAAACAATGGTTTGTTTGTAGTCGGTTTCCCGGAGGGAAAGCACTTCCTCAATAATGTCATCAAGAGAAAAACCATATTCTGCTTGGGCTTCCGTGCTGGCCCGTTTGGTGATACGGACTTGGCCTTGGCTGGCCATCTCTTGAATTTGTTTAAGATTGAATGCGCTTTCCATAATTAAATAGTATCATTATGATACTATTTTTACAACCCTTTTTTAAAATTTTTTTTAACCAATTTTCCAAAAATACTTAAAATATTAAGCGGCCAAAACCTGATAAATATTCTGTATTGTTACAGAATGTAAAGAGAGAACCCGGCAAAGCTCAGTTCGAAGTACGTCGGAACTGGGGAGCCAGCTTTCAGAAAGTCTCGCAAAACGCTTTTTGAAAGCTGGCTTTTTTAATGGAAAAATCAACGTATGCCATGACGCTGACTCAGTTGACTCAATGGTTTTAAAAGCTTTAAGAGTTGGGTGGGGCTGTGTTGGCGGCTTTAAAGACGGTCCCAGTTTTAAAGGGCGAAGACGCCATAGCTTGGGGTGGTATTTGGAGAGGGTTGGCCGTGGGTAAGGGGCGAGGGGCGGTTTTGGGTGTTAGTTCCAGTTTGCTGGCTGCGGGCAAGGGGTCGTTGACCAGCGTATACCCCAGTTGTTCGGTTTGCTCCAGGTGTTGAATCAGCTTTTCTTTAATCAGCTTTTTGCTGACATTATTTTTCAGAGCGCTGCTGTTGATGGTTTCCAGCAGGGTTTGGGAGATGACCTCGCCAATCTGGTGATTCGGCAGACGCAAGGCGGTTAAATACTGAAGCGGGATACCTTCCTTGTTTTGCCACAAAGTTTCTAGGGGAATGGCCCACCGGCTGCCGATGCGTAACACGCCCTGATCATCCACCCGAAGGAAGTCACTGCCGGGGAGCAGAAAATCCAGCCCTTTTTTCAACATGTGGCCTAACGAGGTCCAGGGAGAGGACTGTTGGGTAATCCCGGCTTGCTCAAACTCCGCCTCCGGGTGAATGGTATCGTGTTTGGGGTTATAAGCGAAATGGCGCGCTTCCAGGAGCGGTAGCTTTTGAGAAACCGCTGCCAGGAGTTTAATCAACACAGGCACCTGCTGCAGTGGCCGATAATGAACCAGCTCGACTTGAATCTTGTCCGGTGGGACCAGCTTGCTGGATGCGGTGTTTTTGGCGACATCAGCATGGTTCTTGGCATTTTTATCCGCTTTTTCCACGCTGGGTAGCTTTTTCATAATCAATGCCACATGACTGGCCTGAAATAATTTCTGGAAAAATGTATTTGAATCGTTTTGGGACAAGTTGAAACAGAGCTGTTGTAAGTTAGGGGTATTGAGAAAACGCTCGATTTTGGCGCGAGCGGATGAGTTGGAAAAGAACAGGTCCCGGTTTTCCAGGTTTTGAATCTTGGGCGCTACCGGCGAAAGCACGAACGGGGATGTGGGTGCTGTTGTTTTAGACAGCACCGGGCGTTTAGGCGCAGATGTTACCGCATCAGTTTTGATGTTGGTCATGGCTCCACGTCATCCACTGGAATACATTGATTAATTAATTATAATAAAATATTACGAAGTCAATATATTGATGATGATTCTTTTATAACATACTCATACTATTTGGACATCACATGAACCATGTTGCTCGGGGAAGTGGGACATGGGTTTTACATGGATGGGACGGTGAAAATAAACGAATCGTCTTTATGAAGCCTGGATCGAACAAGGTAAAAGAGAATAGCCAATGACTGATGGGTGAAAAATTTGATGGGGAGGGAATTAATTATTTTTTAAATAATTAAAACAATTTATTAGAAAATTATTGATTATTTATATTTTTTTAAAGCTGATACCTGATTAATTAGGAAAAGCCGCAATTATTTAAAAAATCTATTAGATTGATTAAATAATTAATTGGAAAAACTTTTACAACATATTTTTTAATAAACATGTAAAATGATGTGATAGAAAGTTAGTGTGGATCTCACAAATAGTTTGTAGAACGGGATTTTTCTCTTTAGAACAACAAAAAATATTTTTGCAATTACTATTTCCCACGTAGAAATGCCTTGTTACAATTCAACAGCAAATTCATTTGAGAGTTAGGTTAAAAATTTAATACGGGTGAAACTTGAGATGATGGCTACATTGAGCGAGATTTCTCAAACTCAATTTAAACTACCGCCAGTTCCGAATAAGGCAAACATGCCCAGTGAAGGGTTTAAGGTTGCCGCAAATCGTCGACTGCCATTTCAAGCGCAGAAATCACAGGTTTCAATTCCACCGGCTACCTTTGTCAGCACTGCAAACAAACAGTTGCGTGGGGCAGCGCGCGCGTTGGCGCAGATGGAAGCCAGTTACGAAAAAATGATTGCAGGCATTAAATTGGAAGCGTTTGACCCGAAAAAAATTGAGGATTACATTCGCCAGTCCGAGAAAAATAGCGGTGTGGTTCTTAGTGAAGCCGAAAAGGAAAGAATTCGTCAGGCCGCCAAAAGCAGAAATGACAAAATGCTTCGGCTCCTGGCTCTGGAGCTGGGGGTGGGCGTTCCGCTCAAGCATAAAAAACAGGTGTTGTATTACCTGGGTGAGTTGATGATCAATCGGCAGGATAAACAAGCGCTGGCGGCATTTATCAACGATCCGACCAAAGACGAGAATTTAAAGGCCCATGTCAAAACGGTACTGTTGGCAGGGCAGGTGGAGGAAGTTTTATACAAGGTGGAGTCATTTAAGGGACAGTTTAATAGCGTATTCAAGCATTTAAGTCTCGGCAAATCGAAAAACTAGAGTTTGCCCTTGAGATAAGCAGGTTTATAAAAATATCATTTTCTTCTTTCCAATCGCACACATGGAGGTTGGCGTACTGGGCACCCCCTCAGCTCAGACAGTGATCCAATCTCCTTTTTCTTTGGGAAATTTCCCATCGGTGCCCATAAAGCAAGCTAAAATCAAATTAAAAAGGAGGCGCTAAATTGCCTCCTTGCTTAATTCAATAGGGCTTAGTTAAATAGCGTCCCAACAATCACTCTGCCTTCGGCGCATTGGTTTCTTGGGGTTGTTCCAATTCTTGAGTTTGCTCTCTGGAGGTTGCCCACTTCACTTTTAAGGCGAGCGTGTTGAGCTCTTTGGAATCGACACAAAATTCGGTAATGGTCTGCAGGTTGATGGTCCAAAGCTCGGCTTCGGTGCCATCGTCATAGTAGGTTTGTAACTCGACATATTCAGGCTCAACGGAGACAATCCGACCCATATAACTCCGCGAGAAAGGTCCTTGCCTGAGATACGTAAACCTGTTCACCAACGGAAGCAGCTTTCGATACAATGTTGTTTCTCCCATGGTTCAGGGGGTCCGTACACTTGCTCTGGGAAATAAATGTTTATTTACTATTATAATAATGCATGTTTCCATAGACTGCCAGATCTGAATTACAGGCCTGTTCAGGGGGGCAATACAAAGGCAGACCTTGCTTGGAAATCGTGTGATTCCTGATGTCCCTGTGCTGCTTATGGATGAGTCTGCATATCTGCCTGTATCCCTGATAAAATCTCTTGATGGTGAGTTGCCGATACGGGAGATTTTTTAAACATGGCCCCTGAGCGTTGTCGCCTGTTTATAGCCAGCCTGCTAAAAGCAGAGGCCTATCAGGCTTTGTGGCGCACTTACCAGCGCAATCACCACCTGCCCGTATGGGAGAATTATCGCTGGGTTCCCCCGGCGCAGTGGCATTTGACCTGGTGCTTCTTAGGAGACGTTGATACCGGCTGTGTTCAGGAGCTTCAAAGGGTTTTATCTCAGGTATTTTGCGTGCAACACCGTCTCACCTTACATCTGGAGCAGGTGGCCTGGTGGCCCCGAGCTGATAAGCCTCAGACTTTGGTATGGCAGGGAAACGGAGGGCCTGAATTGACTGATTTAGCCCAACGGCTTCGTTTGAATATGACCCCATTTATTCAAAAGCCTGATACAAAGCGGTTTAAACCACATGTAACTATAGCGCGGGTACGGCGTGGCCGAGAGGATAGTCAGGTGAGGTCTCTGGAATTGCCCCCTGTGAGTTGGACAATTCAGGATATTTCCCTGTATCAAAGTATATTGACGTCTGCTGGGGCCATCCATACGGAGCTGGCCTCGTGGGCGTTCGTGTCAGAACCCCCTTGTGCTTAATACCGAATATCCGAGCGGGCGCCAAAGAAAATGAGGACCAGCCCACCGGCTATGGCGGCCCCGCCAATAATGGGTGAAATAAATACGCTTTCTACCACTCGGGTGGTACTGGTTTGCCCGCCACCGGTTACGATATGCTCCTGAAAAGCGGCTGGAACCTGGGGATACACCAAGACAGCGATGCCCAAGATCACCAGAAGCACGCCAATGATCATTTTCATCGGTGAGCGTTCCTCCTGAGCCTTAAGGAATACCGTGCTTGATTGCTCTGATTACAGATGGCTTACAATGGGCTACGTCCTTGGATGACCCGAAACAGTACCACAGCGATAGCTAGAATCAGTAACACATGGATAAAGCCGCCCATGGTAAAGTCTGTCACTACGCCCAGTAACCACAGGACGAGCAATATGGTGAAAATGGTCCACAACATGGCGTTTTGTCCTTTCTCTGCTTTTGTATCGCTTCATTGATATTGATATAGCCGTGTTATAACGGGCTGCGTCCCTGAATGAGGCGGAAAAGAACGACCACAATGGCCACCACCAACAGGATGTGGATGAGCCCGTTGAGGGTAAAGTCTGCAATGACCCCTACCAGCCAGAGAATCAGCAGGATTGCAAAAACGGTCCACAGCATTGAATGCACCCCTTTTCGTTTGGCCCATGTTGGATCGCATGGGGTCTGTATCTTGCTGACAGGGTTTACACATGCCTTTGTCAGCGGATAATTTGCGTTGGGATCAGCATAGCAGTTTTGATGCCCCAACCACAATTAGCCAGGCATATAGAAAATGGCTGGGAAGACCTATCCAGGTGGCTAACACGGATTAGCAAGGGACAAGTACCCAACCGTAGGCTTTGACCGCTGCTGTTTTGGGCTCATTGAACGGCAGAGCGTGGTACTTGGCAGGGCATTGTCTCTCCAGGTTCTTGCTTGAATTTGCCTTGGCTTTTCGTTAGGATCCCGGTACTTGTATTAAAGAGGCCCACCCCTTGGGCAAACAGGGAGACAGGTACTTATGTCCGCGTTTAACTTTGATGACAACATGGTGCAGCGTGCCGAAATTGGCGTATTTGGTGGCTCCGGCTTTTATGACTTTATAGACAACCCGGAAGTGGTGAAGGTAGATACTCCCTACGGTTGCCCCAGTTCAGAAATTACCATTGGTACTGTCGCTGGAAAGCGGGTGGCTTTTATGCCCCGTCATGGAAAAGATCACAGCATTCCACCTCATAAAATCAACTACCGTGCCAATGTCTGGGCTTTTAAATCCCTGGGTATTCAGCGGGTCATCTGCCCTTGTGCTGCTGGTAGCCTGCAAGCCCACATCAAACCTGGTGATTTCGTTGTGTGCGATCAATATGTGGACCGAACCAACGGACGGGCAGACACTTTTTATGACGGGCCAGTAACCACCCACGTGAGCGCAGCGGATCCGTACTCCCTGCAACTCAGCAAGCTGGCAATCCAGGCGGCCAAAGAATGCGGTATCACAGTCCATGAGCAAGGTACCGTGGTGGTCATTCAAGGGCCACGCTTCAGCACCCGTTCTGAATCCAAGTGGTTCCGGGATCAGGGTTGGGAAGTGATTAACATGACCCAGTACCCGGAAGTCCATCTGGTCAAGGAACTGGAAATGGATCCGGTGAATATTTCGCTGATCACCGATTACGATACCGGGGTGGAAGGCGTCCCGCCGGTTTCTCACGAAGAAGTGGTCCGGGTCTTTACCGAGAACAACGAAAAGCTGCGTAAGCTGTTATTTAAATTGATTGAGCTGATGCCCTCGGATAAGCAAAACAACGAGTTTGCCAATGTCCTGGTCGGCTCCAGATTGGGTTAGTTTCAATGGATTCACATGTTTTATATTCCATGCTGATGACCGTGGTCCGGTTTCTGGAGATCTATATCTGGATTCTCTTTGCCCGAATTCTGCTGAGCTGGTTCCCCGCGGTGGACTGGTATAAGCAGCCCTTCAAGCTGCTGAGAGACATGACTGACCCGATTCTGGAACCCTTCCGGCGGCTGATTCCTGCTATTGGCGGCATTGATTTTTCCCCAATCGTGCTGTTTATTGTGATTCAGTTGCTACAGAAGCTGCTGATTGGCGTGGCCGTATCCATTTATTAAAATGGCATCTTGGGTTGGAGGGTGGTCTGCTTACGTAAGACCTCCCCATCCACCACATCAAAGGACACACCCACATGCCGAAAGGGGTTGGGGGCGGCTGGCCGTATCGGGGTGGTATCCTCCTCCGAGAGGTAATCCACCTCCTTGAGCGCCACGGCATAGGTTAGCTCATGCACATGCAGTTTCTTTCGTTGGATGAGCTGATAGTCTGTTGCGCCACAATGCTTGCAATAGCGTTCCAAGGGCGTGATTTTACCATCCAGGTGCTTTTTCGGTAACCGTTTGGAACCACAGGTCCGGCAGCGCAGGATGGCCCAGAGCATCTGAATCTTGTATCCACAATCTGGGCAATAATTGCCGCTTTGGCCTACTTGCACCCGTGGGTGCTCGCACGGCTGGCCAACCAGCTCTTGGTAAAAAGCATACAACGCTTTAAATAACCGCACTTGGACTCTTCCCCAATCCATCCTCAGGAACTATTATAAAAATGAATGGGGGATATGTAAATAAAAAAACAATCATTTTAATATAAATGGAGGAGGCGAGAGGAGATCCCGGGCAGAGATTGCTTCCAAAAAAGAAGCTACCGTAATACTCGGTAGCGTGACTTGGGGAGGAGGTTGGGGAAGACAAGTCCACATGGCGTGAACTCATCTACATGGAGTACTATCGGCGGAAGATGCGCGAACTACAGTTCACAAAGTGATTTGTAAAGAAATGTTACGGTTTCAACGCTGGTTTTCTCCATAGGCAATTCCAGGGCATGTTCTTTGTTAAAGTAAGGGCGATGATGAAATGTTGCTTAATCATATTGCTGTTGACCGGCCTCCTGTTGGGGGGTGGGGCTTGGGCCGCTTCGTTTGAGAGCCCCTATATTTCACCTGAAATTTTGTATGCCGAGGATCTGGCCCAGGTGATTCCCGTGCCGCCCAAGGTCAACATCAACCGAGCCAATGTGAACCACTTGAAGGCCCTGCCTGGTGTAGATGAGAGCATTGCTTTGAAGCTCATGCGGATGCGCCCCGTTGAAGGCTTCCAGGACTTTTATAAGTTGCCCTGGATTAGCCAGAAGGAAATTGAGCGCTTGATAGAGGGTTTACGTCACCGGGTTGAGTTCTAGAATAACCGCCCCCAATAAGCTCAGCTCAAACAGGCGGGATGTGGCTGGGCTTGCAAGGCTCGGCCCAGCATGATTGTAACTCGCTGGCTTAATGACGAGAGCCGGTTGCTCCGTTGAAAAATAATGGTTGCATATCAAAAAGGCCCCTGAAAACAGAGGGCCTTTTGACTGGAATGAAAATAATCTTGCGGAATTACAGCCCAACATTCACTGGCTGGTCCAGGACAATGCTCATGCGAGAGCCGCTGGGAATGACCACATCCTTACCTTTGCGAAGCAAGGCATAGCTCATGCCGCCCAGAGCACCAACGCCAAGACCCAGTACAGCGCCTGCGCCTGCGCTACCCACAATGGAACCAGCCGCAGTCCCCATTAAGGTCCCGACCCCGGTACCACCAGCAGCGTATGCAATTCCTTTGATCACATCCCGGGTGTAGGTATCCCCCTTGAGGATGCCGGTTTGATCGGAGGTGACAATATGGCCGCTAATGGGAACGAGATGTCCGTCCGGCGTCTTTACACTGTGGAAGCGAACATCAATTTCCCCGTGCTTGCCCAGACGACCTGAGTCATTCACGTTGGCCACTTGCCCGATGACTTCGCTCCCTGCGGGAATGGCAATAGAATCGTTGATAAAGATGTCATTGTCCAGCGTGGCGGAAATGGTATCGCCCAACCGGCTAGAAAAACTACTGATGGGCTGATCCAGCTTGATCATCAGCAAGGTCCCTCTGGGAACAGTGCTGACCCGTCCGCGCAGGGAGATGGATTCCTGCTGGTATACATTCACCGCACTCGGCGATTGTGTTTGTAACGGTGGCAGGTTGACCACGCCATCCGCAAAAGCGGCCATGGGCGCTAGTGCTATACAGGCGGCCAGCAACGCAGAAATGGTGTTTTTTCTCATAACGTACTCTAACTCCCCAAGTATTATTACATTGCTCATAGACACATCTCTTCATTATATAGAGTTTCCCCGGTAAGGGGGAGGGGCAAGAACAAGGGAAACCCCGGTGAAAGCGGAGTCACTTTGAGGGGTTTGCAAAGTTTTTGTGAACACTTGAAATTTGTCTGGTATTAATATTAGTATGGCATTTTTAAACCCGTACCAATTAGCAAAAACATTGGATTGAGATGGCAAAAGCAGTTACGAAATCCCCTAAAAAGTCTTCTCCCAAAGGCAGCAAAGCTAGCGACGAGGATTCTGGTGCTGGAAAACAAAAGGCGCTTGTTATCGTAGAGTCTCCTGCCAAGGCCAAAACCCTGAAAAAAATCCTGGGTAGTGGTTTTCAAATTAAGGCCAGCGTCGGCCATATCCGGGATCTGCCTCAGAAAAAGCTGGGCGTGGATGTGGATAACAACTTTGAGCCGGTGTATGAGGTTTTATCCGCCAAGGCGGATATTGTGAAAGAACTGCAAGAAGCCGCCGACCGCAGCGATATGGTGTATCTGGCGGCTGACCCTGACCGTGAGGGAGAGGCCATTGCCTGGCATATTGCCGCCTTGTTGAATAAGCCAGCCACCCAGATTTTGCGGATTGAATTTCATGAGATCACCAAAAAGGCGATTCTGGAAGCCATTGAGCATCCCCGACAAATTGATCTGAGCCGGGTGAATGCCCAGCAGACCCGTCGGATTCTGGATCGGCTGGTGGGGTACAAGCTCAGCCCGCTACTCTGGAAGAAAGTCACCAAGGGGCTGTCTGCTGGACGGGTTCAGAGTGTTACCGTGCGCTTGATCTGTGAGCGCGAGGAAGAAATTGAAGCCTTTGTGCCGGAAGAATACTGGACGGTGGCCGTGGATCTGGCGGCCAAGGAGAAAAATGGTCCTCAACTGGTTGCCAACCTCTCCAAGGTCAACAACGAAAAGGCGGACTTAAAAAACGAGACCGACACCAATACCGTGGTGCAGGTGCTAGAGTCGTCTCCCTACGAGGTGACGGCGGTGAATACCCGAGAGTCCAAGCGCAAGCCGGTGGCCCCCTTCATTACCAGTACCTTGCAGCGAGATGCCAGTACCCGCTTTGGGTATCCGGTGAAAAAGACCATGCAAGTGGCCCAGCAGCTCTATGAAGGGGTGGAAGTGGGCGCTGAAGGCCAGGTGGGTTTGATTACCTACATGAGAACCGACAGTACCCGGATTGCCGATGAAGCCCAGGCAGAAGCCAAAGAGTACATCGTTCAGCATTATGGGCCGGACTATTACCCGGAAACCCCGAACGAGTACATAAAAAAAGGAAAGAAAAACGTTCAGGACGCTCACGAAGCGATTCGCCCCACCTCGGTTCATCGGTCACCGGATGTTGTGAAGCCGTACCTGAAGGAAGATCAGTACAAGGTCTACAAGATGATCTGGGATCGCTTTGTGGCCTCTCAAATGGCACCAGCGCAGATCAAGACCAAAACCGTTGAGATCACCTGCAAGAACTGTCTGCTGAAGGCGTCTCAAAGTCAGATCGTCTTTAAGGGGTATATGGCCGTGTATCGTTCGGAAGAAGATGATGCCGAGCAGGACACTGGGGCCATCCCCGAGTTGAATAAAGGGGACGCGCTGCACTTGATTAAGGTGAATCCCAAGCAGCATTTTACCGAGCCCCCACCCCGTTATAACGAAGCCAGCTTGGTGAAAACACTGGAAGAATTGGGCATTGGACGACCCAGTACCTATGCGCCCACCATTGCCACCGTGCAGGATCGGGGTTATGTCATTAAGGAAGAAAAGAACCTCAAGCCGACTGAGTTGGGTAAAACCGTTAACAAGCTTCTGGTTGAGCATTTTAAAGACATCGTGGATGTCAATTTTACGGCCCAGCTGGAAACCAAGCTGGATGATATCGCTGAGGACTCACTGCCGTGGCAGGGGGTCATCCGGGAGTTTTATGAGCCTTTCGAAGCCACGCTGAAAAAGGCTGCCAACGAGATGGAAAAGGTCCAGGTGCTTATTGATGGGGAAGTTTGCCCCGAGTGTGGCAAGCCCATGGCCCTAAAAACCAGCCGCTGGGGCTCCCAGTTCCTGGGCTGTACGGGCTATCCTGAATGTAAAACCACCAAGCCGCTCACCAAAGACATGAAGCCGGTACCGGAAGATAAGCCCACCGAGGAACGGTGCGAAAAATGCGGCGGGGAAATGGTGATTAAGTACGGCCGCTTTGGGGAATATCTCAAATGTGTGGATGAAGCCTGTAAGGCGACTCGCCCGTTGGTCTCTAAAACCGGCGTTCAGTGCCCCAAATGCGAAAAGGGCGAGATTGTCCAGAAGAAATCCAAGCGGGGCAAGATCTTTTACGGATGCAACCGCTACCCCGATTGTGATCAGGCTTTCTGGCAAAAGCCGTTGTCTGAAAAATGCCCGGAATGCAGCAGCCTGCTGACAGAAAAGGTCTTGAAGAAGGGAACCTTCCACGCTTGCTCCAACAAGGAATGTGGCTATACCAAAGAGGTTGAGCCGGTGACCGCTTCCTGAGGGTCAGGGCACGCAGTACTGCAATATACGATCCATCTGGATGAGCGCAGAACGCTCTCCATCTGTGGGGTTGGAGAACTGCTGCAGGAGCGATTGATAGTGATCTCGATGCTGGTGGGCTTTCTCGGGTTGCTCGGTTTTGCAGTACAGACTGACCACCCGGTGTTGTGCGTAATGATTTCGGGGATTTTGCTTGACGATCTGCTCGTACTGTTCAAGAGACTCTTCAAGATATCCTGCGTCCCAGAGCGACCAGGCCAGTTTCTCCCGAGCCAGCCGATGCTCGGGGAACCGTGTAATCACTTCTTGTAAGGCCTGAATGCGCCGGGCAGGGTTCATGAGCTTATGCGCGTAGGAATAATACGCATCGGCACTCTTGCAAGAGACGCATTGCTCCAGTAGGGAGGTGGCTTGTTGGGCAACGTTTCCTATCTCAACTGGCTCTACCGGTTCTGGTGAGGTGGGCAGAGTCCATCTCATTTGTAGCAGAAAGAACACCCCTACCACCAGCAGGCACAGGGTGCCGCCACCAAGTAACATGAGGGTGTCTCGGGCAGGACGCATCAGTCAGGGCTCTTTGTACCAATTGTAATAACGGCATCAACGGACATACGGATAATATCGACCCAAAGGGGCCGGACTTCAATTTCCGGGGACGACCGTGTGTAAGTCTGCAGGTTGTTGCTGTGCCCGACAAAATTCTCGGAGGGCCTCGATAATCCGTTCGGCGGCTTTTCCATCTCCATACGGATTAATGGCTTTGGCCATCTGATTATAGGCTTCCTGGTCCGATAGCAAAGTATGCGCTTCCTGCATAATGCGTTGGTAATTGGCACCGACCAGCTTCACATTGCCCATCTCCACGGCTTCTGGGCGCTCGGTTTCGTCTCTGAGCACCAAAACGGGCTTGCTGAGCGAAGGTGCTTCTTCCTGAACGCCCCCGGAGTCGGTTAAGATCAGGGTGGATTTTTCCATCAGGTAGCAAAAAGGCTCATAATCCACCGGATCAATCAGATGGATCCGGTCCTGGTTCCCAAGAATCCGGTAAACCACTTCTCTCACGTTGGGGTTTCGGTGCACCGGAATCACCATTTCAATGTCCGGGTGTCGCTGGACGGTATCCCGCAGGGCATTGCAGATGGATTCCAGGGGCTTCCCAAAGTTTTCCCGTCGGTGAACCGTCACCAAAACCAGTCGTTTAGATGGATCCAGAGTCAGGCTCAGCTTTTCATCCATGGATGAAGCCCGCGCTGTGGTGTGATCCAAGGTGTAAAACAGGGCATCAATGACGGTATTGCCGGTGAGATAAATGGCCTTGGGATCCACACCCGCCTTGAGCAGGTTCTGCCTAGAACCTTCGGTGGGCGCAAAATACAGGGTAGCCACACTGTCGGTAACAACCCGGTTAATCTCTTCCGGGAACGGGTAGTACTTATTCCAGGTTCGCAAACCCGCTTCTACGTGTCCAATGGGGATTTGTAGGTAAAAACAGGCCAGGCTGGTTGCCATGGTGGTGGTAGTGTCCCCATGGACCAGGACCACATCGGGCTTTTCCTGCTCCAGAATCTCTTTCATGCCGTTTAGCACATCAGTGGTGATTTGAAACAGGTTCTGGTTCGGCTTCATCAGGTTCAGGTCATAATCGGGCTGAATTTGAAACAGGCCCAACACCTGATCCAGCATCTCCCGGTGCTGGGCAGTCACGCAGACTACCGGCTCAAACTCATCGGGGTGCTCTGCCAGGGCGTGTACCACCGGGGCCATCTTGATGGCTTCAGGCCGGGTGCCAAACACCGTCATGACTTTTAAACGGGTTGCGGATGCTGCTGGGTTCATATTTAAGCCTCATATTACCGGGCTATCTGGTTCATTCTCCAACGAGAGATACCCCCGATAGGCTATCAATTATCGGCAAGAGGGGTTATGGATGTCAACATTGACTAGAAAAATGGGCCAGGAAAAAGCCGCTAGACGTTCAGGGTTTTATAGAGGCGAACGTAGTACTCAATGACCATCCGATCGGAATTAAAATAGGTTTCCGAGGTGTAGATGGCTTGGCGCATCAGGCGAATCCAGGCGGATTTATCCTTGTTGTAGTACATGGGGATGATATCATTTTCCAGGATGTTCATCATGGATTCATAATCCCGACGGTGGCGATCCTCAATGTTGAGATACTCCATGGCATCGGCCTTGTTAATCAGGAAGCCGTTGATGTCATGGTAGGTACCCTCGACCGCCCAACCGTCGTATATGGAGAGGTGGAGGGAGCCATTCATGTTGGCGGACATCCCTGAGGTGCCTGAAGCCTCCAGCGGACGAACCGGGGTATTGAGCCACACATCGCTACCTCGCTTCAGGAGCCCGCTGAGATCCAATTCATAGCCAGGATCCGTTAAAACGGCAACATTGGGGAATTCTCGGGCCTTTTCCAGCACCTCGTTAAACATCCGGCGTCCAGTGTTGTCGTTGGGATGGAATTTGCCCGAAAATAGCAGTTGAACCTTGTTGCCATTCAGGAGTTTGCTGATTCGCTCAATATCACGAAAGATGAGCGTGGGGCGCTTGTACTCGGTAAAGCGGCGGGCCCAGACCACGGTCAGTACATCCGGGTCAAACTTGTGGCCTGTATTTTTTTCTACATACTCAAACAATTCTTTTTTCATCTGGCGCTTGAGATCCCAGAGATTTTGATCGGACTTGGCCTCACGAATCCGGGGATCTTGCCAGTACTGTAAATTCACCGCATTGGTAATGGCGATAATCGGGCAGCGGCCATCGACCCACTGCCACATGTTATTGGCGACCAGCCCGTGGGTTTGGGAGACACCATTGGCCATTCGGCTCATGCGAAGCGCGGCCACGGTGAGTGAGAAATCCTCCCCGCCTAGACGAATGGCTTCTTCCAGAGATGTTTTTCCGAAAAAGCCCGCTTCAGCCAATAAATGGGCCGGATGCGTCTCATTCCCGGCAGCGACCGGGGTGTGGGTGGTAAAGACGGTGGACTGACGAACCCGTTCAATATCACCGCCGTAATCATCCAGCATTTCAAAGACGGCTGGCAGAGCGTGCCCTTCATTCATATGGATCATATGAATGCCCTCACGGGCTTCTTTCAGGACCCGCATCCCACCAATTCCCAGGATGATCTCCTGACTGATACGGATGTTTTGATCTCCGTCATAGAGCTTGTTGGTGAGCGCCCGGTCTTCCTCGGCGTTTTCCGGAATGTCGGTGGTTAGGTAATAGATGGGTACCGTGCCAAACGTTTCGGGCTCCAGTTTCAGCGCCTTGATTTTGACCGGACGGCCAAAGATATGCACGGTAACGACAATGCCGGTATCGGTGAGGAAGGGGTATTCCCGTTTTTTATAGGTGATTTCCACCTCTCCGTTTGCATCAACGATTTGATCGCCGTAGCCATAGGCCCACAGTACTGATACCCCAACCATCGGAAGTTTAAGACGATACGCAGAACGCATGTGACTGCCGGCCAAAAAGCCCAGCCCTCCTGAATAGGTTTTCAAGGACTGATCAATGGCCATTTCCATGCAAAAATAGGCGACTTTCGGTAAAGACATAGTTTAATTTAGCTCCCTACGACTGAGGTTTGAACAAGACCGTAAAATAAGGACCAATGAATATGACTGAGGGGTTTGACATGATTTACAGAGTCCGTACACTCTCTATCGAACTTTCTGATAATACGATCTCCATGATTGAAAAGGAACCATGGGATTGTAGCCAGCCAATCGGCTTGGACGTTTACCAATTGTAACATTCGTAGCAGGTTTTTACGGAACTCTGGCTGATTTTCTCCATGAGGGGCGGGGTTTGTATGATCTAGAATGTGTGTTTTCAGGTATTGTGCTCTAAATTTATATGTTGAATTGCTCCCAGCTCGCTCCAATGGTACGCTTGAAGGGTATTTTTGCAGGATGACGGAGCGTGAGGACGTGGCCATAAAACAGGAGCAAATATCGCCTTGGTTTGCCGGGATTACCCGCTATCATCTTTTGGTGTTTTTAGGGTGCTGGCTAGGTGGAATCTTTGATGGAATGGATTCCACCCTGATGCATGTGGTGCTTCCCAAGGCCGTTGGGGAACTGATTGGCTCAACTGCCAAGGAGGAAATCAGTCAGATTGGGGCCTATGTAACGGCGATTTTCTTGTTTGGCTGGACCTTGGGTGGGATTTTTATCGGCTGGCTGGGCGATCGCTTAGGCCGAGTCAAGGCCATGATTTTGTCCATTTTGCTGTACGCCACTTTTACGGGTCTGTCCGGTTTTGCTCAAAGTTGGGAGCATTTGGCAGTATGCCGCTTCTTGACAGGCTTGGGGATTGGTGGAGAGTTGGTGAGCATTACCACCTTTTTAGCTGAGGTCTGGCCTTCGCGGAGCCGGGCGGTGGCCATTGGGGTCTTAATTACCTCCTACCAGGCCGGGGTGTTTATAGCAGGCTCGATCAGTTATTTGTTCCCGGATTGGCGGATGGTCTTTTTTATCGGGGCATTACCGGCCCTGCTGGTCATTTTCCTGCGGATGGCGCTGAAGGAGTCGGATCGTTGGATAGAGGCCAAGGAAAAAGCGATGCAAGTGGCCGAGACACCATCCCAGTTTTCCGCCCTGCTGCAAAAGCAACATGCCCGGAACCTGCTGGTGGGAAGCTTTGCTTTTGGCGGGCTGTTGGTTGGATACTGGGCATCCCTGGCCTGGATCCCCACCTGGATCCAGAGCCTGCTTTCAGATACCGCAGTGGGCAATGTGGAGCGAAGCACCGCAGTGATGTACCAGGGGGTTTTTGCGGTGATCGGGTGCTCATTGGCAGGGGTCTTCAGTGACGCGATTGGCCGTCGGTGGACCGTAATTTTATCCTTTGCCGGTTGTCTGATTGCTTCTGCCATCCTCTTTTTAACCAACCAGACGTTTTCAGAACTCATCTATTTTGAGAATGCCTTGCTGGGCTTTTTTATTGGTCTGGCCCAGGCGGTGATGTACATTTACCTGCCGGAGCTTTTTCCGACCTTGATTCGGGCGACGGGGGTTGGTTTTTGCCTGAATATGGGCCGAATTGTTACGGTGGTGGCGGTCCTGTTTATTGGGGTGTTGGTGAGCCTGTTTGGCAGTTATGCCATGGCCGCCTTTACGTTTTCTCTAGCGTACCTGGTGGGTATGCTGGCTGGATTTTTGGGCAAAGAAACCCGGAATCAGCCGCTACCAGAATAAAACTATAGACAGGTAACTAACCAGATAAGGGCTCCCCAGGCTTCCTTGAACAATTACCATGGGGGAAGCGATTTGTTGTAGAGGTTGTTTTTCAGACTGAAAAGCTCCCTCAACAAGACGAGAACTTCCTTTAGGGGGTGAAATTTTGGAAATAAGCTGTAAAATAAGAATAGGATCTTAATATTTTCTTCATCTAATCCTACGTGTGCGGCAAACAGTGACAAACAGAAGGTGGGAATCTGTGAGCGGGTATCAACATAAACAAATCATTCTTTCTGCCTGGCTCATACTGGCCATGGTTTTTGGTGTTTTGCCTTCGCCAGTCCTCGCCAATGAAGCATTAGATGCAAGCCAACCCACCGGATTGAGTTTATCCACGGTAAAAAACGCGGATGATCGGGAACCCACTCTGGAGGTACTTGATCTACAGGCGGATCCCACGTTAAAAGTGCCTGTTTCAACGTTGATCCAGCCGATTGGTCCAGAGAATGAGCTTGATAACGTTTCTGTGACCCAAAAACTCACACTGGGGAAATTGCTGCCTTACCAGCCTGATCCGCTGGGAAACCGGATCCCACTGGTTCTGGTGCATGGCATCGGAGCAGAGGATGATGAATACTATCACTGGGAGGAGTTTTTAAAGTTTATTGACCGGGATCCTGAATTCCATGAGCGGTTTAAAGTCTATCTGTTTCGCTATGACAGCAATCGAAGTGTGCCGGAGTTGAGTTTGGCCCTGCGGGACAGTTTGAAACAATACTTGCAAGGCTTGGAGAATGAACGGCCGATCCGTATCGTAGCCTATAGCGAAGGTGGGTTGCTGACCCGAAACGCCTTACAGGATGGCTGGTTGAATGACCGAACAGAGCAGGTTATTACTATTGCCACGCCGTTTCATGGATCTCCTTTGGCCAACCCTGACTGGATGCGACAGCAGGCCAAGTCAGACTCCATTTTTTCGCCCGTCAGGTTATCCATGGATTTCGCATATTGGATTACACGCCGGATGTATCCTTCGTTTGAAGCTGATTTTCAATGGGATAATTTCGATCAGGCCATTGCTACCGAGGAATTTGAAACATTCAATGGCCGGAATGAGCTGAAAGGCTACAACCTGGAGAAGAAGAAAAACTTTATCACTTATGGCAGCTACTTTGGCCGGGGCATTGACCCCGACCACATCCTGCCCAAGGCCTTGGGGATCGAAGAGCCCTTGCCGAAGGAGAAGTTCAAGCTCAAGCAACTGTTTTCCAAGAGTTTCCTGTTTACCTTGGTACGAGATAATATCGCCGACCTTCCCTTGGCCCATGTGCTAAAGAAAGACCAAACCACGACAGGTGCTGAAGCCTATGTGGTGGGAGAGGTTGTGGATGAGTCATCGGTATCGCCAGCGACGATGTCCGGCACCATGCTTGCGACTCGGGTGGATGAACCGACACTCTTGATTTCAGTTGCGGATCAATCTTCTGCTCAGGCTCCTGCTCCAGCCCCTTCTCCGGCCTATATATACCAACCATTGATGACCTATAATGATGGAATTAGCCCCATTAGCAGCACGCTCTGGTTGGGCCGGTACACGCCAAATTTTGATCACGTCAAAAATCCGGTTCACAAAGCCTGGGCAGCCCTCAAGTCCATTCAGGGAACGAGTGTGGCTCGACTCTTCAAGGGCTTGGATCATCGAAACTGGATGGAAGGCGGGACCCGGATGGAAACCGATGAGTTGACCGATTTGCTGAACCCGGATGAGCCGCCTCGAACGGTGTTTGAATGGTTAGTGTTTGATTTGATGTCCACCTGATTTGTTGTGAAAAGCCCCCGACTTCAAGCAGGTTGCATTCGTTGGCCCATTCTCATTCTGATGCTGGGTTTGCTGGTTTTTGTCCTGGGACAGGAACCCTCCCCGGCAAAATCGACGGTACAACCGGGACATGTACAGCTGGTTCCATACCATGCCGATGCTTTGGCAGGACAAACACCTCTGATCCTGGTCCATGGCATTGCCCCGGATCAGGGAGAATATGATAACTGGGGCTTATTTTTAAAAGAAGCGTTGTCTGATCCGGGCTTTGACCAGCGGTTTAAAATTTATTTCTTTCGCTATGATCCAGCCGCCAAGGTGTCAGAAAGTAGCCAACAGCTAAAACAGGCGTTGGAAGATTTTATTCGGGAGAATCCAGAGAGAAAAATTCGCTTGGTGGCCCATAGCCTGGGGGGGCTATTGTACCGGGAAGTTCTTCGGGAGCCCCAAATCGCCCAGGCTATTGATAGAGCCATTATGATTGGTGTCCCGTTTCATGGAACCCCCCTCTCAGAAGCTGCCTGGATGCGAGCCCAGCTCAAGACGAAAAGTGTGTTCAACCTGCTTCGCTGGTCTCATGGCGTCGTCGTTTGGGTGACCCGACGTAAATTCCCTCATTTTGCCGAGGATTTTTGCTGGGATAACTTTGATGACTCCATGCCAACAGGCTGGTATGATGCTGCTCGTTGCCCCTACCGGCCATACACGCTTGAAGAAACCCGTTCCCTCATTACATACAGCAGTTTCTTCGATGCGGACCCGGAGGATCTCAAGCAACTTTTCCAATACCTGGACGTATCGCCCTTTCGGATCAAGGATGAAGTGAAAAACAACGGGTTTTCCCTATTAGGGAAGCACCAGATGATGGCCATGGTCAATACCCATATGGCTAGGATGCCTTTGAGTGAGGTTTATCAGGATTTTTCAACCGGAAATCCGGTACCGGCTTTTCCGGTGATGCGGTTTAATGACGGGGTGACGCCCATCTCCAGCCATTTATGGCTAGGGCGGTTTTTAAGCGAGGAAGAGCGTGTGGACAACCCACCAGTGGCACTCTGGAAAGCCATGAAAGTGCTGTCTGGCACAGGGCAGGCGCGGCTATTCCCTCACCTGGATCATCGGGATTGGCTAGAGGGGAATAGCCGCAGTGGCTCCCCGGAGGTGATTGATTTACTGAATCCCAACGAGCCGGAACGCAGTGTCTTTGACTGGCTGAAATACGATCTGATGCGAGATTAACGACTATAAACGCTCGGCGCAACGGAGTTTGGCGCTTCGGGATCGGGGATTATTCTGAATTTCAGCCTCTGTTGGGGTAATGGGCTTTGTAGTGATAATTTTCAAGGTGGCTTGATGGTCGCATTGACAGATGGGAAGCCCCGGAGGACAAAGACACGCTTTGCTGGCCCGCTGGAAAAAGCGTTTGACAATCCGGTCTTCCAGGGAGTGAAAGCTGATCATGGTGATGCGGGCACCGGGGGCCATCAGGCTGGGGAGCTGGCTTAAGAATGCTTCTAACTGGCCTAGTTCATTATTCACTTCGATCCTCAGGGCCTGGAAAACCCGAGTGGCTGGATGGATCCGTTCTTCTCTCTGCTTTCCTTTTTGAAAACGGTGATACACCCGCCGGATCAGCTCAGCCAGCTCGGTGGTGGTGTTAATAGGACGCTCTTGCCGGGCATGAAGAATGCTCCGAGCAATGGGCTTGGCAAAACGCTCCTCGCCGTATTCCTTAAACAAGGTAGTCAGTTGTTCTTCCGAGTATGTGTTCACCACCTCGGCAGCAGTCAGCCCAGTTGCCGAATCCGGGTTCATCCGCATGTCCAGGGGGGCGGTTTTGGAAAAGCTAAATCCGCGTTCGGCCTGATCCAGCTGAAATGACGACACCCCCAAATCGGCCAGGATACCGCCTGTAATTTGGGGGATGTCCGCCTGGGCCAGATAATCGGGCAACTGGGCAAAATTGCCATGAAACAAGCGGACCTGAGCCTGAAACGGTACAAGCTGAGACCGGGTATTTTCCAGCACACTGAGATCCTGGTCAATGCCAAGCAGGAGACCATCAGGCTGAATCCGCTCCAAAACGGCCTGAGCATGCCCCCCGCCGCCCAGGGTGGCATCCACATAGATTTTTCCCGGCTGGGGCTGGAGACAGTCCAATGCTTCAGCAAGCAGGACGGGGATGTGTTGGGTGGTCATTTCAAATCTGAGTCCTGATTTATACGGGGGTTTTTACATCGGTCCGGGGAGTCCGTCAGGGAAAGTCTCCTTCTATAATACAGAAAAGGGTGCTTCTAAAAAGCAGTGTGTGAAGGAGTACACAATGGCTCGGATTCTGGAAAACCATGAAGGTCGGCGGATGATTCGCCTCACCCCGGACGATGTACTCACGGTGGTGAGCTTGTATCAGCAGCAGTTTTACGGTCAGCGACCCAACAACTATGATGAGCTCAAAGCCCGTCTAGCTACATGCAACTATTACCTGCCCGAAGACGCCTAGCAAGACCAACATCGTCGTTATTTAACGACCAGATTCACTAGCTTGCCGGGCACCACGATGACCTTAACCACTTGCTTGCCATCAAGCTGGGCCTGTACCTTGGGGGATTCCAGCGCCAGGCGTTCCAGTTGTTCCTTGGGGGTATCAGGCGGGGCTTGAAACTTATCCCGCAGCTTTCCGTTGACTTGAACGACAATCTCAACCACGTCAGAGACCAGAGCGTCGGAGTCATAAGAGGGCCAAGTCTGTAGATGAACCGAGTCTTTGCCGCCTACCTCATGCCAGAGTTCCTCGGCGATATGGGGCGTAATGGGGGCCAGTAATTTCAGCAGGTTCATCACCGCGTGGGTAAAGACCGGGTTGGGTTGGTTTCCGGTTTCATAGCGGGCCATGTCATTGACCAGTTCCCGAATCTTACTGATGACGGTATTGAAGTGGAATTCCTGGGTCATGTCCTCGGTCACCCCAGCAATGGTTTTGTTGACCGCCTGATACAGCCTCCGTTCCTCCGGCGACATCGTCGCATAGTCTGGTAAGGGCTGATCCAGATCAATGGCGGCGCGACGATCCATGACCGTGCGCCAGACTTTGCCCAGGAACTTGAAGCAGCCTTCCACCGCCGAGTCTTTCCAGTCAAAGTCCGCCTCCGGTGGGGAGTCACTCAAAATAAAGAACCGGGCCGTATCCGCACCGTATGACTCAAAAATGGCGTCAGGATCCACCACGTTCCCCTTGGATTTACTCATCTTGGCGCCGTCTTTGAGAACCATACCTTGCGTCAGCAGGTTTTTAAAAGGCTCATCACCGGCTGTCCAGCCTCCATCATGAAGGGCCATCATTAAAAACCGGCTGTACATCAGGTGCAAAATGGCATGCTCAACCCCGCCGACGTACTGATCAACCGGCATCCATTGCTTGGCAATCTCGGGGTTAAAGGGTTGCTCATTATTATGAGGATCCAGGTAGCGTAGAAAATACCAGGAACTGCAGACGAATGTGTCCATGGTATCGGTTTCCCGCTTGGCTGGGCCTTTACAGGTGGGGCAGGTGGTGTGTAAAAACGTTTTGGAGGTGGCGATGGGGGATTTTCCCTGAACTGAAAAGTCCACGTCATCCGGGAGTTTAACCGGAAGTTGCGCTTCCGGTACCGGGACGGTCCCGCACCGGGCGCAGTAGACCATTGGGATGGGTGCGCCCCAATACCGTTGACGAGACACCAGCCAGTCCCTCAGGCGGTACTGAATCCGTTCTTTTCCAAAGCCTTGTTCTTCTACGAAGCGGGTAATGTTGCGTTTGGCTGTCTCACTGTCCTGGCCCGTAAAATCACCGGAATTCACCAGGACGCCCGGCTCGGTATACGCTTGCTCCAACGGCAGGCCCAGGAAGCCGGGTTTTTCAATGACCCGCTTAATGGGTAGGTTAAAGCGCTTGGCGAATTCAAAATCCCGTTCATCATGGGCGGGAACACCCATAACCGCCCCAGTACCGTAATCCATCAGCACATAATCCGCAATCCAGATGGGTACGCGTTCATTATTAAACGGATTGATGGCGTAGCTGCCGGTAGGAACCCCGGTTTTTTCCCGCTCGGTGGAGGTCCGCTCAATTTCGGATTTCAGCTTCGCTTCATCCAGGTATTGATGGACCGATTCCTGATTGGCCGAGGTGGTGAGCAGTTCCACAAAGGGATGTTCCGGGGCGAGAACCATGTAACTTACGCCAAACACCGTATCAGGTCGAGTGGTGAAAATGGGAATTCGCATCCCCGGTTCTCCATCCGGCTGATCGACCGGAAAGTAAATTTCGGCGCCGACGGATTTATTAATCCAGTTTTTCTGCATCAACCGAACTTTTTCCGGCCAGCCTTCCAGTTGAGGCAAGTTTTCCAGCAAGCGATCCGCGTAATCGGTGATTTTAAAGAACCACTGGGAGAGCTTTTCCCGCTTGACCATAGAGTCATCCCGCCAGCAGCGGCCATCAATGACTTGCTCATTGGCTAGTACCGTCTGGCATTCATCGCACCAGTTAACGGGCGCTTCTTTCTTGTAGGCCAGCCCCCGTTTATACAGGTAAAGGAAAATCCATTGGGTCCATTTGTAATAATCTTCCCGACAGGTAAACACCTCCCGGTCCCAGTCATACATCAGGCCCAGACGCTTGAGTTGCTCACGCATGTAGTCAATGTTGCTGAAAGTCCATTCCTTGGGGGGAATGTTGTTTTTAATCGCCGCGTTTTCCGCTGGCAGGCCAAAACTATCCCAACCCATGGGGTGCAGTACGTTAAAGCCCTGCATTTTTTTGAAGCGAGCAATGACATCGGTAATAGTATAGTTACGGACATGACCCATGTGTAATCGCCCGGAGGGATACGGGAACATGGACAAGGCATAGTATTTTTTCCGCTGGGTCTCTGTGGTATCGGTCTTAAACAACCCGACGGCTTCCCAGACTTCCTGCCATTTTTGTTCTAACTGTTGCGGTTCATAGCTTTTAATTTGTAAAATGGACTTCTCAGTAGAAATTTCCATGGTTCCGTTCCACTCGATTACGACGATGCCCCATTATAACGAAAGCCCCTCCGGGATGAAAGGTCATGCGTGGATGAGGCGACTGGTCTCCACAAATCGTTTTCAACAGGGAATCGCCCTGGGTTTACTGGCCTTCGCTTTGGGTATGGCATTGCCGGGGTACGCAGAATCGGTACAGGCTTTGGTTTCCAAGGCTAATCACCTGGCGGCAGAGGAAAAATACGCAGAAGCCATCCCGTTGTATGAGCAAATCGTTCGGCAAGCGCCCACGGAAAGCACGCTCAAGAGAAATCTCTCCGTGCTGTATGTGAATTATGGCATCGCCCTGCAAAACCAGAAGCAATATACCCAGGCTGAGGTGTATTTTGAAAAGGCGCTGAAACTGGATCCGACTGATCACCATGCTAAAAAAGCCAAGGCCGGAGGTTTGTTTCAGCAGGCAATGGATTTAAGAGAGCAGGACAGCCCGGATTTTGAAGCGATCAAGGCGTATCTGGATCAGGCCATAGCGTTGGATCCCCAAGAGCCGGTTTTTATCAAGGCCAAGGCCTCGGTGTTGCATGAACAATCTTTTCGATGGGCGGAACAGGAGCAGTTTGAGGCTGCCATCCCTCTGTTGGAAGAAGCATTGCGCCTGACGCCCGATGACGCTTCCCTGAAGAAATCTCTGGCGAACGTATACATTGGCCTGGCTCAACAGAACCCAGCGCAACGAGACCAATGGGCAGATAAGGCCGTCGAGGTGTTTCCCACTGAGCAAATCAAAACCATTGTTGCGCGGGTCAAAGCGGGTCCAGAGGCAGTCCCACCGATGGGCAACTTTCAGATGGGGGCGTCCCAGTTGCCGAAAGAGGCGGCCAGCCTTTCTGTGCAGGACATGTTGCTGGATGTTGAAAACGAACTGGGCATAGCACGAAACCCGGACCAGTCGCTCACAGAGCGACTGGTCCGGGCAGAGCATGCTCTGTACGGGGAAGGAAAAGTCGGTCCTGTTGCGGATCGGACCCGAAATTTGTACGCGACGCTTAAAGGCACCCAAGTCATTCACGGGGAAGGGGTGATGCAGGCTCCGCTGGAAACGAGCCAATATAGCTATATTGAGGAAATTTTCAAGGTGACTGACGGAAAAGTGGTGCGCTGGGGGAAATTCCCACTGCGGGTATATATTGAAGAGCCTGAAGACAACCCCCGCTATCAGCCGGAATACAAGCAGGCCATCCTGGCCGCGATGGATCTCTGGAAGGAAAAAACCCAAGATGTGGTCTCCTATGTGGAAGTTAAAAACCCGGACGCGGCGGATGTTCGATTTTTCTGGACGGATCAGTACGTGGATCGCTTTGCCGACCCGGAGACTGTGCCGGATTTTTATCAAACTTACTCCCCACCCAAGAAAAACCACATGATCCGTCTGTTACAAGTGGCTTCCATGTTTGCCCCAGGCTATTTTTCCCTGGCACCTCAAGCCATGGGGGCGATGTTACAGTATAAACAGCTAAAAAAACTGGAAGTGATCCGTGAGGAATCGGTGGTCCATTTGGGATTGGAGCCCGTGGAAGGCTTGGACCTGCCACAGGCGCAAGTACTGATCCAGAATATGGCCGCGCAGGAGTTTGGCCATGTCTTGGGTCTTAAAGGTCATAGTCTGGAACGGGGCGATTTGATGTACCCGGAACTGCGTCACGACAAAATTCAGGAGCCAACCCGACGAGATTTGGAAACGCTCCGACAACTGTATAACCGCCCAGCCAACATTGTGCTGAACGTGCGCTGAGGTGAGGGGCTCACCAACTCAGGACAAGCAAATCATGCCTGGGCATGGGCCAGGTGAGAATACCCCGTGTGAAAGACGCGACGCATTACAGCTCGTAGCTGTATGCCGTGGTTTGGGTGTGGTTTTCGGTTAAAGGGTGCTCTTCAATGTGGTTAACGTTGCTCTCATGAGCTGAGCTGAACTCAGTATTCATGGACTCGAAGTCTCCTTTAAGTACGTACATGATTCCCATTGACTACCTATTATAATAAAAGCAACCGAAACTTGATTTTTGCTCCACTGAACACAGGATTTCTTCTGAAAACGGGTGGATCAGAACTTCGTGTTCTAGATACGTTATAGCAGTAACACACTATTTTAACGACTTTTTTTCTGTTGTAAAGGGGGAATAAAAATCAGGGAAAGGATTGTTAAATTCGGTTTCACGTTTCTTAAAAAAATCGAACGCAGCGGGTGGCTGGTAAACCGGTGCTGATCGGTTTACTTCCTAGGAACCGAGATTGGATCAGCGAATGGATTGCTGATCGGCGACCCGCATCTGATGAAACTCATGGTGGAGCCGGTTGGCTTGGGTGAACCACTCGCCTAAAGTGGGGGTATCCAGCACGTGTCCGGCAGAGTTCAGCAATTCCGCAAACTCGGTTATGATCCCCTGGAGATGATCCTGGTTTTCTCGGAAAATATCTTGCCACATGGGGGTTGTGCCAGTGGCCAGGCGGAGTTGCTTTTCAATGCCGAGTCCATGGAAGCTGAGCAAGTGGCCGGGTTCATGGGCATAGAGCAATCGAGAAAGTAATAGGCTGTAGAGCTGCGGGAAGTGGCTCATATAGGCCATATGCTCATCATGCTTGCTTGCGGACATGGCCCGTGGCAGGGCGCCCAACCCTTGAATAAACTGCTGAATCTGGATAAGCGGGGCGTTTTGGAAACCCTCCGGTGGGCAAAGCGCAAATGATTTTCCGGTGAATAGCAGTGGGGTTGCATGCTGAATGCCACTCCCTTCTGGGCTCACCACCGGATTTCCACCCACAAACTGATTGGGTAAAAGGGCTTCTCCCAACTGAACAATCCGCCGTTTACAGCTGCCCACATCCATCATCAGGATATTTTTCCCGGCAATCGCAGGAGCCAGCTTTTGAAGGTGGGACTGGTTTTCTGACAGGTGGCTGCCCAGGATCACCAGATGATTTTCTTCAAACGTTTCAGGCAGGTGAAGGGAGACCTCATCCACAATGTGGTGACGAAGGGCGTATTGAAGGGTTTCAGAGAGGACGTCGACTCCTCGGATGGTTAATTCAGGATATCTCTCCCGAGCGGCCATGGCCAAAGACCCGCCAATGAGGCCCAGCCCAATAATGGTGAGATGTTGAAAAGCGTATGTGGTCATCGTGATATTTTCAAAGTTTATTACGACCCTTGGGGGCGCTGGTCTACGGTACCCCCTACTAGGGAATTTGCGATCAGGCCCGTTTCTTTTTATGGTACGCTGCTTTTTACAGAAAGGGTATACATGGAAGCAACAGAAAAGGTGGGGTCCATGTCTGCAACATCTCGAATTCCTTTAGTGCTTCTGGGCTGGTTGCTTTCTGTGGTTTTGGCGGTATATGGCGGAATGGCTACTTATTCGGGGGGGCGGCAAGCGACGTATGGACTCTTAAGTTATACGTGGCCGAAAGTGCCTGGACATATCACGGTTTCTTCCGTATACCACCGGGGACGTGTCCTGAAAATGAACATTGCCTATGATTATTGTCTAGGCGAAGCATGTTACACATCAAAAGCCCTGGATTTTCGAGGGGTCAAATTTACCAGCAATCCCGTCTATGCCTGGGGAGCCCGGTATCAATACCCGTATGGTAGACGGCTTCTGGTGAGCTATGATCCATCACACCCTGCTCGCGCCGTTGTTGAGCCCGGCTTAAAGTGGGTGTATCTGCTCAACATTCAGCTGGGCGTCCTGATGATGCTTCTGGGTCTGTTGACCGGTTACTGGGTGAGCAACCAGACAGCCCAGTTTCTCTTGGGCCGTCCGCAATTCAAAGCCTAAAAGTATCCAGCCAGTACGGCTAGTAGGTGTACTCAAACTGCCTTTGCGCTTCCCGAATGCGTTGATACTCCGGGTCTTTGAAAAAGGCTGATGATGCCGTGGAGGTTTTCCCACTGTACTTGGTGTACCGCTTTTTGGCGTAAGGCAGGTTGGTGGTCGTGCTCTGGAAGAAGCAGAGCTGCGAAATCCGAACGCCAGGGTACAAGGGCAGCGGGATGTTATTCACGTTGGAAAGCTCAAAGGTCAGCGCCCCGGTAAAGCCCGGATCGACAAAGCCAGCGGTCGCATGGATTTGCAAGCCCAAGCGCCCCCAGGTGCTCCGGCCTTCCAGACGAGCGGCCAGATCCAGCGGGATTCGCACAAACTCCAGGGTGGAGGCGAGGGCAAACTCACCGGGATGCAAGATGAACGGCTCGGTGGGTTTGACTTTTACGTGTTGCATGTGGCGAGCCACATCCCGACTCAAGGCTTCTGGGTCTTTCACCAGATCGAGATGGGTCAGGTTGGTCCGGCGGATGACCTGAAAATCGGTTCCCAGCCGCAGGTCCACGGAGGTAGGGCCAAACTGCTCTTCTGGCTTGATCAGGGGGGTGATGATGATGCGGCGCTCGGGATCGGGATCCAACATCCGCTCCAGGATTTGTTCTTCGTTTAAAATCATCGGCTCAACCCTCTTTCTCAAAGACTACACAGCAAGACCCGGTGGATCTCGGAGGTTTCAATGGCTTTTTGCAACAGGTGATCCTGGATGCCCAGGAGTTCCTGAGTCCGTTGGAAGCGGCTTTGGCCTTTGTCAGGATCCGGTTGCTCTGTTTCAAAGAGCGTAGAATACAACCAGACCGGCGCGCGCTCAATTTTATGTATCCATCCGGCGTTCACAATCTCCCGCGGGCTGTGAGGATGCTCGGTCATCATGCCCAGCAGGTCATAAATGGGGACATCACCCGCTTGTCGAGCGGCTTGTAGTTTTTCATTCACATCAACAATGGTATAAACCGGACTGCTGCTAGGCAATACACCTTCAGACAGACGGTCTTTCAACTGCAAGGCTTGTTCAAAATGCCTGTCTGTAAAGGCCAGACGAGTCGGGATGGTGCTTTCAACGGTTTGGTACAGCTTACTCAGTTGGGCCTCATCCAGGGCACGACCCCCTGGTGTGCCGCCCAGCAGAGATTGGGCCTTTTCAATTGCCTCATGAACAATGACCAGACTCTTATTTACAAAGTTCAGGTGGTTCAGTCCATAAAACAGGACAGATTCAACTTGCTGGAAAAAAGCGGTGTCTTTCGTCAGCATGGCTTGGGTTACAGTCTGGAAGTAATAGGCAGGACCCGCCAGCCGCAGCGAGAAGGCATGGGCGGCCAAGGCCTGCTGCTCTGCCGATTCACTAGCCAGGGCCTTTTGGGCTATTTTCAAGGCAAAGGGGTATACCAGCCCCACCCAGCCCAGGGGGTTGTTCTTTTGAAGGAGGGGCAGTTGCAGAAGGAGAACATCCTCCAGGGGCGTCCCTACTGAAGGCGGTTGGGATAACTCGGCTTCCAGAATCACGGAACGCTCTTGATCGATAAGCTCTACGGGCAGGGCGTCTTTGGTAAACAGATAACTTTCTGCCATCGCTTTGGCTGGGTACAGCTGATATAGCAACCGGGTCAGTTCCTGTAGTTTCCGGTTCGGCTCAAATACGCCCGCTTCCAGGCTGGGAATCAATTTGTCATTGATCAGTGGGGCATCGGAAAACAGCTGGTTTAACACCGGCTTTTGCTCCACCAGCCCTTGTTTTAGTTGAGCCAATTCTGCCCGCAAGGCATCGGTCAGCTTGGGAGTGATGGATTCACTGGTGTTTACCCCTTCTTGCAGAAGGCTTTCAAAGCGGGCCAGCCGTTCGACATACTCAAAGGTTAACAGTTTGAGAAACGTTTTCTGCATTTTGATTCTTTTCTCTGCCTCACGGGATAACTCTCACTCCATCAGTATAGGAAGGAGGTAAAGACCCGTTCAATGAGTACAACAATATGTAAAGGTAACGATTTGATACGCCCTGCTAATACATCATGTTGGCATACCATGCGAGACGCTTTGTTACACTGCCTCCAGAATATGCCCTGCGGTGTATAACGACCCAGTGATGACCCCGTAGGTCTTGGGGGAGTTGCTAAGTATCCTCTGAAGCATCCTGAAAGCCTCTAGGTTATCCTCAAAGCATAGAACAGGACAGGTATCTGGTAGGGCCTGGCTGATTGCGACAGCGAGCACTGAGGGCGGATGATACAGATGGCTCTGTTGTCCCTGGGTCATAATCACCCCTTGGGTTTTCGGGAAAGCGGCCATAAGTTTTACAAGCGGTTTAATTTCCCGGTTGTTCCGTAAACTCACCAGCCAGTAGAGGGGGGAATCGTTCAGATATTGCTGAAGGCTCAGCTGCAAGCTCTGGAACCCTTCCGGGTTGTGGGAACCATCGAGCAGAATATGCTGGGATTTGAGGTACTGAAAGCGGGCTGGCCAGGAAGCGTGCCGGAGTCCTTCAGCAACAACAGGGTGCGGGATATGCAATCCCTGGGTTCGTAATACTTCCAGCGCGGTAAATACTGTAGCCAGATTGGTTTGCTGGTAGGTTCCCAGTAAGGGGAGTTGAACGTTGCCGCTGGGCGTTTGAATGAGCAATCCCGCTTCCAGGCTGGATTCCGGCAGAATATGAAATCCCTGCAAAGTAGCCTCGGCGACGGGCGCCTCTAGTAAGTGGGCCTTTTCCAGAATCACGTCTCTGGCTTTCGGGGGGAATTGGGGCCCCAAAACCACAGGAACACCCGATTTTAAAATCCCGGCTTTTTCCGCAGCGATTTCTGTCAGGGTGTGGCCCAAGTGTTGAGTGTGCTCCAAGGAAATGCCGGTAATAATAGTCAGGTTTGGCTGCTGCACCACGTTGGTGGAATCCAGCCGCCCCCCCAGACCGACTTCAAAAATCGTCATGTCCACGGCTTTCTCTTGAAAATAGAGATAAGCCAGCACGTTGAGAAATTCAAAATAGGTGGGCCAGTCCTCTCGATCCCACCACAAATGCTCCAGATGACGCTTGAGGCGATCGGTGAGTCGGGTAAAGTCATCCGGTAAAATGGGCGCGCCATTCAGGGTGATTCGTTCCCGGACATGCACCAGGTGTGGGCTGGTAAAACGTCCGACTTTATGCCCAGAGGCTTTTAAAACCGCATCCAGCATGGCGGTGGTGGAGCCCTTGCCGTTGCTGCCGCCAATGTGAATCATGGGCAACGTGTCTTGTGGATTGCCCAGCGTGGCCAGAAGCTTTCGGATTCTGGAAAGCCCCAGTTTCATGGCCGAAACATCAAGGCTATCGATGAACAGGAGTGCTTCCTCGTAGGTTTTAATCTGGGGAAGAATCAGGTGGGTATTGCTCATGAGGGCTTGGGACATTTCTAAATAAACAGGACGGCTTTAAGTTACTTTACGAGCGATCACCGCAATTTTACAAGCAGGTTGGTTTTTGTGTAAATACAAATACCTATCATCTGGGGATTGATTTCGGGATAGGCGTTTGTTGGGAAATAAGAGGAAGACTGCATATATGGACAGTTTGACCGGTTTAATTGGAATCGCTCTGCTCTTGTTGGTGGCCTATGCCATGTCCAACAACCGCAAAGCCATTGACTGGCGTCTGGTGGCCAGTGGCTTGTCTTTACAGTTGCTGCTGGCGGTCTTTTGCTTAAAGGTCCAGTTTGGCCGGGATCTCTTTCACTGGCTGGGCCAGGGGATTGAAAAGCTTCTGAGCTTTTCCGATCAGGGGGCATCCTTCGTCTTTGGCTTTTTGGTCGGTCAACCTGAGAAGCTCAATGAGGTGTTTGGGGCGGGGAGCGCGTTTATTTTCGCCTTTAAACTGGTTCCTACCATTATCTTTGTGGCCACGCTTGTGGGGATTGCTTATCACGTTGGCCTGATGCAGCGGGTGGTCAAAATTGTCGCATGGGCGGTGTATAAAATCATGGGCGTCAGTGGCTCGGAAGCCCTGTCCAATTCGGCCAGCATTTTTGTGGGCCAGGTAGAAGCCCAGTTACTGGTCAAGCCCTATGTTTCTTCCATGACCCAATCGGAACTCCTGGCGGTGATGGCGGGCAGCATGGCAGCTATTGCCGGGGGCGTGATGGCGGTGTATATCCAGATGGGAATCCCAGCCGCTTACTTATTAACAGCCAGCTTGATGGCGATTCCGGGGGCGCTGGTGGTCTCCAAAATGGTATACCCGGAAACGGAAGACTCCCAGACCAAGGGAGAGGTGAAGCTGGAAGTGGAAAAGCATAGCGTGAATGTTATCCATGCGGCGTCTATGGGGGCTATGGATGGGCTTAAAATTGGCCTCAACGTGTGCGCGATGCTCATTGGCTTTATTGCCCTGATTGGCCTGGTGGATTTCGTTGTGGCCCAAACTGGGCTGTTACTGGCGAGTTTGGGGCTGGATCTGTCTTTTATGGGTTTGAATCTTGAGCAATTATCGCTCAATCAGGTTCTGGGCAGCCTCTTTTCTGTCATCGCTTTGGCGGTAGGCGTACCGTTTCAGGATGTCCAGGCGGTAGGAGCCTTGATGGGTACCAAGATGGTGGTCAATGAATTTGTGGCGTACGCATCGCTCATCACGATGTTTGAGCAACTGGATCCCAAGTCCGTTGCCATTGCCAGTTTTGCCCTCTGTGGCTTTGCCAATTTCAGCTCCATTGCTATTCAAATTGGCGGCATTGGCGAAATGGCCCCGGAGCGTCGTAAAGACTTGGCCCAGCTGGGTATTCGGGCACTGCTGTGCGGCACCATGGCCTCTTATATTTCCAGCGCCTGGGCGGGTGTTCTGCTCACATTGCCTGGGGGTGAGCTGGCCGGGGAACCGACGGCCATGTCTCAGGTGCTGACGGGAGGCCTACTGGTACTGGCATTGCTTGGTATTGTCGCTGCCAATGTCCTGCTTGGAAAGAAAAAACAGCCAGCCACCGCTTAATTTGGCTAATACATGGATTTTAAATGGGTCAATCCTTTCTGGAGGACCGACCGCCAGGCTTTTTCCAGCTCGGGGCTGAACTCGGGATCATGCTTTCGAATGGCCAGAATCAGGCTGTTTTCCCAAAATTGATACATTTCAGGCAGAACGTTATACCCATCCCGGTTATGGGATTTTCCCAGACGGTCCAGAGCCGCCTTAGACAGCGGTAGATTTCGATGAAACATCAGCATCATGGTGATACCGTGGCGAAGCAACTGTTTTTGCTTGGAAAAATCTGTCTTAGCGAACATGGGCGCGATCTTGGGAGAGCTATTTAAGAATATGTAGTAGAAATCGTCAAAAAAGCTTTCGCTATTACAACAACGAAAGTAGCTTTGGTTTACTGCCTCAATATCATGGGTTGTCTCACAGGCCATGATCCTTCCTCCTATAATAGAAAGCCAATCAGGGCAAAGCTTTTCACAAGATTAAGGTTTTTATTCATATTGTAGCAGTTTAGGTTGGAATTGATTTCAGTCAATCAACCGAATTCTTCCTTTGGACACCTATTGGGTATATCTGGTAAAATGCTGATTATACTTGTGTTTGCGATGAGACGGGCGCGTTCTGAAGTACAAGGGAAAATGATAAAGAGGGGAAGGATGTCGGTATCAGTATCAAGCCAAGAATTGGAGCAGGTTGTGGTTAAAAAGTCTGATAATCTGGTGGATGGGATGAATACAACGCTTGAGCGTTTACTGTCCCGGGAAGTATTGGGCGTGGTAGAAGCGGGCGCCCTGGCGGCAGGGCGTCTGATGGGTAAAGGCAGTCGGGATGAGGCGGATGAGGCTGCTGTGACGGCCATGCGGAAAACCCTGGGCGAGATGCCCATTAATGGAACCATTGTGATTGGGGAAGGCGAGCGGGATGAAGCCCCGATGCTCTATATTGGCGAAAAGGTCGGCCTTTGTCAGACCCAGATGCCAGAAATGGACATCGCCGTAGACCCCCTGGAGGGAACCAATCTGGTGGCCCACGGATTACCGGGCGCTGTGGCGACCCTTGCCCTCAGCAGCAAGGGCGGCTTGTTTCATGCGCCCGATACGTATGCCGAAAAGCTAGTGGTAGGCCCGGCAGCCAAGGGGAAAGTGGACATCAAGGCCCCGGTGAAATACAACTTGAGTGTGATTGCCATGAGCTTGAGCCGCTCGATTGAGGACTTAACGGTCGTGATTCTGGAACGACCCCGCCATGAGCAGTTGATTCGAGAAGTTCGGGAAGCAGGCGCTCGGATCAAGCTCATTACCGATGGGGATATGATGCCAGCTATTTCTGCGGCCATGCAAGGCACGGGCATTCATGCGGTAATGGGGACCGGTGGGGCCCCAGAGGCGGTCTTGACGGCGGCGGCGGTCAAATGCTTGGGCGGGGAAATTCAGGCCCGGCTCAAGTGGCGCCATGAGGATGAAAAAGCCCGTGCCGTTAAAATGGGCATTGATCTTTCTGAAGAAAAGATTTACTTTACCGAGGACCTGGCCCCAGGGGATGAGATTGTCTTTGCCGCTTGTGGGATTACCACCGGCGATATCCTGAAAGGGGTTAGTTACTTTGGCACCGGGGCCAGAACGCATAGCGTAGTGATGGCCTACCGTTCCGGTCTGGTACGCTTTGTGGATACCATCCACGTGAATCCCGAGAACCGAGGACAGGTTCAGCTGTAAGTTTACGTTACCGGGGATAGTATTCGGATAGATTGAACCGATGGGTTTGGCGCTGCCCACAGCTGCTGCCGTTGGTGTTATAGCAGGCGTTGCCCACCCAGTGGGCAATCAGTTGGCCGTTAGGCCAAAATATATAGGTGTCAGACCGTTTGACGTTAAGCCGGACATTCATCAGTTCTCCATGCTGAAAGAGGGGCTCAAAATGGTTTCCATACGCGTATTTAAAAGCCTTGTAAGGGTATTCGTTGCCGTAGGTAATCTCAATGGCTTTTAACGCGCCTTGCGGGGTATAGTAAAGTCCTGGAGGATAAATATTTTGCTCAATGTCAGACTGGGTGAACAAACGCACCCCGTAATCCCCATCCTCAAATACCGTAACCACCTTGGCTCCGCCATCGGGAAGCGTGACCCGGCCTCCGCCTTGCCGTATCACGTGTTGGTTTTCTCTAAAACTTGGATCAAAGGCCGCATACTGACCCATTTGAATAGAGGGGATCGGGCCTGAGAAGGCTGCATCTCTTGCTTCAGGCAGGGTTTCAATTTTAGAAACTCGGCCCTGGAGCATTTCGCCCCAGGTGAAGGGGATGGATACCGTCCACAGAAGAAGTAATAATCCGAGGGCAAACCCTGGCATGCGTTTCATTGTATTCCCCCTCAATGGTTCAGATGGGATATCCGTTGGGACACACAAAAGCTAAAAAAAGAAGCTAGGGTGTTTCTAGAGATCCTATTCCCTAATTGTAGGCACAATGAATCGCTTTTCTAAGAAATGTATCAATTTTTTTAAGCATTGTCAGGCTCTACCACTTCCCGGCAGCTCATGCTAGACGCTTAGGAAGTGTAATCCTGCTACGTTATAAGGGTGTGAAAGAGAACTTAACCCCAAAAGCTCCGTAAAATGGGGTCTCCCCAAAACAGAGCAATGAGCGAGCCGATAACCAGGGCAGGCCCCAGGGGAAGGTAGGTAAAACTTTGGCTATGCTTGACCTGCCGGAGAAACACAAACAGCGCTACCAGAGAGAGGATCATGGCTCCTAGGCTCAAGCCGCTAATTAGGGCGGGGGAAAGGTCCAGATTGACCAACACCAGTGGAAGGAGCCCAAACAATACGCCACAGCCGCCAGAAGCCAGCGAGACGTACTGCTTATTTTGAATCCACCCATAAACCAGCATTGGAATGGCCGGGATGGTTTGAATGATAAACCCTAAAAACAGAGCTAACAAGCCCAGCTCCCAGCCTAGGAATGCGCCCACCCCCATCATCAAATGGGTATCGCCATGACCAAAGCCTTCCGTGCCAAAGGCAAGCTGGGAAAGCAGAATCATACCCTCAAAGATTAAAATCGCCCCTAAAACGGCAATGATCGCGGATATGAAGTCCCCTGGAATGGTGAACTGAACATAGGCCAAATCTACCGGAATTCCGCCTTGGCCCCCGCCGAGATTGAGAAAGTTGTACAAGAGGCCCGCAGGGACCAGGGACAGGGAATTTACATGATAGATCAGGCTTTCTCTGAGATCGGTGATGAAAATCACCACCAGATTGGCGATGAGGAATAAAAGAAACAGTGTTTGCCACTCAATGCCAAACTGCCAGACGGTGTAGGCAAAGAGAACCCCGGTAGCAAGCTCAATCAGGGGGTACTGAATGCTGATAGTCGCCTTGCATTGGCGGCATTGACCTCCGAGGGCTAGATAACTGAGAACGGGGATGTTGTCATACCACCGTAAAGGGACCTTGCAGTGGGGGCAATGGGAGGAAGGATAAACCAATGATTCTTCCGACAACAGGCGAAGGCCCATGACATTGAGGAAACTACCTACACACAGGCCGATGAGGAAGGCAAACACCAGTAAAAATATCGGGTCAGACATGGGAGAAAGGTACCCTTACTATTTCCTGCTATTTTCTGAGATCTTGCCGAATTTCCGGGTGGTCGGCCAACAGGTGCTGGTACAGTAATTCCAGGGCTTTGCGCAAACGCCGACTGACCTGCATCTGGGAGATACCGAGCTTTTCCGCAATTTGGGTCTGGCTCATATCTTCGTAAAAGGTCATGCGCACCACGTCTTTGAGTTCGGCCTTCAGAGAGGTCAGGGCGCTATCTACCAATAGCTTGTTCTCCCGGTTCTCAATGAACTCAAAGTAACGGTTATCCACCAGACGCTCAATGTACATGGCGTCTCCGCCTTGGCCATCATGCACTTGAAATTGATCCAGAGAGATGGGCGTGCGGCGACGCTCCACATCTTGAGCCTGAACAACCCGCTTCACCGGGCATTCCAACTCTTCGGCAATTTCTACATCGGTGGGAGTCCTACCCAATTCCTCGGTCAGCTTCTGGATGATCTGATTAATCCGGTAATATAGCTCATACATTTGCCGGGGAGCTTTGATCATCGAGGTTTTATCGCGCAGGTAATGGCGGATTTCCCCGGTAATGAAGTAGGTAGCATACGTCTTGAAGCTGCTACCCACCAGAGGATTGAATTTATCCACCGCTTTAATGAGCCCGATATTGCCCACTTGAATCAAATCTTCCACGGGATCGGTGCTTCGCCGGGCCAGGCCGTGAGCGATTTTCTTGACATAGGGCATGACCCGTTCCACGATTTGATCGCGCAATTTCTCCTTTGCGGGAGAATTGGCATCAGCCAGTAAATACTGGTGAAGAAGTTCATCCAGCTCCGGAGAAAAGATATCCTGCTTGTTTGATCTGGTACCCAATGTGCTCAAACGACGATTTCTCTAACACGACCCATGTACTGGCATTATATCACTTTAGAAAGCTTTTCGTTTCCAAGACAGGGTTGATTTTCTGTGGGGATTTGTACTAGAAATAGAGTACGTCAGCAATGACGACTTTTACAGAAAGGTTGTGTATTCCGAACTTGGAAAACACCGTTACCACTCCCGTTAAGCCGCCTAAAACCATCCTGATTGCAGAACATGCAGGGTTTTGTCATGGGGTGAAAAAGGCGGTTGATAAGACACTGGCGGTTGGGGAAAGCAGCGAGAAGCCGGTGTACGTTCTGGGCCAGTTGATTCACAATCAACAGGTCATTGATCACTTGTCTGGTAAAAATATTCAAACGGTCAGCTCTCTGGATGAGGTCCCTCCAGGGAGTGTTTGTGTGATTCGTACCCATGGTGCTCCACCTGAAATGGTTGAAGCGGCCCAATCTCGTGAAATTGAAGTAACCGATGCGACCTGCCCGGATGTGTCTTTGGTACAGAACAAGGCCATTCAGTTGGCCGAAGAGGGCTATACGGTGGTGGTGGTCGGGAAAGAACAGCACCCTGAGATTATTGGGATTATGGCCCATTCACGGCGTGTGCCAGGATCCCGGATCGTGGCGATAAACCACCCCGATGAAATTCAGGAAAAGCTGGCCGGGATTCCCAGGCGCCGCATTGGTGTGGTGTCTCAAACCACGCAGATGGAAGTCAATTTCTTTGACATGGTCAAGGAACTCTCAAAGGTTGCCAAAGAGCTAAAGGTCTTCAATACCATTTGTCCAGCCACGTATTTCCGCCAAAACGCGGCTTTGGAGTTGGCGGGCAAGGTGGACTTCATGGTGGTCGTTGGTGGAAAAAACAGCTCCAATACTACCCATCTGGCCCAAATATGTAAAAACCAGGGAACCGACACAGTTCATATTGAGACATATAAAGAGCTGGAAGGGTGTGTTGCATTGCAAGAAGCTAAAACGGTGGGAGTAACCGCTGGGGCCTCTACACCAGACTGGCTAATTGATGAAGTGTTAGACTATATTCGTGCGTTGTAAAGACAAACCAATAAAAAGGAAAGGAAACGAATTATCGTGGTTAGTACTGTTATGATTGAGACTTCAGAAGATATGCGACAAGCATTTGCTGCTCTCCTGGAGAAAAGCTTTGAGACTGAAATGAAACCTGGCGCCATTGTGGTCGGCGAGGTTTTAAAAGTTGAAAAAGACGGTCTTCGTGTGGATATTGGTGGAAAGTCCGAAGGGTTTGTCCCGATGAAAGAAGTTCCTGGTTGCTTTAAGCCAGAAGAACTCAAAGAGTCTTACCGAGCTGGGCAGGTTGTGGAATGCTTCATCATGAACGAGATGGACGCGGAAGACGTTCAGTACCACCTGTCGATCCGGCGCGTCCATATGGCGAAAAACTGGGATCGCCTGGGCGAGATGAAAGCCGCTTCTGAAATTGTAGAAACCACGGTTACCGGGACCACCAAGGGTGGGGTTATTGTTAGCATCCTGGGCTTTAAAGGCTTTATTCCGGCCAGCCAGTTGCGGGTCGCTAAAACCCTGAATGAACTGGTGGGTGATGCGTTGCCAGCGAAGATTTTGGAAGTGGATCGTCGCAAAAACAAGCTGATTCTGAGCCACCGCGAAGCGGTCTTTGCCCAGAAAGCCGAGATGCGGGCTGAAACCATTCGTAACCTCAATGAAGGCGATGTGGTGGACGGTCATGTGGTTAAAATCACTGATTTTGGCGCTTTTGTGGATATCAACGGCATTGACGGCCTGCTGCCTCTGTCCGAAATTACCTGGCGGCGGATTCAGCACCCGTCTGAGGTGCTGGAGTTGGGTCAGCAAGTGACCGTTCGCGTACTGACCGTGGACCGGGAACTGCAGCGGATCAGCTTGAGCCTGAAGCGGCTGGAAGCGGATCCTTGGGATACCGTAAATACCCGTTTCTCGGTAGGTGAGCAGGTAGTGGGTCGGATCTCCAAGCTCCTGGGTTCAGGGACTCTGGCAGAGCTGATTCCTGGCGTGGAAGCCTACTGTGCGTATCAGCAAGGCGGCAAGTTCTACCAGGTGGGTGAATCCTACCGCTTCGAGATTGTGTCCATTTCCGCCGATGACCGGCGGATTACCCTGGAGTACCGGGGCGAAGTGGACGCCGATCAGTAGCAAGTCTTAACCTTTGAAACCGGATCGTTTGACACCGGAATATGCTGTTGCTATAGTTGGAAGTCACCGGTGCTACGGTTCGGTTTCACAAGGTGTACGCGTAATAAAGAGATATAAACAAAGTATACGAGCGATAAGGTAACAAGAAGATGCAAGCCGTCGTCGATTTGAATGGAAAACAATACCAGGTGGAAGAAGGACGCTATGTCGTGGTGGATCGCCTTTCCCTGGAGCCTGATGCGGCATTGGAACTGGACAAGGTTCTGATGGTCCTCAACGGTGAAAAATCACTGGTAGGCGCGCCGTATGTGGAAGGGGCCAAAGTAAAGGCCAAGGTTCTTTCCCATGGGAAAGGCCCGAAAGTCCTGGTATACAAAATGCGGTGTAAAAAAGGGTACCGTCGTAAAAACGGGCACCGGCAAGATTTTACCCGGCTCCAGATTGAGTCGGTTCAGTCCCCGGCATAAGCTTGGCGGATTGTTAGGATCAAGAATAAGGTTATTGGAGAACTCGAGCTATGGCCAGTAAAAAAGGCGTTGGTTCAACGAAAAACGGACGCGACAGTCATTCTAAACGACTGGGTGTGAAAAAGTTCGGTGGTGAGTTGGTTCGTTCCGGCAATATTCTGGTTCGCCAACGGGGCACCAAATATCACCCTGGTGTGAACGTGGGTCGGGGTGGAGATGATACCCTGTTTGCCCTGGCTGATGGGTATGTCAAGTTTGAAAAGTCCCGCGAACGGGGCACCCGTGTCAGTATCGTCGCAACCGCCTAATTTAATCCAACCTTTATGAAGAACGCTTGAACCCAAAATGTTGGGGGGCAAGCGTTTTTCTTTGGTCGTTTTCCATGGCCTTATCGGCCTGCTCCATTTCTTCGGCCAGAATGGTTTTGGCCTCATCAATTTTTTCCGCTGTCCGCTTCTGTTGCTCCCGCTGTTGTTTTTGGAGGGCCTCTGATGAGGTTCCCTCTGGGGCGAGAACAGCTTCTCCCTCAATCACTTCCACGGCCCGGCTGGGTTGAGTCAGGCGGATTTCGGTTTCAACCTTTCCTGTGCATGCTGTGCAGAAACGGCCCCGGTGCTGGGCTGTGGACATGGGCACGCCACACCGGGCGCATTGATACAGAATGTGTTGGGCAGCGGTTCCTAAATGGCCGTCAAAAAACAGGGCTTCCAGCTTGCTGATGGGAATATGGCAACACCGGGCGATATCCTCCAGGGTCATTTGGGGATGTTCCTGCACAAAGCGATAAACCTGGCTGAAGATCGTGACGGAACTCTGGTAGCAATCTGGACACAGTGGGGTGAAGGTCCTCCTGAACACTTTATTGCATTGGGTGCAATTACTGATCTTCATCGGGGCGTTGTTCCCTATCGCTTGATGCGTTTAAAGCCAAAGTGACGTAAGGGCTCATGATTGCTATAGGCGTGAAGGAGCTGATCAACTGCGGAATCTGCTTCTGTAGCATTGTTGTCAATCCCAAGGGCTACTAGATCCCAGTCATCAACGGTAGGCAACTCATCGTTGTCCATGTTCAAAATGGCCAGTACATCGTTTTTATCCACCTCAGGGTCAGGTGAAGCGACTGGTGGAAGTTGCTGATTTGTTGGCAATTCCAGGGCACGGGCCCCTTCAGGGTATTTTTGTCTGTAATAATCCAGCTCTTTCAGCATTCGTTCATATTCCGGTTTGGAGATCATCACAAAGCTGCCTTCTCCAGCCCCGTCCACGCCAGAGACTTCTTTGACCAGGCTGGCTGGTTTGGGAATCGACTGAGCGGCATGAGCAGTCTGGTTGAGACATTTGAGACAAAGGGGCTCTTGGGTGCTGGGCTGGTAGAGCCTCCCCTGGCAGACATAGCACACCCCCGGCTTTTGTCCAAAAAGCTGGATGACCTCATTGGTCAGCCGGTAGAGTAATGCCTCCCTCAGGCGGCGTTCTTTGAGTCCGGTTTTCTCGGCAATCACCGAAAAATCCAATCGCCCTTCTTGCAGGGCTTGGTAGAGCCGATCATAGAAGGTGCCGTACAATTCCTTTTCCTCGGTCACGCTGACCGGCTGTATGATGAAGTCCTCGATATGCTCGAAAGACTGGCGATGCAGATGCTGGGAGTCCGATGTCATATTGTTGGCCAACACTCTCATTGGGGCTATTCTGGTTATCGGACTATCAAGCCAGAAGTTTAATGTTCAGATGACAAATGCCAGCGCTCAGACTTTTGTGGCCAGCCAGCGGAGGGCTTCTTTCAGAATCTCTTCCGAGGTGCTGGGTGCTACTCCCTTTTCCTGCTGCAGGGCTTTAAAGCTTTGAAGAATCTCATCATAAGCATAACCCAGCGAGAGCAGGACGGCTTCGGCCTCAGAAAAGGCGGCGTTGGTAAGTATGGGTGCCTCGGTGGAAATGTGAACCGCATCCTGACGCCAGCTTGTCATTTTTTCCTTCAGGTCCAGAACAATCTTCTGTGCCAGTTTGGGCCCTACTCCTTTGGCCGCAGTCAAGGGCTTGTGTTGTCCGGCCACAACGGCCTGGGCAATCTCGGAAACGGACAGTGTGGACAGTAAAGACAAACTGACCTTGGTACCGACACCGGACGCGCTCTGGAGAATATTGAACAGATCCCGCTCCTCCCGGGAGTTAAAGCCGACCAGCGACATGGCATCCTCCCGCACAATCAAACTCGTGTACAACTGGATGGTTTCGCCAACGGGAGAGGCACTTTGTATGGAACGGCTGCTGCTGAGGACCTCAAAACCCACACCATGCACGTCCAGTAGAAAATAGGGTCCTTTGGGCGATTCAGCCGCCTTGCCTACCAATTGCCCCTTAAGAAAAGAAATCATACGATCCGCCTCTTATGTTGACCCCGGCCTGTGTTTATCCGGGATGATTCTCACCCATGACATCTGGATTATACCAAAAAGGCAGCCTTTATCGGTGGCTGCGGAACAGTGCTTCTGCTGTTACCAAGTCTTGTTCGGTGGTAATTTTCAGGTTCCGCTCCTCCCCTTCCAGAACTTCAACCGGCCCAATTTTGGCTAATTCCATGAGTTGGGCATCATCGGTGACGGTCAGCTCAGGGGTCACGCTTTGGTGAGCGTCCAGTATCTTTTCCTTTAAAAACACCTGGGGGGTTTGCGCCCGCCATAGGCAGCTTCGATCCAACGTTCTTTCAATGACAAACCGTCGATGGACATGGGTCATCTTGACGGTATCGTAAATGGGGACAGCAACCACCACGCCGATGGCTCCTTGCCGCACTTTTTCGATGGCTGTATCCACGAGGTCCGGGTTTACGAGCGGTCGGGCCGCATCGTGAATGGCCACTATTGAGGCCGTATCCGGTATGGCCTGTAAACCCAAAAAGACGGATTCCCGGCGAGACGCGCCACCATTAACAAAATGAACCGGTTTGCGGTGGCCGTATTCATGAAGCATTCGTTGATACAGCATTTTTTTCTCCGGGTGGACCACGACCACGGCGCCAGTGATGCTTTTGGCGTTCAGTAGGGTTTCCACGGTTCGAACAATCATGGGTAGCCCGCCAATATGAACCACCAGCTTGTCACTTCGGTTTGAAAAGCGTTGTCCGATGCCTGCTGCCGGTACCAGGGCCCAGGCTTCCTGGGAGGCGTCACTCATTTAGCGTGTCTCCTTGAAAATGTTGATACGTCTTTTGATGGCTCAAAATTTCCAGTGGCTGGCCTTGGGCATCCAGTAACGTTGCCGCCGGAGAACCGGAAGCCACCCGGCCAATGACGGTGAATTCTTCCTGGAATGCTTCGGGGAGCTCAGGTACGGCGGCTATCAGCTCAAAATCCTCACCGCCATAGAGCATAAGCGCGGTTAAGTCCTGTCCGACCTCCTGCGCGAAACGGTGCAATTCCGGGTGAACCGGGAGTTTATCCAGAAACAATTCCACCCGTACCTGGCTGGCTTCCGCAATCTTCAGGGCCGCATCCGCCAGGCCGTCGCTGCTATCCATTAAGGCGTATCGTTGATAGTGTCTGGAAAGCCTTAAGCCTGCTTCAATCCTTGGGATGGGGCGTAAGTGAGCCTGCTTGCATTGGGGCAAGTCAGGCAGATTGTGGTTAAGCGCATATAAACCCGCCTTGCTTAAGCCATGATACCCTGTCGTAATCAGGAAATCGCCAGGTTGGGCCTGGCTTCTCCGGCCAATAGTATGAGATTCAGGCAAGACACCGATGGCCGTGACATTGAGGGTGAGTGAATCAGCGCTGACGGTATCCCCACCAACAATTTGACCGGAACAACTAGATGCGATGGTGTTCATGCCGGTGTAAAACTCTCGGATGAAGGACAGATCTAGATCTGCTGGAAGCCCCAGGGATACCAGCAGGTATTGCAGGCGTCCTCCCATGGCGGCAATATCGCTAATATTGACCGCAGCGGATTTCCAGCCCAAATCGGCGGGTGTAAAGTAGCTACGTTTAAAGTGCCGATGCTCAATGAACATATCGGTGGTATAGATCAAGCCTTGATTGGCGTCGTAGAACGCATCATCCTGCAGTGCTTCAGGGTGGGGCAGGACTTGTCCGATGGTTTGAAGAATCTCCAGCTCCCCGGCCATGTGTGTTTCCCAGGTATAAACAAATCAGGAGGCTGTTTTAAGGCAACCTCCTGATTGATTCTATCATAGCTACGGCGTTATGCGCTGAATAACAGGCGAGTTCCCAGACCTTCAGCAGGCTTGGGGAGCGCTAAATTTCCTGGTACATCCAGCGAGTTATCCGTACCGCGCAGCAGGTTAACTGATGCTTGCGGGTTACTTTGTCCACCAACAGCCTGACCACCACCAAGCTGGGGCTTGGAGATTGGCTGAAAATTGGCCTTGAACTGATTTAACTCTAAACCCATGAAGTACCTCGATCGAATACTGCCATCAATATAAAAAAAACATTGAAAGAAGTCCAGTTGCCTGATTTGACATAATTGTTTACATACCCGTCAAAATAAAGGGCCCCCCGCCGAAAAGTTGCAGGGGGCCTTGGGTCTCTCTATCGCTTTGTGCGGGTGGTCTGTTTTAGAGTTGAACGGTGACAGCCTTGATCTCAGTGTAGAGATCCAATGCCGCATGGCCCATCTCCCGGCCCCAGCCGGATTGCTTGTACCCACCAAAAGGCAAGGCCGCGTCAAACACGTTATAGCAATTTACCCAGACGTTTCCAGCCCGAAGCTGCTTGGCCAGACGGTGTCCCTTACTGATATCCCGTGTCCAGACCGCTGCAGCTAGGCCGTAGATGCTGTCATTAGCTGTAGTGGCGATATCTTCTGGATTTTTAAACGGAATGGCCGTCACGACCGGGCCAAAGATTTCTTCCTGGACCACTTTCATCCGGTGATCGGTGTTCACCAGCACGGTGGGCTCTACAAAATACCCTTGATCGCCATGGCGTTTTCCACCCGAAAGGGCTTTAGCTCCTTCCGTGGCGCCAGATTCCAGGAAGCTACAGACCCGGCTCAACTGTTCCTGAGAAACCAGGGGACCCATCTGGGTTTTGGGGTCTAAGCCAGGGCCCAGCCGGATTTTTTTCGCCCGTTCGGCCACGCCTTCCACCACCTGATCAAAGATGCTTTCCTGCACATACAGGCGGGATCCTGCGCAGCAGCACTGGCCATGGTTAAAGAAAATGGCGTTGGCCGCCCCTGGGATGGCTAAATCCAGATCGGCATCTTTAAAGACGATGTTGGGGGATTTCCCGCCCAACTCCAGGGTGACTTTTTTCAGGTTGGTTTCTCCAGCCGCCTTGACAATCAGTTTGCCGATCTCTGTTGAGCCGGTAAAGGCGACTTTGTCCACGTCGGGATGGGCAGCCAAGGCAGCCCCGGCAGTTTCTCCAAAACCAGGAACGATGTTGACCACCCCAGCCGGGTATCCTGCTTCCTGAATCAGCTCACCCAAACGCAGGGCACTGAGCGGAGTTTGTTCGGCGGGTTTTAATACAACCGTACAACCAGTAGCCAAGGCAGGCCCTAACTTCCAGGCAGCCATCAGTAAGGGGAAGTTCCAGGGAATGATCTGGCCCACAACCCCGACGGGTTCACGCAGGGTATAGGAAAGGAATTCAGCCCCTGGGGCGTATGGAACGGAAAGGGGAATGGTGTTTCCTTCAATTTTGGTGGCCCAGCCTGCCATATAGCGAAACAGATCAACCGCTAACGGGACGTCAGCGACCCGGGCAACGGAGACCGGCTTGCCGTTATCCAGGGCTTCCAGCTCGGCGAATTCGTCTAAATGGGCTTCCAGCAGATCTGCCAGTTTCCACAAGAGGCGGCCCCGCTCAGAAGGGGTGATTCTAGACCAGGGGCCTGTTTCAAAAGCGATCCGGGCCGCATGCACGGCGCGATCAATATCTTCCTTGTCACCCTCGGCCACAGTCGCGATTTTTTCCTCTGTTGCCGGGTTCAAGACATCAAAGGTCTTTCCTGAGGTGGCTTCTACCCACTCGCCATTAATAAGCAGACGATGGGGCTGATTTAAAAAGCGTTGCACCTGATCATTGACTTTCAGGGCGTCTAACGTAGCAGTTATGGTCATCGAGAACTCCTCTCTCTCTGTTGAACAATACGATTAAAACAACATAAACTGTTGATACGGAGTATTTTGATGGATTACCCATCAGCCATCAGGCTGGATTGGCGCCGCTTGGGTAATCTCTCCTCCACAACAAATCGGATGTTGACCGTTTTCCCCTCTAAGAGCCGCATGGCAATACAACTCCAGAATGTGCCCATCTTAAAAAGAAAACAAGCAACTGTAAAGGTTACTTGAAAAAACAATCAAATAGCCTTGAGAACAGTCGGTTGTATGATGGGTTTACAGATCGCTCATGCCGTTAAAGATTTTCATGATGGCTTCAATCATGACCATGCCGATGGGGCCAAAAATACAGACAAAAATGGCGGGGAAGAGGAAGATATAGATAGGAAGCACCATTTTGACCGGAATTTTATTGGCCTTTTCCTCGGCTTTGGCGAGCCGTTTGCTGCGGAGCGAATCCGATTGGACCCGGAGCGTTTGAGCAATGCCAGTTCCCATTTCATAAGCCTGTACAATGGCGTTGATAATGGCATTGAGGTCATCGACACCGGTTCGTTCAGCCAAATCAAGCAGGGCCTGTTTTCGGGGTTTCCCGAACCCCACATCCTTGGTGTAAATTTGCAATTCTTCCCTTAAATATTGTGACGTACGGACCGATTTCATATTGGCGATTTTGCTGATGGCCGTGTCCAGACCCAGTCCAGCTTCCACGCAGATAACCAGGAGATCCAGGAAATCGGCCAGGGACTTTTGAATGCTTTCCTGACGCTTGCCTGCTTTTTGCATCAACCAGACCATGGGCAAGCCATAGCCGACCAGTCCGAATACAACAGAGACAATAATGCCCACCAAGCCGCCAAATTTGCCGAACAGGGTGGTAATGGTCAGAAGCAGGCCGAACATCATGCCAGTACAGAGTAACTGGATGCCTAAAAAGGTCTTTTGGTAGTGGGGCTTGGTATACCCAGCCTGGATCAGCTTGGCGCGGACCCATGATTTGCTGCTGAGAGGAATAATAGCTTGGGTTTTATCAAACACCGATTGAGCCAAGGGAAAGATGACCCGCTCCTCAAAGGATTTTTCCAGCTGCTTTTGGCGCAGGGCCGGTTTTTTAGGATCATCCCGTCGGCTGATGGCGTTGATCCGTTCCTGAACCTGTTGATCTTCTTTGTTGGCTCGTAACCCCAGGAACAAGAGAATTCCAGAGCCCAGGCCACAGAAGATGAGTGCCAATGTCATCATCGGATCCATAGCGTCTTACACCTCAATCTGCACTATCTTAAAGAGAACCCCAATGCCGCAGATCATCCAGAACCCGGCTAAAACCAGGAGTACAATCCCAATGGGGTTGGTGACAAACTTCACCATGGCGTCTGGTAGGAAGAGAAACATTAAGCCAGCCAGAACAAAGGGGACACAAATAACGATTCCAGCAGAAAGTTTCCCTTGGGCTGAGATAGCTCCCACCCGCTGAAAGAGTTTGTAGCGATCCCGAATGGTCTTACTGAGGTTCCCCAGAAGCTCGGACATGTTCCCGCCGGTTTCTCTCTGAATGAGGATGGCCGTGACGAATAAATCCACATCCGGTGAGGGAATCCGGGTTGAAAGTCCAGCCAAAGCGTCTTCCTGGCTACTACCCAGGTTCATCTCCGCGGCCATTTTCCCAAACTCGGTTCCCCAGGGGTCATCATAGGTGTCTGCCACCATTTGGACCGCCCGGCTAAAGCCGTAACCGGTTTTAAACCCGTTGACCATGGAATCAATGACGTCGGCAAACTGCCCTGCCGCCTTTTTCATGCGGAGTATGGTTCGGAGCTTCAAATACACGTAGGGGAATAAAGTCCCCACAGCCCCCAATAGAATAGAGACTATCAGGTTCTGGCCCAGTACAAACATCATGGCCAGCGCGGTGAGTACTCCCGAACCCAGGCTGATGAGGATGAATTCTTGGGGGTTAATAATGAGGTTGGCCCGTTCCAGTTGTGTTTCAAGATTGTCCAGAAAAGATTCTTCGCCCTTTTTCTTCTTCCGGCGTTTGAGAATCTGATCCGAGTCTTTGGAAGCAAAGACACCACCGGGCCGGGTGGGTTTTTTATCATGTAAGAGGCGTTCGATGTTCTCTTGCGCCTGGACTTTCTTTTCCAGTGTGGTGCTTTTGTACAGCCCAAGGAGCAGCAGGATCACTGCAATACCGGGTATGAGTGCGATGATTAGTTCAGTATTCATGGGGGCTACCTCAAGCGCTTTCAAACTCTCCTACAGTTCAAACATGGACTGGTCAATCTCAACCCCATGTTCGATCAGGGTATCCAGAAACTTGGGACGAACTCCGGTGGACTTAAATTCACCAATAACCTTGCGGTTTTCATCAACCCCGTATTGATAGAAGGCAAAAATATCCTGCATCAGGATGACATCCCCTTCCATCCCGACGATTTCCGTAATGTTCATCACCCGGCGGCTTCCGTCACTAAGGCGGCTGGCCTGAATGATGACGTTGACCGCCGATGCGATTTGTTCCCGAATGGCTTTGATGGGCAAGTCATAACCGGCCATCATAACCATGGTTTCCATCCGGCGGATGGCGTCACGGGGGTTGTTAGCGTGAAGGGTAGTGAGTGAACCATCATGACCGGTGTTCATGGCCTGCAACATATCCAGGGTTTCCCCGGAACGACATTCCCCAACCACAATCCGTTCAGGACGCATCCGCAAACCGTTTTTGACCAGATCCCTCATGGTAATTTCGCCCTTGCCCTCCAGGTTGGCCGGACGGGTTTCCAATCGAACCACGTGACGCTGCTGGAGCTGTAATTCAGCAGTATCTTCAACAGTGATAATTCGCTCATCTCCGGGGATAAAGCTGGAAAGTACGTTCAGCAAGGTGGTTTTCCCGGAGCCGGTTCCTCCCGAGATGACAATATTAAGGCGGGCTTCCACAAACCCCCGAAGCAGTTCGGCGGCTTCCGGGGTCAGGGTGCCAAAATTAATCAAATCATGGACTTTAAAGGGATCTTTGGAGAATTTTCGGATAGTGACAGAAGGGCCGTCTAAGGCCAGGGGCGGAATAATACAGTTGAATCGGGAGCCGTCTTTCAAACGGGCGTCGCAAAGCGGGGTGGTCTCATCCACCCGTCGGCCCACGGCGGAGACAATCCGGTCGATGATTTGTAGTAGGTGGGCATCGTCCTTAAACTGGACGTTGCTTTCGGTCAGTTTACCATTGCGCTCCACAAAGACCATTTTGGGGCCGTTGATCATAATCTCGGTAATGCTTGAATCTGTTAGCAACTGTTCCAGCGGACCCAGGCCCATGGTTTCATTCAAAATATCCTGAACCAGACGTTCCCGCTCCGAGGCGGTTAGCAGCGTGTCCTCTTCCAGAATGAGCTGATTCACCGCAGCTTTGATTTGGCGGCGTAGATCTTCGGAATCCTGCTCGTTGTTGAGCTGATTCAGGTCAATTTCCTCAATTAGCCGACGATGGACGTTGGCCTTCAGCTCATAGTAAGGATCTGTCGCTTGTTTCTCTTTTTTCTCCGGCTTTTTCTCCTGGGGCGGGGGGGGAGCATAGGCAGGCGGA
>CAYLWC010000007.1:0-96429 GCA_964387265.1 uncultured Vampirovibrionales bacterium | reverse complement strand
CTGTAGTTCTCAATACCCGTACAGTAGCCCACTTCCCGAATCATCTCCATATCTTGCCGGGTACGCTGTTCCAGCCGTTGCGCCTCAAGATATTTACCTATCGACTCCAGTTCCGCCGTGCGCTGGGCCAGTTCAAAGGCAATCTGCTTAGTGGCCCGCTCAATATCATCCCGATTGGCCACGTAGTGGATGGCCGGATAGACGACCACCTCCTCTGGCATCTCCAACACCTCACCGGTTAACGGTTCCACCACGCTCAGGCGCTCAATCTCATCGCCAAACAGTTCAATTCGAAGGATCTGCTCTTCATGGGCCGGATGTACCTCAATAATATCTCCTCGGACCCGAAAGCAAGCCCGTTTCAGATCCAGGTCATTGCGCATGTACTGGTTGCGGATCAGACTTTTCAGTAGATCATCCCGATCAAAACAATCACCCAATCGGAGACGAATGGCAGCCTTAAAGTAATTATCCGGCAAGCCCAAACCGTAAATACAGCTCACACTCGAGACCACAATCACATCCCGCCGCTCAAACAGGCTTCGGGTGGTGGAGTGGCGAAGCCGGTCGATTTCTTCATTGATGCTGGCGGTTTTTTCGATATAGGTATCGGTCCGGGGAATGTAGGCTTCCGGCTGATAGTAATCGTAATAGCTGATAAAGTACTCCACGGCATTGTCCGGGAAAAATTCGCGAAACTCATTATAGAGCTGGGCCGCCAGGGTCTTGTTATGAGAAAGAATCAGCGTCGGACGCTGGATCTCTTGAATGACATTGGCCATGGTAAAAGTTTTGCCAGAACCGGTCACCCCAAGCAGGGTCTGCCCTTCCATGCCCGCATTCAGCCCCGCCACCAGTTGGGCGATGGCCTTGGGCTGATCGCCCGCTGGGGCAAAGTCGGTTTTGAGCGCAAAGGGTTTTTCAATCACGGTGGGATATCTTTTTCGGGAACGCTTCCATACTGTCATGATGACCCTCAACCGGCCACTTGGCAAGTTCGGGTCTGCGGACACTCATCAGACACGCATCACATGTCACTTGTTTTGAGGACGATCCACCCGCAGGCGGAGTTCCAAAATATAATAGTATCAGCACGTCCAAAAGGCGTTTTCATCTATGCTGTCACTAAAATCATGGCAAAAAGCTGGCGTGTCACCCCAGTGGGGAGTGATTCTCGCATTAACGCTGATGGCCTTGTTGCGCCTGATCGATATTACCCGCTACCCGCTCGAGTGGGATGAGGCGAATTTACTGGCCATTGCCCAGCTTCCTACAATCCCGGAAGTAATCCGTGTGGCCATCATTCGGGATTTCCACCCCCCCGGCACTGCGCTGTTATTACATTTCTGGGTCCAGCTGTTTGGAAATGGCGATACGGCTGTTCATCTGTTTACCTGGTTCTGGGGCAACGTGGGGCTAGTGGTCACATACCTGCTAGCCTGTCACATCAGCCAATCCCGAAAAATCGGGCTACTGACAGCGGGTCTTTGCGTCTTTTCTCCATTCCTCTGGCATTACACCCATATCACCACGTTTTATTCTCCCCACTACGCCTTGGTGCTTGGCTCCTGGTACCTGTTTCTCAGGCTGATCCAGGCCCCACCTACCCGTTTTTGGAGATCACCCATGAGCTGGGGCTACCTCTTCATTACGCTATTTGCCATGTACGCCATGGCCAATGCCGCTATTTTCCTGCCGTTTCAAGGGCTGTATTTATGGATTCAGCGAAAACAGCTTCCTTTCAGCCTCCTCAAAAACGGGTTCATCTCAGGAGGGGTGCTGTGCCTGTTGTATTTACCCTACCTGTGGGCTGTGGCTCAGCCTTGGCATATTTTTCATACGGTCGAATGGCCGGGACATCAAGCCCCGTCTTTTGTCATGTTTCTCTATACCCCGATCAACCTGCTTTTTCTGGGATATGATACCCGAGATTTCCACATCCTCCCAAAAATAGGAATTTTAACCCTCTACGGGCTAGCGGGATTTACCCTCCTGGCAGCTTGCCTGAGGCGTAAAGTACCGTTGTTGTTACTCAGCTGCATTGGCTTTTTTCCCCCCTTGTGTCTCTATATTTTCAGCCAAGTGTTTGATACTGGCCTGTTCCAATACCGAACCATCCTGTATAGCCTGTTTGCCCTGCACTTCCTGATAGCCAGCTTCTTAGATCGGCTTAAACCAGCTCCGGCCGTTTTATTATGTACTTGCCTGCTGTTGACTCAAACCGTATTGCCGTTTAAACGCCCCTATTGGCCAGATACCGGCAGTGTTCTGGCAGCCAACGTAAAGGCGGGGTATCAGCCGGGGGACGGGATCCTGATTTATCCTGGCTGGATGTCGCTGGTCTTTATGCGCTACTTCGCCCCGGAAGATTTTGGGCTAAGCGCTCATGAGCGCCAGTTTGACCCAAATCAGGAAAATTACTTCAATATGGCCCACCGGATTGATGATACCTACTTTATTGTCAGCGGGGTGGAGACACTCAAACGCCCCGATATTCAGGCTGCCCTGGATCAGTTTGAAACAGCCCATCCCCGAATCTGGATGGTGGCTGAGTCAGAGCCCACCTTACTGGGTCAATTGGATTGCTTGAGCGAGTACATGATGCTTCAGCCTGATGGCCAGTTTGTGCCCACCCGCTGTCGGCTCACCGGAACCGATTCCCCCTGAGCCAAAAATCCCGCATAATAGTACTGTTTCATTGAGCAAGGAGTGCACCATGGCCAAGGCCATCATGAGCAGTGTCGGACCGGATCGCCCCGGCATTGTCGCAGCCCTGGGCGAGGTTTTGCTGCAGTGGGGGTGTAACATTGAAGACTCCACCATGACCCGACTGGGCAATGAGTTTGCCACGATTTTGCTGCTGAATGTCCCGGACACCGCCTCGCTGGAAGGGCTTAAGGCGGCCTTTAGCCCTATTGAGCAGCGCATGGGTATGACCGTTGTCATTAAGCCCATGGAGGAAAAAAATATTACGGCACAAGCCCCCGCCCGGCCTTACATGATTTCCGTGGGCGGGCATGACCGAACCGGCATCACCTATTATGTGTCCAAGGTCCTGGCGGAGCATCAGGTCAACATTACCGATCTCGATGCCCATATCATTGAAGGGGAAGGGGGGCCGGTTTATATCATGATGATCGAGGTCAATCTTCCCGAGACATTGACCCCCGAAGACTTAAAGGCGTCTCTTGCCTCTTTGGAACAGCAATTACAGGTGGAAATCCAACTGCGCCCCATGGAATCCGTAGCTTTATAAGCGACTTTGTCAGTGAGTTTTTCAGCGTGAGCATTCTTAAAATTTATAAATATCCCCATCCCGTTCTCCGGGAAGCATGTGAACCCATTATGGACTGGGATACCCGGCTTCAAAAACTGGTCGACGACATGATTGAAACGATGTATCACCAATCGGGCGCCGTGGGACTGGCGGCTTGCCAGGTGGGTGTCCCGCTACAACTGGTGGTGCTGGATATCTCAGCCAAAACAACGCGGGATCAGCTCAAAATTCTGATCAACCCAACTGTGATCCAGGCCTCTCGCAATAAAACCAGCCGGGAAGGGTGCTTAAGCTTCCCGGAATATCTGGCCAATATCAAGCGGGCGACACGCCTTACGTTTGAGGCCACGGACCGGGAGCAGCAACGGATCACCTACCAGGTTCGGGACTTTGAGGCGGTTGCCGTCCAGCATGAGCTGGATCACCTCAATGGCGTGCTGATGATTGATCGGGTGACCTCGCTAAAAACCGACTGGATCCGGCGAGAAGGCGCATCCATCACCCGTCTGGATGATTAAACTAGCGGGCCTTCCCCTGGGTCTTGGCCTGGATAATCTTAAACGCCCGTTCCAGAAACGCATCAACCGGTTCTTCTTTCCTTCTAAACCAGCCCCGCTCTACGACCTGACGCTTAATGGCCTTGCCACCTGACTGGGTTTTCCCTGCCAAGTCCTGGTAAGCAAAAATGATTTCCTCGGTTGGCTCAACGGGCCTGATTGGGCGACGGGTCCGGGGATCCAGCTGAACCCGAAAACCTCCCTGAATGATGACTGACACACTGTCCGGGAGTTCCTTCTGACAGCGTTCCTTGTATTTCGCCAGATATGGCTCATAGGGCCGGGTTGCATCCACGTTCTGACGATTCCGTCGAATGGTGCGGGTATCTAGGTAAAGAGATCCTTGAAACTGGACAGCCATCGCATAGACTCCTTTTCTGTTAGATCTAAACCCGAACCATAGTCTGAATTGCGTTCCTGGCTCAGCAGAATATGGATGCTACCCTACTTTGAAAGTGTCTGAAAGGCTTCAAGCTGAGGTAGCTACAAGGCACGGGCGGCGCAAGCGAAGCACGTATTTTGATACGTAACGAAGCTGAGCAGCACAGTAACGCAGTAGACGACCCGATTGGAGCCTTTTACGCTAATGCGTGGCGGGCGATAAAATCGGTATAAACCTCTTTCCCATCCACAAACTGGGGGTTTTCCAGTACTTTCAGGTGGAAGGGAATGGTGGTCCTGATTCCGGTAATGCCGTATTCATTTAAGGCCCGCTTGGTTCGGGCAATGGCTTCTTCACGGGTCGCGCCCCAGCAGATGAGTTTGCCGATCAGGGAGTCGTAATAGGGCGGGATCCGGTAACCGGGATACGAATGGCTATCTACCCGCACGCCAATGCCGCCTGGAGCCATATAGCCATCAATATTCCCCGGACAGGGCATAAAGTTCTTATCCGGGTCTTCTGCATTAATCCGACACTCAATGGCATGTCCCCGAAACTGGACATCTTCCTGGGTGAAGCGCAAGGGCTCCCCAGCCGCCACCAGGATCTGTTCTTTCAAGAGATCCACTCCGGTAATCATCTCAGTAACCGGGTGCTCTACCTGAATCCGGGTGTTCATTTCCATAAAGTAAAAATTCAATTCATTGTCGCACAGCAGCTCAATGGTCCCGACGCCCTCATAGCCAATTTTACGGATGGCTTTGAGGATGATCTGCCCAACCCGCTCCCGGATTTCTGGCGTGACCACCGGGGAAGGTGCCTCTTCAATCAGCTTTTGGTGCCGACGCTGAATCGAGCAATCCCGCTCACCGAGATGGACCACGTTGCCGTATTGATCGGCCAATACCTGAAACTCCACATGGCGGGGGTTTTGGATAAACTTTTCAATGTAGACCTCATCGTTACCAAAGGCGGCTTTAGCCTCAGTACGGGCCATCTCCAGCTGAGAAGCGACCTGATCTTCCCGCTCCACCAGGCGCATCCCTTTTCCGCCGCCGCCTGCGGTGGCTTTGATGATAATGGGATAGCCCGCATGTTTGGCCCAGCCTTTAATGAGTTCTGGATCCGCCGTGGTGCCATCGAGTCCTGGGACGGTGGGGACCCCCACCTCTTGCATGGTCTTTTTGGCCGTGGCCTTATCACCCATCATGCGAATCATCTGGGCCGAGGGACCAATGAATTTAATCTGGTGATCGGCGCAAATTTCGGCGAAAGCAGCGTTTTCCGCCAAGAAGCCATAACCGGGATGAATGGCGTCCACATCAGCCATCAACGCCACGCTCATAATATTGGAAACATTGAGGTAACTTTGGGCGGAAGCGGCAGGCCCCACGCAGTAAGCCTCATCGGCCAGCTGAACATGTAAGCTCTCTTCATCGGCCTGTGAATAGATAGCGACGGTTTTAATCCCCAGCTCATGACAGGCCCGGTTGATCCGAAGGGCGATTTCTCCACGGTTGGCAATCAGAACTTTTTTAAACACGGTTAATACCCCTTACTACCCCTGGGTGTCCACCAACATCAGCGGTTGGCCAAACTCCACGGGTTTACCATTTTCCACCAGAATCCTGACGACTTTTCCAGACACTTCCGCTTCCAGTTCATTCATCAGTTTCATGGCTTCAATAATACAAACCGTCTGACCTTTGGAAATTGCCTGACCTTCCTGAACAAAAGCAGGCGCTCCCGGAGACGGGGCCGCATAGAACGTCCCCACCATCGGGGCGGTAATCTTGTAGTATTGATCCTCTGAGGCGGTTTCAGCAGCAGGGGCCGAAGAAGCCGTAACCGGTGCCAATTGCGGAGCTGCAACAGGCGGGTTAGCCGTATAAACCGTCTGTGCTGCTACTGGAAGCTTGATGGTGACACATCTATCCCCATCTTCAACGGTCAATTCCGCAAGATTCTTCTCCAAGGCCAAGTCGGCCAGTTCCCTGATTTGATTCAGATTGATATCCATGGTCGCTCCTAGACCCTGTCCAAATACTGATTGGTTCGGGTATCCACTCGAATGACATTATCAACATCCACAAAGAAAGGCACTTGAACCATTGCCCCGGTTTCCAGGGTCGCTGGCTTGGTCCCCCCTGAGGCGGTGTTGCCTTTTTCGGAAGGTGGCGTCTCCACCACCCGCAGCTCCACATGAGCCGGAAGGTCAATACCGATAATTTTATTATCGTGGAAGAGCATGTACACATTCATCTCTTCCTTGAGATACTTTACACCATCCCCCACTTGGGCCACCGGTACCGCCACCTGCTCATACGTTTCCGTATCCATAAAGGTATATTCACTACCATCGTTAAAGATGTACTGCATTTCCCGTTTTTCCAAATGGGCAGATTCCACCTTTTCCCCGGCCCGAAAGGTTTTTTCCAGAACCTGACCTGTTTCCACGTTCTTCAGCTTGGTCCGGACAAAGGCCGCCCCTTTACCCGGTTTGACATGCAGAAACTCCACCACTTGCCAGAGACCGTTGTCGATTTTAATGGTCATCCCGGTCTTAAAGTCATTACTTGAAATCATTGGGCATGTGCTCTCCGTAAAACGAAAGTCTACTCTATGTTTGCCAACCCTATCTTTTTTTCAGATTTTCTTAAGGGTAACATAATCATGAAATTAGAAGTATCTTACCAAAATCACATTCTTGCAATCATGAGCCTGCAAACATTCACCATAAAAGTTCACACCCCCACCTTGTCCGAACTCAGCGTCTTCGCCCATCGGCTGGCACCGCTCCTGCAACCGGGAGATGTCATCGCCCTCAATGGGAATCTGGGGGCCGGAAAAACCACATTCGTGCAGCATCTGGGACAGGCGCTGGGGATTCAGGAGAAAGTCGTCAGCCCCACGTTCGTCTTAATCCATGATTACATCACAGGCAGGTTCCCAGTGATTCATGTAGATTTTTACCGCTTGGGGCCGGATCAGGCAGGTTCATTGGAAGAAGAGATACTCTCCATTGTTGATGCCCAGGAAGCCCTATTAATAGCAGAATGGGCTGAATATGCCGATTTTCTGGAACCTTTGACCATCCTGTGTCTTCATATTAGCGAAAACCCTGATCAAAGCCGGGAGATTATCTTGAAAACCGAGCGGATCCAAATTTATGACGCATTTCGGTAACACATTGTACCTTGATACCAGTGGCTCTGTCCTCATGCTGGCCATTGGCAAAGCCGGAGAATCTGGATTTGCCTTTGAACATCAAGCCCATTCCAAATCTCATCGGTATCATTCGGCCATGCTGATTCCTCTGATTCAAGAGGGTTTAACGCAGGCAGGGTTGTCTATTCAGGATCTTAACCATTTGGCCATCCACATTGGCCCTGGCAGTTTTACCGGCATTCGAACCGGGATTGTCACTGCCCGGACCATCGCCCAATTTGTCCCGTTAACGGTCCATACGTTTACCGCCTTTGATGTAATCGCGGGCGCTCTGAATAGTCAGCAAGCACCGGTGGCGATTTATATTGACGCGCTCAGGAACCGAGCCTATCATGCCACGGTCCGACAAACCACCAGCGGGTTTGAATCCCTCATCACCCCTCGTCTGATATCGCTGCCAGAAGACTTGTCTCTACCCATAGAGCAGGTTATTTGCTCAGAAAGCCTAGAAAGTACAATCACCTGTACTCAAACCATTGAATCCCTTCACATCTTCAGCCCCCAGGTGATGGCGGCATTACTTCAACAACACCCCGCAGCCTTCCAAAAACCCTGGAAGGAAGTGTTACCCCTGTATCTGCAAGAGCCCAACATTACCCTACGCAAAGCCCAAGCCGGTACGCTTAAATAGCTACTGATCGTCCCTGCCACCATCCAGACTGAAGTTTTGAAGCATCTGGTTCATCATCAGCGTGCTGAAGACCTCGGGGTCCATGCCCATGATATTTCCTTGGCCCATGAGATTGCCCTGACCGGATACAGCCCCTTGTCCGGGAATTGTCCCCTGACCAACCCCTTGCTGCATCATGGAAAACATCATGGGATTCATTCCCAGATTCCCTCCTCCCGGATTGCCCATTTGCATCAGCATTTGCATGGCCATCATATCTTGCGGGCTCATCCCTTGAGGATACCCGGTGGGCGTCATGGCTGCTTGTGGCGTGTTTTCTTGTTTTTGGAAGCGAGGGGGCAAATCCAAAGTATGTTCCGGTGGGAGATACTGCAATCCTTCCTGGGCGAGACGGGCCGTCTCCCCATTTGGGTCTTGCTGAATCACCGCCTGATACAATGTTTTCGCCTGTTCAAAACGTCCCAATTGCGCCTCAGTAATAGCTAGGTAATAAGTAACTCTGGCATTATCCGGCTGCTGTTGGCGCAATTGCGTAAAAATACTCTCCGCCTGACGGTAATCCCCCTGACGATATGCTTGAACCCCGGCCTCAAAGTTGGCTGAGGCCGCCTGAACAGACGGCGACAGTAAAAACAGCGCCAATACCGTGTATAGCATTCCCAATCGCAGGTTCATCATATTTTCAGTATAACCGGACTGGATAAAATTGCCGCCTGCGTTTAGAGGAGATTAATTCAATAATTCCTTCATCCGGCGCACGGCGGGCCCCAACCCTGTAAAAATGGCTTCCGCAATAATGCTGTGTCCGATATTCAATTCCACCAAACCAGGCAAGGCGCAAACAGGCTGAACATTCTCATAATTAAGGCCATGACCGGCGTTGACCTCGATACCCGTGGCCACGCATTGCCTGGCCGCTTGCATTAATTTATCCAGTTCTTGGTGAGTTTGTTCAGGGGTCTTTGCGTCGCAATACCGCCCAGTATGCAATTCAACCACTTTTGCACCAATTTCATATGAGGCATTCACCTGGCGAAAATCCGGGTCAATAAACAGACTCACACGAATTCCCTTTTTTCCCAGCCGCTGAATCGCATCCTGAAGGGGTTTTTTAAATAATAAAACATCCAACCCTCCTTCAGTTGTCAACTCTTGCCTACGTTCTGGTACTAAAGTCACCATGTATGGCTGAATTTTTTCAGCAATGGAGAGCATCTCCGGCGTATTGGCCATTTCCATATTGAGCCGGGTTTGAATACTGGCCTTGAGTTTTGCCATATCACTGTCTTTGATATGGCGCCGATCCTCTCGTAAATGGGCCGTAATGCCATCTGCCCCATGCTGTTCTGCCAAAAGCGCAGCTTGGACAGGATCCGGGAGAATTCCACCCCGTGCATTTCTGACCGTAGCTACATGATCAATGTTCACACCCAAAAATACCATTGAACGCACCATTCCTTATTAATCAAACAGCTCAACCATAAAGAATTTTACCTGGAACATAAATTAATAAAAAGGCAAGCACTTCTTGTTTTTTAACAATTTTCCGCTTGCCTGAAGAAGCTCATCAGAAAAGCTTTTTTGCGATTTCACCTTGACATTACATTCTATTTCACTAAACTTTAGCCTTGTAGCACATATGCATTTTTGTTAGCATCGTCCACAAACTTTTAAAAAGTTTTTTTATTGTTAACACATTCTATTCCGAGTAGGTGACACTGTAGCAGTCAGTGAGTAGCCGTCAGAGTTGCAGTAAGAGAGCATAAAAAAGGGTACTCAAATGGTTTTTTCCTCAGTACGGACTTGGTCCACCTCCATTTTGCTTCCTTTACTGATAGTTTTCGCTATCCAATTGATTCCAACCCCGGCAAACGCCGTTATTACCGATACTGCGGTATATGATTATTCAGGCAGAGCGCATTCAACCAGTTCTCCTATTTTATTTAACACCGCCTCCGATTTGGCATTGGAAAGTGCTTACTTTGCGCACAAATTCCAGATGTTGCCACTCAACGACCTAACTGGCGACGTCATTAAAAAATACACCGCTTCCATCATCAACATCCCTAACCCTGAAGTCATTGAAAGGCAAAAGGAAGAAGCATCACTGGTTGCGCTGAATCCAAACGCTTTCAAGGGGTTCAGCTTTCTCAAGCTGGAAGTGCCGCTCAATAAGCCCATGATCAGTTCGCCCTTTGGCTGGCGCTGGGGGCGCCCTCACCAGGGAACCGATTTTGCCGCTCCTATGCGCACCCCGGTCCATGCGGCTGAATCCGGCCAGGTTGAGTTTGCCGGTTGGAAAGGTGGCTATGGCCAGTTCATTGTGATTGATCATGGCAAGGGCATTAAAACCCACTACGCGCATCTTTCTGGCATTGGTGTAAAGGCTGGCCAGAGCGTTAACCGCGGAGATTTAATTGGCCGAGTCGGCAATACCGGGTATTCTACCGGCCCGCACCTCCACTTTGAAGTGGTGGCCAACGGAACCCATCTCAACCCGGAACAGTATCTTCATACCAAGCAAGCCCCAACCCATACAGCTTTGACCTTCCCGCTGTATTTTGGAACCCCCCATCTGATGAACCACTAAGTAGATTTTCGCTCTCATTCCCGGTTTAATAGAGACAGGAGCCTTTGAGAGCCATGAAAGACTACTATCAGATTCTGGAAATCCATCCTCAAGCCAGCCCGGAGGTAATGCATAAGGCCTACCGGGCTTTGGTTCAGAAGTACCACCCGGATGTGTACCACGTCTCCAAGAAAGACAAAATGAGCCAGAGGATGCAAGAGATCAATGAGGCGTATGACGTCCTCAGCGATCCCAAGCGCCGGGCGCAATACGATGCCCAGTACCAGCCATCATACACGCCTACCGTCCCGAGACGCTCCCTGGCCACAGAAGGTCAGAAATTCTTCCGATGGTTTTTCCTGACTGTACTGGTGTTGCTGGTATTTCGGTTCATGCTGAAGATGTTGGCAGGCCAACCCTTTGTCGCAATGGGGGTACTGATTCTACTCTTTGTGGTGGGCTCTCGATTACTGCTAAGGCGAAAATCCTAATGACCGGTATCACTCCAAAAAATATTCTGGTCATCCCACTGCGTTATATCGGGGATACCATCCTGACAGTCCCTCTACTTCGCAACCTGCACCATCATTTCCCCAATGCCCGAATTGATGTGCTGGCGTCGAAAACCACAGCTCCCCTGCTGGAACCTTGCCCTTATATTCATCAAGTCTTGATTGAGCCTTCGGGGACATCCGCCCGGCTTCGGCAAATTCAGGCAGGACACTATGACACGGGGCTGGTTTTGCGAAAATCCGCGACCACAAATCTCCTTTGCCGAATGGCAGGGATTTCCCGGCTGATCGGCTATGACAAGCAACGCTTCCCCTGGGGCTATAAGCGCTGGGGCTGGTTTCTGGATGCTTCCGCACGTTACCCCTCCCTGAGAACGGAGATCCCTCAAGCCATCAGTCATTTACAGTTACTGCACCTCCTGGGTGTTGAGACGCTGGATGATCACCTGGAACTGTGGCACACAGAAGCCGACTTGCAAGCGCTTCATGAAGTTCTTAAAGCCCATCAAGTCCAATTAAACCAGCCTATGGCCGTACTCCATGCTGCCAGCGCCTCCCACGGCAAAACCCTGGAGATTCAACAGTTTGGCTCAGCAGTTCAAGCCTTGCAGCAAAGTGGATACCAAATACTCTGTACCGGTACCACGGGGGATACACCGCTCTACGACACCCTGGCCCAGAGCGCAGGGGTCCCTCTGATTAACTTGGCGGGTAAGACCCGCTTACGAGAAACCTATGCCTTATACCGACAGGTTCAGATTTTGTTAACCGTGGATTCCAGCCCCATTCACCTGGGGGCCGCCGCCAGTGTACCCCATATTATCGGGGTTTTTGGCCCCACCAACGAAAAGCAATGGGGACCTCATGCGGCACACAGCCAGTTTTATCCGGTATTTATGGATTTACCCTGCAGACCATGTTATGCCAAGGTTTGCAGCCACAACAATTGCCGGACACTAATGACTGGAACACAAATTGCCGGGGCGGTTCAAATGGCCATTCAGGCCTCAGCCACCAGTAACCACGTTGCCCATCTCGAATAGCGGAATGTAAAGCGCCAAGGCAACGCCTAGAATAATGCCCCCCAGCACAATGATCATGATGGGCTCAATCAGGGTGGTCAAGGTTTCAACAGCTCGGTCCACTTCCACATCCAGAAAGTCCGCTGATTTGACCAGCATGCCCTCAATATTTCCGGTTTCTTCTCCAATGGCGATCATCTTGACGACCATGATGGGGAAAACGCCCGTTTTTTCAAGGGGTTTTGAGATACTACCCCCCTGAATAATACTTTCCTTGGCCTTGTCAAAAGCGGCCCGAAGCACATAATTATCCACCGTCCCGGATGCCGTGGTGATCCCTTCGGTCAAGGACACCCCGGCGCCAACCACCGTTCCCAGCGCGCGAACAAAGCGGCTGACATAGACCTTTCTGAAGAGATCCCCAATGAGCGGGATGGTCAGCAACCACTGATCCACCAAGGGCCTCCCCCGGCCTAGTCGAAAGACGTTAAACCAGAAGCCAAATGTTCCCCCAGCGATCAGGACGGCCCACCAGAAGCTGACGGTAAAGTTACTGGTGGCAATTAACCACTGGGTCGGCAAAGGTAACTCGGCCCCATAGGAAGAAAACATGCCCTGGAAAGTAGGAACCACCATCAACATAATGACACAAATCACGACCGCCACCACGATTACCGTAAAGGCCGGATAAACCATCGCCCCAGCCAGCTTGCTTTGCAAAGCCAGCATTTTTTGAAGCAGATTCGCCAGTCGATGGCAAATCTTGTCCATCTCCCCGCTGACTTCGCCGGAACGAATCATGTTGACATACAGGCGGGAAAACTGGCGAGGAAACTTCCCTAAAGCCGAGCTAAAAGAGTCCCCAGCAATGACATCGGTCCGCACTTTTTTGAGCACGTTTTTCATGGCCCGGTTATCCGACTGCTGCTCTAGCAAATAGAGGGCTTCAATCAAAGGAATCCCTGCATCCAGCAAGGTATAGAGCTGCTCTGTCATCAGATGCACATCTTTCAACGTCACCTGCGGACTGACCAGGGCACCAACCAAGGGAATCTGCTCCAGAGCATGGGTCACCGTCATGGCCGATGCGTCTTCTTCCAGGCGGGTCGGCAGATGGCCTTGTGCTCGAAGCAACTCTTTGGCCTGGCGGATGTTGGCGGCCTCCAGTTTTCCTTCAATAGACTTATTGGTCGTTGGATCAATGGCGCTGTATATAAAGACGGTCATTGCTCAAGCATTCCTTACTTATCCGGCCTTTAGGAATCCAGATCCAGGCCCAGGACCCGGGTAATTTCTTCAATGGTGGTCAGCCCCGCCAGGACTTTTCGCTTCCCATCCATCCCCAGGGTCAGCATGCCGCTTTTAATGGCCGCATCCTGGAGGGCATAGGCCGATCCATTCCCATCTACCAGTTCCTGAATCTCGCGGTTCAAGTTCATAATCTCATACAAGCCAATTCGACCTTCATAGCCCGTATTTTGGCACCGTTCACAGCCTTCACCCTTGTACAACACAACGGGCTTGTCGGTTTTACCCAAGCGCAGGATCTGCAGTTCTTCTTCGGTTGGGGAGTAAGACACCTTGCACTTTCCACAGATCCGCCGCACCAGACGCTGGGCCAAAATCCCAATCACCGCAGAACTAACCAGATAGGACGGTGCCCCCATTTCGAGCAGACGGGTGATGGTTTTGGCGGTACTGTTGGTGTGGATGGTGCTAAACACCAAGTGGCCAGTCAATGCCGCATGGATAGCCGCTTCCAAAGTCTCGTTATCCCGAATCTCACCGACCATGACCACATCGGGATCCTGACGCAAGATGGCCCGCAAGCACATAGCAAAGGTCAGCCCGGCCTTGTGAGAAACCTGGGTCTGGTTAATCCCAGCCAATGGATATTCCACTGGATCCTCAATGGTGGTGATGTTACGTTCCGGGGAGTTAATCTCGCGGAGGCACGAATACAGCGTGGTGGTTTTCCCGGATCCGGTAGGACCGGTCACCAGAATGATGCCATGGGGGGCTCGGATCATTTTGTTGATGCGTTTGACCTCATCCCCGGTCAGGCCGAGCTTTTCCAGGCCACCTGACGTGGCGGTGGGTTTCAAAATCCGGATAACGATTTTTTCCCCAAACATCACTGCCAGGGAGTTGACCCGCATATCAATATCAGAGCTACCCACCTTGAGCTTCATCCGACCATCTTGTGGACGACGACGCTCGGCAATGTCCATGCCGCTGGCGACTTTAATCCGAGAGATCACCGCTGCGGCCATCCGCTTGGGAATACTCTTGGCTTCCCGCAGGATGCCATGGATCCGAAAGCGAACCAGCAAGCGCTCTTTCTGCGGTTCTAAGTGCACATCGGAGGCATCCCCCTCAATAGCCTCAATCAGAATCGAATTGACCAACTGAACCACTGGGGCATCATCAGCGGCCATTTCCGCTTCCAGCTCAGAACTGATCCCCTCGCTGTAAATGCTATCGTCTTTGGAAAGGTCTTCTTCCAGCTTGGCAATGGCATCATCACTAGACGCCCGGTGCGTATAATACTTATCCAGCAGAATAGCCAGCTCTTTGTGGGTGGAGACCCGAGGAATCGGTCGGTAGCCAGTTAACAGCGCGATTTCATCCAACACCTGCAGATTGTCAGGCCGGGCCATAATCACTTCCAGGCGCTTATGGGCCTTGTCTACCGAAAGCGGCACCACCATATGGCGTTTGATAAAGTCGTTGGGCACCAGGCGCATGACTTCCGGCTGAAGCTCGATTTCCGAAGTGTCGATGTATTTTAGCCCATGCAGGGTCGCCAACGCTTTTCCTAAAGAGGTTTCATCCACAAAACCCAACTTGATAAGCACCGCACCCAAGGGCGCACCGGTTGCCCGGCCTTCCGATAAAGCCTGTTCCAGTTGCTGTTGCGTAATGTACCCTTCTTCAATCAGCACATCACCCAGCCGTTTAGGGGCTGGTTTGGGAATCCCCCCCCGCAACGGGTCTGGATTCCCTGGATGCTGTCCGTCGGTATGTGGGTGCGCTGCGCTCAACGCTGTAAGCTCCATCAATAGCTTTATCTTCCAAGACGTCACGGAACATTCCGAGCCGACACAAGGTCTCCGACCTGAAAATCTGACGTCTAATCAAGCTATCGACATTTCTGTATAATTCTTAAATTCCCCGAGACGTTTGTAACCAAAATTCAACCAAATCACGGAGCCCCTGATACAATCCCATGCCTCAAACCCTGTACCAACTCCAAACCTACCTGGCCGACAGCCTCGCTTCACTGGATCTCCCTCCTGAGCAGCTTCAGGCGGAAGTCCGTTTGATACTCACCATCCTGGCGGAGATCCCGTTAGAATCTCTCTACCTGCAGCCAGATCAGGATATTTCGGATCAGATATTAGAAAAAATCAACACCCTGCTGAACAAGCGCGTCCAAAAACGCATGCCGCTTCAATACCTACTCGGGCAGGCGGGCTTTTACGGGCGGACTTTCAAGGTGGCGCCCGGTGTACTGATCCCTCGGCCCGAAACCGAACTGCTGGTTGAGAAAGCCATCACGCTGATTCAAACCCATTCGCTTCAACAGGTGCTGGATATAGGCACGGGCTCCGGGGCCATCGCCATCTCCATTGCCTGTCAAACATCGGCTCATGTGGTTGCTGTCGACTTATCACCTGAGGCCTTGGCCATTGCCCAGGAAAACGCCCGACTTCATCAATGCCCGGTTGAATTCTACCTGGGGGATCTCTTTGCCCCGGTGACTGGCCAGCGGTTTGATCTCATTGTCTCCAACCCACCTTATATCGATCCCAAGCTGAAGCCCACACTAACCCCGGAAGTATCTGAACATGAACCCGCCATGGCCCTGTTTCCGCCCCAGGAGCCCTATGCGTTTTACCGGCGAATTGCCCAGGAGGCCACTGATTACCTTCTCCCCAAGGGGTTTATATTGGTCGAACTGGGAGCGGACATGGCCCAGGAGGCCCGGCAGATTTTTGAAGCCCAACCGTTTAAAGTCCTGGAGGTGATCCAGGACTTTGCAGGCATTCCCCGGGTGCTAGTCGCTGCCCAGACAGATTAAACGTCCGGTCGGAAACGGCTTTCCAGTTCACGTTGAATGGTTTCGGGCACATCAAACTTCAGCGAGCAGGTAAAGGCCGAATCCAACATATCCACCTGTTGGCTGGTCGCGGTGCGGATGTATTTTTTCAGAACTTCCAACGCGTCTCCCAGGGTGCTGGTCCGCACATGGGCCAACCCATCCAGTACCTGCGCCATTTTCTCTGGAGAACCGGCCTCACGGAGATCCTGTTCAAACTTTTGGACCCGCTGCTGGCTGGTTCTGGCCAAGTTTTGAGACATATACGCTCCAAACCGGGGGCTCATCGAATTCAATTGCATGGTGCTTTTTCTTCTCCTTCCTGACTCAATCTTGAAACACGCCTAGTGGATGCCGACATAGCGCTTGGCGTTCAGCGCCCACTTCACAAAGGGGTGCATAACATACCGAGACTGCGCAAGGGCTTCTGAGAATTGTTGGGTTTCTGTTCTGGAGAGCTGAAATACATGTTCTCGCAAGGCGTTCCCGTATTGATTCTCCAGTCGGATCCGGGCATCATTGTTGGTGGCGCGTTCCAGTTGATCAGCCACCTGATTAAACGCCTTTACAAGCTCTTCCTGACTTTTGGCTTTCTTGAACTCGTCCAGCATAACGCTTGCGCCAAAACGAACCAGGGGCTTGTTTACAGAAATGGGTTGAATTGCGCTCATGGTTGTCTCATCCTTCCTGATCCCATCTTTCCTGATCTCATTCTTCCTGACATCTTTTCTTTTGCATTGATACCCGTTCTTGTGAATGGATACGGCCTGACACAGGGCCTGCTTGTATTGAAAACCGCACATGGAAAAAGTTGCGCTTATTATGATTATTTCTAAAAATAACCCAAACATGGGGCCAGGTGCGCTCTCCATTCTCCACCCTCTGTTTATGATACTTCGTTGGTTTGTAAAGAACTTTTTCTCCCAACGTCTGATGAGCAGGGAGAATTCTTAAAAGATTCTAAAGGAATGCTGATCAGACCCATTTTTTCGCTACATTATTATGTAAACTACGCAAGATTTGTGTAATTGTGTCAACAATTAAAAAGGGTTTTTCATCATGGCAAAAGTTGTAGGAATTGACCTGGGGACAACGAACTCTGTGGTCGCTGTCATGGAAGGGGGACAGCCCACCGTTATCCCCAATGCGGAAGGCAACCGAACCACCCCATCCATTGTCGGGTTTACCAAAAGTGGTGAGCGGTTGGTCGGCTTGCTGGCAAAACGTCAAGCCATTATGAACCCGGATCGCACCATCAGCTCCATTAAACGCTACATGGGCACGGATCACAAAACCACCATTGATGGGAAAGACTATACACCCCAAGAAATCTCGGCCATGATCCTGAGAAAACTGGCCGATGACGCGTCAAAATACCTGGGGGAAAAAGTCACCCAAGCCGTTATTACGGTGCCCGCCTACTTTAACGACACCCAGCGTCAGGCCACCAAGGATGCCGGTAAAATCGCCGGGCTGGAAGTGCTGCGGATCATCAACGAACCGACCGCCGCGGCCCTGTCTTACGGGCTGGATAAAAAGTCCGATGAGAAAGTCCTGGTCTTTGACTTAGGGGGCGGGACCTTTGATGTGTCCATCCTGGAAGTGGGTGACGGGGTCTTTGAGGTCAAATCCACCTCTGGGGACACCCGCCTGGGTGGGGATGACTTTGACGAAAAAGTCATGGACTGGATGGTTGAAGAGTTCAAGAAACAGGAAGGCATTGATCTGCGCAACGATAAACAGGCCATGCAGCGGGTGAAGGAAGCAGCCGAGAAAGCCAAGTGCGAACTCTCCTCTGTGATGGAAACCCACATCAGCCTGCCGTTTATCACCGCCGATGCCAACGGGCCCAAGCACCTGGAGTTGACCCTGACTCGGGCCAACTTTAACGCGCTGACCAAAGACTTGGTCGAGCGCTGCCGCGGCCCGGTTGAACAGGCCCTTCGGGATTCCAAACTGTCCCCCACCGAGATTGATGAAATTGTCCTGGTCGGTGGTTCCACCCGGATTCCAGCCGTTCAAGAGCTGGTTCGGAACCTGACCGGCAAAGACCCGCACCAAGGGGTGAACCCCGATGAGGTGGTTTCGGTTGGGGCCGCCATTCAAGCTGGTGTTCTGGCCGGTGAGGTCAAAGACATCGTCCTCTTGGATGTCACCCCGCTGAGCTTGGGGATTGAGACCCTGGGCGGCGTGATGACCAAGCTGGTGGATCGCAACACCACCATCCCGGTCCGCCGCAGCGAAGTGTTCTCCACGGCAGAAGACAACCAGACCAGTGTGGATGTGCATGTACTGCAAGGGGAGCGGCCCATGGCCCGAGACAACAAATCCTTGGGTAAGTTCCGCTTAGAAGGCATTCCACCGGCACCGCGCGGTATCCCGAAAGTGGAAGTCACCTTTGATATTGACGCTAACGGGATTGTCAACGTCAGCGCTCGGGATCAGGCCACCGGCAAGGAGCAAAAAATCACCATCACCAACAGCTCCAACCTGCAAAACGATGAGATTGACCGGATGGTCAAAGAGGCCGAAGCCCACCGGGCCGAGGACCAGAAGCTCAAAGAGCAGGTTGAACTGAAAAACAACGCCGATAACCTCTGCCATAGCGCGGAAAAAGTGCTTTCCGATCTAGGTGAGAAGGTTTCTGAAGACGAGCGCTCCAAAATCAAGCAGCAGATTGATGATCTGCGGGGCGCCATTCAGGCCAACGACTTGGAGAAGATCAAGCAGCTCAACGATGAACTGCAACAATCCATCTACAGCGTCTCTTCCAAGGCCTATGAGACAGCCGGAGCTGCCCCGGGGGCTGAAGCCGGCGGGACGGACGGCCCCAGCGCTGGCGGTGGGGAAGAGGACATCGTCGATGCCGAATTCCGACCCTCTGATGAGGTTGGCGCCAACAAGTAAGTAACCAAGTGTTACAAAGTATCTCTTTCTTGGAAAAAGATCTGCCTCTGGCAGGTCTTTTTTCTTTATGATCGCAACAGCAGCGAAGGCTTGTTGTGTTCATGGAACCGTTTCCCACAAACTCAACCTCATCAAAACGTTTTCTCCCTCGCTACGAAGGGTTTTTAGTCCCCTTACTGACTTGTTTTATCTGTGGTTTAACGTTAGGGGCCTATTTCCCGGAGCTGCCATGCTGGAAACCCAGCTTTATTCTGTTGATGGGCTTAGTTCTGGGCGGGCTGTTTCTAGCATCCGAGCGACGGTGGATCCTCCGGGCCTCTTTATGGCTGTGGCTGTTGCTGTTCGGGGGCTGGTATTTCCAACAATTTGCCTTTCAACCGGGCCCTACCGATATCAGCCATCAAGCCCCTCAACCTCAGGTAACCGTCTCGGGGGTACTGGAAACCTTACAGCCCAATCATAAAGCGTTTCTTACTGTTCAAGCCATTAACCAGCAAGCGGCAACAGGCCGGGTGCAGGTGATTTTACCCAAAAACCAACCGCTACCCGAAGAGGGAAGCCGGGTCGAGCTCACCGGCGATTTGGCCCGGCCCTGGGTGGCCATGGTGCCGGGGGGGTTTGATCAAACCCAGTACCTGAAAACCTTTCGGGCGACGGCGGTCTTGCATCATGTCCAGAAAATTCAGGTCATAGAGGCCCAACCGGCTGGCCCCCAGTGGGCATTGGCCCGGTACGTGACCCAGGTTCGACAACACATTGCGCAAACCTTCAAAAAAGCTCTCCCCTCCCCGCAATCGGAAATTCTGGGGGGTATTGTGCTGGGCAATCATGCGATTCCGGTGGATAAAACCACCAAAAAGCAGTTTGCCGAGACCGGCCTGATTCATCTCCTGGCAGCCTCGGGAATGAACGTGGGCATTATCGGTTTTTTTGTGTTCTGGCTGCTGGAGCGCTGCCGGGTGCCGTTTCATGCGCGCATGCTAGCTGCCATGATTGCTGTGGGGGGCTATGCGCTCCTGACCGGGCTGCCCCCCTCCATTCAGCGGGCAGCGACCATGCTAGAGATTGCCCTCCTGCTCAAACTCTTCCATCGCCAACTCTCCCCCCTGCTCCTATTATGCCTGGCCACCACGCTGCTTCTGGCGTTTCGGCCAGAGACAATCTTGAGTCTGGGCTTTCAGTACTCCGTCCTCACCACCTTTGGGCTGATTACCATGGTTCCGCCGCTTCAAAGCTGGCTGGGCCACTATATTACCCGCTGGCTCGCCGGGTTGATCCTGGTTCCCATCATTGCCCAACTTTGGATTCTCCCCCTGATGATTTTTCATTTTAACCAGTTCCCCCTGCACTCCGTCCCCCTCAACATGCTGGCTGTGGCTCTGGTGATTCCGCTCACCAACCTGGGCTTTTTGGCGGGCCTGCTTTCGCTGGTATACGCCCCGCTTGGTGAGCTGCTGGCTGGGCTTTCCAGCCCGTTTGTCACCGGCCTGTATTGGCTCGCTGCCTGGGGGGAAGGGCAAGATTGGGCAAAACAAACGCTGCCCTCCCCGCCTGAGTGGGCAATTGTCCTCAGCTATCTCTTCCTACTTGCCGGTGTCTTGAGTATCCATCGTCTAAAGCAGGTTTCTGCCCTACGAAAAGCCTTGTGGGTAAGTGGCGGGACGTTTATCTGCCTATTCATCATCGGTTGCACACAATGGAGCGAGCATCGCCAGAACCACCTGGTCGTTCTCCCCCTGTCCTATCAGCACAGCGCGCTGCTGCTTCAACCCCAAGATTCTCATCAAATGACCGCCCTGCTACCCAGCCACCTGACCTATCCAGAACGTCGGAATCTGGAGCAGTACCTGCGTTTTCGAAACATCCAGACCTTGGCAACCGTGGTTTTATGGCCCACTCCCTCCGTTCACCCCAGTGCCAAGCCGGTGACGTCATTACCTGCCCAACATATCTTTTACCTCAGCGATGCCACCCAACCCGCTCACTCGCCGGTTCGTCCCCTCAAGCCTAACGCCACGTTACAATTAGGAACATTTCGCCTCACCAACCGCATGCACTATGCTGGAGAACTTTTTGAGATCCGGGGCCCACGATTTTGCCTGTCTGGCAGCACCCAGGCACAAGCCCGATCTGATTGCCCCCTGACCTATTACCAGCCGGTTTTTGCCCGGCAAGGCTCCCGACTCTTCCCCCAAACCCTGTTCCCGGAACATCAATACTACCACCTTCAGTTTCAAAGCCAGCAATTGGCGGTCAGTACCCGGTTCTGGTAGTCAGGCCGAGACTTTGGCGGGCAGCAAAAACGAAGGGGAGGTCATCTCCGCCGGTGGTTGAATGCCAAACAGATTCAAAATAGCGGGTGCAATACTGCTAAGCGGATACGTTCGGGAGCGATCCAGTTGTAAGGCCGGGTTATTGGAAATCAGCATTAGCGGAACCAGGGCCGTGGTATGGGCCGTATGCGGACCACCGGTTTCATCCACCATGGTTTCAATATTGCCGTGATCCGCCGTAATCAGCATCACCCCGTTGGCCTTCAGCATGGCATCGGCCACCCGGCCAATCGCCTCATCCACGGCTTTGACGGCATCAACCGCCGCACCCAGCATCCCGGTATGGCCCACCATATCGGGGTTGGCAAAATTGACCACGATAAAATCATACTGGTTCGATTCAATGGCTTCTACCACCCCATCGGTCACTTTAGAGAGGCTCATTTCCGGTTGCTCATCATACGTGGCCACTTTCGGTGAAGGGACCATTTTGCGATCCTCACCTGGGTAGGGTTTTTCAAAGCCGCCGTTAAAGAAAAAGGTCACATGGGCGTATTTTTCGGTTTCAGCCGTCCGAAATTGCTTGAGCTGATGCTCGCTGAGGATTTCGGCTAATATTTTATCCAACCGCTGCTTGGGATAGGCCACCGGCAGGTTAAAGGTCTCATCATAGAGGGTCATGCAGCCGTAATAGAGGTCCTGAATGATTTTCTTTCGCTCAAAGCCGGTAAAGTCTTTCTCAGTCAACGCCCGAGTGATTTGACGGGCCCGATCGGGGCGGAAGTTAAAGAAGAGAACGCTATCCCCATCCTGTATGCCTTCATAGGTAAAATCGGTGACCGCCGGCACCACAAACTCATCGTTCACACCCTGCTTGTAGCTCCACAGCAAGGCATCCACGCTAAAGGGATGCTTGGTCCCCTCAGCCATGACCAGGTTGTTGTAGGCTTTCCCGGTCCGCTCCCAGCGCTGATCCCGGTCCATGGCGTAATAACGCCCGCTAATAGTAGCTATTTGGGGATAATCGTTTTCCAGCAACTTTTCTTCTACCTGTTGCAGGTATTTTTCGGCGCTGTGAGGAGGCACATCCCGCCCGTCTAAAAACGCATGGACCCGCAGGTTCTCCACGCCCCGCTGCTTGGCCAGATCAATCAAGGCCATCAGATGATCCAGAGAGCTATGGACCCCCCCATCACTGACCAGCCCCATTAAATGCAGGGTTTTCCCGTTCTTTTTGGCATGGTCAATAGCTTCCAACAACACCGGGTTCTGAAAAAAGTCCCCGTCCCGAATGGATTTATTGATCCGGGTAATCTCTTGATACACCACGCGGCCGGCCCCCATATTCAGGTGGCCGACTTCGGAATTCCCCATTTGCCCATTCGGCAAGCCCACGGCCTCGCCGGAGGCGTCCAGGGCAATATGGGGATATTGCGCCAGCAATTGCTGGTAGCGCTTGGGATGAGCCATTTCAATGGCGTTGCCGGGGCCATCCTCACGGAGCCCCCAGCCATCCAATATCAAGAGCAAGACCGGTCGATTCGTCATATAATGAGAGTAACACAACTACTCAAGCGTTTAAAGTCAGCCAAGGGAGTGGGAATTGAGTGGAATACGCCTATTTTGAGGGTCGGTTTGTTCCGTTAAGCGAGGCGAAAATCAGCATTCGCACCCATGGGTTCTTGTATGGAACCTCGATTTATGAAGGGATTCGGGGATATTGGCTGCCAGAGAGCAGCGGGATTTCGATTTTTAGAATGCGGGAGCATTATGAGCGGATGCTCCGCAACAGCAAGCTGTATTATCTGACCCCGCCAGAAGGGCTGGATTTAGAGCGGATGCTGGAGATCACTGCAGAATTGATTCGGAAAAACAAGCCCAGCACCGATACCTATATCCGCCCCACCCTCTACAAATGCGAAGAAATGGTCACCCCGACGCTGCAATCTCGTACCGACTTCTGCGTTTGGACTATGTCCATGGGTGCCTACCTGGATTTAGACAAGGGCTTGAATGTCTGTGTTTCCAGTTGGCGACGGCTCTCTGATAACGCAATTCCGCCCCGATCCAAAGCCGGGGGGGCATACATGAACACGGCCCTGGCAGTGACCGATTCTCGCAAGATGGGCTTTGATGACGCCATTTTCCTGACAGAGCAAGGCTATGTCTCTGAAGGCAGCGCCATGAACCTGTTTCTGGTGCGCAACGGCCAACTGATCACCCCAGGCGTCAACCAGGGCATTCTGGAAGGCATCACCCGGGAAACGGTCATGACCCTGGCTAAAAACGAGCTGGGTATTGAGACCACCGAGCGGATCATTGAACGCAGCGAGTTGTATTTCGCCGATGAAGCCTTCTTTTGCGGCACTGGGGCTCAAGTTGCCCCCATTACCGCCTTTGATAACCGCCCAGTCGGCAATGGCGCCATTGGCCCGGTCACAAAAAAGCTTCAGCAGTTGTATTTTGATGTGGTAAAAAACAAAAACCCCAAATATCAGGAATGGTGTACCTTCGTAAAATACTAGGATCCCTCCATGTCCAGTTCCTTGATTGAACAAGTTGCCAGCTCTCTGCCCCAACCCATCCGTTGGATCCTTCATCAGATGGGTCAAATGGCTCTGCTCTTGTGGGAGGCGATTCAATTTATTGTAAAAGGCAAGATTCACTGGCGAAAAACCCTGCAGGAAATCGCGAGTATCGGCTTTGATTCTCTTCCGATGACGCTGCTCATTTGCGGGATTTCCGGCTCGGTTCTGGCTTTGCAAACGGCCCAAAAATTCGCCCTGACTGGGGCCGATGCCTATGTGGGCGGTTTGGTCGCCCTGGCCATTGTCCGGGAGATCGCCCCCATTTTTGCGTGCCTGACGGTGGGGGCTCGTTCCGGCACGGCCATTGCCGCCGAGATCGCCAACATGAAAGTCACCGAACAAGTTGACGCCCTTAAAATCATGCATGTCAGCCCGGTCCGTTACCTGGTGGTGCCTCGCTTACTGGCCGCCATTCTTTGTTTGCCCCTGCTCACATTTCTGGGAGAAGTCATCGGCATTGTCTCCGGTATGTTTGTCGCCCAGGCCGTCAGTGGGCTCCATCGGATTAAATACATGGAATCAGTCTGGCTGTATTTATCGCGCCATGATTTGAATGTCAGCCTCATTAAAGCCGCCGTCTTTGGCGTTTTACTGGCCATCATCAGCTGCACCATTGGCCTGAATACCAAGGGTGGGGCCAAGGCCGTGGGGGAATCCACCACCCGTTCCGTGGTCTGGATCGGTATTAGCATTATTATTGCTGACTTTTTCCTGAGCTGGATCTTCTTTGGCACCGGCTATAACCCGGAACGTTAAGCGGGTTTCTCACCACCAAAGACCGCCCAAATAACCTTGCGCCAGTAACAGTCGACCTCGGCAAAGTCCGCCTCAGCCAGCCATTGGAACTGCTGGTGCAGCGAGGCGTAATGATCATGCTGTACTGCATGTTCCTGCCACATGGCAATTTCCTCTGACGTGGCTCCCATCTGCCGGGCCCAGGTTTCCCATTTCTGCATGCTAAAGCGCTCTGCCGTATCCGCAGGGAGAGACAGAATCTCATCCGCCACCCGCAGCTTCCCGCCCGGTTTGAGCCAATGAAAAATCCGTTGGTATAACAGAGGCTTCTCTTCATCCGGCAAATGATGCAAAGCAATACTGGAAACCACCAGATCTAGAGAATTTTCTGGAAACTCAACCTCCATAAAGCCCTGATTTAATAGCTTAAGGGACACCGCCTTGGCTTCCACCTTCTGGGCCGCTTGCGCCAGCATCTCGGCAGACAAGTCCACCAGGGTCAAATGGGCCTGGGGGAAGTATTCGGTGACCAAGTTCGATAAATTCCCCGTCCCACACCCAAGCTCTAATACCTGAAGTTTCTGATCACGCGGTAAAAAGGTGTATTCCAGCAACGTTTCCATGATCTCCCAGTAGGGTGGGATGCTGGTAGTAATGGTCGTGTCGTACTGGGCGCTGAGGGCGCCAAAAAACGACCCAACCGACTGTTCCGGTTGCTTTGGTTCAATGTGCTTTGCCATAATCAGGCCCCTCCTCCCTTGAATCTAGCACAGATGGCGCCCATTGAAAATGGAAGGCTGAATTTACGGCTGATACGCTTTAAAGACTAAAGACGCATTATGCCCGCCAAAGCCAAAGGAGTTGGACATGGCCACATCCAGCTTATCCAGCTTTCTCGGCACGTTGGGGACATAATCCAAATCACACTGCTCGTCCTGATCGTCCAAATTCACCGTCGGCGGGGCCGTTTTGTTGTTGATGGCCAAGAGCGAAATCACCGCCTCAACCGACCCGGCAGCGCCCAACATATGGCCCAGCATACTCTTGGTGGAACTGACGACCAGTCCATTTTTGGCATAATCTCCAAAGACCCGCTTAATGGCCAAGGTTTCGGCAATATCACCTAAAGGAGTGCTGGTTCCATGGGTATTGATATAATCAACGGCGTCCGGTGCCAGGCCCGCATCATCCAGGGCCTTTTTCATGGCCTGACCGGCCCCCGCTCCGTCAGCGCAAGGAGCGACAATATCATTGGCATCGGCGGTGCGACCATAACCTACGATCTCACCATAGATTTTGGCGCCCCGAGCTTTGGCATGTTCCAATTCTTCCAGAACCACCACCCCTGCGCCTTCGGCGATGACAAAGCCATCTCGAGCTTTGTCAAAGGGACGGCTGGCCTTTTCCGGCTCATCAAAACGGCTGGAAAGCGCCCGCATCGAGTGGAAACCTGCTACTGATAAAGCCGTCATCGGGGCTTCACCCCCACCGGCCAACATCACGTCGGTTTCACCATACTGAATCGAGCGAAATGCATCGCCAATCGAGTTAGAACCCGTCGCACATGCGGTGACCACTGCCTGGTTGGGTCCCTTGGCCCCATATTCAATGGCCACCCAACCTGAGGCAATATCGCAAATCATCATCGGAACCAGGAACGGGCTGGTTTTATGGAATCCCCGTTGAAGGGCATTTTTCATCTGTACTTCAATAGTACCAATGCCGCCAGCCGCGCTGCTGACAATGACTCCAAAGCGATACGGGTCCACATCACCTTCCTTGAGACCGGAATCCTCGTAGGCACGCTTGGAAGCCGCAATAGCCAGCTGGGTATAGCGATCCATCCGGCGGGCTTCCTTTTTGTCCATGTAGTTTTCCGGGATAAACTCCCGGCACTCTCCGGCAATCTTGGCCGTCTGCTCTTCCGGGGCAATCAACGTGACCGGCCCGATGCCAGATTTACCGGCTAATAGATTCTGCCAGAGGGTTTCCGGGGTTTCCCCCAAAGATGTGATGACGCCCATGCCGGTAATCACCACACGACGTTTTGTGGAGTTGCTCATGGTTCCAATATATCTACCAATATATCCAGGGGTTAACCAATACTAGGCGTTCAGGGTTTTATCGATGTAGTTAACCGCATCCTGAACGGTTTGAATTTTTTCCGCTTCTTCATCGGGGATTTCGGTGTTGAATTCTTCTTCAAACGCCATGACCAACTCAACGGTATCCAGGGAGTCAGCGCCCAAATCCTGGGTAAAGTTGGCTTCCGGGGTCACCTCAGCCTCATCCACGCTGAGCTGCTCCACGATGACTTTCTTTACGCGCTCGAAAATATCCGTTGCGGTTTTGCTCATTTTGGTTATTAACCTCCAAATAATTAAAAAAGTTTAAAGTTTGGGAACACTTGGGTTAGCGGTTGACTATAAGACGAGGCCGCCATCAACGTGAATAACTTGCCCTGTTATATAGTTTCCAGATGTTACCAGAAAAAGAACCGCCTTGGCAACATCTTCCGGTTGACCCAATCGGTTCAGCGGAATCCGCTCCACCACTTTATCAACGGGCAATCCTTCAGTCATATCGGTGGCAATAAACCCAGGAGCCACCGCATTGACCGTGACATTTCGACTGCCCAGTTCTTTAGCCACCGATTTGGTCAGCCCAATCATCCCGGCCTTACTGGCTGAATAATTGGCCTGACCGGCATTGCCGTAAACACCCGACACACTGGTAATATTTACAATGTGACCGGTCCGCTGCTTCATCATGTACTTGGCCGCCGCCCGAGTGGTATAAAATGCCCCGGACAGGTTCACATCAATGACCTTTTCCCAGTCCTCATCGCTCATGCGCACCAGCAGACCGTCTTTGGTAATCCCGGCGTTATTGACCAGCACATCAATCCGGCCCAGCTTTTCAACAGTTTCATCAATCAGAGATTGGGCCTCTAACTGCGTCCCGGCATTGGCTTGAATGGCCAACACCCGCCCGCCAAAAACCTTGACGGTATTTTCCACATCAGACGCGGCGGCTTTATTTGAAGCGTAACTAAAGGCCACATCAAACCCAGCTTCGGCCAGCGCTATCACAATAGCCCGACCAATTCCCCGGGAACCCCCGGTGACAACTGCAACTCTTCCCTTATTTGATTCTGCCATCATTCTCTTCCATTACCTGATCATACGTTTAATAGCACCCGCCTTAAGAAACAGAAGCTGTTTCCCGAATGGCTTGTACGGTAGCCTCCAAAGACGCCATATCAAAGACGTTATAAACGACCACACCCGGATGCATTTTTTTCATCATCCCGGTCAGCACCTTCCCCGGCCCCAGTTCCACCACGACAGTCACGCCAAAATCTTCCACCATCCGCTTCATGGTCTGAACCCAATGAACCGAGTGGTTAATTTGCAGGCCCAGTTTATTTTGCATCTCACTGCCTGCTTGGGTCGCTTGGGCATCGACATTGGTAATTACCGGAAACCGGGCATCAGAGAATGTAAAACCCTGGATAAACCCGGCAAATTCATCCGCGGCATCTTTCATTAGAGGGGAATGAAACGCCCCGCCCACCGGCAACGGCAATACCCGCTTGGCCCCGGCTTCCTTCAGAAGCTTACCAGCATGTTCTATAGCATTGGGGGCGCCGGAAATGACATATTGGCCATCGGTATTGTAGTTGGCCACAGTAATCTGACTGGGGTAATCCACCTGGACTTGCTCAATTACCCGCTCCACATCCGGTTGCGATAAACCCAACACCGCGCTCATAGCCCCATCCTTGGTGTTTTCCATCAGTTCCGCCCGTTTTTTGACCAGCGTGGCCACCGTGGGTAGATCCACAACCCCAGCGGCATACAACGCCCCGTATTCACCCAGACTATGACCCGCAGCAACCACGGGAGTCAGACTCCCCCGCTCCAGAAATAGCTCTAAGGCCACCAGCGAAGTCGCCAAAATGGCCGGTTGGGTATACAAGGTACGTTTTAACGTCTCTTCCGGCCCTTGAAAGCAAACCTGGCTTAAATCCGAAGCCACAATCCGGTTAAACGTCTCGTAAATCTCCTGGGCTTTGGGCGATTGCGTAAAGAAATCCTGCCCCATGCCCACACTTTGGGATCCCTGCCCTGGAAACACAAATGCGACTTTACCCATACTCTTTTTCCTTCCCTGGCTCTTTGCCGCTACAGCAGCAGCGTTTTAACCCTTGGTCGCGGCCAACTCCATTTGACTTTTCAGTTCCTGGGGGAGGCGTTGATCCACCAACGTCCATTCAAACACAGTGGAGGCCCAGGCTAACCCGGCGCCAAATCCGCAAAAGATCAACTTATCGCCTGGTTTAATCCGACCTTCCAGCACCGCCTCGTTTAACGCAATGGGAATGGAAGCAGCAGAGGTGTTGCCGTATTTGTCCAGATTCACAATCAGGCGTTCCTCGGGAATCCCCAGCTTTTCCGACATGGCTTGCATAATCCGGATATTGGCCTGGTGCAGGACCACATGATCAATATCGAGAATATCCAGTTCTGCCTGTTTGAGAACAGCCTGAATCGATTGCGGCACCACACCCACGGCAAATTTAAACACTTCCCGCCCGTTCATGTACACATAATGATTCACCGGCGTCTTGGGCTCAACCAAGGGGCAGTTCTCCGCCTGAGTAAAGAGGGTCAGCTCCATGCCTTTGGTCCCATCCAAGTGCATATCATGGGCCAAAAAGCTATCAGATGTCCCGGCTTCGGCTTTAAGAATCCCAGCCCCGGCCCCATCGCCAAACAGAATACAAGTATTGCGATCATGCCAGTTGGTAAAACGGGAATGGACATCGGCCCCAATGACCAGGGCGTTTTTGTACATACCGGTTTTCAGGAACTGGTAGGCAATAATGAGTCCATACACAAAGCCGGTACAAGCCAGAGCCATATCAAAGCCCGCGGCGTTTTTCGCGCCAATAGCCTGCTGCACCTGACAAGCCACCGCCGGATAAATGGTATCGGGGGTTGAGGAGGCCACAATAATTAGCTGAATCTCAGAACCATCCATCCCGGCACTAGCTAGGGCTTCTTTAGCGGCAGCAATGGCCAAATCAGCCACGCTTTCATCGCCAGAAACCACATGGCGTTCCCGAATCCCGGTTCGGCTACTAATCCACTCATCCGAGGTCTCAACCAGCTTGGTTAAATCATCATTGGTGACAACAGTGGGCGGAACATAGGCGCCAACTCCGGCGAAATGAACGCCGATACTTGAATTATCCTGCGGCATTGTCATGATGTACTCCATACCCTTCCCCTATATGTTCACAAATTTTTTCCACGACCCCGGTTTCTACCGCCTCCTTGGCCACCCGAATGGCGTTCATGATACCACGAGCATGGCTGCCACCATGGCTGATCACGCAAAGCCCCTTAATTCCCAAAAGCAACGCCCCGCCATGCTCTTCAGGGTCTACTTTTTTGGCCACCGACTTAAAGGCCGATTTCATCAGCACATACCCAGCTTGCGCTGGGATGCTTTGCTGAATTTCGTGTTTCAGGGAATTTTTAAACATGCTCATCACGCCTTCAGCGGATTTTAAGGCCACATTCCCAGTAAACCCATCACACACAGCGACATGAACCCCGCCCTTGAACATCTCCTTGCCTTCCACATTTCCGATGAAGTTCAAGGCCGTATCCTGCTCCAGCAGCTTGAATACCGAATTCGCCAAGGGATTCCCCTTGCCCATCTCCTCTCCGATATTGAGCAAGCCAATCGTTGGCTGGGGGATACCATAGACACATTGCAGATATGCGCTTCCCATCCGGGCAAACTGCACCAGCATTTCGGGAATACATTCCGCATTGGCCCCGGCATCAATTAACACGCAAGGCTCACCGGATGTAGTCGGCAAAACCACGGCAATGGCCGGACGATCAATCCCATCAATCCGACCAATATTTAAGAGGGCTGAGGCCATGGCCGCTCCGGTACTGCCTGCAGCCACCATCCCCTGGGCCCTGCCTTGACGAACACACTTGGCCGTTACAATAATCGAAGCGTCTCTCTTCTTCCGCAGGGCCGTCGCCGGGGATTCCCCCATCTCAATGACCTCAGAGGCATGAACAACCTCAAGCCGGAGGCCGGTTGTATCATGTTTTTTCAGCTCGGACTGAACCGCCTCCTCAGGGCCAACCAGCAGAACCTGAGTCCCAAATTTTCGCGCCGCATCCACAGCCCCCTGGACAATTTCGGCTGGCGCATAATCTCCACCCATGGCATCCACAGCGATTGAAATTGGTTGCTTGACCATAGGGGGGGCTCACTTTTTTAGTTCAGACTGGACATTCAGCAAAAGGGAAAAGCCTAGTGTTCGTGGTGGGTGTGCAGCTTCTCGCTAACAACACGTCCTTTGTGATAACCACAATTGGTACATAACACATGGGGCAGCTTTACAGAACCACAATGAGGGCACTTGGAGATTTCCGGCACGGTAGCCTTCCAATTGGAACGGCGATGTCCTTGCTCCGAATGACCGACTCGCTTCTTGGGAACTGGCATAGTTATTTTCCTCTAATTATTACTAAAGGGGGCTGTTTCGCTAAATCAGGGACAATTTTTACAGAAAAGACCCCAGGACTCAAGTATCTATTACAAAGGTCTACAGCAGGGGGTGTTTTTTAAAAGTAAGATCCCCTAGGTTCCCGCCGGGGAATGGTACGTACATTCCTGTCGCTCACAGAAGGGTTCTGAGGCCACTTCCATAATCAGGTACTGGTGGGCGAGATCTTTTAAATCCAGTTCGCTGTCCTCATCAATGACCTCGGTATAGTCCCCGGACTTCCACTCCTGTTCCCGCTCGTATGGCTGGATAAACTTGCGGAATACGAATTTTTCATCCACTGAGGCATGCACCGGAACGGTAAAGGGACTCAGACACCGCCCGCACTCTTCGGTTACATCCGCCTGAATCGTCCCTTTTACATCCACCCCGGCTGCCGCCACATGCACATGCCACTGGCAATTCACTTCCCCTGGGGTAATCATGTCCTCATAGGAATAGTGCCCTTCCAGAGCAAAATCCGACTGGCGCGATTTCAACAGGTCACTAATTTTAACGCTTTCCGTGGAGACCATAACCCACTCTCTTCTTTACTGGATTACAAACACATTCGATGAGAAACAATAGAAACCATGCTGTCTCTTTTGTATCATAAACCCAGATGGATATTACGTGAACCAAAAATCGTGAACTGAAACAATCATGTTGGCTGCCCAAATACAACCGGATTATTCCATTGGCCTGAACCCCGTCTCCGACCCCATACTCCCGGAGGGTGGGGCCTTGATCCAGGTTTCAGTCTGCGGGCTGTGCGGTTCCGATCTGGACAAGTACATCCATCGAAAATCCCCACCCGGCAGCGTACTGGGCCATGAGGTGGTGGGCCGGATTATTGCCTTATCCGAAGGTCATGGTACGAATTTCAGAGTGGGGGACCGGATTGTTACGGCCCACCATGTTCCCTGCCTGACCTGTCATTACTGTCTCAACGGCAGTCAGTCGATGTGTCGGCAATTTAAGGCCACCAATATCACCCCGGGCGGGTTTGCCCAACAAATTGCCGTGAGCAGGGATCACTTGCATCAGACGGCGTTTTTGATTCCTGATGAAATTACAGACGCTGAAGCCAGCTGCATCGAGCCTCTGGCTTGTGTTCTACAGGCTATTTATCGGGCAGGATCACAACAAAACGGGTCTGTTGCCATTATCGGCCTGGGGTTTATTGGACTCTTGGCCAGCCAGGTGTATCGGGCCCAGGGGTTCTTCACGTTGGGGCTGGATATCAGCCCAGACCGACTGGCTCTGGCCAAAAGCCAGCAGTGGGCGGATCAGGCCCTGGATCCTGCCTCTTCCACGCAAGAGGCCATCAACGAAGTCCTCGCGCAACACACGCCGCTGGGGAAAATGGATCAGGTCTTTTTGACCGTAGTAACTGAAAAAACCCTCCAGCAGGCGCTGGCGTTGGTGCGGGACGGGGGAACGATTGTTCTGTTTGCCAGCCCCCAACAGGGTCAACCGGTTATTCATCCGGCCCCGCTATATTTTCGGGAAATTAACCTCATCACCAGCTACTCCCCTTCTCTAGAGGCCCTGCAAGAAGCCGCCCAGACCGTGTTTCAGCGAAAAATTCAGGTTGCCCCGCTGATCACCCACACCCTGCCCCTGGCACAAATCAATGAGGCCCTGACGTTATATCAAAGTGGAGCCGCCCTCAAAGTCCTGCTTCAACCGTAAAATCAATTCCGCACGTAAAATGAATGCTGCAAAGGATCCCTTATCCATGACCCTGACCACCCGAACCGACACCATGCGCGCCGCCTTATTCTATGAGCCCGGCGTGGTCCGGTACGAAGAAATTCCTGTTCCCCAGGCAGGCCCAGGTGAAATCGTGGTCAAAATCAACACGGCACTGACCTGTGGTACCGATATCAAATGCTACCGCCGGGGGCATCCGGTCCTGCTGAAGACCTTCCCCTCCCCATTTGGCCATGAATTTGCCGGAATCGTCCATGCTGTGGGCGAGGGCGTGACTCGGTTTGAACCGGGGGATCGGGTTGTGGCGGCAAATTCCGCACCCTGCTATAACTGTTTTTACTGCCACAAAGGAAAGCACAACCTGTGTGAAAACCTGGATCTCCTCAACGGGGCCTATGCCGAATACATGAAAATCCCCACGCAAATTGTCCGCCATAACACCTACCGCATCCCGGATCATCTCTCCTTTGAGGCGGCGGCTTTTACCGAACCCCTGGCCGTGAGTCTGCGGGGGGTGGAACTGTCCAATGTGACCGCCGGGGACCGGGTGGCGATTATCGGCACGGGTCCCATCGGGCAATTGCTGGTCAAACTGGCCAAGTGGAAGCAAGCCCATGTCACGGTACTGGGCCGAAATCCCCGCAAGCTGGCTTTGGCCAAAACCTTTGGCGGGGCCGATGAAACAATCAGCCTGAAAGAATGGCCCTCTTCCGAGGCGATTCGCCAAACGTTTACCCCCAACGGGCAAGGGTTTGACATTGTGATTGAAGCGGCTGGTCAACCCACGACTTGGGAACAGGCCATTGAGCTTGTCCGTAAAGGGGGGTTGGTCAACTTGTTTGGCGGTTGCCAGTCAGGCACCTCCATTAACGTGGACACCCGCCGCTTGCATTACGATGAGATTACGCTAATTAGTTTATTTCATCACACGCCGTTTTTCTTCCAGAAAGCCCTGGATCTCATGAGTACCTGCGAGGTGGATCCCATTGCCCTGGTCCACCGGGTGATGCCCATGGCCGAATTTGAAACGGCGCTTCAACTGGTGGAAGCGGGCGAAGCCATTAAGATTGCCCTCAAACCTGAGCTAGATCCCGCTTCCCAGCCCCAAACGTTGTAACGAAAATGTTAAGATTTTTGTTCAAAAGTCAATTTCACCCGGATAATTTTTTTTATATGGTTAGGATATAAAATATTCCATTGTCTGAGTCAACATTTGTCTGAGCAATATATGAGAAAGGGTGAGATCCATGCGACCCAACCCCCCTAAACGCGAAAGCCTCAAGAAAAACGCCACCCAGGCGGTGTTCACCTCGGCCTTGATGGATAACTTCGTTCGGCTGCAACAATCGCAGGAAGAGTTTTTGCTCTGGCTGGACGAATCGGAAAAATCCCACCCCGAACTGGATCGTTACAACTACAAAAAGATCCGCTAGATTTCCTTTCGGGAGCGGGCTACGTATTCCATTTCACCATCTCACAAGGCGTTGGCTGTTGAACTTGGCTTTTATATAAACGAAACCGCTAGGCAAAGCGGATTCGGGTCATTTTCTGTTGTTTCGGAGGCACCACACCGGCATCCAGGACTTTGCCGTTTCTTCCAATGGCTTCGTATTGAAGCCCTTGATCGCTCACCTCAAACAACATGAAATGATACCGAGGGATGACTTTTTCCCGAGGGTACTTCACCTTGAGTAACGCCCCCTTGCCCGGCATGCCCCCTCCGCCGCTGATAAAATGACGGACTCCCTGAATCGGGCCGGTACGCTCGTAATGATGATCATGACCCGCCAAAAAGACATCAACATTGTGCTTGGCCAGGAGCGGTTCCATGCGCTTGCGCCACCGGATCAAGGCCGGATCGTTGGCATGATTGTCGGACGAATACATGGGGTAATGGGCAAAGACGACTTTATACTTGGCCGTACTGTCGCCCAGGGCTTTATCCAGCCACTGGTACTGAATCTCCGCCTGCTTCAGTGCCCGGCCCGGATTATCAAGATACGTTCCTACATAACCCGGTAAAAACACGGTGCTGTCTAGGGCGAAAAATTCGACATCCCCCTTGCGGACATTGTAAAACTGGGGGGCGCCCCAATACGTCAGTTGCTGATCGCCATGGCCCCGTTCCACATCATGATTGCCGAGTACGGGAAAGAATTTGACCTGCTCATCAAAGAGCTTTTGATAGGGACGATAAATCCGGTCCTCAAAGAGTTGGGGCTCTCCGTAATTGTAGACGTTATCCCCCAGGACCAGTACGCTATCAAAGGGTTTTTTCTGGTAGGTTTGGGCCATTTGCTCGGCAATGTCATACTGGTGCTTGTTCCCACTACCGGCATCCCCGATTACGGCAAAGCGATTAGCGCCTTTTCGGCGGTGGCTGGGGGTAAACAAATCCGGCTGCAGGGTTCCGGGGGCTTCCTTGGATCGGTTTCGGACCTTCTTCGCCCCGGCAAACTGTAGCTCCTGGCCACCCATGATTCGACTCAACAACAATCTGGTCCCTCCAGTTCTTTCAAACCCATCTTGCTCCATGAAACCCAAACATCATCTTAAATTGACACCCAATCCAACAACATGGACTTCAGGAGACAGATCCCTGCACCTGTTTCGTGACGACGTGCGCTGCCGCCACATTCTCACGGGTTGCGGCTTTTTTGGGGACCATCCCGGCATCCAGCACCCGCCCCTGTCGGGAAATGACCTGATACTGTAAGCCCTCTAAGGTGATTTCAAAGACCATAAAATGATGTTTGGGAATCACCTTTTCCCGCGGATGCAAGGCAAAGGGCAGGTAGGTACGGCTCCGTTTTCCTGCCGCGCCACTGGTAAAATGCCGCACCCCGGCAATGGGCTTGGATTGCTCATACAGATGCTCATGTCCGGCAAAATAAATATCAACCTGATGTTTGACCAGGAGGGGTTCCAGGATCTTACGCATGCCCTTGGCCCCGGCCTGATGGCTCCCTGAGGTGTATAAAGGATAATGACCATACACCACCTTCATCTCGGCTCGGCTTTGCTGGAGCGATTGATCTAACCAGCGCATTTGCTTTTCTGCCCGCTCCCTGGCCAGATCCAGATTGTGCAGGTAGGCTCCGTAATACTTGGGCATTAAAATCATGGTATCCAGCGCGAAAAATTCCACGTTCCCCAGCTTAAAGCTGTAGAAGCATGACGGTACGCCCCAGTAGGCCAGCTGCTGATCCCCATATCCCCGGTTGACATCATGGTTCCCCAAAACCGGGTAGAAGCGAACCCCCTTTTCAAAAAGGGGTTGGTAGGGTTGTTCGATCCGCTCTTCAAATAATGAGGGGCACCCAACCTCATACACATTATCTCCCAGCACCAATACCGAAGCAAAAGGCGTGTGCTCATAGTATTTTTCCATTTGTCTGGCAATTTCAAGCTGCCTTCGCGTTCCGCTACCCGCGTCCCCGATCACTACAAAGCGTTTGAGTCCGGTAATATCGGCCCTGGGGGAAAACAAAGAGGGCTGAATTGTGTGATTCTCCTGACGAGAAGTAATATCCCTTGTTTTCAAGGGACGCTTTACTCGGGTCATCTTATTCCTGAGCCACAAAAACAACCCAAACCGCCTCAAGACAGCCATTCGCCCATATTCTCCTTATCACCGTCGGCGCGTACCGCCATTGCTCTATATAGTCTGGAATCAGGGCGTGACTGTTCCCGGAAAAATGTCCTCAGTTTTGAAACACCCGCGTTGGTGGATTTTCCCCCATATAAAAAGCTCCCAATGGGAGCTTTTTATTCGGAGAGGGAGGGATTCGAACCCTCGGTGGAGCTTTTGACCCCACAACTTCTTAGCAGGAAGCCGCTTTCGACCACTCAGCCACCTCTCCATACCCACGAATCGTTCCGGGTCCCCGAAGGTGATCTACATTATTATATCTTACATGACGGGAAGTCAATCTGCTATGCTCCTATAGCCCGGTTCTGTTAAGCAATCCGGGCAATCCGTTACTTGACGGCCTTTTGAGCTTGACCTATACTGCCTGTGTTTTGCGCAGGCTTAGCAACAGAAACCGTGTACGGAGGAACAACTCAAATGGCCAATGTGGTTGTGGTCGGTGCCCAGTGGGGTGATGAAGGCAAAGCCAAAGTCACCGATCTCCTGGCAAATGAAGCCGATGTGGTGGTTCGCCATCAGGGGGGATGTAACGCAGGCCACACCGTTAAACATGATGGCCACACGTTTAAGTTTCACCTCATCCCTTCCGGCATGCTGTACCCGGATAAGCTCTGCATGATTGGCAATGGCACCGTCATTGATCCAAGCGTTCTGTTCCGTGAGATTGAAGAACTCCAAGCCAAAGGCTACAGCCTGAACAATTTAAAAGTAAGCAACCGGGCTCATCTAACCCTCCCTTACCACATTGCGTTAGATAAAGCCGCCGAAAGCGCCATGGCCGACAAGAAAATCGGCACCACTGGCAAGGGCATTGGCCCCACCTATATGGATAAAGTGGGCCGCTACGGGGTTCGGGTTGGGGATTTATACGATCCCCCGGAAGTCCTGAAAGAGCGCCTCCAACAACTGATCACCCTGAAAGCACCGATTTTAAAGACCCTGTTGCAAACCGAGCCGCACACCGTCGATGAACTATACGCGTTTTGTCAAACCTACGCTGAAAAACTCAAACCCTATGTCGCCGATACCGTGGTTCTGCTCCATGAGGCCGTCAGCCAAGACCGCCGGATCCTCTTTGAAGGTGCGCAAGGAACCTTGCTGGATGTGGATTACGGGACCTACCCCTTTGTCACCAGCTCCAATGCCACCGCTGGCGGCGCTTGTACCGGTTCAGGCCTGGGACCCACCCAGATTGATCGTGTCATTGGCGTCATGAAAGCCTATACCACTCGGGTCGGGGAAGGGCCTTTCCCGACTGAGCTTCAAGATGAAATCGGTCGTCATCTGGTGGAAGTCGGGCAGGAAATTGGTACAACCACCGGGCGGGAGCGGCGTTGCGGCTGGTATGACAGCGTTATTGCCCGTTATAGCGTACAAGTCAATGGACTAGACGGTTTGGCCCTGACCAAGCTGGATGTCCTCGACGGGTTGAGTGAATTAAAAATCTGTGTGGCCTATAAGAACCGACAAACTGGGGTTATTTCTCCCCACTTCCCCTCCCAATTGCATGAACTCCGACAGGCAGAACCGGTTTATGAAACCCTGCCGGGTTGGAACGGCTCAGTCAAAGAGGCCCGTCGTTTTGAGGATCTGCCAACAGAAGCCAAGCAATATTTAAACCGCTTGGCGGAGTTGACTGGAGCCCCCTTATCCCTCATTAGCGTCGGGGCGGAACGGAACCAGACCATCCTGCTGGAAAACCCCATGCAGGCCCCCAGCCGTCGTTCTGCCCAGAGTGGAAAACCTCCCCTTTCACCCACGATGAGTTTGTTGTAAGATCTTCCCCTATCTTTGCTTGACGCACCCCCTTGACTCGATACAATGCTAAAATACGTTCCCTACGCGAGTCTAGCTCAGTGGTAGAGCATTCCCCTTTTAAGGGAGTGGCCCTGGGTTCGAATCCCAGGACTCGCAAAAGAGAGGAAGTTCAATGAACTTCCTCTCTTTCCGTTTTCGGATTTAAATAACGGCTCCAGAAACCCGGCAGGCTTGTTTTTTAACCAAGACATCCCCCACCCCAGACGCTGGCGCGCCCAGAGCGTTGATTCGGTATCCAACCACGACTACCGCAGCTTTTGCCGCAATTGATCCAGCTTGCTCGCAACCGGGGTTTCCTGTGCCTGCTCAACCAGTTGGGTACAAAGGCGCATCAGGTCATTGTAATTAATTTCCCCGTCCTGGTTCACATCCAGGAGCTTTCGATCCGCTTCCGGCAAGTGAGACAATAACTCCGGGGTGCTTTCCAACAGCCTTCTCAGCATTTCAAGATCTTCGCTGGTAATTTTCCCATCCTGATTCACATCACCGGGCTGATTCATAGATCCTTCAGATCCTTCTCGTCCCATCCTCACGCTCCTATGCTCATACTCATGTTTATTGTAAAAGGCCCGACCAAAAAAAGTAAGCCAATGAATACGGAGGAGTGACTGGGCAAATTAATGTGCAACTAGGGGTCGGGTGGGCTGGAGGGCAATCAGACCCAACTTGTCCATCAATTCTTGATCGCGGTTCAGGCCCGGATTATTGGTCGTCAGCAATTTTTCCCCGGTAAAGATGGCATTGGCCCCGGCCAGAAAGCACAAGGCTTGGGTCTCATCCGACATGGTCAGTCGGCCTGCGGATAAGCGAACTTTCGCGGTAGGTAGGAAAATACGGGTAACGGCAATGGTCCGTACCAGTTCAAAGGAATCCACCGGGGGCTGATCCGCCAGGGGGGTCCCCTCTACCGGGACCAGGCAATTAATGGGGACCGACTCCGGTGGGGTTTCCAACTGGCACAAGGTTTGGATAAATTCGAGCCGATGATCCACCGATTCACCCATCCCCAGAATTCCACCACAGCAGACTTGTAGATCCGCATTCGCCACATGTTTCAGGGTGTCCAAACGGTCTTCAATAGTTCGGGTGGTAATAATCTCCTCGTAGAAGCTGGGGGCGGTATCAATGTTATGATTATACGCAGTCAGTCCGGCTTCTTTCAGGCGCAGGGCCTGCTCAGCAGACAACATACCCATGGTCACACAGGCTTCCAAACCTTCGGCCTTGACCGCTTTGACCAGTTCCAGAACATGCTGAAAGGCTTTTTCATGGGGTGGGGTTCGCCAAGCCGCACCCATACAAAAGCGACTGGATCCATTGGCCTTTGCCTCCTGCACCTGCTGACGAATTTCTTCCACTGAGGGCAGATCCCAGGTGTCGATCCCGGTGTTATAGCGGGCGCTTTGCGGACAATACGCGCAATCTTCCGAGCAATTCCCCGATTTAATATTAGACAACGTACAAAGCTGGATTTCATTGGCGGGATGATACTGGCGATGAACCTGCTGGGCCTCAAATACCAACTCCAAAAACGGCTTTTGGTAGCACGTCCGCATATTTTCCATCAAGGGCTCTGGGCGCATGGAGAATCATCCTCACCTAATCGTACGGGGTCAGTGTATCACAAGCAAAACCCCAGGCATGCCCATGAACTGCTTTCTGTTGATACAATGAGAAAAATATTTACCGTTCGGTTTAGAGATTGAGAGCCCTATGTACCAGCGCTGGTATGATCAAGAACCCAACTGCACCAAATTACTGGTCTATTTAAAAAACATTCGCCAGCGAGAGGTCCAGCTTTTTTGCGCCCGGATGATCCGCCATTTTGCCGAGCAAACCCGCAAGGACATCCAGTATAAAAACTCCGCTTCTATTACCTCCATTGGTCATGTGGGTGTGGAGCGTCTGTACAAATACGGCCAGCACAAACGTCGCTGGTATGATCAGGATTTGGATCTCCATAAAGCAGCCGGAGCATTGTATACCCTCCCCTCAGAAGGTATCGTCGTTGTGGGATACAAGCTGGGTGATACCTTGGGGTTGATCTCCGTCTACGCCACCGTCTGCCATGAACTGGGCGAGGAAGCCTCTACCCATATGCTGGTCAAAATCTCCAAAACGGCCCTTCAGGACGGAAAAGAAGAGGCTGAAGAGATGCTAAAATCCCTGATTGGCGATGATCTGTATGAGGCCATCAACCGGCAACTGGAAGAACAACGCACCTGATTATGGTACGTATAAAACCGTATCCTGCCAAATGGTCGTATCGACCTCAAATTTTTTCAGCCGGTTTTCACAGCCTGCCTCTTCCAGCCTAGCCAGCATCTCAAATTCTTCTTCCGGCGTCAGGCCATTTTCCCCATATAAAAACAGAATATACTGGGCTGAAGCCGCTGAGGACTGTGGTCCTTCTACCTCTTCCGCCTTCTCGGCCACTTCCCGAAAACGGGCGTCATATTCTTCCCACCGGGGGTCATTGATATCCATGGTGTACAATTCCTGGCTAATGCTCTGACTATGACTCTACGGGTTCAAGACACAGACGCAAGCCTTGAGGCTCTCATCTTTTTCGTTCGCCAGCCGCCTCATGCCGAAGTAACAATTTATAACGTTCCCACCCATGATGGATTAGAATTTTCCAGCCATGCACATAAAAACATCAGAGAACAAACGAGCAAACACGCCATGGCCGCCATTTCCCCTCTCAGCTCCAGTATGTGGGTTCATTATAGCGGGATGCGGGATGCCCGGCTTCGAGTGAATGTCACCTCCCATAACGTCGCCAACCTGAATACCGAAGGATTTGTGCCGAACCGGGTACAATCCCAGGCACAAACCCAAGGTGGGGTCATCAGCGTCATCGAACCGGGCGTTCCTCTGGAGGATCCCCCTGTCCATCACGCCATGGCCTCCTCCGGGACCGATTGGTCCACCGAGGGGATCAACCTGATTTTGGCCAAAAGCGCCTACCAGGCCAACGCTCGAATCTTACAAACCACCGCCAAATCCCTTCATAGCCTGTTTGGCTAACCTGCCGTTGCCCAGATGGGGAAGTGGATTCCCATTGGGTTTTACGCTATGATGAGGGGAACATAAAGCGGGAGGATGCGCGCTATGAAAGACCTTATCGGCTATGTAGGACTTGAGACTTCAAAAACCCAGTACTACCAACTTCCGGTCGGATCCCTGATTGAAAAAGCCCTGCTCAATGAGGAAGGCCATCTTTCCGCCAATGGAACCCTGGTGGTTCAGACCGGAAAATATACCGGCCGCTCCCCCCAGGATCGCTTTATCGTGGACACTCCAGCAGTTCATGAAGTCATTGACTGGGGAGATATTAACCTGCCCACCACAGAAGAAGTGTTTGAAAACGTGTACAACAAAATCAGGGCCTACCTTCAAGACAGGGAAGTCTACGTATTTGATGGCTACTGTGGGGCCGATACCCGCTATGCCATGCCCGTGCGCTTTGTTAACGAACTGGCTTCCCAGAATCTGTTTGCGCACCAAATGTTTGTCCGCCCTACCGATGAGCAACTCAAGTCGTTTATCCCTGAATTTACCGTCATTGCCGCACCTGGCCTGAAGCTTGACCCGGAAACCGATGGAACCCACTCGGAAGCCGCTGTGCTCATCAATCTGGAAAAACGAATGGTCCTGATTGCGGCCACCCGTTACGCTGGGGAAATTAAAAAGTCGATCTTCTCGGTCATGAACTACTTCATGCCCGAACGCAACGTCTTCCCGATGCATTGTTCCTGTAATGTGGGTAACGATGGCCGCTCCGCTCTGTTTTTTGGTCTTTCCGGTACCGGAAAGACCACTTTATCCGCTGATGCCAGCCGAACGTTGATTGGCGATGACGAACATGGCTGGTCGGATCGGGGCGTTTTCAACTTTGAAGGCGGTTGCTACGCCAAAACCCATAAGCTCTCTCGGGAAACCGAGCCAGAAATTTATGATGCCATCCGCTTTGGCGCCATGGCTGAAAACGTGGTAATGGACCCGCTCACCCGGGAGTTTGACTTTAATGACAGTACCCTGACGGAAAACGGACGGGTCAGCTACCCGGTCCATTACATTCCCAATGCGGATCCCGCTGGGGTCGCCTTACACCCCTCCACGGTCATTTTCCTGACCGCCGACGCCTTTGGCGTCTTGCCCCCCATCGCCAAGCTGACGCTGGATCAGGCCCAATATCATTTTATCAGTGGGTATACCAGTAAAGTGGCCGGTACAGAACGCGGCATTACTGAACCCAAAGCCGTCTTTTCCTCTTGTTTTGGAGCGCCCTTCATGCCACGACCCGCCTCAACATACGCTTCTCAGCTGCGAAAACGAATTGAGGCCCATCAGGTCAATGTCTATCTGATCAATACCGGCTGGCAAGGCGGCCCCTACGGGGTGGGCCATCGGATCAGCATTCCCCATACCCGAGCCATGGTGAACGCGGCTTTGAGTGGGGAACTGGAACAACAAGCGTTCTGGAATCACCCGATCTTTAATGTGCTGGTTCCCAAGGCCTGCCCTGGTGTGCCTGCGGAACTACTGGATCCCCGTGCCCAGTGGTCGGATCCGGCAGCCTACGATGCCCAGGCCAACAAGTTGGCCAGCATGTTTATGGAAAACTTCCAGCAGTTTTCCGACGTGGATCACCTGGTTGCTGGCGGCCCCAAGCCCACAGCCGAATACACGAGTGTGGGCTAGCTCTGCTTAGCAGCTCGCCCGTTCAGGATCTGCCCATCCAGAATCTGAGCAATGGCCTCAGTTGTATGACCTTGCCAACACACCCGGCTGGAGATGGGGTGGTGATAATCGGTCTTTGCGATGGAGCCATTACCTTCTACCATTAATATGGGCGGGGCGATGAACCACTTGAACACGGATTTCTGCATGCGATCAAAAAACTTGCACAGCCACTCGGCTTTTTGGGCTGGCGCCACCGGGTGCATCCGCTCATACTGGAACTGTTCTTCCAGCATCTCAGACAACCCTTGCTGCAGGGCCTCGATACGCCAGATGACTTCATCGGCAAACTCATACGGCATGAGATCTTGCTCGGCTGTAATCAATTGGCCGGTTTTGACATCTCGTCGCAAATCCGCACCGGAGGGTCGGGTAATAATACGCTCGGGAATGGCGTTTTTGACTACCCGATGTTCATTCAACCAATGGGCCAAGGCCCGAACCTTGGTTTTGGGCAGATCCCCGATGGGGGCCAAGGCCCCGGACATATCCCCATTCACCGTCGCGTATCCCAGATAAAATTCTGACTTGTCCGAGGTAGCAATGGGTAAGGCCCGATAATCATTCCCCAGCTGCCGCAAAATGGTGGCTCGGGTAATGGCTTGGGCATTATCCGCCGCATTAGAACCTGATAAAGCCTGTCCCCATCTCGATTCAATGCCGGTTCGGGTTTTATCCACCGCCTGGTTTAATGCCTCAACAATGGCTTCAATTGGGGTTTCCACCAGCAGAATGCCCAAGTGCTTGGCCAGCAGTTCAATGTCTTCACGGTTTTCCGTTGGAGTGATCTGTGAAGGCATGCTGACCCCCAGCACCTGATCCGCCCCCAGAGCATCCGTTAATAGCGTCACCACCACCGAGGAATCCAGACCGCCCGAAAGACCCAGCACCGCACGTTGGAATCCGTTTTTTACAAAGTAATCCCGAATCCCTTGTACAAGCGCCTGATACGTCCTTCCTAAATCACTGGTGTCATAGGCATCAAAAATCTTTTGCGCAGACAGCGTCGCTTCCAATCCTACGGGCAAAGGCTCAATCGCTCCCTCTTTTCGAGGCGGGTTAATCAGAACAAAGCGTTCCTCAAACGCCGCTGCCCGGGCAATCAGCGCCCCTGTTTCGTCATATAGGCGGCTGGCTCCGTCAAAATTCATTTCATCAATGCTGCCGCACTGATTCACATACACCAGTGGCACCTGGTATTTCTTTGCCAAAAATGACAGCAAATGGTGTTTAAGCTGCTCCTTCCGGGAGCGAGAAGGAGATGCCGACAGATTAATCAGTACATCGGGCTGTTGCTGCCGGATCCACTTCGCTAAAGGATCTTGCCGGTACGCAGGGTGGAGAAAAAACTCAGGATCACCCCAGAGATCTTCACAAATTGAAATCCCGTATCGGATATCGCCCACGGTCAGCGGGAGGCCCGTCCCCTTGGGTTGCCAGTCAGAGGCGCCCAGCGTCTCCGGCGGAAAAACGCCGGGAGCTGGAGAAAACTCAAAGGTTCGGTACTCTTCAAACTCGTGATAATCCGGCAAGAGGGACTTTCGGACAATTCCCCGAATCTGGCCATGTTGCAAAACCGCCACCGAATTATAAAAGGGCTTCCCGGCCCAGGGCGTCTCACCTTGATCACGCGGCTCCACAAAGCCAACCAGGGCAATGGTTTCTCCCGTTCGTTTTGCCAGCGCCCGGAGCCATTTCAAATTTTCTTGCACCAGAAAGGGGTGCCGGGCAATCACATCCCGAATGGGGTACCCCATCAGAGACAACTCAGGAAACAGGATTAAATCCGCACCAATGGCTTCAGCTGTCTGGATATACGCAAGAATCTTGCTTGCGTTGCCAGCCAGATCCCCTGGGGTGGGGTTGATTTGCGCCATGACCACATTCCCCTGACCTCTGGGGCCCAACTGTTCCTGAAGCTGTTGAATCAGCGGATCCGCCCGTTTCATATCCAGCCCGCCTGGCGCCTGCAGCAGGGTATCCAGTTGTCGGGTCAGGGTGTGGCTCATGGGCATTACGGGGGGCATTGTTCACTCTTTCAGCGCAGGGCTCAGGCGGCTACGGGCATGATTCCGGGCAATATGATCCAACATCGTAGCTCGTTTCATTATACGCAAAAGAAAACACGGGCTTTTTACCTGCCATTTTCCGATCGCATTCTCTGAGCGTCTCGCCGATGCCGAGCCCGTTCATGTCGCTCATCCACCCCCTGAAGCAAGCTATCAACCAACCTCTCCCGAATTATACGCGGATTGTCTGGGGTCAACCGTTTTAAAATCAATTCATCCAGCAACACCCGCTCCGGTCGTTTCACTTCAGCCGCAATCGGCAAAATCGGCTGCTGGCTTAACCCCTGAAACAGCCGGGCCAGCTCCTCCCGCTCGGCCTCAGGAAAAATATCGGGTCGGATGATGGGAAAATCAGCCATATCCTGTCGGGAAAATTGCAGCACCCCCTCCCCCAGGTTGGTGCGCCCCCGCATCTCCATCAACCAGTAACTGAGCGTACTGTTTAGCAAGGCGGCGATCAAGTCCGTCTTGGCTTGCCAAGGCGCTGCCAGCGTGAGCCCATAAAACGTCTGATCCTCCACCAGTGGTGTCACGCAGTGGGCCATAAAAAACCGGCGATCAATAAACCGGGGGCATAAAAAATGAGGGGGTTCCAAGGGCTGAAGCTGGTACCAGTGCGCCCGATGGCTCACAGATTTAACCTGAGGCCAGGGAACCGATTGTCCCCGTTTCTGGCGAGGAGCCGCTGTTTGCGTTTGCCCCCATGTGATGTATCTTAGCGCCCCTTCCTTCCCCTTGGTTTTGAGGGCCTCGGGAGAAAGCGGGCAGGAAAATAAAAAATACTTTCCTACTGAAGAAATGCGGTAGAACTGAATTTCCCGGCTGGATTTAAGGACAGGGACTAAAAATTCAGGCTCAATGCCAAAGCGATCCACCACCGCTTGGGTGACGTAGAAAAAGCCATTAATTCCGGTTTTCAAGGGATAACGCACCGTACCCAGGTCACTGAGCGTCATCCCATTTTGAGACTGCTCCAACAAGCTTGAAAGCTGTTGCGGGGCTCTCAGGTGCAAGGACCACGACTGTTGCTGGTGCTCATAAAGCTGCTGCTGGGGGATTCGGGCCGAAGAAACCGGAAATGCCTCAGGTGCTTCCTGAAGCTGGACTAGCCGCTTTTTGAGCTGAGGCCAGTCGGTAAGCGGGCGTTCAGGCATGAAGGATGCTAAAGGCTGGCGCAGCCGGATAAATTGTGTCTCCAAGGCGAATTGCTTTTGTAGGTTGGGTGCACAACGCTCTAGGGAAACCACCACCGGCGTGACGGCGGCATCAGCAAACCACGCTTCACAAGCGGATTCCATCACCAACCGGATGTGATAATGATGACAAAGAAATTCACGAAACCGTTGTCCGATTGCCGTGTTAAGCCAGCTATTACTGGTTATAAATACCAAACGGCCACCGGGTTTGAGTAGGCAGGTGGCCTGCAAAAAAAACAGGTGGTACAGATCCAGTTTGTTTTGAAAGAGCGCAACCTGATGTGGAAACCGCTCCAAATAGGCGGCATACTGAGCTTGCAACCGTGCCATGACTTGGCCCATGTGCTTCAGTGATTCTTGCCGCACATAGGGTGGGTTACCAATAATCACATCCACCGGGGGACCATCTCGACTGGATGAATCCCAATCCAGAAAATTACCAACAGAAATCCTGGGGTGTCCCCTGGGCGGGAGTACCTGATAGGTCAGTTGATATCGACATAACGCCGCCGCCTGTGGATCCAGCTCCCAGCCGATTAATTGCCGTAATGCCTCCTCATGGGTCATCAGCGACGGCTGCTCCTTTGCCATGGCGGTTAAATAATCATACCCGCGCAGCAAAAAACTACCCGTTCCACAAGCAGGATCCAGAATCGTCTCATGGGGTTGTGGGGCTGCCAGAGCCCACATCCAGTCACACAGGAGTTTGGGCGTAAAAAACTGTCCTTTTCGATGACGTTGCCGATGGGTTTGATAAGCGGCATACCAGGTCGCTCCCAGATCCTCAGGGGGAAGGGCTCGCCTTGGGTGTGGGAAGGGTGCCGGGGCGCCAGCCTGCGCCAAACAAGCGGCCAAAGCTTCCGTATTTACATAGGGACTAAAATCCATGACTGGCTCCATATCAATAAGCCGGACCCTGAAAGCCCGGCTTATTGAAACTGTGCTTGAAAACGCTAGGCGTTGTAGAGCTTGACTGGCCGAGGCCCTGCACCGGGGCGCTCAGTTACCTTCACATTGGAGAAGGTGGTATTCATTTGCTTCAACACCGACGTAATCACCGATTGCTTGTTAATGGATTTATCCTGCTTGGCCATCGCATCATAAATGTCGTTGGCAGTGAAGGACTTTTTATTATCCAGAAACTGCTGAATCGTAGACTTGATTCTGCCGGTTAATGTCACGGTTTTAGCAGGCGCTTTAGTGGTTTTGGCCTTTTTAGCAACTGCCTTTTTCGCGACCGGCTTCTTGGTGACTTTTTTGGCCGTTGTCTTCTTGGCGACTGCTTTTTTTGCGGCAGGCTTTTTGGGAGCCGCTTTCTTGGCAGTAGCTTTCTTGGTTACTTTTTTAGCTGTCGTCTTCTTGGCAGCGGCTTTTTTGGGGGCCGCCTTGCGTCCGGGCTTCTTTTTGGCAGCTGATTTTTCAGCAGCTTCCTTGAGGCTGACGCTTTTGGTCTTCCGGGTAGTCGCCGTTTTGTCCAGACTAAATGTCTGGTAAAAACGAATTAACTCCTCCATGGTATCAAAGGTGATTGGCATAACGGTCCCCTATAATTTACTTTCTATCTGTCTCAATAATGGGTAACTCAAAATCAGAGCAAGGGAAAAAAGCACTCTTTCTATTCAGTGAAACATTAAACGCAAATTAGGTCAATAATTTTTACCAATTAAAAATACCGCCCCTGCTCAATTTAACCCCCTCAGACACAACTTGCCTGCATCCGGCTCGATCTTCTCAAAGCCCTGTCATGATTTTTTCCAATGGAGCAACTGAAATGACAAGTCTCTCTTGAATGATCCAGCCAGATCCCAAACTGACCCCAGATTTACTTCTTGTAAATAAAGTGAAGCCCTCTCAAGCAGAATCATCCCTTGGAGTCCCCTCCATCATTCCCACCTTCGCGGGAATGACATTTTCTATTCCAAATATTTTGCACCCAAAAGTCCGGGCAGATAATTCCGAAAATAAAAACCGCCCCGTGTATAGGGCGGTTTTTTGTTTATCCGTTATGCTTATGCTGCAAAAAATGTCTTTGTGCTGGATCTTGACTAGCCTTCCATCACATAGGGAAGCAACGCCACTTGACGTGCCTGCTTAATGGACATGGCCAACTGCCGTTGGTGTTTTGCACAGGTACCGGTAATCCGTTTCGGCAGGATCTTCCCGCGATCGGTCAAGTAGCGTCTTAGCTTTTGGGAGTCAGTAAAATCAATTTTTTCGACCCGGTCTACACAAAAGTTACAGACTTTACGCTTTCTTTCTGGAGGCATTGATCGGTTAATCCTTCTTACTTACGTGCTTATTATCCTGTTTATTTTTAATTCGTGCTTGTTCTATATTCTGTCCTGCAACGAACGGCTCTCAATTGTTGAAGGGCCTACTACAGATGAGACAGTTTAAAACGGAATATCATCGTCCGTCAACAGATCTTCTGAGGTGAACGACCCTTCTTGGGGATGACCCATCCCTGATGGCTGGTTTGCGGCTACCGAGGAAGTAGCGGTATACCCCGTCCCAGCCGTTGAGGAGCCCGACCCCGCTGCTACCAGCACAGGTTGCGGCTTACCGGCCAATTTATTCATCGAAGTTGCTTCAATCTCAAACAGCTTCTTCTGGGCGCCTTCTGGGGTTTGCAAGGTACTCATAATCAACTTGCCTTCCACCAGCACCTCATCGCCTTTATGCAGCTGCTCTGCCGCAGAGTCCGCCAGTCCTCGCCAGCAGGTCACTTTAACCATGGCCGGCTCCATATCACCTTGACGGTTTCCAGGGTTTTCAACCGCCATTGAGAAGTTTGTCACGGCATGATTGTTCGGGGTGAACCGTTTTTCCGGCTCAGAGGCCACGGTGCCCGACATCACGGCTTTTGCAAAACTCACAACACATTCCCTCCATTACGTATAAGAAGAGGGCGGGACACTATCGGCCCGCCACCCTTTCAGGACGCTCAGGTTTCTTCCCGGTTTCAATCGCACTGTATTCATCCCGGCGAACCAGCATCATCCGAAGAACATCTTCGCTTAAGTGGCACGCGCGCTTGAACTCGGCCACACCCTTGGCGGGCATTTTCATCAAGAAGGTAGTAATGTAGCCATCCTTGAATTTCTGGATATCATAGGCCAGACGCTTACGACCCAGCTTTTCTTTTTTGATCATGGTGCCATTGAGGGTCTCAACCAAAGTTTCCAGATTTTTCAGGACACTGTCGGAATTATCCACATCCAGAATGGGTTTCAGGACAATGACGGCTTCATAAGTATTCACGCTGTGTTCAACCTCCACGGGACTTATTGACGGGGATACCTGTATTGACAAGTTATCATAAGGGCAATCGAATTTGAATAGTTTGTATGAGATTTATTTTCATGGCTTCCCGTACAATAGAGATAGACATATCGTTGTGCAGGAAAGCGAAATTCGGTTGTGATTGCTTTTATAAAACCGTATCACCGATTCTATTTGCCTCCGCTGGGTGGGATACTGATATTGCTCCTGACCCAGTTTGCTCCTGCCTATTGCGAAAAAATCGTTTTCACACCCGTTATGGCCCATATTTACCAGGGAGTCGGCGAAATTGAAAGCCAGGTGTATGGTCATGCTTACCCGGATCAAGAACTGTTTCAACGGGTTGACCGATTGGAGCGCACGCTTTTTGGGAATATTCAGCCCGGCTCAATAGATACCCGTTACCAACGGTTACAGATTCGCATGAATCAAGCCCACCAAGCTGGAACGGATAACAACCCCATGCTGGAATACCTGGAACAAAAGCTATTTCAGCAAGCCTATCCTAACCAACCCCTCAACCAGCGACTGGAACAGCTGGAATCCCATGTCTTTGGGAAGACGTTTGAGCAGTATCCCGCAGATATCCGCTTACAAAAACTGACCTATACCATCCCCATCATGACCAAGGGGATTCGGATCTCGACTCAGGAAATGGTGGTGGCCAGCGCCACCAAAACCCATCAACACTCCCAGGAACAGTATCAAAAACAGATTCCTGAAAGGACCCCCATTTCCACCTCGCGGGGAGGACGCATCGTACCCGCAAAGCGCAGCACCCCCAGTGGTCTGCTCATCAGCACCGGCGATTACTTTCATGACGTCTTCAAAACCCCATACGGACAAATACTCCGCTGGCAACACCTACCGGTTAAAGTGTTTATCAGCAGTCGGGCCGATGCCCAGGCAAGGGAACTCACCCAAAAAGGCCTGCAAATCTGGGGGCGGCAATTTTCTTGTGAACTGACCGAAGCCGCCAACCAGGCCGATATCCTGATCCGCTGGGATGCCCAGTACACGGGTCCCATCACCCAACCCATTGTCCAGTTGGACGCACAGAAAAATCTGCGCACCGTCCTGTCTGTAAATATGGCTTCTTTCAGCCATTTATCCCAAGCCGAGCAGTTTCATGCGTTGCTTCATCAACTGGGCCATGCCTTTGGGATCTTTGCCCATAGCCAGGATCCCAATGACATTATGTTTCCCAGGCTTCATAAAGAAGCCAACGATATTCCCCCCCAGTGGCTTCGTCGCTCCACAACCCCTTCAGATCTCACCCCCCGCACCCCGTTAACCTTGGAAAAACTGGGGCCCTCCCAACGGGATATCAACACCTTAACCAAAATCTACAGCTACAGCGCGGCAACCCCCCTTGAACAATACACTGCCCATTAGCCGCTTGAGCGTATGCAAAATGAAAACCCTCCTTTGTAAAAACGAAGGAGGGTGCTTGTCTGAGTGAGAAAAGTAGGTAGAAATATAAAGAGATGTAGAAGTGAAGCGTTGTATATGCATAAAAACAACTATTCCTAAGCCGATGTTATTTTTTAAAGAAATGTAAATTCGGGTTTACCCCCTCGCTTTAAACCCGCCCGTAGTCATCCTCTCGGCGTTCAATATCATCCTCGCCAAAGTATTCGCCCAACTGCAGTTCAATGATTTCAACCGGCTCCTGCCCCACATTGCCTGAAGTTTCTGGATTGGCCAACCGATGCCAGGCGTGTAAGGGGATTTTAATATAGGCCCCCACTGACGGGGTCAGCACCTGTTCATTCAGGGTCACTTCTGGCTGTCCGGCCACCACGAACCAATGTTCTTCCCGCTTTTGGTGTCGTTGCAAGCTTAAGCGAGAACCAGGATGGACCATCAGTTGTTTCAGCTTGTAGTGGAGCTGATCCTCCAGCACGGTAAAACTTCCCCAGGGACGCTCCTCGGTCACATCACCCAAAGGCAAGAAAGCGTCTGTTGAAGCGTCTGATGTCCCCCACTCCAATTCCAAAATCTCTGCAGGCTCATCGGCAGGGTTTGTAAATTGATAGGATTGCCCTTGAGCCTGTCGATACGGTTGCCCACTCATCAGGCGGTTAGTCCTGTTTTCTCGCTCCTGCAGAGTCTGACGCTCCAGGTACCCCCGGATCAGTAGCCAATCCTGGTTGTGTTCCGGGGTTTCCAGAAACACTTGTTGGGGTGCTACCTGTAGTAAGCGAACCCGCACCAAGGGAGTTCCGTAAATTAGCTTCCGGGCGCCACTGGACAAGGAAGATTGTGGGGTTGAGGGTCTGCTCATACTCAAAAAACTGGCTGATGGACTCTATTGAGGCATTCCTTCCAGAATGCGCTACGGAATGGTGGAACGGTGTAATTGTTAGCTTATCACAAGCACATTATTTCCACCTGCTCTGGTGTGGGGTTTTGTAAAGTCCCCCCGGTCGGAGGATTTGAAAAGTTGAAAAAATGGGTATAACCCTTAAGTAGGAGAGGTCGATCTTGAGGAGACCGCATGTGAACATCCGATCATGCATTGTGAATGCTTGCTGGCAACGGCTGCTTGGCCTTGGTTGCCTCCTGATGCTGGTCACCTGCCTTCATGGTGGGGAGGCTGTCGCGGCGGATTATCATTTTTCTCCGGTCTCTGGCAATATTACCTCCCAGTTTGGCTGGCGGACCGATCCCATTCATGGGCATCGCCGCTTTCACAGCGGTCTGGATATTGGCGCAAGCCATGGTACCCCGGTTTACCTTCCGCAAAACGGTACGGTCATTTTTAGCGGCCCCTACAAAGGGTACGGCAACATGGTGGTCGTCGATCATGGCTATAACCTCTACACACTATACGCCCATTTGTCTCAACGCTATGTCAAAACTGGAGACACGGTGGCCCGTGGTCAGATCATTGCCACTGTAGGCTCGTCGGGGCGTTCTACTGGCCCCCATCTACACTTTGAAGTGCATCATAACCAGCAATACGTCGACCCTTTACGCTACCTGACCCTTTTACAGAATCCTCAGTATATGCATGCCCTGGCCACCGCCCAGCCAACCCCTCAGAAAAAGGTGGCTTACGCCAATACCCCCAGTCGGGGTATTATCAATAAGCCCACACCTACCAAGCAATCGGCACAAATTATTGAAGTCCCCGCCGTTTCCTTTAAGCAGGCCCGACGCTCCTTTGCCAATAAAGTCGAACTCATCCGGGGAAAAGCCAAGGAAGTCATCAAATTCTAGCGCGTACGCACGTCCGGCATGCGCTCCCCTCATATTCCCCCAAACCCTCCTCTCTGCTATGATAAACAGAGCATAGCGGTGACATTCACCGCATTTGGTGGATAGAGAGAAAGAATACCTTCCGTGAGCGGAAAAGCATCCAAGGCCCCCCCGCCCTCGCCGGCGGTTCATGAGAACAAGTGGTTTACCACACTTATTATTGCGTTGTGCTGTGGAGCGGGCTGGATGCTCTGGGGAGCCCTGGAGCCCCGCTATCTGGATTTTACCAACGAGAGCCTGCCCTATATTACCGAGGCCAAAGCGTTGGCCAGTGGCCAGTTCAATCAGATATTCCTTCAATGGGATACCCAGCCTGTTTATCCCCTTATTTTGGCAGCCATCCTCAAGTCAGTTCCTCAAATTTCAGATACCTCCCTGACGGACACCCTGAAAACCTTGAACCTCTGGTTTTATCTAGGCTCTATTCTGCTGGTGCACTGGTATGTACGTAACCAGATCCGAAAACCCTATTCCCTGATTATTACGACTTTATACGCCCTGGCCCCGGTGACGTTGATCCACAGTTTGCACATCAGCCCGGATATGACCTACATTCTTCTGTCCATTGCCGCATTGTGGTCGGTGGATATGATTATTGGGAAAAACGGGGAAAACGTCACCACAGAAAAGCTGGTCTGGTGCTGTTTCTGGGTCCTGCTGGCCGCGCTGACTCATTTTGCCGGATACTTCCTGCTGGCAGCTTTTGCGACGCTGCTGTTTAAAGCCCTGGATCTAAAACGGGCCATTGTGGCGGCGGGCACGTTGCTGGTATTAACCGCCCCGTGGTTGTTTACCCAGTTTTTCCAACCTCAACTGACTCAAGCGGATCGGTCCCCCATGCAGTGGCTGGACCCTCCCAAACAGCACAGCGGCTCATTACTGGAGTTTACCCAGCAGCGCACCCAACAACTGGCCACCGACACAACCCAACAGACCATTGGGACACTGAATTTAAGCTTTTTAGGAAGCCAACAGCAAGCCCAACAGTTTCATTTCAACCAAGTCGACTGGCTCCGGTGGCTGGTGGCAGGGCTTGTCCTGACAGGCCTGTTTTTTGGTGCCTGGAACCACTCTGGCATCAGCAGCCTGTACCTGGGTTTTTACCTGCTGTCCACGTTTTTCCAGACGCCATCCATGAATTTCTACACCCCCGTTCTCCCCCTTCTATTTTTAGCCCTGTATTATGGCCTCATGCGCATTGGAGAACTCCTGAAAGAGTTGCATATTCCCGCTTCAAAAATCATGGGCCCCGCCTTGACCGTGTTGATTTTGGCCTGTACCGCCACCACCTACCTAAGTCAACTGGGTCTTGGACCCATCACTTTGCCGCAAGCGGAGATACCTGCCATAAAAATGGCCCAAGTCCCCCGGCCCCCAAAGATCCAACCGGAACCGAAGCGCCCACCTATCCAACCACCCGAAGCCGTTGCTCAGCATGAGGAAATTTCCGTTCGGATGGCCCGCTGGATACAGATGAACACCCCACACAACGCTGTTATTGCCGCGCAAACTCCGCAACAGTTGCCGCGACTGGAGCGAAAACTGGAAGCCTTGCCCCAAACCGACAGCCCGGAATTATTGCTGGAAAAGCTGTTTCGATATGACTTTCTCATTGAGCAAGGGGGTATGAAAGCGCTTTCCCAAACCTTGCAGCGTTATCATCCCCATTTTAGACTAGTATACCAGGATCCGACCCAACAGGTTCGGGTCTGGCAGATCCGCCAGCCCAGTTCCTTGTAAGGGACTTGCGAGCCCCCTGGATTTTTAAGAGAATAGGGGGGCCCCAAGCAGAGGATTTTGCCCATGACTCACCCTGAAGTGCTGAACCCCCTGTGTACCGAACCCTGTGAAAAATCCGGCACAGATCACTGCTCCGGCGGTTGCAGCGAGGCCAGCCCCCTTCCTGAAATCCGCAATACCTATGCGTATCAACTGATGAGATCCAGCTTCTACAACGCGCTGGATCTCAGCTTTGATGAGGTGATGCGGGAACCCAAGCGAATTTTGATGATTGGGGGCTGTCGCCAGCGGGATTTTGCCCAGCACATCGCCCTGATTCTGCCGGGTTCAGAGATTGTCCTGGTGGATCCCGATCCCCTGGAAACCCAAAAAGCCAAGGAAGAAATCTGCTGCCGCTTCAAGTTTATAGACGCCCCCCTGGAAGCCTTGCCCTTTGAGGCGGATAGTTTTGATCTGACCTTTGGTCATAACATGCTGGCCTATGCCCAGGACTGGCAAAAAGCCCTGTCTGAAGTGGGGCGGGTCACCAGTGAAAACTTCTTTTTCTCCTTCCACCAGCCGGTCACGTGGTCTATCGCCAAGCGCTTCCCTCATATGGCCGCCGCTTTAAAAGAGATGGGTATTGATCAACTCCCACAACAGGTACCGGATACCAACGACCTGTTAACCCAGATCCGACTCTACGCCACACCCAAAACCCGTTTTAAGCCGTTTCCCTGGAATGTCTGGATGAGCACCATGCACCCCATCCGGGAAGAAAAGCTGGTCCTGGCCTCCTGAAACAGGTCTTTCCCGAATCTAACTTTACGTTTCTTCACAAACTAACATCGATTCTCTCATAATTGTTTTTATGCATATACAACACTTCACTACGACTTCTACATCTCTTTATACTTCGACTTTTCACTCATTTTCACTCAGACAAGCACCCCTCCTTCATTTTTACATAAGGAGGGTTTTTTGTTGCTTGTCTCTCTGAGTGCTACTGAGGCTTTACTTCCTGATGATTGGATTATTGCGCCAGCGGCTGATCCGGCAACTGCTCGGTCTGGAGGTTTGCCACCACCAACTGCCCATTCCGCAGGATCTGCAGGGACATCGGACTATGAATGGGCTTGGTCCGGACCATTTCTTGTAGATGCCCCGCCTCTTTGAGCACTTGACCGTCAATCCGCTGGATCACATCCCCAACTTTCAACCCCGCCTTGGCAGCCGGACTGCCCGGCAAAACTTGCGCCACGACCACGCCCTGGGTGGCTTCCGGCAGGCCCAGGCTTTTGGAAATATCCGGGGTCAGCTCCGTCATGGAAATACCAATCCAGGGCCGCACGATTTTTCCGTCCTGGATCAGGGCATCTGCCACACTTTTCACCACATTCACCGGGATAGCAAAGCCAATGTTTTGCCCCTTGCCGGAAATGGCCGTATTGATCCCAATTACTTCCCCGCGCAGATTCACCAGAGGCCCCCCGGAATTACCTGGGTTAATGGCAGCATCGGTTTGAATAAACTCTACATTCGAGTTCAAATCCGGGATTCGGCGGGAAATGGCACTGATAATCCCCAAGGTGACCGTATGATCAAAGCCCAAAGGGCTTCCCACCGCAATCACCCACTCACCGGGACGTAAGTTTTCTCCGGTTCCCAATACCGCTGGTTGCAGGTTGGGGGCGTCAATTTTCAGGACGGCCAGATCGCTATACCCATCCCGGCCAATGATACGGGCTGGAAACTTGCGCCCATCCTGTAGAGTCACGATAATTTTATCCGCCGATGACACCACATGGTTGTTGGTCAGGATATAACCCTCATGATTGAGGATCATCCCAGAGCCATTCCCGCTGATCGTTCGGGGCGGGATGACCCCACCGCCTCGAAACTGCATAAACGGTGGCATGGTCCCCTGATTAAATCCAAAAAAGCGTTGCAGCATCTCGTCATTAAAAGGAAAAGCCGGATAATCCAGGATCTGCGCCTTAGTGGTTCGCTCCACATCAATATTAACCACTGAAGGCGCTACCTGCTCGGCAACATCGGCAATCAGGGTCGGAGAAAATGCTTGGGCTTGCTGTGGCAATAGCCGAGCTTCTGCCGGGTGTAGTCTCAGCAGGTCCGTCGTCATCACACCCGTGGTCAGCGCCAATGCCAACATGCCAGCTGAAACGCGTTTGCTCACAATACCTCGCTCCATAGTCGGTAAACCCTCCTCATACAAAACAGTACAACGGACATGATACTTTTAGAGAGACTCCAGAAACGCTTGCTTGTTCCGCTGACTTCGCTCAATCGGTTCCAGCGGTCCCGCTGCGTCCCCACAGGGAAACGCTCCCATCTATCGGATGCCTTCTTGTCGGATGCCTTCTTGTGGAACATCCCGCTTTAGGGTAAAGTGTACCACAAGAGATTATCCGGTTGCGCCCCCCAGAACGGCCTCTTGAGAGTGAACATGCTGCTTGAAACTATCATCAACAATTTAAAAACCGAAGGCCTGCTCCAGCAAAAGACCCATGTGGTTCTGGGGTACTCCGGTGGCATTGATTCTACCGCCCTTTTGTTTTTGCTTAGCAAGCTAAGGGAAAGTCACCCCCTGGAAGTGACTGCTGTATACTATGATCACCACTGGCGGGGAAGCCCTCCTGCAGAATTACCCCTTATTCACCAAAATTGCCTGCGCTGTCAGGTGCCCCTGGTGATGATTGAAGCCGATCGCACACTCCCAAAAACAGAAACCATTGCCCGTGAGCACCGCTACCGGGAGCTGACCCGCCTGGCTTCCGACTTGGGGGCTCAAGCCGTACTCACCGCGCACCATGCCGATGATCAGGTTGAAACCATTCTGTTTCGGGTGCTGCGTGGAACCGGGTTAGACGGGTTGGTGGGAATCCAGAAACGACTGATTTTAGAGGAACCTTTTGGGGAGCCGATCCCCATTCTTCGGCCTCTGCTGAATATTTCCCGAGATGCCCTGACCGCTTATATTCAGGAATCCGGGATTCCCTTCTTTGAAGACCCCAGCAACCAGAGCCTGAAGCATCAGCGTAACCTGATCCGCCACCATATCCTGCCAACGCTGGAACAACACTTCCCCCAGGTGAAGAACACCCTGTTTAAAATGGGGCTGGTGGCTGAAAGCGACCTGGAAATTCTGGAAGAAGCGATCACGCCCATTTGGGACAAAGTCTATCAACATGACCCGCAAGGGGCCTATCTTGACGCGGTCGTGTTTAGTCAGCTGGCTTTACCCTATCAGCGCCGGATTTTAAAGCGTTTTCTTCAGAAAAACCGCCTGAGCATTGACTTTCAAACCATTGAGGACACCCTGACCTTTATCCATGGCGAAACTCGCCATAATCTAGATTCGGCGCTCAAGTCCCTGGAATCCCCCAAGGAAGGCTTTTCCCAGTTTTTATCCTTGTACAAAAACAAAATCCGGGTGGTGGAAACCGCCACCCAGCGCCCTGTACTGGAACCCACCCCGCTTTCCCTGGAAGCGCTACCAGAGACCGGCGTGGTGGACATTCCCGCCTTTCAGGCCAGTCTGACCCTGAGTGAAGTGGCCGATGGAACGGCTATCAAGCCCAGTCAGTTATTGCTGGCCCCGGAATCGCTGGCGATGTACCTGAATCTGGAAGCATTTAAGGACAAGCCCCTGGAGATCCGAAACCGGCGCCCTGGGGATAAGTTTCACCCTGTTGGGCTACCTGGCGCCATGCGCCTGAAAAAATATCTGATGAACCGAGGTGTTCCCCGATTTGAGCGGGATAAAATTCCTCTACTGGTGTCTGGTCAGGACGTGCTTTGGGCCATTGGCCTGGGGCTGAGTCAGCAGGTGCAAGGAACGCCGACCCACCATCTGATCTGGACCCCCAACCCGGCGACTGCCCCACCCCGAGAAGAAGCAAGGAGCCTTTCATGAGTGCCACCGAAAGCCCGAATTTAGCCGCCATTTCAGATCGACTGGACGTTCGGATCTCCCATGAGGAAATACAGACGAGAGTCCAAGCTATGGCCCAGGAAATCAACGAGACGTATAAAGACACCAAAGGACTGGTAGTCATTGCGGTACTCAAGGGCTCTTTTATGTTTTTATCGGATCTGGTCCGGCACATTACCGTACCTTGTGAGATTGAGTTTGTTCGACTCTCCAGTTACGGTACCAGCAAGACTTCTTCAGGCCAGGTCCGACCTGTGGATCTGACATTGCCCAACCTGGCCCATAAAGATGTGCTGGTGGTGGAGGATATTATTGACACCGGGCTGACCATGAAGTTCTTTCTGGATTACCTGGAAGGCCTTCATCAGATTCGCTCCTTGCGTCTGGCCGTGCTGCTGGATAAGCCTTCAGCGCGTACCACCCCGGTTCCCATTGATTTTACCGGCTTTACTGTGGGCAATGAGTTCTTGGTAGGCTACGGGCTGGATTACGCCGGGTTTTACCGAAATCTGACCTATATCGGGGTTGTGCGGGACTAAGATGGGCCCTTCCCTGACCAAGCCTTTTTGCGCCGCCATGATCGTCCCCACCGGCATTGGCGCATCCATTGGGGGGTTTGGGGGAGACGCCACACCCCATATGAACCTGCTGGCCAGCGTGGTGGATATTTTAATCACCCATCCCAACGTGGCCAACGCCGCCGTGTTCCAAAGCCTGCCGGACAATGCCTGGTACGTGGAAGGCTACGGGCTGGATCAGTTTTTTCAAGATCAATGGCGCCTTCAACCCGTACGGTCCAACCGCATTGGGGTGGTGTGGGATCAAGGCATCGACCCGGCCATGAAGACCCTGCACCTCAACGCCTTAAACGCAGTGCAAACAGTGTACGGGGTAGATATCCTGGGCCATACGGAAACCGCGGAGCCTGTAGAGGTACATTGCGGCTGGACGGATAACGGCTGCTCCACCGGGTCTTTGTCAAATCCCAAAGTGATTTTATCGGCCTGCGAATCGCTCCTTCAGGCGGGGGCCACAGCCATTGCCCTGTGTGTACAAATGCCCACACTGGAAGGTGATGACGCTTACAAACACCAAGGGGGCGTCGATCCCATTGGTGGGGTGGAAGCCATCTTATCCCATCTGGTCGTCTCCACGTTTCGAGTTCCCTGCGCCCACGCCCCGGTATTTCACTTAGAAGACGCCATGCCCGCCTTTGACACGCTGGTGGATCACCGGGCGGCCGCTGAATTTATTGCCCCCACGTTTTTTCCCTGCGTGTTAACCGGACTGGCCAAAGCCCCCCGTTTCTTAAACACCCCCAATCCCCATAGCCTGGGCATTGAAGATTTAGACGCATTGGTTCTGCCCGCGGATACGCTCGGCGGGATTCCGGCCCTATCGGCAATCCAGCGGGGCATTCCGATTATTGCCGTCCAAAACAATACCACGGTCCTGAATGTGACGGCAGCGCACTGGGCTCATCAATCCAGCCAGCAGATCTTTCCGGCGGTATCTTATGCGGTATCTTATGAAGAAGCGGCCGGGATGCTTCAAGCCATGCGCTTGGGGCTTACACTTCAAAGAGCTGATCAAGCCGTTCCAGAATCTCAATGTCTTCCAGCTCCGGGTTAATGACGTTGAGACTCAGGGTGTGGCTGTATGCTTTGGCCGCCTCCGTGGTGGTGCCAATCTTTTCATAGGCCCGTCCAATATTAAAACTAGCTAAGGTGTAGTCTTCTCGTAAATTCAGGGCTTTTTGGAAGCACTCCAAGGCGCGCTCCGGGCGTTGGTACTCATCCAGGTAAATCACCCCCAGGTTATTGAGCGCCACCGGGTTACGGGGATCCAACTCTAACGCCTTGAGGTATGCCATTTCAGCTTCATCGTTCTGGTCCATCTGCCAGAGCAGGTAGCCTAAATAGCTATGGCATTCCGCGTTGTCCGGTTCATACTGAAGGATGTGCCGGTAGGCTGAAGCCGCCGCTTCCAGGTTACCCTGCTCCATATAGAGATCAGCCAGCATCACCATGCATTCCAAATTGGTGGAATCCAGCTGATAGGCCATCTGGAACATGCCGATGGCGGAATCCACATCCCGGCGAATTTGGTAGTAAATGGTCCCCAGGGTTTGAGCGACCGTTGAAGTCCAGACCGGATCAGTGCCAAAGCTCACCGCAGCCTGATATTCCTGAATCGCCCCGTCATAATCCTCCAGCTTAAACATCAGGTAAGCCATATTGCTATGCAAATACGGATTGTCCGGGTTTTGCCGCACCAGTTCCTTAAAGTAATACAAGGCCCGCATATATTCCTGGCGATCGGTGTATAACTGAGCCAGCCGGTAGAGAGAGTCAAAGTCCTCTTCGCCAGCTTCCACCACCCGCTCCAGACTTTTGGTTGCGTTATCCGAGTCGTTGGAGAGGGTGTAGGCCTGCCCCAACTTCTTGTGAAGAATCAGATTATCCGGATCCAACTCCTGGGCGCGGGTATAGTAATAAATGGCCGCATCCAGCTGCTTTTGTCCCTGATAGAGATCGCCCAACGCATGGAAAAAGACCCCTTCTTCCGGCATCTGGTGGCTGGCCAGCTCATATAATTTCACGGCCGTATTTTTCAGGCCCAGAATTTGCAAGCCCTGGCCCAGGGTCAATGTAGTATAGATCTTCAGGTCGGTGATAAAGGCCAACTTAAATAGCTGCATAATTCGCTGATCTCGGGGCAGCAAGACCACGCCTGTGACCATATTCAGATACCCTCGCATTTTTAGCCGGACTCTTTCCTGCCAGGAAAGTGAATGATGTGTTTTAGCCTGATCCAACAGCACGCGCCCCAGCGCAAAATAGGGCTTAGCCGATTGAAATGCCGCATGTCGGGTGGCCTGCTCCAGATAGGGGCTTGCGGCCTCCAATTGACCGACCTGTCGCAAGAAATACCCCATAAACAGATTAGCCTCACTGTGTTTCGGATCCAGGCTTAAGGCCATCTGACAGTAATCGATGGCGCTTTCCACCAGAATCTCGCCTTGATCCATCAAGGCGACTGCCAGCTTGACATAGGCATCCGGTTGGGTAGAGTCCAGCTCCAGCGCCTGACGATAATACTCTACCGCCAAGGTCAACTCCTTTTTCTGCAGCCGGGTTAGGTACGCATTGTAATGGCGATTTCCCAGCGTCAGGTAGTACTTGGCCGATAGTTCCGGTTTGGAATCTGGAGATAACGGGTCTTGAAAATTCGTCTCCGATGAAGAGTGCTTCCTTTGAAAACGGTGTCTGGACATAAAAAAAACGCCTTATCCATGTCTTGTCAGTAACCCGCCTCATTGGATCCATCCAGCAGAAAAAAGGCCGTTGAGGGCATCATCGCTCTATCCGTAGAGCACCCTATATTGCTTCACTCGACAACTTGTAACAAAACTTTACTATTTTGCTGATTCAAAAATTTGGGCCAAATCCCTGGTACTAAAGTCCTTTTACCGAGAAAGCTGCCGATTAAACCACCAGGTGGAAAAGAAGAATGACGCAATGGCGCTGATCAGCAACACCACCCCGTATACCCCCTCCAGGCGACCTGAAAGCAGCATTTCCCGCCCCCCGTCAAATACGGCGGTGGTGGGTAGGAGCCGGATAAATGGCAACATGGCTTCAGGAAAAGCCGAAATGGGGAAAAACAACCCCCCTAAATACAGCAGTGGCGTAATAAAAATGGTTTGGGATTGAGCAATGTGATCCGGCTTGTGGAACGTGGTGCCCACCATGGCGCCCAAACACGTAAAGAAAATACAGCCGGGAAACATCAGGATGAGGTAAAACAGGACATACAGCGGCTTTAGGGTCATGGGTGCCAGGAGAAAGAGAATCGCCCCGACCAATACCCCTTTCAGTACTGCCACGGTAAACCCACCCAGAATCTCGCCAATGAGAATGTCTGAGGTAAACACCGGTTTAATTCGGTACTCATCCAGCATCCGCTGATGCCACCGATCCAGCCATAAGCCCCAAGCCCCGGTCCGGTATGCTTCCAGCATCATGGTCATGGTAATCAGCCCTGGGGCGATAAAGGTCATGTACGGCATGCCGTCTACATCCTCAATATACCCCCGTAAACCAAAGCCAAAGGCCAGAAAGAAGGTGAGCGGAATAGCTAGGGTGTTGACCACCTCATTCACCCAGCCCTGCATTTCCTGACGCAGGACCTTTTTATAGATGGGGATCACCCCCCGGCGCAGGTGCATCACGTTCATGGGGAGACTCCCATCGGGTGTTTTTCTGATGCCACCGACAGGTACACCGCTTCCAGATTAGCTTCCGCCGCCCCGATTTGCAAGAGATCCTGTAAATCCACCGCCGTAATCACCTGCTTGAGCTGCTGGGCGTCTTGCAGCCGAAACCGTAGGGTATCCTCCGCCACTTTTTCCATGTGGGTAACCCCCAGCCCCTGAAGCTTTTCAAAATATCCCGCTGCCTTTGGACCTTTCAGCTTGAGCAGATAAATATCTTCCGGGGAAATAGCCCGCTTGAGTGCCGTGGGCGTCCCTGTCATCACTACCCGGCCATGATTCAGTATCAAAATGTCATCACTCAGGGTGTCGGCTTCTTCCATATAATGGGTGGTTAAAATCACCGTGGTCGATGCTTTACACTGCCGAATAATCTCCCAAATCTCCCGGCGGGCTTCCGGGTCCAGCCCCGTGGTGGGTTCATCAAGGAACAGGACTTTAGGCGAATGGATCAAGGCCCGAATCAAGGCTACTCGGCGCTGCATTCCCCCGGAAAACTGTTCGGCATAATCAAAACGACGATGGTACAAGTTCACCCGCTTTAGCAGGTCCGTAATTCGGGGTTCAAATTCCGCCTTCGTCATGCCATGCATCTGGGCATGCAGGGTGAGGTTATGCCAAACGCTCAGGTACTTGTCGAAATGATTCTCCTGGGCCACAATCCCGATTTGCTGTCGAACCTCCAGGGCCTGGGTCTGAATATCATACCCTTCAATCAACGCGGTTCCCTGATTAGGCCGTGTCATGGTGGTGAGAATTCGTAGAAGGGTGGTTTTACCTGCCCCATTGGGCCCTAGAATTGAATAAACCGACCCTTGCGACACCTGAAAGCTGACATGATCCAGTGCTTGCACAATGCCTGCCGGGCTTTTGTAGAATTTTGACAGGTTTTTAACATCAATGGCGATGGCGGTCATTCACAATTCCTTCCCACCCACGCTGCTGCTCTTTCAAGAGTAAAAGCTGAAACCTTTCATGGCAAGTTTTCTTTTCGACACCGTGTCGGACCCCGTAAAGTATTACGGTTTGTTACAAGTTATTTTAACCTGCCTACACTTTTTGGCGTTTCATAATAAAAACAACCAGATTGTCGCTATCACAAGTCCCCCCAAAGCAAACGTTTATGCTGGTACAAGCCCGTATCATCCACCACTCCAAATCTTGATCGTGAGTCTCTACAGTGATTGTGTTAAGGAAACCAACGCAGACAGAAGGAATGAAGTGAGAAACAAAATACTTTGCGCCTGATCCATCAGGCTCAAGATTGGTTGTAAGAGGGGGAAACCTGATGTGCCTGGCAAAATGCCAGGCTTTTTATTTTCCGATCCCATCCTAAAAAACCTACATTTATATATAGATTATATTTATAGTGGACACAGAACCGCATCCCCGATCCACGGATTGCGATTTTCAAAAGCCCCGCATTTTTTTAAAGAGTTCTCCTGAACCGTCGATAGACAAGTATAGAGCCCTGTACACACGAGGAGTACCCCTTGGATAACTCGTTTGGCAAGTCAACTGGCAATATTGGTTTTTCCGGCGATCTCTCCTCCGATCCCATGGAAGCTATTTATGCGCTGAACATCGGTGATTTTATGGCCGAGTCCTTTATCTCCGATGAGTTGCTGGATAAGATCAGCGAGCGACTGGCCCACGAGCCGGACAAGCTCCGGGCTCAACTGGAAGAGTTGGTACACATTTATTCCATGGACAAAACCCTGGCGATTCTGGGATTTGATCCCTCGGAAGGCTTTATCTTATATGACTCCATTACCCGAACCCTTGCCGGGATGTTTCAGGTCGATGCGTGTCACCTGTTTCAGACCGCCCAGAAGGAAACCGGCGAGAGTTTCCTGAGCCTGACCGGCACTTCGCTAGAGCTCTCTGGCAGTGAGCGTTGGAGCATCGGAATTCAGGTCAAAGCCAACGACTTTTTAAGCCGGGCGTATCAAGAAACCCAAAGCCAGGTGGTGAGCAATCCACAGACACTCAAGGATTGGCACCCCATCCCGCAATTACACCAGGAGCGGGTGCAGGCATTGATGGCCACCCCGATTCGGGAAGGCCATAAGGCAATGGGGCTCTTGCTTTGGGAGTCTTACCAAGCCAAGGCGTTTTCCAAAGAATTGGTGGATCTGGCCAACACGACGGCCCAGGCCTTTGTCACCTCCATTCGGCTCCAGCAACTGATTGCCGAAGCCCAGGACGCCATTAGAAACCCGGCAGTGAACCCCAACAAGCTGCTGAACTTAAGGGCCCAGATTACCGAAAGCATTGCCGATCTCGGTATTCATCAACAGGAGTTCCTGGAGTCTTTGTCTGCAGCCATTGATGCCCGGAACCAGTACACGCTGGGACAATCCAAACACATTGCCCAAGTCAGTCGGGCCATTGGTGAGGCCATGGGGCTGAATGAAAAAACCCTGGATCTGGTGTATTACGCCGGTCTGCTGGGCTCTTTGGGTAAAATCAACCTGCCATCGGAAATTTTTTCCAAGCGGGAAAGCCTGAGCCCCGAAGAATGGGAAGAGCTACGGAACCATCCCAATGTGGGTGTCGGACTGTTGGGAAAAATCAACTTCCTGTCGGAAGCCACCCCCTATGTCCAGTCTCAGCAAGAGCGGTGGGACGGCAGCGGCAGCCCGGAGAACCTACAAGGAATGAGCATTCCCCTGGGGAGCCGGATCCTAGCCGTCGCCCATGCGTATTTCGCCATGACCCATGAACGCCCCTACCGGGGAGACCCCCTCTCTCATACGGCGGCCCTGGATATGTTGCATCAGGAAGCTGGTACAAAATGGGATCCGGCGGTGGTACAAGCCTTGGCAACGATTTCTCCCGACTCCTTGTTGTAAGCGTGTACCCGCTCAGTCAGAGCCAGTGTATCCGTTGGGAACGCCACCATCGGCGTGGTAGCGTAGGCTGCCTGTACCGCTTGAAACAGCAGCGGCGTCAACTCGGCCACCGGATACTCCTTGGGGCTATAAAAAATAGAGCCATGTTGCAAAATCCCGCCTTGGCGCCGGAGTTGAGCACTACCCACCCGTTTTTTTCCGGTGGGATCCACCAAATCACTGGGGGTTTGCGTTTCAAAACACACGGCGGATCGAAGATACGCTTTCCCGGAATGCTCATCACTGCTCAGCACCACATGGCCAGCAGAGGCCAGCGCCTGCTGCACAAAGGCCATCAATAACCCATAGCTCTCATGCAGGCTTAAGCGGAGGTAAGCCGACATGTTGGTAATGAAAGAAAAGGCCAGGTCCTCTCCATGTAAAATCGCCCGCCCCCCCGTGGGGCGGCGAACCAGATCCCAGCATTGCCTGTAAAGAGACGCGTCAAGCCCATACAGCTGAAACAGCTTATTCATATCCCGATTGGCTTGATGCACCCCCAACGACAGGGTGGGCATGACCCATTGGTAGGTCCGCACCACCAATATGGGTTCTTCCTGGGAGCGGACATGCTCCAGCAGGAGCTCATCCAGAGCCATGTTATCGCCGCCTGAGCAGGGGCCGGAATCGACACAGAAAAGCTTCATGGCTTCAGCATACCACAGGCATTTTCCCCGTTAAATCTGGGAGGAGGCGCAGGTGGAATCCCGCCTATAACCGGCCATTAAAGCTGTTTTAGAGCTTGTTCGTGCGCCCGCGTCAACAGGTGATCAATTTCTTTGACCCGCAGTGCGTTTGCTTTTTTGCAAACCACTTCAAAACGGGTTTCTGGGGTATCTCCCCAACGCAAGACCCAGCCTTGTTCCGAGATTTCTGTTAAGTGGGTAATCTCGTTTTGTAATTCACATAAGTTGACTTCTGTTTGCGTCATCAACCCATCCTTTAGTTTGGAATCATGAGCCATTCTGGTCATTGATAATTCTCAGTTTAGCCCATCTCGCCGAAAAACGCTCTGCTCTGTTTAATCAATTTTACAATTATTCACAAAGCCTCATCGTGAAAATCCTGACTCTATCTGGATTTTAGACACAACGACCTGGAGGTATAAACTTTCTTAAATTTTGACATTAGTTTTGAATTTTTTGCTAGAATAGTTAGCATTAATTGGATTTTACACGTTAAAAATCCGAAAAAAGACGGTTTCACAGCTTTTCTAGCCAAGCAGAATAAGATAGTGAGAGCCAAAGCGGGAGAACCTCAACAGTTATGATGCAGTTCAGTCGGTTTTCAAAGGAATAGGGGGAGAACCACGGATGTCAGCCACACGGACACAGGTTTCAAGTAGTGAGCGCTTAGTCAATTTCCTAGAAGAAGCGAACCTTCACAAGAAAGATTTTTCCGAAATGATTGGGGTGACCCTGTCATACGTTTACAGCCTCATTGATCAAAACGTCCCGTTCTCAACCCGAACCACCACTTTGGAGCGCGTCGCCGTTGTCATGGGCGTTGATCCAGAAGGGTTCCCTGAATACCGCCGTCCGGAAGAACCTCGCCTGATTGATCCGGGCATTGAATTCCTGAAGCGACAACAGCAAAGCTTGGGCTTATCCAATGTTCAATTTTTAAAACGATTCCCCAGAAGCCAGCGTTTGGAAATTGTGGATATGTGGCGAGGTGCCCTTCCCATGCCGCTAGACTGGTCGAAATTTAACGCCATCGCAACCATTTTGGAGCTGGATAAAGAAGACATCTATCCCTACTGGCAGGCCCGCTTACAACAACACCTGACCTCGGGCGGGATTGACCCGCTTTCCAATATCGGGTTGTTAAACGCCATGTTTCAGGGCATTAAAGGCTACTTAAAAGTATAGAAGCCATCCTAGCAGAACCCACCCATTGGATATCCGATGGGTGGGTTCTGTCACGGGAACATTTTTCCTTGAGCCCTTTCTTTTATTAAAAGCTGGCTCTTCTTCCTTTCATTTGACAATGACGGCAAGCCAGCGGCTTTTTTGTTATAATCCTGGCTGATGTTAGAGTGAGGACCGACCCTTGAGCCCCAACCCCCCGAAAGCGCTTATTTCTCTCATTTTGAGCTTTGTTCTGCTGTATCTAAATCTCCCCCTGGGACTGGCTCAGACCATCACCCCCCGGATCCAGGAATATACCCTCCCCACCGGACAAAAAGTGTATATCAAGGAAGATCACTCCCAGCCCATTGTTACCATTGATACCTGGGTCAAAGTGGGATCGGTCAACGAAACGAAGCCAATCAACGGGGTCAGCCACTTTTTAGAGCACCTGCTGTTTAAAGGGACAGACGCCTACCCGGTGGGGTCTTTCGAGCGGATTCTGGAATCCAAAGGGGGGGAATTTAACGCCGCCACCAGCGCTGATTTTACCCATTATTACATTACCATTGCCTCGCCTTATTTTGAGGAGGCACTCAAGCTCCATGCCAACATGCTCCTGGAAGCCAGCATTCCTGAAGAAGAGCTGGAGCGGGAACGCAAAGTGGTGCAGGAAGAAATTAACCGGGCCATGGACAACCCGGATCGCCAGATGTATAACACCTTGGCCAAGCTGATCTACAAGGAGCACGGGTATGCCCTGGACACCCTGGGCCCCAAAGAGGTCATTGCCAGCATCCCCAGAGAACGGATTCTGGAGTATTACCACCACTGGTATCAACCCAAGAATTTCAGCACGGTCATTGTGGGGGATGTTCAACCCCAAGACGCCCTGAAACTGGTCGAACGATACTTCCCGGCCCCTACCTACACCCCACCGGCAGCCTATTCCGTTCCAGAGGTGGGCAGCCCTCAAAAACCCGCACAACCAGAAGTAATGGTCATGGAAAGCCCCAGTGTGACACAGGCCTACCTCACCTTGGGCTTTCTCGGTCCCTCTGTTCAAAAGACCCAGGATGTTTATGCCTTGGACATGGCCATGTTGGCTCTAGGCTCCGGGAAAAGCTCCCGGTTATACCAGCGCTTAAAAGAGCAAGCGCCACTGGTCACAACCATTGGGTCCGGTAATTACACCCAAAAACATTCAGGGTTGGTCTTTGTGGATACCACACTGAAACCAGAAAACCTGCCCCAGGTGAAAGCGGCAATCCGGGAAGAGCTGGAACAGCTCAAAGCCCATGGGATTACCGCGGATGAGTTGGAAAAGGCCAAAACCCAGTACCTCAAAGACTTTATTTTTCAGGATGAGACCACCGATGGGGTCGCCAGAAACGTCGGCTACAACGTCACCATTGGCAGCCTGGAAGATTACCTGCGCCATACCGAACATGTGCGCCAGGTCACGCTTGCCGACGTCCATGAGGTCATCAACCGCTACCTGGATTTCAATCATGCCGTATTGGTAGAAATGTTCCCAGCCAGTCAAAAAGTTGATCTCGAGGCGGCCAAAGCGGCCAATTTAGCTTTATTAACCGAGGCACCTTCATTAAAACCGCCTGCCTTGACCCCAGATACCGAAGCTTCAGCACCAGAGGTCATTAAAAAGCCTCTGGAGAACGGGATGATCTTGTTGCTTAAACCCAGAAATGACTCCAAAACGGTGGCAGTCAAGGTGTTTGTCAAAGGTGGCCAAGGGGTAGAGTTTATCCCTGGGACAGCCACTCTGGTCAGCCACCTGCTCAAGCAGGGAACGCTGAGTCGGAGTGCTGAAGAAATCAGCCGGGAGCTGGAGTCCCGTGGCATGAGCCTATCGGTTTCACCGGGAGAGGATTATATTGAGATTACCGGCAACGCCATTGCCGAGGATTTGGGAGAGCTTTTCCTGATTCTGCAAGATGTACTCACCAACCCGGCATTTGCTGAGGAGGAGATTGTCAAACAAAAGGAAGATCTCCGGCAAGCCATTGCCGCCAGCCGGGATAACCCCTCAGCCATGGTCATTGAGAATCTGACCCTGGCCCTATACCCCAACCACCCCTACGGAAACGTGGGCAAGCGCATTGAGGATCATCTCAAGCTCATCAATCGCGACGAGTTGTTGCAGTATTACCAGGAAACGTTTACACCTGCCAACATGGTGGTTTCCGTAGTGGGAAATTTCCAGCCCACCCTTGTGGAAAACTTTTTCAGTGCCTTATATCTGGAAGACTCAACAAAGACAAGTACCCAGCCAAAAGCGACCCCACCTGTGCCCGCCTTACCCAAGCCGGTAACACTGACGGAGCAGAAAGCAGGCCAGGCGGCGACCTGGATGACTCGGGCCTGGCTAACGCCTCCCATTGATCATCAGGACTATGTGCCACTTAAAGTACTCAACGCCCTGTTGGGTACGGGCATGAGCTCTCGCCTGTTTGTGAACCTACGGGAAAAGCAAGGGCTTGCCTATGTGGTCAGCAGTTTTTACCCCAGCCGGGAGCAGGCCAGCCGTTTTGTTCTATACATTGGGACCGACCCCAAAAACAAGGACACTGTTGTAAAGGCCTTCCAGCGGGAGATTGATTTGTTGAAAACCGATCTGATTACCCCTCAAGAGCTTCAGGAAGCCCAAGATAAGCTAATCGGTAGCTTTGCCCTCTCCCATGAAACCAATACCAGCCAGGCCTTTTATTTAGGGATGTTTGAAACCCTGGGGGTGGGCTATCAGTATGATGAAACTTACCCGCAACTCATCCAGCAAGTCACCCGTCAGGACATTCGTCGGGTTGCCCGAAAATACTTCAGCCAACCCAGCGTCACGGCTCTGGTGGAGCCCGCCGTTTCCGAACCTGCGGCAGCGCCCTAGGTTGCGCTTTCTCTTTTAACGCACGACAAGAACTCCCACCTGACTCCAATGTTTCAGGGGAAGCACACACAGACCTTCCCGTTGGCTCTGGCTAGTGCCTCTGCCATGGGGGGGATTCAATTCAAGACTCGTTCAAAGCGACTTCCAACTTCAGGAAACGTTCATTCAATGGAACGTTTTTACCCGAACGTTTTGAAGGTGGAGGCAATGTTTTTCTGAATGACTTTTTGAACCGCCTCAATTTCGGTTTGGACCGCTTCATGCTGGGTATCAACCCGACGTAACTGGAGCTCCAGCGATTTATCCACCTGCTGTAACGCCGCAATCCGGGCTTGTAGCTGACGAGCCTGCGGAGTATCCGGTTCTAACGGGGTCATCAGCTGAAACAGAACACCTGTCATGTTGGCCAACTGCATCCGAGCCTGGTTGATAAATTGTCCGGCCAGCTCCAAATCGCTCTTTCGGCCTGTAAGAACCAGGTAGCGGGCCTGGCTAGCAACTAAACCCATATCTCATCTCCTCCAGTGTTCCTCATCCTCTTATCTCAGAAGATTTGAATCTTTATTTGTTTGAGCTACCCTATGGGGTGAATAGCCCAACAAATCCAAATAACTCCATCCTCTCTTAAAGAAATAAAAACAATCTATAAAACGTGATTGCCCTAGCGTATCCCACGTGATTCACTTAAAATTTCCAAACAATATTCAATATATTGAGAGCTTCTATCCCACCTCATTACGTTTTACTTATCCGATATATCAATTCCCGCCTGGAATTGTTACTGAATCCCCGTTAACATCCTGTAATAATTTAGCACCAACCTGATCAGATAAAGCGATGGTCCCCACCCACAAGCGCATCCACATTATTGGCGCCGGCTTGGCCGGATCCGAAGCAGCCCTTCAGCTGGCAAAACGTAGGTTGCCCGTGACGCTGCATGACATCAAACCCCATCAAAAATCACCGGCCCATCATTCCCCGCATCTGGCCGAAATTGTTTGCAGTAACAGCTTTGGCTCTCAAGGGGACGGCACTGCCAGTGGCCTGCTGAAAATGGAGATGACGCAACTGGGGTGCGAGCTGCTGGGTATTGCCCAACAAGTGGCCGTTCCAGCCGGAAAGGCCTTGGCCGTAGACCGAGACAAGTTTTCTGAGGCGGTCACCCAACGGATTCAACAAGAACCCCTGATTACATTTGTTTCCGGGGAGATCACCGAGCTTCCACAAGATGCCGACCTGATCCTGATTGCCACCGGCCCCCTCACCACCAGCGGACTCTCGAAGACCTTGGGCAGACTGGTCAACCGAGAGCAGCTGTATTTCTTTGACGCGGCCTCTCCCATTATCGTGCGGGACTCCATCAACTTCGACGTGGCGTTTTACCAGGACCGCTACCAACTGGAACCGGGCAAAACGGCAGCAGAAAGTAGCAACAGCTATATCAACTGTCCGCTGAACAAGGAACAGTATGAGCATCTGGTAGATTTTATCCTGCAGGCCGAGAAGATTGAGCTGAAATCCTTTGAAAAAGAATCGGCCAGCTTCTTTGAAAGCTGCTTGCCTGTAGAGGTCATTGCCAGTCGTGGGAAAGACACCCTGCGCTTTGGCCCCATGAAGCCTGTTGGCTTGCTGGATCCTCATACGGGTAAGCGTCCCTACGCCGTGGTCCAGCTGCGTCAGGACAACGCCGAGGGCACTCTTTATAACATGGTAGGGTTCCAGACCAACCTGAAATGGGGCGCCCAAAAGGAGATGATTCAACTCATCCCCGGTCTGAAAGCCGCCGACGTGGTGCGCTATGGCGTGATGCATCGAAACACCTACCTCCATAGCCCCGAAGTGCTGCTGCCCACGCTCCAAGTAAAGACTCATCCACACATCTACATCGGCGGCCAATTGACTGGCACCGAAGGGTACACCGAATCCATCGCCACAGGTCTGGTAGCAGCCCTGAATATGGCGCGCATGGTTGAAGGGCTTCCCCCCATAACCCTTCCCGCTGAGACCATGCTAGGCGCCTTACTGCATTACATCACCCGCGAAGAAGCCATTGGCAAAAATTTTCAGCCCATTAACAGCAATTGGGGGATTCTCCCCGAGTTGACCAATGCCTCAGTCTATCGGAAGAACAAACCGGAACGGAACCGACAATACGTGAAAAGGGCCATTGAGATGCTCAATGGCCACATTCACTCAGAAGGTTTATTGTCCGTTACCGCTGCTGGTGCGCAATAACCGAAGCTTCCTTCGGCAACACACGCTCCACCATAAACGGGGAGGTTTGTAATTGCTGAACCGACACCCGTGTCAGGTTCATGAAGACCTCGGAGAACAAGCCCAGCACCAAGGTGCCAAACAGGCAGAAGGTCAACACCATGCTGATCGGCGAGAATTGAAACGCCCCTTGTGGTTCCTCTTCGGGCATTTTTTCCACGGCGTCGGAAGGTTCCACAATCACCATCAAGCGAATGATGTTGAGATAGTAGTAAAGAGAAATGGTGCTGTTGATCAAGGCCACAATCACCACCCAAAGGTATTGACTGCCTGCCTGAGCTACGGCCTGGAACAGGAAGAATTTCCCAAAGAAGCCTGCGGTAATGGGGATACCGGCCAAGGACAACAGCATAATGCTAAATATTAGCGTCAGGGCTGGCCGCTTCCGCACCAAGCCAGCATAATCCGCGACTTCTTCCCGGCCCCCCGTCAGGTTGCCAAAATACACAACCGCCGCAAAGGCGCCCAGATTCATAAAGAGATAGGCCACCAGATAGTACATCAAACTGGCCAACCCCTCGGTGGTCATGACCGCCAGACCCAGGAGCAGGTAACCGGCATGGGCAATGGTACTATATGCTAAAAGACGCTTCATATTCCGCTGAGTCAGCGCCACCACGTTTCCAATGGTCATGGACACGATAGACACTGCAAGGATCATGCCAAACCAAGCTTCAAAGGTGCCCATCAAGGTGTACAGGAAGCGCATCACCACCGCAAAGGCAGCAATTTTGGACACCACGGAAAGAAAAGCGGTAATGGGCGTCGGAGCGCCTTCATACACATCCGGCGTCCACATGTGAAAGGGGGCCGCCGATAACTTAAAGGCAAAGCCGCCCAGAATCAAAATGCTCAATACCGGCAACAGCAGATTGTTGACACCTGCATTGCTGAGCACCATGGCAATGTGGTTAAAATTGGTGCTGCCGGTCAAGCCATAAAGCAGGGAGAAGCCAAACAGCAAGATTGCAGAGGCCATCGCTCCATATACCAAGTACTTCAAGGCCGCTTCAGCACTCTTTTCATCATCTCGGAGGTACCCAACCAGGACATAGGAGGAAATCCCCAGGGTTTCCAGGGCCACAAAGAGCATAATCAGATCCATGGCACCGGATAACAACATCCCGCCCAAGAGAGCCGCCAGGAGAACGACATAAAACTCACCCGGCATCTTGGAGCGTTCCCGAACATAGGCTCTGGAAAATAAAAGTACCATCAGGGTTCCCAGGGCGAGGAAAGATCGAATCACCAAACTAAAGAGATCGGCCCGAAACATGTCAAACAACACCGGACGATTCAGCCACTCCACCTCCTCCGCATTCACATTGGGCATGTAGAGGGAAAAGTTGGTCAACAACATCACAAAAACAATGCCGACCCCCACAGTGGCCAGCCACCAGGACTGCTCTTGCTCCGCCTCGCTTTTGGCAAAGGCCACATGGCCGACAATGGCCAACAATACAAAGGCCAGGGTAAATTCTGGGGCCAGCAACAGCACATTGTGCTCAACCAGGAAACTCACCAAGGGCAATTGCATTAGACTCTCTAAAAACGCGCTATTCATGGGTAGCCGACTCCTTCAAAGACAGCAGATCAGTCGTAGGACTGGTGATGAACTGTTGTTGTGCCCATACCTTTTGCTCAAACGGTTTAGCCATCGCACTCACCGCAGGCTCAAAATGGCGGGTAATAAACTGAGGATACATACCAAAGGTAATAACCAGAACCGCCAAGGTGCCCAGAACAAACACCTCACTGGAGGTAGCATCGGTTAACTGGTTCCAGCGCTCCTGGAGTTGCCCAAAGAACACTCGCTTGAGCATCCACAGCATATAGGCCGCGCCAATAATAATCCCCAGCGCCGAGATAATCGTCAACGTTTGGATGGACCAAGGTAAATCCACTCCAAAGAACGGCACCACCTGGAACGCATTCGAAACAAACGCCCCGTAGAATACCAGCGTCTCTGAGGCAAAACTGATCAGAAGCGGTAACCCGAGACTGGCCATCGCCATGAGCATAAAGAAGTAGAAGATAATGGGGGTTTGACTTCCAAAGCCTCCGTAATCAGCGATCATCCGACTATGCGTTCGCAAGTAGAGCGTCCCCACACTCATAAAGAGCGCGGCGCTCACCAGACCATGGCTGAACATCACAAACACCGCCCCGTTAAAACCAATGTCGTTTAACGCAGCCAAGCCCAACAGGACAAACCCCATGTGGCTGACACTACTATAGGCAATCAGCTTTTTGAGATCCGCCTGGACCAAAGCTACCCCGGCGGTATAGACAATATTGATGGCGGCCAGAATCGCAATATAGGGCGCCAGTACCTGGGCTGCAGCCGGGAAGAAGCCAAAGCAGATTTTCAGCATCCCATAAGCGCCCATTTTAAGGAGGATCCCGGCCAATAGCATACTGATTGGGGTAGGCGCCTCCACATGAGCATCCGGCAACCAGGTATGGAGGGGAACCATCGGTAGCTTTACCGCAAAGGTAATAAAGAAGGCGATAAACAAGAGGATCTGTACCGCCAGCGGAATAGAGGGGACAATCGCCTGAAGGGCATCAAAGAGGAACAGGGACTGAGGCTCCACCCCCTGGCCGATGGCATAGAAGTACAAGCCCAACACCCCGGCCACCAAAAACGCTGACCCAAAGAGGGTGTACAGAACAAACTTCATGGCCGCGTAATCCCGACGAGGGCCTCCCCAAATGGCAATAAGCAGATACATCGGAATCAGCTCAAACTCCCAGAACAGGAAAAACAGGAACATATCCCGCGCCAGGAATACACCCAAAATAGCCGTTGTCAGCAGGAAGAGCATAGAATAGTACAGCTTCAAACGCTTGGTAATCGTACTCACGCTGGCCACAGTCGCCATGACCAGCAAGAATGTGGTTAAGATCACCAGCGTCATTGATAAGCCATCGGCTTCCAAAGCATAGTTAATCCCCAGAGAGGGAATCCAGGGGATGACTTCTGCCTTGGGGACAAACCATCCGTTGGTATTCCAGGCCATCGCCGAGAACAAGAACAACAGCACAGATCCCGCGATACCGAAGGTATGTAGGTTCTTTCCATCTCCCTTATCCGGGATTAATGGCACCAGGAGCGCCAAAAATACGGGCAAAAATACCAGAATGGACAAGTAATGTTCGAAGATAAAGTTCATATGCCTGTCTTTCCGCTCCTATAACGACAGATAATACATAAACAACGCCAGGGTGACGACGCCAAAGAAGAGTACAGCAACATAGGTCTGTAACCGACCCGATTGAAGTTGCCTGAGGGCGTAGCCGGAGTTCATAACAAAACGACCACTTCCATTGACGATGCCATCAATAAAGCCTCGGTCAAACTGGGCCGAACCGTTGGCAAACACCATGTACACCCGGTCCAGGAAAGCCTGATACATATCATCAAAGTACCATTTTCTAGAGAACACCTGATACAAAGGTGCTCCCAGAACACTGGTCCGGATTTTTTCTGGTAATGCCGGATTCACGCCGTAGAAGACATAGGCCAACAACGCGCCCACCACCGCAAAGGAACTGGAGGTAATGGCAATGTTTCCGGTCAACAGGGCCATCAGGCTTTCCGGGTGATGGGCCAGATGGACGCCCTTGGCCACAATGTACTCGCCAAAGGCCGGAAATCCTTCGCCCGCGAACCCAGATAACAAATACCCCACAATCAAGGCCGGGACCGCCAAGACCGCCAGCGGCATGGTCATCCAGGGGGATTCATGATGCACATGGGCATCGCCCCGGTATTTGCCCGTAAACGTCAGAAAGAAGGTGCGGAACATGTAAAAGGCGGTCAGCCCAGCCGTCAGGGCGAGCGTCCAGTACACCGCCGTATGATACTCCAGGGCGCCTTCAAGGATCATGTCTTTAGAGAAAAAGCCACTGGTCATGGGCAAACCGGCAATGGCAACGGTTCCAATGAGATAGGTCCACCCTGTGACCGGAAGCTTCCCGAGTAAGCCCCCCATTTTACGCATATCCTGCTCATTTTCACAGGCATGAATGACACTACCCGAACACAGGAAGAGAAGGGCCTTAAAGAAGGCATGGGTGAACAGGTGGAACAACCCGGCGGTAAAGGCCCCTACCCCCATGGCGGCCACCATAAAGCCCAACTGGGACATGGTGGAATAGGCCAAGGCCTTTTTAATATCGTACTGGGTCAGGGCAATGGTGGCTCCCACCACGGCAGTCAAGACCCCAACCACCACCACAACCGCCATAGCGGTTTCGGAAGTGATAAAAATTGGGTACGCGCGGCCCACCAAGTAAACGCCTGCGGCCACCATGGTGGCTGCGTGAATCAGGGCGCTAATAGGCGTCGGACCCGCCATTGCATCGGGCAACCAGGTATGGAGAGGGACTTGGGCGCTTTTGGCCATGGGCCCCATAAAGATCAAGACCGCAATCACTGCCATGGTCGCCAAGCCCGCATGACTGAGGGCATACTGAACCGGACCGGCATCTAATGTCAAGGCGCTAAAGGATAAGAGCGCGGTTCCGGGGTTGGCCATCCACCATTGATAGCTAAAGAAGAGGAAGGATAAAATCCCGATGAGCAAGCCAAAGTCCCCAACCCGGTTCATCAAGAAGGCTTTAAGGGAAGCTTCGGCAGCGTCTTTCTTGGTAAACCAGAAGCCAATCAGGAGGTAGCTGCACACCCCAACCAATTCCCAAAACACGTAGATCTGGAAGAGGTTGGTGCTAAGCACCAGCCCCAACATGGAAAAGTTAAACAGGGCCAGGTAAGCATAAAACTTGTTGTAGCCTGGATCATGATCCATATACCCATGGGTGTAGATTTGAATAAACAGGCTGATAAACGTCACCACAAAGAGCATCATCACCGACATGGAATCCAGCAGATACCCCATGGACAGGGTAAAATTCCCGGCCTGCAACCAGGCCCAGTTCTGCTCCAGAGGTACCACGTGATGGGCCGGTTGTTCTAGCAGCCAGGGCAATGCTCCAAAAACCGTATGAAGGAGGCCCAGGGCCGTCGCAGACACCACCAGTATCATGCTGACGTGTTTATTGGCAAACAAACCTTGCGTTCCGTTGGCGGAAAACGCCCGTCCCAGAATGATCATCAAGGAGGCAATCAGGGGATAAACCGGAATCATCCAGATGTTATGAACGTTAGAAAACCAATCTAGCATAATACGGGACCCAATCCTCTTTCTATTACCACTTCAACAGGTTAAAGCGCTCCATATCCACCGTGGCGCGCAAACGATAGAGGGAAATCACAATGGCCAACCCAACCGCCGCTTCAGCCGCCGAGATGGTCAGAATAAACACGCCAAAAACCTGACCCATCAGAGCTTCTGGCTGTACATAATTGTTAAAGGCCACCATGTTGATGTTCACGGAGTTCAGCATCAACTCCACGCACATCAGCACGCGAATCACATTTCGGCCGGTCATCACCCCCGCAATGCCAATGGTGAACAATACAGAAGCCAAGACCACGTAATGAATCAATCCGATGTCTGTCACAAAGTTGGGCATTATTTGTTCGCTCCTGCCACTTCTTCAGTTGTATCTGACTCTTCTGCCAACGGGGCGGTTGCTTTCTCACCTTTAGGGGGCAAGCCTAGCGCCCGTTCCATACTGGCTTCCGCCTGACGGGCCGCCAGTGCATCCTCTGGCAAAATACTTTCCGTATCCAACGGAAGTTTGGTATCCCCCAGATCAACCGTCACCAGAGAACGTTTTGCCAAGACAATCGCCCCAATCATCGCAACCAGGAGCAAAATGGATGCCAGCTCAAAAGGCAAACCGTACTTGCTCATCAGCAACGTCCCAAGCATGGCCGTACTACCCTGGTCCCTGAGATACAGGGCTAAAGGCGACCCTCCTCCCACAGAAACGGTGGAATAGGGAAAGATAACGGCCTTAACCAGCAAGACTGCCACATACACGGCTACCACACCACTGATACCCATAAAGATTTTAGGGAAGGCGCCATCGGTCCAATCGTGCTTGTGCCCCGTAAACATAATGGCAAACAGCAAAATGATGGTTAGACCCACCGCGTAGACCAACACCTGGGCAATGGCCAAAAAATCTGCGTTGTTCAACAGAAACACGCCAGCGATGGTCATAAACAGAACAAACAGGGACAAACCGCTATAAATAATACTGCGGGCAAAGACGACACCCAGGGCCGAGAGCACGGAGACCGCCGCGAATAACCAAAATAATGCACTTTGTTCCATTGAAGCTGATTCCTTTATTTCATCCCTAGCTTGCTAACAAATCGGGGCGCATAAACTTAAGTAACGTTGGCCTCCATGTCATGGAGAACCCGCCACTCATCCGACTCTTCCCCGGACACGGTGAGATCATGCTTATCCAGCACCAAAGCCTCACGGGAGTAATCGGCCAACTCGAAATCCGGCAGAAATTTGATACAATCCACCGGACACACTTCGGTACAGTTACCGCAGAAGATACACCGTCCCATATCAATGGTAAAGATATCAATCACCGGCTTCTTATTCTCATCGCGGTGCATTTCAATCTGAATCAGGTCATCACAGGGACAGACCCTGGCACAGGCCTTACAGCCCACGCACAGATCAGTGCCATCGGACTTGGTCAGCAAGCATAGGCGACCATGGAAGCGATTGCTCAAATCCGGCATCACCTCTGGATACTCCAGGGTCACCGGGGGGCGAAAATAGTGCTTGAGAACTGTCGCCATCCCACGACCGACTTCTACAAGGCCCTGGATGACACGGTTATTGGTTAAATCATTGTTTTTCGTCATTATCGAGTCAACCTCGCTTCTAATTTTTCAGAGAGGAGACGGCTCATCAGGTAGAAGTACCCGCCGAAGGCAACAACGGCAAGCACTACCCAGAGGAGCCAGGTCTGTACCACCGGCCCGCCGGATAGGATCGGGGTCGAAAAATCAAACACATACGGGGCATTCTTCAAGAGCATGTACTTGCCCACAGCAATTAAGACAATATTGAGCAGGGACAAGGGGATCAGGAATTTCCAGCTAAAGCCCATCAGCTGATCCGGCTTGAGCCGTGGCAAGGTGGCGCGCCACCACATCGCCACAAAGATGAATGCGTAAGTCTTGATCATAAACCAGAAGAGCATTTCCACCTGGCGGACCAGTTCTCCAATCGCTGCTGGCATATTGGCCAATAAAGCGGTATCGGCGAAGTAAAAGCCCAAGGGACTCAGGTATCCACCAAAGAAGAAGGCGACCGTTAAACCTGACATGGCAAACAGGGCCGTATATTCCGCCAGGAAAAACAGGGCGAATTTCATACCAGTGTACTCGGTGTTATAACCGCTAACCAGCTCACTCTCCGCTTCCGGCAGGTCAAAGGGAATCCGGTTGACCTCCGCAATGGAGGAAACAAAGAAAATCAGGAAGCTAATGGGCGTAACCACCAGCCAGAACCAGTTCCACAAGGGACCTTTCTGGGCTTCCACAATATCCTGAATATTCATGGTACCGGCAAACAGGACCACGGCCAACACCGACATAACCAACGGAATCTCGTAGCTGATGGCTTGAGCGGCGCTGCGCATCCCACCCAGAAGCGAGTATTTGTTGTTTGAGGCCCACCCGGCCAAGACAATCCCAAGAACCGAAATCGAGGACAGGGCAAAGATAAACAAGGCCCCAGCCGGGAGATCCACGCCCAGCAGCCTATCGGTAAAAGGAATCAGGGCAAAGAACACAAAGGTCGGCAGGAAAAAGACAGCCGGCGCCAGGGTAAAGAGAAATTTGTCCTGCTGGGGGGTCATAATATCTTCTTTAAAAAGCAGTTTCACCCCATCGGCCAAGGTCTGCAGCAAACCCCAGGGGCCTACCCGGTTGGGGCCCTTCCGTTGGGTCAGCCAGGCCAAAACTTTTCGCTCCATCAAGACCATGAAAATAACGGACGCCTGGGCCACAATGGCGATCATCGTAAAGAGAATCACCGCCCAAATCAGCAACAAGACCACCGGCGGCAATACCACCTGCCAGTCTTGTCCCATCAGCTGACCGACCCCATGAATCAGGGCTGTCAGGATACTATCCAACCATTCCGGATATGCTCCTTGCAGTGTATTCATAGATTAGCGATCAACCTCCGGTAAAATGACATCTAAACTCCCGAAAATGGCCATCAAGTCCGGGTATAGGTTTCCAATCATCAACTCCGGCAGGACCGAAAGATTGGAAAAAGAGGCTCCACGCCATTTGACGCGGTAAGCCTTGGGTGTTCCATCACTGATAAGGTAACAGCCCAGAATCCCACGGGGCGATTCCACCATGGTCATCCCCTGACCAGCCGGGGGCTTAAAGACCATCAGGTTCACTTTTTGCCCCTGGGTCAGCCAGTCTGGATCCAAACCTGGTACAGACTTTGGATCTTCACCTTTTTCCTTGGCGGCAGCTTGTAGAGCCTTAATTTCCTCTTCCCGTGCCTTAATTTGAGCCGTATCCCCACCCGGAATATTATCAATGGCCTGACGGATAATCTTTAAGGATTCCCGCATCTCGGCCACCCGCACGAGATAGCGATCATACACATCGGCATGCTTACCCACCGGGACCTCAAAGTCCATTTCATCATAACAACAGTAGGGATTGGTTTTCCGCAAATCCTGCGCCACCCCGGTGGCCCGCAGACTAGGCCCTGTCACCCCGTAGCGCAAGCAGGTTTCTTTATCAAGCTTCCCAACACCCACGGCCCGATCCAGAAAAATGGGGTTCTTGGTAATAATGGCTTCATACTCATCAAAGGCCTTAGGAGCCCGATCAATAAAGGCGCGAACTTGCTCCAACCAGCCCGGTGGAATATCCTGGTTCACACCGCCAAAGCGGTAGTAGTTATACATCATTCGGGCACCGGTCAGGTCTTCAAAGAGTTTATAAACTTCTTCCCGTTCCCGGAAGGCATAAAACAGCGGGCTGGACGCCCCCAGATCCAGCAAAAACGTACCAAACCAGAGCAAATGCGAGGTGATCCGGTTTAATTCCATGGTGATCATTCGGATGTATTTCACCCGCTTGGGCACCGTCAGCTTAGCAATGGTCTCAATGGTGTTGACATAGGCGTAATGATCAAAAAAGGAAGAGAGATACTCAACCCGATCAATGGTTGGCTGGTACTGGAAGTAAGACCGGGATTCGGCCATCTTCTCTTTGCTACGGTGCAGGTAACCAATCACCGGCTCCATACCTTTAACCACTTCCCCATTCAGGGTGGTGACCAACCGCAACACCCCGTGGGTACTCGGGTGCTGGGGACCAATATTGACCACCAGGTCGTTGGTTTTCATCCCCTTTTCGGTTGTTACACCAGGAATATTGACTGTCGCGCTCATCGTATCCAATCTCTTCCTAATCCTTTACCGCTCATTCCAGACGAGTCGAGGGTCATCTACCTTGTAATCCTTCCGCAGCGGATGGCCTAACCAGTCAGTTGGCATCAGAATCCGGCGCAGATCCGGGTGGCCATCATAGTGAATACCCATTAAATCGTATGATTCCCGCTCATGCCAGTCAGCAGCTGGCCAGACCGGCGTCACACTGGGTGAATGCTCATCCACCGCTTTCACCTTCAGCACCAGAGTCTGATGGGTTTCCAGGGAGTACAAGTGATAGACCGACTCCAGATAATCCTTCCAATCCACCCCGGCACAAGAAACCAACAGATCAAAGCGACATTCATCTCGCAAGAATTCGGCGCCGCGAAGCAGATTGGCATGATCCAGCTCAATCATCTCAATCCCCATGGCATCTTTGCCTAAATGAGTAACGGGGATTTTTGCACTCTCTAGCCGTTTGCCATACTCACCCGGTTCTGGTGGCGGCGGGGGCTCTTTTTCAGCAGGAGGTTTCGCGGCAGCAGCAGGCTTGGCTGCCGGCTTTTTCTCTTCCGCAGCGGGTTTTTCGGTGGCTTCTTTTGCGTCAGCCTTTTTTCCAGGCTGCTCTTTGCCGTTCTCTTTCTGCTCGTCGCTCATGGCGGTACTTCACGTTTCCTCTTACCAATTCTAACTGGCCTTCTTCCAGCATGGTATCCACATCATACCCATGCTGCTGAACGCCCCAATGCCGGGTTTCCTGGCCTTCCCGAGGCAACAAGACCTCCCCAGGCCCCAACTGAACCCGAGGCTGGTGGGCCGCGGCCCGCTTACCCCGATCCAGAATCGACTCCTTCCGAATTTTCTTTTGCAATTGAATCAACGCATCCAATAGCGCTTCAGGGCGAGGAGGACATCCTGGGACATACACATCCACCGGAATCAAGCGATCCACGCCCCGCACCACGGAGTAGGAATCATTTTCATACATCCCACCCGTCACCGTACAAGCGCCCATGGCAATGACATACTTGGGCTCTGGCATTTGCTCATACAGTTTTACCAGCGCTGGCGCCATTTTATGGGTGATGGTACCAGCGGTAATAATCAGATCCGCTTGTCGCGGGGTGGCCCGGAATACTTCTGACCCAAAACGGGAAATATCAAAGTTGGACGCGCTGGTGCACATCATCTCAATACCACAACATGATGTGGCAAAGGTGAGAGGCCATACCGAGTTGGAACGTGCCCAGTTGTAGACCGCATCAATGGTCGTCACCAAGATGCCGGAGCTCTCCAGGATCCCCTGGAGATGATCGATAACACTGTCTCTTGTGGTTTCTTCTGCTGCCATATTTCAGGACCTCCAGCATTCTTTAAGAAATTGATATCAGGAGAACATTCACCCAAAACTCATATTACTGCCAACGCAGCGCGTCTCGCCTCCAGGCATAAATCAGCCCCAGCATCAGGATGCTAATAAACAGAATCATCTCGGCAATGGGATAAAATCCGAGCATCGTGACCAGATCGTTAAAGGCCACCGCCCAAGGATAGAGAAAAATGGTTTCAATATCAAACAGAAGAAAAAGCAGGGCATACAGGTAAAACTTAATATCAAACTGAATGTGAGAATCCCCAAACGGGGTCATTCCAGATTCGTACGCCGTATACTTTAATTCAGAGCGGCGCTTGACCTGAACAAGCTGAGCCAACCCCATCAACAAAAACGGGGTGATACCTGCAAACAAGAGCAACAACAATAGTAGCGGATAACCTGTTAAAAACATCGCGCACTCTTTCTGACTATCTGTCTCTCAACGTCACTTGGGACTATCACTTTAAGACTTTGGGGACCTGCCTAATCTCAGTCTTTTTCTATACAATGAAATTAAAAAATAAACACCGAATGAGGTCAAATACTTCCCAAAAGACCCTCAAAGATTCGTCATCATTCACATCCAAGGGCAAAACCCAATCCATGCCCCCGCTTGGTTCACATGAATGGAGCATGCACTTTGAATATATCATACATTGACGTAAACGTAAATTTCAAAAACGGTGTCATCCGCCTTTGGAAATTGGGGTTTTCGTCTGGCATACTGATAAGTTTCCTGGTTTATCAAGGGGTTTATGCCAACCCAATCTTGGAAAAAGCCCAACAAGAACTCCATCGGGGTCGAGGTGCCCAAGCCCAATCAATTTATCAAGAATATTTAAAACAGGCCCCCCACTCTGCACCCGCCCACCAGGGCTTGGCCACCATTGCCCTGAGATACTATGATTTTCCCAAGGCCCAAACCCATTTAGAGCAGGCATTGGCCCTCCAGCCAGAAAACGCGGAACTGGCCGCAGAGCTTGGGCACCTGTTTCATCAGTGGTCCACCTCTCCGTTTGAGGCGAAAAACTTCCAGAGTCGCGCCGCAGAGCATTTTCAACAAGCCCAGGTACTGGATCCCGACAACCCCACCATGCTAACCTATCTGGCCCTCTGGCAATTGGATCAACAGGATCTGGTTTCAGCAGAAAAAAATCTTCAGAAAGCCCTCCGCCAAAACCCGGCGTATGTTCCGGCGTATCAAGGGATGACCGAATTCTACATCCGGGTCAAGGACTTTGGCCGCGCTCGGGAAACCGTTCTCCACGCCATGGAACTGGATCCCCAAAATGCCCACACCCATTTTCTGACCGCCCGGCTGCTGGCCGAAGCGGACCATCCGGCTGACGCGCTCAAGTATGCCCAAAAGTCAGAACAGCTCGACTTTGGCCGCTTGCCCGCCCGGGATTATCTGGCGGCAAGCCAACTGGAAAAGCTGGGGGAACTCTCCCAGGCCGCGGAGTATTATAAGCGGCTGGTCACCCAATTCCCTCGCCATGCGGCCAGTTGGCAGAAACTGGGAGAACTGTACGCCCAAAGCAACCAAATGGAAGAAAGTATCCAGGCCTATCAGGCAGCCATTCGCTTGAACCCCGAGCTGCTGAGTGACATGCTCAACCAGGCCCAAACCACAACACGCCAGGGACACATTCCAGAAGCCCTAAAAAAGTGGCGGCAGTTGGCCCACCTGATGCACCCTTCAGCCACACCCCTTCATGGTCTTGCCAGCTGCTACTACTCCCTGTACCAAAACAAACAAACACTTTCGGCTGAAAGCCTGCACCAAGATATCCGCCTGTTTGAGCAACAGAGTGCTGGACTCCCGGATCCATTATTACAGGTGGATCGATTAAAGCTGAATATTGCCCTCCAGCAACAGCTTACCCCGACTTTGGAGCAACAACTCCAAGAGTTGGAGACTCATACGGATGCGGCCACCGCTGGGGAAGCCAGCTTTATTCTCGGTAATTACCGCCAAGCCCAAGAGCAGCTGGATTTTATTACCGGAAAACTCGGGGCAGAGTACCTGCAGCTGGCGGATCGTCTTTATCTGGATGGGGAGCTGATCTATTCCCAGAGCTTTTACCAACGGGCCATTGAGCAAGGAGTGGGAGAGGCGGCAAAGGATGGCATCCAACGGGTTACTGCGCGTAAAAAACGGGCCGAGCATCATCTCAATAACGGCAACACCCTCTTTGAGCAAAAAAACTACGAGGCTGCTGTACAAGAGTACAAGGCCGCTGCCGAATTATACCCCCAATGGGAGTCTGTACACCTGCGGCTTGGGGATACTTATGAAAAACTCAAGCAGTGGGATGCTGCTTATCAGGCATTCAAGACCGTGATTGCGCTTCAACCCACCTTTATGGAGTCTGAAGGATTCGCCAAGAAGTACCGGAAACTGGAAAAGCGGGTCGCAAAACACGCGCCGTAATGGGGTCAGGTTCTGTGGCTTTGATTATTATTCTTCCTTTTTATCAGATTTATCAGCCTTTTTGTCAGATCCGGTTGTGCTTTTTGGGCTGAAGGACCCCATATCCGGTTGAATATCCGGGACAATTTTTTTTGTGGCTGGCACAATCACTTTTTCTACGCCATCCTGATCCTTGACAATCACCTTAATGGGGCTTTTATCGCTGGATTCAGATCGAATCAACGCTTGATTCGGTTTGCTCTCATTGGGATCATAACTTTCAGCACGGATCAGGGTTTTTTCCTTCATGAACTGCAGGGTGGGGTTAATCTGTTCACTCACCTGCCGGCTGTGGATAATAATATCCACCCGACGGTTCTTGGCCCGCCCTTCCGGGGTCATATTGGTGGTCAACGGACGGCTTTCCCCATAGCCCACCACCACCAGAGACTTAGGGTTAAAGTCCTGGTTTCGGATTAAATGCCGAACCACCGCGCTGGAACGGGCGCTAGAGAGCTCCCAATTGGACGGGAAAATGGCTGTCGCAATCCCCAGATCATCCGTATGCCCTTCAATGTGCATGATATGGGTATTGTCATATTTTTTCAGCCGGGAGGCAATTTGATCCAAAGCCTTGATGGACTCCTTGCGCAAAGTGGCGCTCCCTGGCTCAAACATCAAGCGGCTATCAAAGCTCACTCGGATTCCCCGTTCCTGGACCGACATCTCAATGGGGCGCAGCGGCGTACCGGCATCCTCTTCCAGTGATGGGGCATGCTGTTTGACCTGCTGGTTCAGTTTCTGAATTTCGTTGTTCAGCTGGGTAATATCCGTCTGCAGTTCCCGGATGGTTTCTTCCATCTTCTTGACTTCCCCAGGGGTATAGGTCAGGTTTTCATAATTCCCAATCACCCCATCACCCGCGCCTTGCTCTTTGCTCATCGGGTTTGGATTATCGGTCGGGGGAGAGTGTCCCTGGATAATGGATTTAATGCCATGCATAATGCTTTGTTCGGCAAACCCTTGACGAATGGCTGCTGCCACATCTTTCATCCGGGCCATATCTGATTGGGACATGGCGTATAAGGCTGTAAATGTGGCAAACAACAGCGTAATAAAATCGGCGTATGAGACCAACCACCGTTCCAGGTTCTCATGCTCTGGGTGTTTGTGCTTTTTGGCCATGCCGACCTATCCTTCGGCTTCGTCTTTGGATGCTTCCTTCTGCGGATTAAACACCTTGAGTTTTTCCGCAATAAAATTCGGGCTCTCCCCGGCTTGAATGGATAAAATGCCTTCAATCATCATTTCCCGGGTCATGATCGTCACCTTGCGCTTGCTCTTGAGCTTTGCCCCCATGGGAATGAATATCAGGTTGGCTGCTCCCACCCCATATACGGTGGCCACAAAGGCAACGGCGATCCCGGCCCCCAGCTTACTGGGGTCATTGAGGTTCTCCATAACGTGAATCAAGCCTAGTACCGCCCCAATAATCCCGACGGTTGGAAAGTACCCGCCAGCACTCTCAAAGACTTTTCCCGCCGCCGTTACTTCTTCCTCAAAAAAACCCAATTCCGTTTCCAACAGTTCTCGCAACAAATGGGGATCGGTCCCATCCGTCATCAGCTCCAGTCCCTTTTTCAAAAAAGGGTCTTCAATGGAACTGATATCGCTTTGCAGGGCCAAAATCCCCTCTTTTCTGGCTTTCAACGCCAAATCCACCAATAGTTTCGACACTTCACTCGGTTTCTCCGGCACACCCAGAAAGATGACCTGCAGGCCCCGTAAAGAATTAAGCAGGTCTGGGAGGCTGGCATGCAACAATGTGGCCCCCGTTGTACCGCCCACAACGATAATGAACGCGGTCGGCTGCAGAATCGCCTCAACCTTGATTCCTTCCAGCACCGCACCGCCAAAGACGGCCAAAATGCCCAATATCAGTCCAATTATTGATGTTAAATCCACAGTGCCATCACCCTAGGGAAACTCTCTCTGCTCTATCCAACGTATTTGGATTCCTGTTTTATTATTCCTTATGTCGTACCCAAGGACAATCATCAATATAGGGTATATATATACCGCTGCCGAAAAAACACCTGTTTGCAGGATTTTTTCATCGGCGTCTCAAAATGGCGTCCCCGTGATTGTTTCAAGCCCAGCAGGCGCATTATTTCCCCGAAAGCTTTTCACTTTCCGATAAATCCGGCTCATCCAGGTGCTTTACCTGCTTGTCCCCATCCTCTTGGAAGACCGTAATCCGATCACCCCGCTGCAGAAAATCTTCGGGGAGCAGATTGGAGCGTACTCCAAAATGAACACGTGCCGTCGGCTGGGCCAGGGGCTCGACCATCTCCCGGTTGACCAGACCAAAGCCAAAATCCACAAAGCCAATCAGAAACCGGGTAAGTCGGGCTCGTATCCCAACTCCGGCCCCCATTAACAACGTCCGCTCCCGCTTGTTTGATAAGCCTGGAATAAAATTCGGGTTGGTTCGGTCCAGCCAGACCTGCCCCATATCAAAAAACGATGCCCCTTGAACCCGATCTGCCAACCAGGGAGACACCCTGCGCAGAAAAGGGATCGGCCAGCGATGTTCGATACTGAGCGAATACCCCCGATCCCCCACCAGTAAGCCTTCCGTATAGCCCCGAACGCTGAACGCGCCCCCAATCTGAAACTGCTCAATGCCTGGCAGCGTATCCGGCGTGACCTGCCCCATGGCTCGTATAATGAGCAGGTTATCTTTCGGCAGACGTTGTAACCGGGTCAGAAAACCGGCATTACTCCAAAACTGGCGATTGGCCCCAAGCCAATGGGGGGCCAGTGAGGTTTGCGCCCGAACAAACGTCCGCCCCCACCGATCCCACTTGTTGTAGTTGAGCCCCAGGGTCAACGCTCTGACCTCATCCAAGCCCACCCGGTTGGTATCAAATTCGGTAAAAGCGCGTCGGGCATTAAATGAAGCATCCAGCGTCCACACCCTATCCAGATCCAAAGGTTGCGTAAGGATGGCGCTATAGTTGTGCGCCACCCCTTGAATTTCTGGCTGGCTGCGTAAGCCCAAGTCGATATCGACCGCACTGTAACCATAGGTATAGCCTAATTCGGTGCCATATCGGTTCAACGGCAGAAAGTAGGAAACCATCGCCGACTGGGTCCCGTCTGCTCCAAGCCAGCGTGCTGACAAACGATCCCCTAACCCCAGCAGGTTATCGTTACTCAGCTCGGTTCCCCAATGGTACATCCCAATAAAGGGGCGTCCCTGATTATCAAACGTCGGGGCAAGCTGCCATGGTTGGCGCTCTGAAACATTAAATCGAATGTCCGTTTCCCCCACTTCATCCCCAGGGCCCAAAGCGGCTTTGAGCTGATAATTTCCCCGATGGTTCAGACGGTTCATAGTTTTTTCAAGTTCATAAATATTTAAAACACGTCCGGATGGTTCCCCCAAGTCCCGATGAAGAACCCAGGCCTTATAAAATCTGTTGCCGGCAATAGACACATCCCCAACCGTCCCTTCCACCACCTGAATGGTGACCTGTCCCTGTGCAATCTCCTGGGGAGGCAAGTAGACTTGGGTAGTCATATACCCCTGCTGCTGATACTGACTGGCTAAGGCGTCAACCAACTGGTTGAGCTCCGTCAGGGTCACTTCCCGGTTTTCATAGGGAGCGACTTGCGCTTCGATTTCCTGAGCACTCAGCCTGGTATTTCCCTCAACCCGAACATCACGAAGAAAAAACCGGGTGGCGTCCTCCGCGACAGGCCCTTCCTGAGAACGGGGCAGTTCAATGTCGGCCTCTTCCATCACATCAGACCGAATCTCCCTTTGCCGGTTAGGACGGTCCTCCTCCGGCACATATTGTTCTTTTTCTGAGGGCACCACATACCCCGGCGCCACATTAGGAAGCGATTGAGCCCATAGGGCTTGGGGGAAGAAAAGCAAGACAAAGCCCATCCCCATCATGCCATATAGAACCTGTTTTATCTGAACTCCTTGTCTCATTACCCCTTCTCTATCCTATGGCAGATTCTGACCAACGGCAGAAATCCAGCGCACCCCTTGCAAAGCAAGATGATGATGACTTCATATCAAATTCCCTAGCCTTAAAGAGGCATCGGTTACTAAGAATGTTTCCCCGTTGACAGGGGCCTTACTTCATTGTGGTGAAGAAAACCCCTTGATTAGCTAGGGTAGCACAAAGGACATGTTGGCACGCAATTTTTTTATTCCCTGAGCAAGCGACTGGGACAAACGGTGCTGGCGCGGCGGTGCTGATATTCTGGGAGAAGGGCGTTCATGGCAAACGGCCTCAACAAAGCCAGGTAACAGCCACCCATCGTTTTTACCTTGTTTAAAGGCTGTTTTTACAATGGTTAAGACTCACTTCACCGCAGAAAGCCTCGGACTCTCATTGGACTGAAGGATATCAACCACGGTTTGAAACGTGTTACAATTTTTTAAGTTTAGCCCGTAAACCGGGTAGGTCAGGATAGAGTGGCGGTTCTTTGTTGTCTCAAACCTTTCGCATTCATATGGCTCTACTGGCAGTCAGCGCCATTTACGGTTTTTTCTATGTGGCCGTTAAATTGCTGCTTCTGGAGATTACGCAGGCCCAACTGATTTTGCTGCGCTTTGTCCTCACCGGCCTGATTGTCGGTGTCCTGGAATGGGGCTTCTTTAGAACCAAGATCACCAACCGTCAGGAACTATTCAAAATTATCGGCTTGGGAATCTTGGGGGTCTTTCTGGTCCAAATCCTGATTGTCATGGGGGTGCATCGAACCACGGCCTTTCACTCAGCTCTCATTATGGCCACCATGCCCATTATTACCCTAACTTTTAGTATGTTTCTCGGGCGAGAAGCGTTTAGCATCCAGAAAATTAGCGGCATTTTATTGTCTTTTGTCGGCGTGGCCATTTTGCTGGCCTCCAAAAATCCCGGCGCTTCCCTTCCCGAATCTTACCTGCTTGGGGATGTTCTGATGCTTCTGGCGGCCTTCCTGTTTTCCATATTTTTATTGGGCAGCCAAACCCTGTTGAAACAGTATAATTCCTACTCGTTAATGGCATACTGCTATATCATCTCGGGATTGCTGTTTTCCATGGTCTACTTTGGCGGCGCCTGGGTTGAGCCAGAAACGGTGACACTCAACTTTCTGAAGCAATTGTCCATGCAAGGCTGGGCCTTGATTTTGTATGTGGTCCTTTTTGCCAGTATCGCCACGTATACGCTCAATAATTACGCCCTCAGACGTTCCACTCCCTCCTTGGTGGCCATTTATATTTTTATCCAGCCAATCATTTCAGCCGCCTTGGGGTTTTATATCCTGGGTGCACCCTTTAATCTCAGCATGGCCACAGCCGCGATCATCACCTTTATCGGGGTCCTGTTGGCTTCTTTAGCCTCCCACCAAGAATCCAAGGCCAAAAATATGGAAGAACCTCATTAAAAAATCTTATTGTTGGGGCAAAACCGGTCGTTGCAGTTCAAAGATCTCCCGCACCGGGCAATAGGCCGCCCCGGCCAGGCGAGCCACCGGCTTGAGCTGTTCAATGAGAATCCGGCCGTTTTGATAAACCTGATCCTGAATATGAAACTGGACAATGGTCCCCAAAACCACCGCCCCGCTGCCGGGCCCCCCATCTCCGATCGGGATAATCTGTTGCAGTTTGCACTCCATACTCACCGGGGATTCCAGTACCCGAGGGGGCTGGATCATCAGGCTGGGGACAGGGATCAACCCCGCGGCGTTAAATTCACTCACCTCTGGCGGGTAATCCGCCGAGGTCTGGTTCATGGCCTCTACAATACCTTCGGTCACCACGTTCACCACAAACTCACCGGTTTCTTCAATGTTAATCAGCGTGTCTTTCTTGGTCCCATCGGTCCCCCGCCGGGCCGGGCAAAACAGCAAGGTCGGCGGCTTGGAGCAGACTGCTGTGTAAAAGCTAAAGGGGGCCAGATTCAGGACCCCGGCCTTGGATTGGGTGGAAACAAAGGCAATGGGGCGAGGCACCACACTGCCAATCATCAGTTTATAGACATCCTGAGTGGATAATTGCGCTGGATCCAGTGAAACCATACTCTATTTCCCCTCTTGCCAGCTCAGATGATACTCCCCCCATTCAATGGTCCGGGCTTCCGGGGTCACCAGCAAGGGCCGACTGGTATCCAGCATCACGGCCACCTCGTTGGTGGCGCTTTTTTTCTTGCTGGCCTCAACCGCCTGAGGATGCGGCCCATGATGAATGCCCTGGGGATGAAACGTGATCATCCCGGCATCAATCCCATGACGGCTGAAAAACTCGCCGGCATGATAAAACAGCACCTCATCATAATCGATATTGCGGTGATAAAAGGGCACCCGCACCGCCTCTGGGTCCTCTTCCAGGGGCCGGGGGACAAAAGAGCAAATCACATAGCCCTCACCCTGAAAGGTGGTATGCACGCTGGGGGCCAGGTGGGCCCGGTGGCTCATCACCGGGCGAAAATCCCGGACATTGAGCTGCCAGACGGTGAGATCCCCCTTCCAGCCCACCACATCCATCGGGTTAAACGGGTAAAAGATGGAGGTCAACTCATCCAGCCGCTTGATCCGCACCTCCCACTCGACACCCTCTTCCTCAATGGGGGCGGGGTCGGGAGTGGTGATGATGGCCGGATCATACAAGGCATGTTGCCCCAGCAAGCCTCGCTCGGGTTGGCGTACCCGGCTAAACGATTCGATCACCAAAAAGAAATTCTCCGCGGTGTCTGGCAGCAGGCGATAGGTGGTTCCTCGGGGAATCACCAGGTAATCGCCCGGTTCAAAATCCAGGGGGCCAAAGTCAGTTTCCAGCACCCCTTGGCCCTGATGGATAAAATACACTTCATCCCCATCGGCGTTGCGGAAATAATATTCCATGGGGCGCTGGGGGCGGCTGATATACAAGGCCACATCGGGGTTATACAACAGCTTGACCCGAGCGGAGACCGCATCCTTTGCCTGAGTCGGTAATTTGGCCCCGTCAAAAGCCTGGGGTTTTAAGGGGCCTTCAATCCGAGTCCAGCCGGTGGGGGCATGGATACGGTATAGATGTGAGACCGGCCCGTAAAACCCGTCCCGGCCATGTTCTTCCTCATAAGTCCCCTCCGGCAAGGCCACATGGGCTTGCCGTGTAATTTCTCCCTTGGCCAGTGGAAACATCAAGACACTCCTCCCCCGTTTATTGTCTGGCGCAACTGCGTACTCGGGTCGTTTCCGCCGCCTCCTCGGTTGAGGGCGGCAAGATGTAGTTGCGTAAAATCCCCAGGTTTTCAATTTCCAGCTCAATGATGTCCCCTGGCTGTAACCAGCGGTCCAGTTCCAGCCCGCAACCATTGCCGACGGTGCCAGATCCCAGAATATCACCGGGATACAGGGTCTCATCCTGAGAGACATGGGCAATCATCTGCTCAAAGGTCCAATGGGCCGTTCCAGAATTCCCCCGAGACCACTCTTCCCCGTTAATTCGGGCCAGCATGGTGAGGTTTCTGGGATCCCCAACCTCATCAACAGTCACCAGCATCGGCCCCACGGCTGAGGCAAAGTCTTTTCCCTTGGCCGGGCCCAGGCGGCATTGCATCTCCTTGCGCTGAATATCCCGAGCGCTAAAATCATTGAGGATGGTATACCCGGCAATATAGTCCCTGGCCCTCTCTACCGGAATATTCCGGCCCTGCTTGCCAATCACCACGGCTAATTCTAGCTCATAATCGAGCTTTTTGGTGTATTTTGGCCAAATCACCGGATCTTCCGGACCGATGATGCTGCGGTGATTACCCTTGTAATAAACCGGTAGCTGATACCAGCTTTCTGGCATGGGCTCCCCGCGCTTTTCAAAGCCCTTGGCCACGTGTTGCTCAAAGGCGTAAAAATCCCGGTACAGGTTGGGTTCCGGTAGTGGCGTTTTGAGGCGCACGCTCGAAAGGGGGAATATCAGGTGTGCCCCCTCTAACCCCTTGGCCACCTCCCCTGGATGCTCTTCCAAAAACGTGGTGAGCATGTCTTCAGTTTGTCGGGCCGCAGACAGGGCAATGCTGCCCATCTCCAAAAAGGCCCGCATGTTTCCTGGCAGGACGGTATCCGCCAATTTTTTGGGTTGGGCCTCCCCATCTTCAGAAAGGATCCAGGCATACCCGGCATTTAAATCCAGCACAAACTCCTGATTGGAGCTGTCTTTCATATAGCTCCCCAGACGCTGGGCGCGCCCTAATACTGTCTCAACTTCAAAGGTCACCAATTTCATACCCACGATTATAGGCTTCTCAGAGCAGAAATTAAAGGTTACAATACGATTCGTCATGAGGGCCCGTTTTTCGGGGACATGGAACGCTAACAAGAAATTTTCACGCGTTCCACCGGGAGTGAACTTTCGATTATGATAAAGGCAGTTTCAGGTCATGCTGTGGTACATCCAGCCCGATACGCTTCGACGTTGCCGGCAGTGTCCCCGGCTGATAGAAGTCAAAAAGCGACAGATACCGTGTCCTTCTCTGGAAAAAGCAAAAACCGACATCTGCTTCGGGTGCCCGCCTTCCCCTGGCGATTGAATCAGGCTGGTTATATTCAGGCAGGGCATGTCATGAAGCTGGTGGATATTGTGGGCAGCGAAGCAGCCCTTCGCCACCTCAATAACCCGGAGTACAACGTGGTCACCGCCTCCTTGGATCGGACCAACTTTATCCAACCCATTTGCTTGTGGGAAATGATCAACCTGGAAAGTCGGGTCACCCAGGTCTGGAACCAGTCGATGGAGGTACAGGTGAAAGTGACGGCAGAAAATCTCCAGACCGGTCAACCCCGAGACATTGCCACTTCGCACCTGGTTTTTGTGGCGCTGGATCCCAAAACCCGGCAAAAGGTCAGCTTTCCGCCCTATCGTCCCATCACCCTGGAAGATCACCGTCTGGCCCGCTCTGCTGACATCCGCAAGGAGTACCGGAAACGAGAGGGCAAGGAAGCCCCGTTTATTCCCATCGACCCCCAAAGTGATCAGCCCATGGTGGTCAGCCGGGTGATGACCGAGGCCGACGCCAACGCCCAATCCAACGTTTTTGGGGGGATCATTCTGGATATTATCGATGAAGCCGGCAGCAAAGCCGCCCAAAAACAGGCCATGACCAACATGGTGGTCGGGGTCAGCCAGGACCGGATGAGCTTTATCGCCCCCACGTTTATTGGCGAAACCGTCGAAGCCAAGGCCATCCTCACCAAGACCTGGAAAACCTCCATGGAAGTGCAAGTGGAGGTGGATGCCATTAATCCCAATAGCCAGGAGCGACGCCGGGTGGCCAGCAGTTACCTGGTGTATGTCCGGCTGGGGTCTAACCGACGTCCAGCGGAAGTCCCGCCCTGGAGCCCCAAAACCGAACTCCAGAAACGCCGGGCGGAGGCGGCCGATATTCGGCGGCGGATTCGCCAAGAAGAGGAGGCCCGGAGTCATCAGCCGCTTAATCCCCCCTCCTGGTGGGATAAGGTACAATATAGGGTGCGGGAATTTTTCCAACAGCTCGCTCAGAAACTCAAGCAGCTCTTGGGTTGAGCCGTACAAAACAGAGGGGGACAAGCGCATGGGAGATCCCAGGCCAGACGTGTTTCAGTTGAAGCTGCCCGCGGAAGTGATTGAAAGCCGCATTTATCTTTTCCGGGGCCAGCGGGTGCTGATGGATGTGGATGTGGCGGAACTATACGGCATAGAGGTCAAACGCCTGATTCAGACAGTGAAAAACCATCATGATCGCTTCCCTCGGGATTTTGTCTTTCAACTGAGCCGGGAGGAGTTTAATGCACTGAAAGCCGAGGCGGATGCGCCAGAGGCCTTGAAATCCCGAAAAGCGCCGCCCTATGTCTTTACCGAAGCGGGGGTGTCCATGCTGGCCTTTTTCCTGGAGACCAGCCGCGCCACCCGGACCAGCGTGGAAATCATGCGGGCCTTTATCCAGTACCGGCAGCTGTGTCTCTCCAAAGATCAGCTCATTAGCCAGGAGCAGCTGGAAGAGGTCCTGCAGCACTTTAACAAAGTCTTGCAGCAATTAGACGAAAAGCATGATGAGCAGATGCAAGCCATCATGCAGGTACTTCGCCGCCTGGGTCCACAAGATCTCTTTCCCCGGCGCTCTGTTGGGTTTATGATGGACCCACCCATAGCAACCCCCAAGATTGATCATGACCCCCGTTTGGATTGAAAAATTGGTGTATGGCGGCGACGGCCTGGGCCGTCTTGAAAGTGGCGAGGTGGTGTTTGTCCCCTGGAGCGCCCCTGGCGATCAGCTCCAACTG
>CAYLWC010000006.1:0-100070 GCA_964387265.1 uncultured Vampirovibrionales bacterium | reverse complement strand
ATCCCCGCAGGTACTGATATGCCTGCTGTTGGAGCCACTGGAGATCAGATTCTTCCAGGCGATCAATAGAAAGGACTTGCTCATCGCTCTTGAAGGCAAGCTTTTCTCCATGAATATCTTTCTCAATCTGGATTGCTTCAATTTTACTCAGGGGAATATGCACTGCAGGGGTGCTGACAAAAAGGAGCCGCGAGACATAGCGGACCCCTTCCGCATTCATCGTAAGGATCCGCTTGAGTAAACAGTGGTTGATGATGTAATAAAAGCCAACCCCGGCAAGAAGTATCAGTAAAAAGGCGCCCCAGAGGAGAAGTGAAATCTCGGGCACCTCACCAAACTCTTTTTGAACCCGATCCACAAACATCATGGGCAGCATGAGAAACGCCCCAATCAAAATAACGTATTGCATGGTATTTTTTTGGTTCGGAGGAGCGCCTTTAATTTCAATGATGCATCCCCCCATACTGGCAGGCGATACTTTGATTCGTCCAGATGGCATCGCGCTCACGTCGTTTACATAGGGGGTAAAGTCTTCCCGTTGGTAAAACGGGGTGTCCAGTTCCTCGGGTTTCCGAATGACATTTTGACCGGATGTTTTGTCATAAATAGGAAACTGATATGCCTTTGCAATGGTTTCGACAATCCGATTCGCCAGAATCTCATCCTGCACCGTATAGAGTTGTGTGGTTTCCTCTTTCCCAATTTGCTCTAGACCAATGATCCAAACCCGGTAATCCTCGTCAGCTCGGCGTGGACCTCTGCGGGTTCGGATTTCGCTTTCCAGGGTCATGGCCTGGATATTGGAAAATGGAATATGTTCTTCTTCACCATGAAAAGGGCTTTTATAAATGACTTCCCGGCGGTGAGCGTCAAAATGAGTACCGGATTTGACGCGATAGAGCATCAGAGCTGGGATGGCAAACAGGATAAAACATCCTACAAGGCTTATTAACGTCTGGTCACTGCTTAACGTTCCAAAAAGCTTGGGGAAAAACACACAGGTCATCTGCATAGAGCCAAAAAAGGCCAAAAGAAGCAACAACTTGCCCAGGCTACGGAAAGACTGATCCCAGAGGCTCAGCCCATGGGGAGTGGCTTGGAGAATCCGGTTGAATTGTTTATCTTGACTCATTCTGTTTCCTTTTTTTTAAATTTTTGACACTGTAAGATGCCAGACATTACCCTCGGAGGTATAAATAGGTTTGTTGCTGGAGCCACTTGAGATCCCCCTCAGAGAGATTATCAATGGAGAGAATTTCCTCATCGCTTTTGATGGCCAATTTTTTTCGGTACAGCCCCTTTTCAATCTGGATGGCCTCAATTTTTCGAAGTGGGAGATGAGTATAGTGATGTTGCGCGCCCAGGAACTGGGAATAATACTCGACCCCTTGGGCGCTCAAGTAAAGAATCCGCCTGTTCAGGAAGACATGCATTAAATAAAAGACCACGCTAATGACAGTAACCAGCATGAGCAGGGCAAACACAATCATCCAGACGGTGCTGTGATCGGCAAGCCCTTGCTGCTGAGTGAGCAGTATTTGCCACCCGATATGATAAAGCAGGAATGTTGGCACCGGAAGCACGCATAAAAAAAGTGTAATTAAAGCACCTATAATACTTCCGGGACGTATCTCCACGGTACAGCCACGGCTCCCGTCCGATTGAACATGAAGCTGTTCCGTGGGCTTCGTTGGCGCCCCTTCAACCTCCGGTTCATAGTCTTCCCGATGATAAAACGGGATGTCCAACTCCCGGTAATCCCGGATGATTTCCTGGTCGGAACTGCAATCCAGAATAGACCATTGGCACTTTTTAGCCAGGGTTTCAGCCAATTGCCGGATGAGAGACTCATCCTTACACACATGCAGGTTAATCAACTCGCCGGGGAGCTGGAGACTGACCAGCCAGACGAGGTAGCGCGTAGTCGTGGTAATCCCCCTTCTGGATCGGCGATATTTCACGCGAATTTCCGAGTACACAGCCAGGCCCTGAATTTGGGAAAAGTCAAACACCCGTGTTTTCCCGTTATGGACAAAAGGTGGATTATGGACTGTGACCCGCCTTTTTCTACAGTCAAAGCGGCAATAGCTCCTGAATGTAGCAATCAGACTGGCAGGAATCCCAAAAAACAGGATAGGAATGAAGGTAATAAAGAATCCATCCTGTACAGCCTGGGTATTCCCACGGCTTAATTCCGGCAGAATCGACAAGCAAAACAGCACGACTCCGGCAAAGATTCCAAAACCGGCAACCGCGAGCGCAATCCAAATTTGGGTCTTATCATCAAGGAGCAGACCTTCTGGCACAGGCTTGAGAATACTATTTACGGTGTGTTGTACATTCGATATTTTGCCCATTCCGTTCCTGTCGGGTTCGTTTAAAAAATTGTCGGAACCGATGCCAAGAACTTGAATAATCAATGCCACAGACCTGGATTTACCGCTGATGAATCATAATGGAGAAGAGGTTGCTGTAATTGTCCGTCCAGACACCGACGTTAGGATGCGATGTCATCGGTTGAACCGAAGCACCGGGGTAGCGTTCCTTGAATCCAGACTGCTCCAGATGTGACAACAGCCAGGGGTCTTTGAAAATCACGCCGTAAACAGATGGAGCGCCATGGGGAAGGGGTTTTTTATCAGAGATGGATACGCCTTGATAACCCGCATCCAACGCCAAATTGCTGACCACATTGTGAAGCTTCAGGTATTTATTGGTAATATGGAGCATCAACACACCGTCAGGTTTCAAGTGAGACAGGTAAATGCCGAACGCTTCCCGGGTCAGCAGGTGGACTGGGACCGCATCGCTATTAAACGCATCAATAATCAGGATATCGTACTGCTGCGGCGCAAGCTTGGCCAGAGACAAACGACCATCGCCTAATAAAATCTCCACCTTGGCCGAGGTTTTCTGGAGGAAATAAAAATGCTGATAGGCGATATCCTTGATCTTAGGATCAATTTCAAAAAATGTGATTTCATCTCCAGGTTGGCCGTAAGTGGCAACGGTTCCAACGCCTAGACCAATGATACCGACTTTAAGCGGCTGCTCTTGTCGACGTTCTCGCATAAACCCGTGTACAATCCCAACCCCCGAAGTTTCCGCATAGTACAACGTGGGGGTGGTTTGGTATTCTTGCGTGTCCTTATTTCGTAACATGCCGCCATGGTAGGTCTGGCCGTGGGTCAGCATCAGGCTGTTGAAGTCTTCAATGAATTCCACAGCCGTTGCCCCGTAAAAGTTTCTTTCCGCCAGCATCATGTTAGCCTTTGGAACAGCGAAAAACATGTAATAGATAAACAGGACGGCGGCGCTGATCAGGGCCAGGTAGCTATTATTAATGATGGGTATTTTGAACAGGAGCAGCCGGTCAGTGACGATGAAATACAGGGTGACAATGCCGATACCCAGGAGAATGAGGGGGAATTCTGTATAGGAGTCAAAAATTTGCGGGGCGATCAGATTCACAATAACACCACCCAATGCCCCACCGGCTGCAATGGTCAGGTAAAACCCTGGCAGATACTTAGTTTGGGGTTTACGACGGTAGATTTCCCCATGACAGACCATGCATAGGAAAAAGAGAAACAACAGCTGCAAACCAATGACGACAGGCAACGCAAGCTTGAGTTTTGTGATGATTGGAATCAGCAAAATGGCGATCTGACTGGCGTAGATATAAAACTGTCGGTAGTATACCTTCTCATGACTGAAAGTCAGGATGAAGGTAAGCAGGTACACTACCAGGGGAGGGAGCCAGAGCATGGGAACCGGGGCCACATCCGTTGAAAGGTGATGGGTAACGCTAATCAGCAAAATCGTTCCGCAAGCGCTGAGAGAAAGCCACCAGAACATGTCTTTGGAAGGAGGCGGTGATGGGACTTGTTCATAAGGTTCATTGGCCTGTTTGGAGCAGAATACTCGAATCGAACAGAAGATAATCAGGACGCTTAAAACCCAGTATCCCCAGATCAGTCCCTGGATCGTATGCCCCACAGTCATGACAGGCTCAATCAAAATGGGGTATGAGAGGAGTGCCAGCATGGAACCAAAGTTAGAAATGCTGTACATATGATACGGGCTGGACTTTCGGGTGATTCCATACCAGTTTTGAAGCATGGTGCTGGTGGTAGACAGGACGGCGCATGGCAGGGCCACGTGTAGGAATAGATTTTTCAACAGGTGAAAGACGGGGTCTCCATCACTGGGAGGTTCCCAGGCGGACCCGAGTTGGGTCTGAATCAGCAGGGCCGACATAAGCAAGGTCCCTATGTAAATTATGGCCTGTTTTTTTAGGGAAAGATGACTGACCCAGAAGGTAAAAGCGTAGCCAAGAAGGAGCACCATCTGGAAAAACATCAGGCAAACGCTCCACACCTGGGACACGCCACCATATTGTGGGGTTACGATCTTCCCCACCAGTGGCTGGATTAAGAACATCAGAAAGGCACCGAGCCCAATCGCAGCCGTGTCGATAATCCAGTCCCGGTTTCTCTGTCCCTCACTCGCTGTCATATCGCTTTCCTGCCTCGTGTCGTGAGATTCATTATACCCTTTGGTGATGTCAGGAGGGATGGTTGGGCTAGGTTTTCGTCTGCGAGGAGGAGTTCCTGAGCCAGCTCTGCCATGATGAGCCGATTTTTGGTATGATGTTCCTACTCAGGAAAATGCCAGAGGGAAGTATCATTTCCAAATCCAGTGCGTTTCAATACAAACCCATTCCCTGGATGTATTCTACATTCGGGAGCATGCTGGCAACGGCGTTTATCAAGCTGAACCCAATCCACCGTCGCCTGAGTGCGCTTGAAGTGACCAACATCAGAGATTTTTTCAATAGCGATTTTATCAGCCCGGAACGGCGTAAGCAGTTGGACCGTTTGACGGCCTTTTTAATGACGTATGTGAATGCGATCCGCCGGATCAAAAAGCTCAGCAAGAAAGCCCGCCAGGATTATTACGCGCTTCAGCGTCATGGGTGTTTTGCCGCCCGTGAGTTGCCGCCGCCGCTTGCGTCATCCAGCCCCTATCCTCCTATCCTGATAGTGCCTGGCTTAAATACCCCATCGGTATTTTTTCGGGAAATGCATGGGTATTTTACGGAGAAGGGCTACTACGTTTCTGTGATGAACTTACCGGACAACGGCATGGCGGATATTGCATCCTCGGCTGAAGCGATGCAGAATGAAATCGAAAAAATAAAGAAGCAATCCGGGTTTGGTCATGTCAATGTCATTGGGCACTGTTTTGGTGGGCTCATTGCTCATTACTGGCTTGAATATGCAGACAGCGCAAAAAACGCGACCTCGATCAAAAACCTGATTTCTTTGGGCACAGGCTACCTGGGAGCTGAAGGGGTTCAGCAGCTCAAGAATCTATGGATTCCCAGAAACCCCGGAAAAGCGATTCCCAAGGTCTTTGATGAATTAATTCAGGCCAATATGAATATGGTCCGGTTCTCGACCAATGTAGCCCGTCATAATCTTTTAACCGTCTGGGACTTCATGGTTCATTTCAGAAAAGGTCTGCTGGAAGCGCCTGCCGATCAGGTCGCTCGTGTGACCAATCACATTATTGATGATCCGGCGATTGATCATTTAACGCTAGCCCTTCACCACAGCGTATTTCAGCGGATTGAAGCGATTTTAAACGCCAATTCAGGGAATTACGCCCTGGAGTCTGCTCAATAGCCAGCTTGGCTACTCATTTTCTGGGTATATTTCACTGAAGATTTTTTTGGTCGCAACCTGAATGCGGGACGACTGGGCATCGGCATCTGTACTGACTCGAAAAATCCCATGACGAGGCCACATTCCGGGGGCTTCAATGCGCCACTTGATGTATACTTTCAGGTTATCTGCCTGCGTCTTGAACTTTGGGTGAATCGCCAGACAAAGCTCTCGGCTGCCAGGTTCTTCCAGATCTTTCAGCACGCCGTAAACGTGGTTTCCAAAAATGGGGATTTTAGGCAAATAGTAGACCGTATACTTGTTGGCCTCGATTTTTTCGCCCGTGGGCAGGCGGAAATAATCCCCTTGTCCGCCTTCCGGTTCCTGTTGCTTGAACTGAAGCTTTTTATCAATCCAGACAGTCACCAGGGCGGTTTCCGCCGGGTAAACCGACTTGTTTTTGATGCCCAGCATCAAGGTAAATACGTTATCATCTTGCAAATAGGCAGACTCACCCGGAGAGCAGACCATCCAGAGATCCGGTCCGACAGGCCGATGGGTGATATCCCGGATCTCATAATCTTCCATGGGAACGGATTCAAAATTAAAGCGTTTATAATACCGCTTGTCTGCGGCTTGATGGGGCGCTTGCTTGCTTTGGGGAATCTCTACCACGTAAATATATTTGCCGGGGTTGCTTTGCACCAGCTCAACCGGATAAATTTTGATGCCGGAAATTCGCCGCTGAATTCGACTGTTAATGACCTGTTCCAGCCACTCTTTAGAGATTTGTGCTGGATCAAACCCGGAATCAATGGAAACGGGTAAGTGTTTGGTATCATCTTTTCCTTCAACCACCCCGTAAATGATAATACCGCCATCCGAATTGGCAAACGCCGAGATATCCTTGCTGATTTCGTTTTTCTTTCGCTCGGTTTTTCCCAAGGCGTCACAGGCCTTATAATCCAGATTCAGGTTTTCTTCCACCTGGTTTTCAATGAGCGATTGGATATATGCCTCTGTCCATTCATTTTTGGGTGGTGTCAACATAATGATATTCCGCTTCCAGAGTCAGGTCCAAAATAAGGTGGCTCCCCCATCAGTATAACGGGGGAAGGGCATATCGCGTATCATCCAAAAAGATTGACCGGAAAAGCAGGCCCGGAAAGCCAGCGTTACTCGCTCAGGCTGTCAGCCAGTTCCGCCCAGCGTTCATTCAGCTGACTCAGCTTTCTTTGCTTGTCCCCAATCTGATCCGTCAGGTCGTGGAGTTGCTGATAATCCTGTTGCATCGCTGGATCATGGAGCCGGGTTTCCAGGGACTCGATTTCATCTTCCAGCGTGACGATCTGTTTTTCAGTTTTATGGAGCTGCTTTTCCAGTTCTTTTCGAACCTTCAGCGGGCTTTGTGTTTGTGTGGGGGATGTGACTATCCCAGGAGTGTTTTGAGGAAGCGGTTTTGACTGCCGTTTACCCGCCTGAGCCTGTGCCCGCATTTCTTCTCGCTTGTACAAATAATAGTCATAATCGCCGCAGTAGGTCAACAACTGGCCATTGTATATTTCCCAAATATCGGTGGCCAGCTCGCGGATAAAATAGCGATCGTGAGAAATGCAGAGCAGGCTCCCTTCATATTCCGCCAGAGCCTCGGTAATCACTTCCTTGGCCGGAATATCCATGTGGTTGGTGGGCTCATCCAGCAGGAGCGTATTGGGGCCGGATATCATGAGCTTAGCCAGGGCGAGCTTGGATTTTTCCCCGCCACTGAGAACCGATACCGGTTTGAACACTTGCTCTCCAGTGAACAGAAATCGTCCAAGCAGTGTTCTTAATTCCGTATTGGTGAGCGTGGGACAAGCTTCTTGTAGTGTCTCAAAAACAGAGAGCTGGGGATTCAACGTTTCCAGTTGATGTTGTGAAAAATAACCGGGTAACACATTGTGTCCCAGCCGCACTTCGCCACAATCCGGGGAGAGTTGCCCCAAAACCAGCCGCAACAACGTGGTCTTTCCGCAGCCATTGGCGCCGAGCAAGAAGACGCGCTGATGACGTTCCAAATTGGCGTCCAGATTATTAAAAAGCGTCTGCCCCCCAAAAGACTGGCTCAGGTTGCAAATTGTCAAAACCTGATGGCCACTGGGCTGGGGAGAAGGGAAACGCATGGTCATTCGCCGCTTGTCTTCTTCCGGGAGTTCAACGCGCTCAATTTTTGCCAGTTGTTTTTCCCGGCTTTTAGCCTGGGTACTCCGGGTCGCGCTAGCCCGAAAACGTTCCACAAAGGCGGTTTGTTTGGCCAGTTCTTTTTGCTGGCGCTCATAGGCTGCAGCCTGTTGCTCAAACACCGCTGCCTTTTGAGCCAGATAAGCCGAGTAATTTCCCGGCCAAAGGGTCATTTTACCGCATTCCAGTTCGGCAATCTCGGTAGTGACTTGATCCAGAAAATGGCGATCGTGAGAGACAACCACCAGCCCACCCGGAAACTCCTTCAAAAACTCTTCCAGCCACTCACAGGCTTCCAGGTCCAGATGATTGGTCGGCTCATCCAGCAATAGAATATCCGCACCTTCCAGCAGGACTTTGGCCAGATTAATCCGCATTTTCCAGCCACCGCTAAATTCTCCGGTCTTGCGCTGATACGCTTCCTGGCTAAATCCCAAGCCTTTCAGAATGCGGCCAATGCGAGCATCAATACTACGGGCATCCAGCCGCTCCAAATCCCGATGCACCTGATCCAGCTGGCGGGCAAGCGCCATATGTCTTTCTTCCGTTTGGCCTCCTGCCTCAAGCTGTTGGATCAGGCTTTTTTCTTCCCGATAAAGCGCGTTCACCTCAGTAAACACCGACTGCATCTCGGCTTCCAGAGTGAGATCCGGGTTGATTTTGGGTTCTTGAGACAAATAATTAATCTGCGCTTCAGAAACGACACTGCCCGTATCCGAATCCAGTTGCCCCATGATGATCTTCAGCAGGGTCGATTTCCCACAGCCGTTTCGACCAATGAGCCCAATGCAGCTACCTTTGACAATCTGAAACGTGACATCCTCAAATAGGGTATGGGTTGCGAATCGCTTGGAGGCGTTATGGATATGAACGGTCATGGGCAAGGGGATCCATCATTTGCCATTCAACAGTAGGTACTTCCTGAGCCGTTGTCAACCTTGCCATAATACTTGGCTTCAATACTTGTGGGCGCATCAGAGCCGGGCTAAGGGAGGTCCGGTTTCTTCGGAGGCGGAGAATCACGCTATTTTAGGTGGGGGGCAATAATTAAGGGCAAACGTCCGCCGGTTTCGGAAAGATCTTTTAATTCAGCGCCCTGAAACGTATAGCGATGAACTTTTGTCTGGGTCAGATCCGCCGTGGTGGAGACGGTGGACGCTTCTATTTTCCTGGCAACCGGGGCGCCATGAATGAAATGTTTTCGGGATTTGTTGTTGGGATCCCCTGGCGCGTAGGGTCCACTGAGCAGCGTCAACTCCCAGGAAATGGGGCCCATCACCTCAATATCTAAATTGAGTTGCTGATCAGATGCCCCAAAAGGCTCATTCATCAGAGTCCGAAACCCATCGGGGTTGCTGGTATCCAGAAACCGGGCCAGATTCATCCGGGCCCGCTCCTGAGAGACTTCCAGAAACGCTTTGGTATCCAGCAATGCCTGATGGTGATCATAGACAGCCCAGTATTGATTGGCCGCCCGTCGGTATTGGGCGTATGCCACCTTGGCGGCAATCTCCTGGGCAAAATAGGCTTTCCATTGGGCGGCTTCCTGAGCGTCCAGGGTGCTTTTCACCATTTGCTCCAGGGTATCTAACCCCACGCCAATAGCGGTGGATTTGAGGAAAGAACTCAACGCCTTTCTTTTATCAGTCAGCTCCTCAATCCGTTTATTGGCATGGTTGACCTTTTTCTGGGCCCGCTCCAAGGCGTCGCTGTATTGATTCATGTTCCGTCTGGCCCCAATCAGGTTCTCCCCCGCCTGGGTTCGTTTCTCCCGGACTTGCCTGATAATTTCCTCACGGGTTGTGCTGTTTTCCGGAAGGTGAATCGTCGCGTTCTCTAAAACCTCCATATCCCGGATGGTTTTTGCCATGGCCTTTTGAGCGGATTCATAAGCGTTTCTGGCGTTGTCCGCGTCAGTAGCCGCCTGCGCGCTTTTCTCAGCCAGGGCTTTTAACGGCGGGTGGGATGTCACCGAGGGCAACGCCCCCCCATTACGGCTAAATTCATAAGTGGTACGATATTTTTCCTGCAAAATCTGACCGTAATAATTGGGGATCTCACGGGCCGCGGCAATCAGAATTTTACCCGCCTCCTGGGTATTAAAATCATTGATTGAATCCAGCAACCCGGCTTCTTTGGCCTGCCCAAGCACTTCTTCCCGAAGCCCGGATTCATCATAGGAAAACTCGATGGGGTCCACGTCCAGATAAACTTCCGCCGCTTTCTGGGCGACTTCTGAGGCCATGCCCAAAACCCCGCCCTCCACAAAGCCGGTGGCCAGATCAACCCCGGTCATCACTCCTTCCAAAGCCACCCGGCTTCCCAGGTTCTCTTCAATCTCCAGGGCCACCGCTTCCCCGGCTTCATTGAGTGAAAGAATAGCGGCCTTGAAGTTTTCCAACGCAGCGTCTTTATCCTGCTTGGATTGGCCCTCCAGCAGGGCTTTTACATCTTGAATTTCCTCCTCCAGATCCCTCTTTGCCGTCTCGAGGTTTTGAATATCCTGATGAAAAGCCTCCAAGATCTCCGGATCGTTTTTAATGGTCGCCATAAACCGGGGATGGTCCCCACTGGTCAAAGTGACCTGCATCACCTTAGGGCCTTGCCGGAGCGTGTCCATTTTCTTTTCCAGATCTCTTAGTGCCTGTTGCTTCTCTTGCAGCGCGGCCGTGCGGGTAATGAGTCTCTCCTCATCCAGCTTGGTGGGATTCAAGGCTTTGAGTTTTTCATACCCCAAATCATCTAACGCTTTCATCGCCTGATGAATCTGATTTTCTAACTGAACCATGGTCTCTGGGGGAGCAATTTTTTTATACAGCTGGTGAATTTGACGCTCTGTTTTTTGGAGATCCTTCTTGAGTCGCGCCAGGTTCTCAAACGATTGCGATGAAATGGCGTTGCCTAGCTGTTGCTCTTGCAGCAGGTGATCTTCAGCCGTTTTGACCGCTTTTTCCAGGTTGGCTTTTTTCTGTTCCAGATCGACGAGCGTTTGAGGGCGCTTTTTCTGAATTTCATTCAGTTTATGTTGAGCGTCCCGAATCTTTTCTTGCAGGGCCTGTTGCTGTTGGGTTAACGCCAGAACCCGGTTTTTGTGCTCTTCCAGCTGCCGAGCGGCTTGTTGTTGCTCTTGCTGCAGGAGCGGGATTTCGACCGTGGCGATATGATGGTGCTGTTGCTGGAGTTGGGCCAGTTCTTCTCCCACTTCCTGTTGAAATTTGTTCCATTGAATGGCCAAATCCCGGATGGTATAGACCCCGGAACGGCTTAAAATAATCACCCGGTCCCCGGTTTTAGGAACAATTTTTGTCACATGACCATTCTCATGGCTCACATCATCCAGGTATTCCACCAGTTTTAAATCCCCGTTGTCTTGAATCTCCAGGGTTCCCTGAAACTGATGCCCCATCCGAATCACATCTTCAAAAACACTTCGGGGAAAATTCCCGCTCAGTTCCTCAACCCGTTTTGGGGAAAACAATAAATTCATCTCCCCTTGGGGCTTAAACGGCCCCACCCATTTTTTATCCAGGCCATTTTTGTTGGGTTTATAAATATTCAGCATCTGCCCATGGGCTTCAATCCGAAAGGTAAGACCATCACTGCCTTGCCATTCCCCAACCAGTTCACTGGGGAAACGGTAATTGGCCCAGGCAGGTTGAAAGATGCCTATGGTTATCATAAATACCATGGCCAAAACGGTAAAAAAGCCCCGTGTCATTGATCATGCCCTCAATGTCAAAACATACACCGATTCAATAGCAAACTCTTGATTATGGTACAATAAACCCGGCCCTTGCGGTCAAACATTAGAGTTAAAACGAGGGTGGAAAAGAGGGTGAAAAACAGAATGAGCAAAAGCGGTCTTCATGTATTGTTGGCTGGCTTCATGCTGGCGACCACGGTTTCTCTGGTTGGATGTGGTGGAAATGACGCCCAGGTCAAAACCCTCTCTGATGAAGTGACTCTGCTGAAACAGGAAGTCGCGCAACTGAAAACCGATATGGAGCAACTCAAGACGCAACAGTCTGCCGCTTCGGGTGGTTTAGCCGATGCGGTCACCGTATTTACGCCAAAAACCGTCTCTTTTACTGATATTAAAGGGTACCCCACCGCAAAGTATGTCAATGAACTAACCGCCCTGGGGCTGTTTGAGGGTCTAGGCGACAAATTCCGCCCCGATGACACCATCAGCCGGGGTGAGTTTGTGGAATGGTTATTTAAAGCCCATAATCTTTTGAAAGAAGAGAATCCCATCCACTTGGCACCCCATTTAGCACCTCAATTTTCTGATCTCAAAAAAGATCATCCCTCCTATCAATACGCCCAGGCCCTGGCCAACGCCGGGTACTCCGTAGGCTATGACGATAAGACTTTTAAACCCGATCAACCCATTACCCGAGAAGAAATGATCGGCATTAAGGGTGGAATCGACTTTGGAACCATCGCGCCAGATCGCAACAACATGAACGGGGTCTGGAGTTTTAGCGATGCTAACAAAGTGGATAACCGCTTTACCGGCTATATTTCAGTGGATGGCCATGACAGCAAGGGGGGCAGCATTAAACGAGCTTTTGGACAAATTAAGACTTTCCACCCAAAACAACCGGTCTTGCGCCATCAGGCCGCAGCGGTATTGTGGCGAATGGCAACCGGCAAGTGGAACGCCATTAGCGCCGAAGAAGTATTAAAGAAAAAGAGCCAGAATTAAATGGCGCGTGTTTTACTTGGCCTTTTAATTCTGGGCTGTGTGGTTTTACCTCAGGGCTTTTCGGAAGAAATGCTGGAACCACTGGATCCCAAGTGGCATGCCTGCGCTGATGTCAGTGATTGCACCCTCGTTCAGGGTTTTTGTGGACAACCGGAAGCGGTGAATAAAAACTATACTGAAGAATACACCCATTGGGTCCAATCAAGCCCGCCGACCCATTGCGCCCTGATGCCCCCGGTAGAGCGTACTTGTGTAGAATGCCAGGAACAACGCTGTTTTACCAGGAATCACCGGAGCCAGGAGGTTCCTGGTCATCAGCAGGAGTAACTTCAGAGGATGTTGGGACGTTCATCGATTACAATGGCCATGGCCCTCGTAATCGCTTGCCAGTCCTATGGGTATACAAAGAGCCCAACACCCGGTCATTCTGGGAGTACTCAAATCGCCGTTCTGACCAAGTTCCCCGACACACAGTGGGGATCCATTCAGCAGATCCAGTATCAGGCCTACCGCCCTGGGAAATATCTTCCCTTGTACCCTTATTTGCCTTTTAAAACGCCAAAAGGCTGGGGCCTTTTGAACGCCCAAAGTGGAATGATCATCATTAAACCGGTTCATGACGCCATCGGCGAACTGGTCGAAGGGAAAATTGAGGCGTATCAAAAGGGCAAAGGAAAAGGCTTTCTAGGGTTCACTGGCGCCTGGCTGATTCCCCCTAAGTTTCTGGATGTAATGCCGTTTTCTGAGGGACTGGCCCCGGTTTCCGAAAAAGGAAACCGCTGGGGCATGATCGATAAAAACGGCCAATGGGTTATTCCCGATGAGTTTGAATATTTGGAACCCCTGAAAAACGGTCGTGCCCTGGCTGTAAAGCAAGGCAAAATCGGCTTTATTAACCGAGAGGGTGCTTGGATTATTCCGCCCCAGTTTGGCAACGCCTATGCCCAGCCTTCTGAAGGACTCTATGCGGTTAATTTTATAGGCCGTTGGAACCGGGATTACCAGGAACATGCGACCCCGAAAAACAGTGCCTGGGGCTTTATCGACACCAGCGGGAGCGTGGTGATTCCACCAAGCTATCTTCGCGTGGTTGAGCCTTTTCAGATGGGAACAGCCGTCATACAAGACCAAAAGGGCCAGTGGCAAATCATTAATAAAAAAGGAAAGCCGCTCCTCTCCCGGCCTGTGGATTTGATTTATCCGTTTCAAAAAGGCTATGCCGTCTATGCCCAGGGGAAAAAACTGGGGGTTCTGGATCGACAAGGGAATCTGATTACAGACCCCATTTTCACAGATGCCTTTTCCTTTTCTGAAGGAATTCTTGCCGTGACCCAGGGTGAGGGTTGGGGCTTTATCAACACCCAGGGGCAATGGCTGGTCCCACCCCAGTATGAAGAGGTGGGCAGCTTTTCCCACGGCTTGGCCCCGGTACTGAAGGGCGGAAAATGGGGATATATCAACAAACACGGCAAACTTGTGGTTCCCCCTAAATATGGAGACGCCAAGGAGTTTCAGGAAGGCGGCTGGGCCATTGTGGGGAATGCCAAGGATGATGGCAAGGCAGCTTACTCTCAGATACGCTACGGCATCATTAATACCGCTGGCCAGGCAATCTTGCCCATTCAATACGATTGGATTAATCTATTTTCTGCCGATCGCGCCATCCTGAAATACCAGGAACACCACGTGTTGGTGGATCGCAAAGGTCAGTTCATTTTTCCAAAGCCATAAGTTATGAGTCATTATCTTCGGTTTATCCAACAAAACGCGTTGTTTTTGCTGTTTGGCTTTTTACTGAGCATGTTCTCCAGTTTTGGCCAGACCTTTTTTATCTCGCTGTTTAGCGCCGATATTCGCCAGCAGTTCCAGCTCAGCCATGGCGAGTTTGGGGGAATTTACTCCCTGGCAACGCTTATGAGCGCCCTGTGCCTCACCTGGGTGGGCCGAAAAATTGATACCACGGATCTGCGTCGCTACATCACCTTTATTTGCGTCGGGATGACTTGTGCCTGCTTGCTGTTTGCCCAAGCCCAAAATATTATTATGCTCCTATTGGGGATCTGGCTCTTGCGGCTCACCGGTCAAGGGCTGATGACCCATACCTCAGCCACCAGCATGGCCCGATATTATACCGAGAACCGGGGCAAGGCCATAAGTATTGCGGGTATGGGCCTTTCCTTTGGAGAAGCCCTGTTCCCCACCATCGCCGTGGCGCTGTTAAGTTTGCTGGGTTGGCGTCTGGCCTGGGAACTTTTTGCCGTGGTGGTGGCCTTTGGGCTGCTCCCTGTGTTGTTGTTTTTACTGAACCGGCAACCCCAGCAGGCGTTTCAAGCCAGCTCGGCGGTGCCTGAAAGAAAAATGACCACCCAAGCTCAAAGACAGTGGAGCTTGAAGGAAGTCCTGCATGACCCGCGATTTTATTTGATCCTGCCAGCCGTGATGGCGCCCGCCTTTATCATTACGGGGGTCTTTTTCCATCAGGTGCATATGGTAGAAGCCAAAGGCTGGACACTCCAGATGTTCGCCTCTGCCTTCATCTGTTTTTCCGCCAGCACGATCGCCGCCAACCTGATTATCGGGGTCATGGTGGATAAGGTGGGCGTATTCCGACTGCTGCCTTTCTTTTTAATTCCCTTTGCCCTGGGGCTCATGGCGTTGGGGTCATCCAATCATCCCGGCGTCGCCTTTGCCTTTATGGCAGGGGCTGGCATCAGCATGGGGGTGGCCTCCTTATTAAGCATTACCCTTTGGTCTGAGGTATATGGCACTCGGTACCTGGGGGCTATTCGGGCAGCCACATCGTCATTGATGGTTTTTTTCACGGCCATCGCTCCGGTATTAATTGGCGGGTTACTGGATCATAAGGTCCACATCAACCTGATTATATATGGACTGGCTGCCTATGTGATCCTGGCCGCCTTACTGGCCGTTATCGCCAACCAGGCGTATGCCAGGGGCCAATCAGAGCAATTGAATTCGTAAGGGCAAGAGATTGTCTTTTACCTGGATGGATTTAATGGCATTGGGTTGGAACCGGTACGCGTGATCCGTATGATCCAGGCTGCGGGCGTTTTCTTCCAAACCGCTCTGGAGACGAAGCTGCACCGGATGGCCACTCACGGTCTCGGCCAGCCGAACTTCCTCAGACCCCACATACCCCATCAGCGAAAGGATCATGACGGTCGATTCTTTGGGTTGAAAGCCCTGGTTGTTCACGATGTAAAAACCACCGTCTCCTTTGCTCGCTAAATAGCGGGAGCGATCATTTTCCAGGGCGGTCCGAATCTGGGACAACGTCTGAATCAACTCCTGATGGTTCTTGATGGCGTCCTGGTGATTCCAGAAGTTGTTGGAGGCTTTCTGGAAAATTTGCCGGTTGGCCTGCATCGCGATTTCCTTCTCAAAGAAATGAATCCAGGCTTCCCGCTCCTCATGATCCGCCCATTTGTGGGCGGCGGCCTTCAGCAGATCAACGGCCAACCCTTTGGCCACCCCGCTACCCATGTTCTTTAAGCTCTTGGTGATACTGCCTTGGCCAGCTTCTTTTAATGTATCCAAATGCTCCGTGGCCTCAGCAATCCCTCGGCGGGCCCGGCTGATTTTTTGCGCCTGGAGAGCTTGCTCTTGCACCAAATGGTTGTAGTTGTTCTGGGCGGCTCGTTGAAGTCGGGTCGCATGGGCAAGCTGCTCTTGAGCCTCCTTTCTTAACAAGGGGTTGGTGGTTCGGGCCAAGCGGTCTTCTGCCTGGTTCACCAATTCTCGAGACTGGAGATAGCGAGAAAACGCATCTTCCTGAGCCTGGGCAAGGGGGTTGAGGGCTTGATGATCCGGAAAGTCCACCCGGCTTACCTGGGCATTTTTCTGAAGCATCTCTCTGGCTGCATCCATCTGGCCCATAGCGTCATGGTACTTGTAAATGTTGACTCCCCGTGTGGCCAGTTCTTTTAACGGGGTGACGATGATCAGCTTGTCTTTCTGGCTCATGGCAAACTCTGTCCCGAAACCAGAGACCTGATCCACCATATTACTGTCTTGAGGCTGGGTCTCTCCGTCTATCACGGGATAATGAGCCGGAGCGGTCTCGCCTTGCTCATTTTGCGCGGCAACATAAGCCTGATGCAACGGATGGCTTGCGATCATGGGGCCCATCATCTGCTCCCGAAGAGCGGTTTCATCAAACAGTTCAAAGGTTTCACCTTCTTGAAGATAGGCTTCCAGAAGCTTCCCGCCCAGTTCAACGGTCACGCCCACCAGACCCCCATCCTTAAAGGCCATAAACACATCCGCCCCATAAGCGGCGGTTTCAGCCGCCGCCCGGCCAATCATGCTGCCTATTTGGGTATTATAGACCGAATCTCCAGCCGCTTTAAGCTCTTGCGCCGCTTCTAAAAATCGCTCCTTAGCCTGTTGCCGTTGCTGGGCAATGGCCTCTTCCTGCTGCATCAGCCCATGGAGGGACTGGTTTAACTGCACCAGGTTTTGATCCACCTGGGCAATGTCTTCCTCAAAGCGCTGCAGGGTTCCCTGCTCCTGGGAAGCCTCCGCCTCAAAAGGCACCTCTCCCCCAACCATGAGCCGGATCTTACTCACCACCACCGGCCGTTGCCGGTAAGCCAATTCTTGCTCCCGACGGCTGATTTGGGCTTGCAGGCGACCCAGTTCTTTCTGTTTCTGCAGATGGGCCTCGACCGCCCGGTCATAGGCCAGCATTCCTTGATAATACTCGTTAAAAGCCGCTTGTCGCTCCGCTTTTAAGTTCTCAATATTGTTGGTTAACTCCTTGATTTGCTGATCCTCGGGAAATTCTCGCACCAGCCGCTGGTTGAGGCGCTCCAGATCATTGTATTTTCCCCGTAGCTGGCGGTCCATAGAATTGACCCCCTGCATGTTTCCCGTTTTAAAGTAATCGTTCTTAACAGAAAGGAGCGCGTCCACTTCCTTCAAAAGCTGGTCACGATCCGCCAATAACTGCTGGTAAGCCGGTTTCTTGCTCTCAGCCAGTTGACGCAATTGTTCGCTTGTGGCCTTGAGCTGCCCGCTCAGATCCTCATAACGGTTTGTGGCTTGCTGAAAGGCATCCTCCGCCGCTTTCATCTCCTGTTCAGAAGTCGTTAATTCTTGCTCCAGGGCCGGTTGGCGGACCGTCCGCAGTTCATCAATCTGAGCCTGCATTTGCGCCACTTCGGAGGCGATCCGCTGGCGACGCCGGGAATCGTCAATGGTAATTTCCCCAATCTTATAGTAGTCGTTGGGGCGAGTCAGCGTGATGCGCTCCTCCTTGTAATTGTATTTAATATCCGTGACATTTTCCTTCCCGTCCCAAGTGATCCAGTTTATCCGGTCCACATAGATAATTTTGCCGGGAGTGCTTAAATCAAGCCGGTCCATCTGCTTGTATTCAGGTGAGCTGAGCAACGTATGGCGCACCTTAAACGGGAGTTCCAAGTTCAGGTGATGGTCTTCCCGAGGTTTAAACTCCAGCTCAAATCCTGTTTGGTTAAAGCGCCCCCGGTGGGGTTGCCGCTCCGTGGAGTAACCCACCGGCTTCAGCAGAATCACCTCCAGGCCATTGACCTGGATTTCATATTCCAGTCCGTTTGAGCCCTTCCAGACACCTGCCAGTTCTCTGGGGTGATCGATCGCCCAGGAGGCCGGAACCAGCATCACCAGCAACGCCAGTAACGTCAAAAAACGAATGTCCACTTGCTTGAAAAAATGGCTCAGCATATTGCGATCTTTTTGACCTCTTATTAACCTCTATCAGCACCCCGCGTTTGCGCTTGCAAGGGGGGGTATTCATACGCTCTCTTCATACGCTCTTCATTGTTATCTGTACTACAAAGTTTAGGCCGGTTCAAGCAACGTATCGGGATGTTTACAGCAGGATGTTGACCGACGAAACGTTTGAGCTTTTCCAGGAAGGGTGCTTCAATCAATGGATGGATACTCTCTTTACCTGCGCCTTTTGCTTTGAGCAAAATTCAGTCTTTGTCGATCCCAGTGGGGGCGATATTCAGCAGTACGTGGAAGACTGCCAGGTTTGCTGCCAGCCCAACCGGCTGACTATTTCCTGGACGGAGGGGGATGCGCAATACGTGATTGAGAGCGAGCCGGAAAGTTAAAAGAGCGATAGCTAAAAAGAGCTCTATAAAGAAAAGCCAGGAAAAGCTGAAGAAATAATATTTCTTGCCTGTCCCCCGCTTTCACGCTACAAGAGATATCTTCCCCTCCCCTCAACATGATTGGAAACACAGACATGGAAAATAATACCGAGTTGCTTCAGTCACTGGAAGGTATTCGCGCCGAACTGCAGCAATTGAATAAAACCCTGGCTACAATGGCAACCCAGCAGGCACTGGCCGCCCAAGCCCCATCGCAAAGTCGTCCTGCTCAAGACAGAGCCATAGAGTCTCGTCCTTCTCAATCCAGAAGACCCGCACCCCGCTCCACCGCCAGAACAGGAAGAACCGGAGGCTACAAGCGGACATCCGAAGAGTCAGAATCCAATGGTTTTGGCGCCGAGATGGCGGCCCGCTTCCCCAAGAAACGAAGTGCCGCTCGCCCCAAAGGCAAAGCTCCGGCCAAAGCCAAAAAAGGGAGCGGCTACCCTAAAAAGGCCCGCTAATAAATAGCTATGCGCATTTGGGTGGATGCTGACGCGTGTCCGGGCGCGGTGCGGGAGATTATCCTCCGGGCTGCCGGAAAGCATCGGCTCAGTACGGTGTTTGTGGCGAACAAGCCCCTTTTTGTGCCCCAGGGGCCTCACCTGTCTTTCGTGCAGGTCGGTGCTGGGCCGGATGTGGTGGATCAATACATCATCGATCACGCTGAAGCCGGTGATCTGGTAATTACCCAGGATATTCCGCTGGCTGGACAATTGGTTCCCATGGGCATCTCCGTCATCAGCCCCCACGGGACCCTATTTACCGAAAATAACATTGGCGAGCGGCTGTCTTTTCGGAACTTTATGACCGACATGCGGGATACGGGCCTGATCACCGGTGGCCCCAAGCCCTTTGGGGATAAAGAAAAGCGCCAGTTCGCCAATACATTTGATCAAACCCTGACCCTCCTTCTCCGAGAGAATTAAACTGGGAGAAATCTATCGATCCCACGGGGAGGTGGATAATGGACCGTTCCAGTGACAACTTGAGTTGGGACGAAGCAGCGGAGGCGACGATATTTTCCCTGAAAACCGGAACCGTCGATCTGAATACCCTGTCCCCGGTAAAAAGTTCTATATAGATCAGTTATAATAGACTTTCGGTTGAGTGAGGAGTGTTGGTGATGAAACGTCTATATATCAGTTTGACCCTTTGTGGGATGTTCGCGCTGTTTTTGTGGGGGTTACTCCTGCAAGTGCCGCTGGCCTCGGCCCAGTCCCAGCAGCAAATTGATGAGATGTGTGAAGAGTTTCGCCGGATGCAGGCGGAAATGGGACAAGAGCGGGACAACCCCATGGTTCAGCAACTCATGCAACAGTTTGAGCCCATTCGTCAACAATGCGCCCCAGGCTTCGCCGCAAAACGCGCAGCCGAAACCCCATTTGCTCCACCCACCGCTTATGGGAACTATCGCCTCGTCTTGGATCAACATCGTGAGAGCTGGCATCAATTCCCAGATGGCGGAAACGGACACCTGGTTTTCGTCTCCCGCGCGCAGGTTGATTTCTCCATCGGGCCAGGTCAGAAGGAATTTCCGGGGAAGGGGACCCTGCAATACCTGAGCGGTGGCGGAGAAATTAACGCGGATGGGTGCCAGATGCGTTATACCGTAACGCCCGTAACCCACCCAGCCAATGTGAGCGCTCGCATGAACCCCGATGGGCAAACCCTGCATGTGTATGTGGATGATCTGCATACGGGCGGAGCGGCCAGTGTGCTTCATGCCGTGACGAGTTGTCCAGACCAATACGGTCAGGCCTCTGCTGTGGGCGTGTCTGAGGATGATATTTTCGTCATGAAGCTGCCCCTGCGTCATGGGGCGCAAATTAACGAGGTCTCCGAGGCGGGCGGGATTCGCCTGAACGTGAAGGCGACGTTGTATAAATTATAGTAATATTTTGGGGTTAATTACCCAGGGGGCTCATTGCCGCCCCCTGGACCCCCGCTAGGCCCTCGGAAACTGCGCGCAGCTCAGACAGGTTTTTAAGTGGCCGAGCCTGCAAGGCTTCGGCTCGGCATTTTTTATCCCTCGCTGTGCTCAAACAATCCGAGGGCCAAGTTAGGTGGGGCAAACACTAGTTTATTTCATTAAGTAGTAGTTGCTCTAATTTCGCATAGTGCAAGGCTTGCTGTTGGTATTTATCGCGTAATACTTTATCTTTATCAATTTTTACTTGAATGCTTTGTCTTATTTTCTTTATGTGGGCAATTTCTTGTTTTAGTTCCTGTTTGTGTTTTAATAATTCATTTTTTAAGTTTTTAATCTGGTTAATTTCTGTCTGTGATTTCTGTGGTTTATTGAGAAGGTTGTTTAATTCTGTGTCAATTTCAGTAAGTCTCTTATTTAAGTAAGCTAGCTTGTGTTCTGAACTATTAATTTTATCTCTATAGTTTTGATACTCTATTTGGTGTGCTTTAATTGTTTGACTATCATCTTCTAAGCTAGTTGAGTGTTCATAGTTACTAACTGTGTTTTGAATTCCAAACAAGCATGGTCGAAAGAATAAACTGGAAAATATGATAGAAAGTAGCAAGAAAAGCACAGAAAAAATGGAGAGTATCCTTTGAAGTAAATCTAGAGTGGGGCGCAGCTTTGCGTTAATTTCAGTAGTTAATTCTTCCATCCTTTTGCAGGAGCTTATTAAATAAAATGCAGGATAACCGAATATGACAGACATAAAACCGCATAATAATGCAATAAATAACAAGCTTAGAGAAAAAGGAAATTCAAAGTTATTATTTAAATTAAATACAACAACAGCACCACTTGCTGTAATAACGAAAACAACAGATTTGAAAATAAGATCTATATGCTTCGTTGAAGTTTCAGTCCACATTTTATATTCAGCAAGCTTAATCTGAAGCTCCTTATCTGTGAGCGAGTTCACATTTGGTGGTTGATTCTCCATCGACTAGATTTTTCCTATTTAATTTAAAGGACTTTATTGCATGAACTTTGTAACAAGAAATTAAACCTACAGCGATAGTAGTTAAAACTTGATATAAGGAATGAGAAATGATCTGTAAAAACTACTTCTGTTCAGTCACCACGAGGAGGTGCCAGCCGAATTGGGTTTGGATGGGTTCAGAGAGCTGGCCCACCGGCAGGGTGAAGGCGGCTTGATCAAACTCCGGCACCATCTGGCCCCGGCCAAAAAAGCCTAAATCCCCACCATTTCTTCCAGAAGGACACTTCGATACCCGCTGGGCCACTTCCGCAAAACTCACACCACCCTCAATCTCCTGCCGCAACTGCTTGGCTTCCTCTTCGGTGGCTACTAATAAGTGGCTGGCCCGTACATTACTTGTCATCATCCATACTCCTCATTCAACTTGGAACTGCCCCATGATTGTAATGGGAGCGACCGCTCAACACAAGTCCACACTTCCCCCCCTGCCTTGCCCCCATCGTATGAAAATGGCGGCAACTCCCAAATCAATGCTCGGCGTTACCCGCTTTTTTCTCTCAACAAAGCAATATCCGCCTTCGGAATTGCATTTATACTCGCGCTATATTAGGATAAACAAATTACGGAATGAGAGCTTACACCTAGGGGAGTTTTTATGCACTATTTCAGGCTTTGGTTTACGCTGGCCGTGGTTCTGTTGGCATCGTTCACCGTCTTGGGCTACTACGGACTGGAGATTTATCAAAAGGCCCCACCCGTCTTCAAGCAAATCGTCACTGAAGACGGTAAGACCCTCTTTACCCAAAAGGATATTCAGGACGGACAAAACGTCTGGCAGGCCATGGGTGGGCATCAGGTGGGTAGCATCTGGGGACATGGCTCTTATGTAGCCCCGGACTGGACCGCCGACTGGATTCACCGGGAGGCGGAGTATTACCTGAACACCTGGGCTTTGCAAGATTATGGCGTCAGCGACTACAACGAGCTGCCACCCGAACAGCTGGCCATGCTCAAAGCCCGCCTGGTTCAGCTGATGCGAACCAATACATACAACCCTGAAACCCAGACACTCACGATTTCTCCCCTGAGAGCCCAAGCCATTGTGGCAGTGGGGGAACATTACGCGTCTTTGTTTGGCAATGACCCCGATCCGGAGATCGTGGAATTACGGGACGCCTACGCCATCCCGGCTAATAAGGTACGGAGCGAGGAAAACCGGCGCAAGCTGAACAGCTTTTTCTTCTGGGCCTCCTGGGCAGCCTCAACCAACCGGCCGGGAGAAAACGTGACTTATACCCAAAACTGGCCCCCTGAGCAATTAATCAACAACCAACCCACCGGCGCGACCGTGGTCTGGTCGGTGATCAGCTTTGTCTTGCTGCTCGCTGGCGTGGGAGGATTGTGCTGGTATTATGCCTCCAATAGCCGGGGTCAGGGCAATCATGAGACTGCCATCTCAGAAACGGATCCGTTGCTGGCCATTAACCCAACCCCGTCCATGAAAGCGACACTCAAATATTTTTGGGTGGTCATGGCACTGGTGGTCGCTCAGGTCGGTTTGGGAGCCGTTACGGCTCATTACGGGGTAGAGGGTTCCGGCTTTTACGGGATTCCGCTGGATCAGTGGCTCCCCTATGCTGTCAGCCGAACCTGGCACACACAGCTCGCCATTTTCTGGATCTCCACGGCATGGCTTGCGACCGGGCTGTTTATTGCCCCGGCCATTTCCGGGTATGAGCCGCCGTATCAGAAACTGGGCGTTAATTTCCTGTTTGTCTGTCTGCTGGTTATTGTGGTTGGCTCTCTGGGCGGGGAGTGGATGTCGATTGTTCCGGGAATGGACGACCTGACCCAGAGCTTCTGGTTTGGAACCCAGGGCTATGAATACCTGGATCTGGGCCGCTTCTGGCAAGGATTCTTGCTGGTGGGCCTGTTCCTCTGGCTGGGGTTGGTATGGCGGGCCATTCGTCCGGCTTTCAAAAACGGTGAGGATTCCAAGCATCTGCTGGGATTGTTTGTACTGGCGTCCGCGGCGATTCCCATTTTTTACGTGCCCGGCTTTTTCTACGGCCAGCACACAAACCTGGCGATGGCGGAATACTGGCGCTGGTGGGTGGTTCACCTATGGGTGGAAGGCTTCTTTGAAGTATTCGCCACCGTCACGATTGCCTTCCTGTTTACCCGAATGGGACTATTGAGAACATCCACCGCCACCGCCGCAGTGTTGTTCTCCACGATTGTCTTCCTGTTTGGGGGGATTATCGGAACATTCCACCACTTGTACTTTACAGGTACGCCGGTGGGGGTCCTGGCCCTGGGGGCAACATTTAGCGCCCTGGAGGTAGTTCCCCTGGTATTGATTGGCTTTGAAGCCTATGAGAACCTGAACCTGAGCCGGGCAGCCCACTGGGTAAAGGCGTATAAGTGGCCCATTTTCTGCTTTATCGCCGTGGGCTTCTGGAACCTTGTTGGGGCCGGTCTGTTTGGCTTCCTGATTAACCCGCCCATTGCTCTGTTTTATATGCAAGGGCTGAATACCACCGCCGTCCATGCCCATACCGCCCTGTTTGGCGTGTACGGTATTCTGGGGATCGGTTTGATGCTGTTTTGCCTGAAAGGGCTGGCGGTTCATCGTGCCTGGAATAGCAGGTGGCTGGCGATCGGATTCTGGTCCATTAACATTGGGCTGGCGTTGATGGTCTTGCTGTCTGATTTACCCCGAGGGTTAATGCAGACCTGGGCCAGCGTGGAACAGGGAATGTGGTATGCCCGTTCCGCTGAATTCACCCAGACGGAACTTATGGATATTTTGCGCTGGCTCCGGGTGATTGGCGATACCATTTTTGCCATTGGCGTTCTGGCCCTGGGCTGGTTTGTTCTCGGCCTGAAAACCGGCTGGTCCTACCGGGATGATGAACCTGATGATCAGGCGGGTCCGGTTCTTGAACCCGCTGCCCATCGCTAATCATCCGTTCACCCACCCAATCAATCAGAAGAAAAACGCTGCCCGGAAACGGGCAGTGTTTTCTTGAATGCTGCTCTCGGCGCTCAAAATGGAAAGACCCAAGGAATCAGCAATACGCTGACAAACAGAACAATGAGCACCAGGGGCAAACCGATCTTGAAAAAGTCCAGGAAGGTATATTTTCCAGGGCTCACCACCAGGGTATTAACCGGAGAAGATACCGGGGTCAGGAAGGCTGCTGAGGAGGCCAGAGCCACGCCCATGGCAAAAGGATAGGGAGAAACCCCCATATCAACCGCTAAGGCCAGGGCCACCGGAGCCATCAGGACGGCTGTGGCTGTATTGGAAATAAACAGGCCCAGAACAATGGTTAAGATAAAAATCATGGCCAGGGCAACATGCGGGCCGAATTCACCCACTACCTGTATCAAGCTGCCAGCAGCCAGAGCAATACCGCCTGTATTTTGCAGGGCCAGTGAAAAGGGCAATATACCCACAATGAGTACAAGGCTTTGCCAATGAATGGATCGATAGGCACTGTTAAAATCCACGCAGCCAAAAAGCCCCAGCAGCAGGCAGGCAATGAGAGCACTCTGTACGTTGGGAATGATACCGCTAACCATCAACAGCACCATCAGAACAAGCGTGCCGATGGCATAGGGCATTTTGGAAGGAGCAGGAATCACATCATCCAGCTCGGCGGGCAGATTCAAGACAATCAGATCGTTTTTATTACCTCGGAGCTTTCGAATGGCTCGCCACGGCCCAATCGCCAGTAGCGTATCCCCGGTCTTGAGGGTTTTATTAAGAATCGAACCTTCCTGCGCCGTAAGCCCCTGCTTCATCCCAATCACGGTCAGATCGAAATCGGATCGAAAACGGGATTCGACCACGGTTTTCCCTAGCAGTTTGGAGGTGGCGGGAATCAACAATTCGGCCATGCCGATCTCCTGGGAATAATCGGCAAAGTAACTGCCGTTTAGAGGTAATTGTTGAAGCTTAAATTGCTGACACAGTTCGTTTACATGGACATCCGATCCCTGGATGTCCAGAAACAGAACATCCTCCATACGGAGTTGGGTTTGAGCCAGAGGGCGGATCATTTCAAGATGAAAATTCTTTTTCCGCTCAATCGCCACGATATTAATACCGGCTGTTGCCCGTAAATCCAGCTGTTCAAGCTTCTTTCCCGCCATTGGGGAGCCGGGTTCAATGCGAAGCCGATAGGCCCGGTCCGCAAGTTTGTATTCCTCAATCCAGTGTTTCAGGCGGGGTCTTCTGGACACATCATCCTCTGTGGCATATTTTTTCCCGAGCCAGCGGCGGGCAAAAAGCATGTATACAATGGCCAATGCCAGGATGGGGATGCCAAAAGGGGTAAAGCTAAAAAACTGAAAGCCCTCATAACCCTGGCGCAGTAGCTCGCTATGAACAATCAGGTTTGGGGCGGTGGCCACCAGGGTCATCATGCCGCTCATCAGCGCCGCGATACTAAGGGGCATCATAAGCCGCCCTGGTGCAATACCTGTATTTCTAGCAATACGGAGCGCAATGGGAATGAAAATCGCCACCACGCCGGTTGAGCTCATAAACGCACCGACGCCTGCCACAACCACCATCAAGAGGGCAAGCAACCGGCCTTCGCTCTTGCCGGTCTGACGGACCAGAAAATCCCCTAATCTTTGAGCGACACCGGTACGGACCAAGCCTTCGCCAATGACAAAAAGCAGAGCGATAAGTACGATATTGGGATCGCTAAATCCGGCCAGCGCTTCTGACATACTGATTACACCCGTTAGGGGCAAGAGGGTCATCATCAGGAGCGCCACCGCGTCCATTCGAGGGCGGTTGAAGGCGAACATAACAATGGCGATACCCAGTAACGCCAGGACAAGCGCAAGATCAAAGGTCATTCCAAGGGGGACTCCGTGAATCGGTTGAATCTGGTACCTACTTTATACCATCTAAGTCCTGCCCGGTTCATCTTTCAGTTCATCTTAATGTGTCATGATAAATCTCACCTTAAAACCTCCTGCACACTCATTCAGCGGTTTTTATTGTGGATGGTCTTGTGTTCAGAGCAAGCAAATTCTTTTTGCTTTCTATCTTGCTGATAGCCGCAAAAAACCAGGCTAAAGGCTATGGAGACTCAAATTTAATATTTTGAAAAAACGGGTCCCGCCAAGCGCTTCAGATTAAAACCCCAAAAAGAGAAATCACACTTTTCGGTTCGGAAAAGTGTGAGGGAACAAACGAGGTGGTTGTTGTGGATTCAATTACTATAATGCCGTCCCGGACGCGTTTGTTCATCCACTGTTCAATGGAACCACCAAAGCCAGTCCCCAACGGCCTTTTAGCTTTTTTCTCCCCGAAACATCAAACTGCTATAATAGTAAAATACACCCTTTGGTCGAGAAGAGATTGATCCATAGATGAATGGCACAACCCAGCATTACATCCATAATACATATATAAACACGGCAATCTCGGTTCAAGTGAAGAGGGAACAAACAAAAGGAACACCGCAATGGTTGACAGCATTTCAGGGAAACAGAACAACCCCATTCAAGAAAATAATTTGCTGAATATTGGCGCAAAATCCGCGGAGCAGGTGGAGCAGCTTAATAAAGAGGCTGCCAAGGCCAGTCAATCGGCCCCACCTTTGTCCACGCTGGATAACGCCACGATTTCCGATGAGGCGAAAAAAGCGTACGAGAGAGATAGAGAGATCCTTCAATTCAGCCGTCTGGCGCAACGGGTCAAGGAATCCTATGACGCCGAGAAGGTGGGCCGCCTGAAAGACATGGTGGATTCCGGGCGGATTAACGAGTACCTGCGGAACCTTAATACCAGTGAGCTGGCCGACAGCATCCTGGATGGTCCCGCCGGAGCATTCCTGCGCTAGTCTAACTTTTCTGCGCTAGCCAAAATTCTCAATGTTCCTTTTAATGCAATCTGTTTCCTTGCAATTGCCAACCCTCGAAGGTTTTCGGGGGTTTTATTTTGCTTGATCCTTCCAAGGGGCCAGCCCCTTGGATCCGATTGCCAATCTACTTTCCAGCTCACTCCTACCTCTAGTATTTATTTCAAGGGGCTCTGCCCCTTGAAAACCTGCAAATTATAGGCATCACAGATAAAAAAACTATTTTTTTACCCTGGGCTTCACATTCACCTTCTGACAATACCGCTCCACCGGGCAAGCATAGCAAATGGGACTAACTGGTTTGCAAATACTCTGCCCGTGCAGCACCATCACCTTGTTAATCACGCTCCAGTATTCTACCGGCAGCTTCTCTCGCAGGGCCATCTCAGTTTCATCCGGCGTTTTGGTTTCAAGATAACCGAGGCGATTACAAATCCGGTGCACATGGACATCCACACAGATGGCGGGTCGCTGATATCCCAGCCCCACAACCAAATTGGCCGTTTTCCGCCCCACACCCTTAAAGGTCAACAACTCCTCGATGGTGTCCGGCACCTGGCTGTTATACTCATCAATTAAGCGCCGGGAAATATCCAGCAGCGTTTGCGCCTTGGTTTTGTAAAAACCCACCGGAAAAATCAGCTTTTGAACTTCTTCCAGAGAAAGCTTCACCATTTTTTCCGGGGTATCGGCGATTTTAAACAGGCGTTCAGCCGCCGGAATGGTGGTTTCATCTTTGGTTCGCAGGCTCATAATACAGGCAATCAAGACTTTATAAGGATCCTGCTGGGTTAACTCATCCATGGGATGAAACTGATAACGTTCAGCCAGAATATCCAATACCGTCTCGATTGGGAATTTCTCCGCCAGTTGGGAGGATAGTACGGATGTTTTCTTGTTTTTCCCTTTATCTACTGTCATTGGTGGACTTCTGAGTCATACTCCATACCTTTTCATAAAAATATCGTAAGATAAAAAAGAATTGAATACTGCCCTGCGTTAGGCAAATCTTTCTCCAGAGGGTCCTGTGACATGATGAGCCCCCCCGATAGCCCTGAGTCCTCCCAGCAAGAGCCAGCCGGTTTTCAGGCCCTTTTTGAAAAAGGACTGAAATATTATGAGCAGGAGGAATTCGAGCAATCCCTTGCCACGTTTAAGGATTTGACCAGGTTCATGCCTCATGCCAGCGAGGTGTTCCTGAATCTGGGCAATAGCCACTTCAAGCTAGAACAGTTAGACGAGGCGGAAGCAGCCTGGAAAAAGGCAATTGAGTTAGACCCGCTGGAAGTGACAGCCTACCTGAATCTTGGGAACCTAGCCTTTAAGCAGGAGCGAATCTCGCAAGCCGTCTATTTCTGGGAACTCTATAAGACCCAGAACAAGCGAAACGCAACCGTGTGGCTCAATCTTGGGATTGCCTACGATAAACTCCAAGAGCCGGAGTTGGCCATGGAAAACTATGCCGTTTTTCTGGGTCTGCAAGCCGGTACGCTGGAGGCGGCCCGCCTGAAGCAGCGCTTTGATGACGCCCGCGAAGTTTTTGAGCACAACATCAAGATTGGGGAAAAGGCCCTCATCCAGGGCGAGACCGAGCGGGCCAAGGAAATCTTCGCCAAGGCCCTTGCCTCGTATCCCGGCTCGGCAAAAATTTACAAAACCTACGCCAGCCTGCTCTACCAGAACGAAGAACTGGAAGAGTCCCTGAAGTGGTATCAAAAGGCGTATCACCGGCTTTCAGATGATGCGACCATTCTCATTAACATGGGAGTCATTTTTGAAAAACTGAATCGCCATGTGGACGCTTTGTGGGCTTACCACCAGGCCAGGGAACTCCCTTCCCAAGAACGAGACAAGGTATCCAAGCGGTTTGAGCACCTTTTATCCACCCATAAAAGCAAAATCAAGGAATATTTTCTGGGGGCCCAGGATTTATACAGACAACACCAGTATGATGAGGCTGAGGTCCGGGTTTACCGCGTGTACACCCTAAGAGCCTACCTGGATGAACCCGAACGAACGATTAAGGAGTGGAAAGAAAAAGTGGACTCACGGCGGGATCCCAGTCTCAAGGCCGCAAAAACCTACTACAACATGGGGGTCGACGCTCAAAATCAGAGTCGGCTGGGAGAAGCACTGTCCTATTACAACAAATACCTGAAGCTTCAACCGGATGGAGACAAGGCCACCGAAGTCAAATGTTGTATTCAGGAAATTCAACGGATTATGGGCGCTACGGTTAACGCCTTACTGGACCAGGATCAAACCGGCTAGACAGACCGGCTAGATGTTTTTCCGCCCTTGTAGTAATTTGTAGGGACGGCTTATGACTCAATTCAGGACGTTCTCCCCATGGCCACTCCCTCAAAAGGAAAACCTGTCGTTATCGGCATTACCGGCGCTTCTGGCAGTGTGCTTGGTTTCCGCACCATCAAAGAACTCCTGTTGCTGAATCAACCTGTCGAACTGGTCATGACGGAAAAGTCTCTACAGGTCATTCTAGAAGAAACCGGCCTCAAAATTTCCGGCCAGACGGAAGACAAGCGCCATAATGTCATCCAGTATCTCAATCTACCGGAAGACAAAGCGGAACTATTAGCCATTTATGGCAACAACCGCCTGGACGCGCCCCCCTCCAGTGGTACGCACCTCACCCAAGGCATGGTGATCGTCCCTTGTTCCATGGGCACTTTGGGGCGGGTGGCCAGTGGCATTACGGATAACCTGGTCGCTCGGGCTGCCGATGTCACGATGAAAGAACATCGCAAACTGATTATCGTCCCTCGGGAAAGCCCCCTAAACCCGATCCATCTGAAAAACCTCCTGACGCTTTCCCAGTGCGGTGTGGTGATCATTCCACCCATGCTCTCGTTTTATCTGCCGGATTTCCAGTCGTTGGAAGGGCAGATTAACTACACCGTCGGGAAAATACTGGATCAATTGGGATTTGAGCACACCCTGTATGAACGTTGGGGACAGTAAAGCACGCCGAACTCCAGCTACAGCTGCGGGGACGGATTATTGTCAAATGGTTCAAAATCCTCTTCCGAGAAGGGGTATGGCCCCGGCGGTTGCTTGAACGTGGACTTGTAAAGAAAAGCGATATCAAAGCCACTGTTTTGCTTTTCCAGCTCATGCTTGACGGCAAAAAGATCATGCAGGGCTTGAGCAAACCGAGTGCCCAGTTCCTTGGGAAATTCCGAGCCACAAATCTGGCAAATCACCGGGTTCCCATCTTTTAGTCGGATGGCGTTAATGTTAAACTCGTTCCCACACGCGCAATGCAGTGTAATCCGCGGGTATTTTTTCAGGTTCTGGTTGTGTAGCTCTCTCACCATCAGTCCCCCCAATTCTTTACGCTTCTCATAGCAGAACTCAGTTAAAATTATAACAAGAACCGTCTTGTTCAGTGACCGGCTTAATTCATGGAAATTCCAAAGACTCTTCCCATATCAGACGCACTGGCCCTTGAATATGACCAGAAACAGCCTTTTTTCAGGGACAACGGGAGCCAATATTATGTGCAGCGTGACGCCCTGGAGAAGATGGCCGCCATGTCCCTGGGCAAGCTCCCCGTTGAAAGCATCGGTGTACCGGAATCATCTCCCCTGATTCACTCTGATATCAAAGAGCTGACCACCACCCTGGATATTTCCAGGCGTCTCAGCGACTTTTTTCCGGTCTACTTTGCCGCCGCCCTCTATGAGCTTCAATCCCTTTTGGCCCGAGCCCATGTCCAAGCCTATGTGGTTGGTGGCATCACCAGGGATCTGTTGTTGTATAAAGAAAAACGCCTTCACGTACAGGATGTGGATATCACCATTGAGGGTAATGCTCTGGAAGTGGCCCAGTTCCTGGTTGATCACTCCCGGAACTTTTGCCTGACCGAAAGCCATGAGGGGTTTGGCACTGTACGGGTCAACTATAAAAACACCCTGATTTTCGATTTCGCCTCCACCCGTCGCGAAGTCTACCCAAGTTGTGGCGCCCTACCGGAAGTGATCCGCCAGGGTGTTCCTTTGGTGGATGACATCGTCCGCCGAGACTTTACGATTAACGCGTTGGCCATTTCCATTCATGAGTTGGGGAAAATCCTCGATTACACCAACGGCATTGAGGACATTGAGACCGGGCAAATTCGGGTACTCCACCCCGCCTCGTTTTTTGAAGACCCCAGCCGTATTCTGCGCGCCTTTAAGTTTGCGTCCCGGCTCGGCTTTGCCCTATCCCCGGAAACCCAACATTTACTGGAAACCTTTCTGAAATACGGATCAAGCTGCTACAAAGGAGGAGGGGAGCGAATCAAGGCAGAACTCTGCGGGTTTTTATCGGAGGAAGAGACCCCTGCCAAGCAGCATCACCTGGAATATTTTATTCAAAACCAATGCCTGAAACTTACCAACATGACTATCAACCCGCCATCCGATCCAGCAACCGTCCAAAAAATCATGACCGCCTCCGAGAAGCTACCTGAAATCAGTCAGGCTTTCAGCGAGTTTACATATAAAGAATACCCCTTTCATGTGTATCTGTGCTTTCTACTGGAAGGTTTGGGCCCGGAGGAGTTGGAAGGGACAATCAAGCGCCTGGGTCTGACCAAGCTGGAGCGGGAAATTGTTGAAAAATATCTCAACCTAAAAAACACCCAGGCTTTTTCAGCCATTCATGAGTTTTCATCCCCTGTGGATATTTACACCCTGTTCCACCGGGTTCCTTTTCCCTCAGTCATCGCCATGATGATCCATACCGGACTAGAAACCCCCAGTCGACTTGAAATACTCATGGAGGCCTTCCAGAAGTACAAGCGAAAATGGGAAGGAGTTGAAATTGAGCTGGATGGAAATGACCTGCTGGAATTGGGGGTCCCCAAAGGGCCTCTGATTGGCAAACTGATGCAGCAGTTACTTCATGCCCGCCTGATTGGCCGGGCCCAGGATCGGCTCAGTGAAATTCAGTTTATCAAACAACGCATTGAAGACGAGCGGATTGCTCTGGCCAGCGAGGTAAACAAAACTAAAGAGGCGGTAGATTATGACCCCTCAGCCCATTGAAGGATTAGTTATAGCGGGCACACGCCCTCGATGCGGTAAAACTGTTTTAACTGCGGGCATTGCGGGGACCATGCGCTCCGTTGGACTCCAGGTTCAAACGGTGAAACCGCTCACATTCTCTGAAATTGAAAAACCCAATTTAGATCAGGCCTTTTTAGACTTAATCAATCGTCCCCTGCAAGCGGTTACCCCCATCTGTGCTCCTTCCCCCCATGAGCTTTCCACCCTGGACTGGAACCGGGTCATTGATATTTGCCGAAAAATGGCCTATCCCACCCTGATTGAAAGCCCCGGTACGGTGGCTGCCCCTCTGAAATTTCAGGATCAGGAAGTGGTGGATGTCGGGGATTTTGCCCGAGTTCTGGGCGTCAAAATTCTTCTGGTCACCCCCAAAAGCCCGCATTTATACTCAGAGCTTGTCCCGGCGCTGGTCTATCTGCTGGAACAGGGTGCGAATGTGATTGGCTGGGCTGGCATTGAAACCCAACCCGTGCATACTCCCCACTGGGACGTGGAAACCCTGTACATCAGCAACCGATACCGGGTACCGTTCCTGGGAGAACTACCCTATAGTCCCAGTATTTCGGTAGAAGCCATGCAACAGGGGAACCTGATCCGCTTAACCGAAGCAGGCGTTGATCTCTTACCCATTCAAAGCGCGATGAATATGTTGATTCCGTGATCGTCTTCAGGACGCGGCTTCCAGAAACGCCCTTTCCGAAACATCGGAGACGCTCAGGTTGTACCTGGGTTGATAGACCTGAACCAATTCACGGACGCTTTCAACCCGGTCTTCCCGTTCCGACAGGAAGCAGTATGCCACCAGCAGCTGGTGCTTCCCCTGATTGGTTTCACCATACTCATGCCGACAAATTCGCTGAATGAGTGTATCGCAAACACTGGGATTCCGGCTCAAGTCAGCCGAATGTCCAATATAGAGGAGTTGTTCCTTTCCTTGTCCCCGACGCCGGATCAAAATCGCAAACAGCCCCGGAAATTGAACTATTTGGCCAAAAGAAAGTGGCACGGGGGCTGAAAAGCGGTATCTCCCCAATGCGATTTTACTGGTTGCTCCCTCAAATGCAGCCAAGATCACATTCCTATTCTTGTTGAAACAATCCTAGCATTACCAAAGGACCCGCTTCAAGTAAAAACAATAAGCGGGCTCAGGCGCATGGGTTGGAATTTCAGAACCGGTCAACAGATCCAACTGATTCATCTTCTTAACAAAAGCGATATAATGGGCATTATGCCTTCCCAACAACACCCCGCAACCTCACCATCCGGTGATAACAACAACGCTTCCTCTGAAACCACCCAAAACCCGGCTGCCAAAGTATCCCACAGTGGGAAACTGATACGGGCAGCCTCCCTGATTGCTTTTGTAACCATCTTGAGTAAAGTTCTCGGATTTCTGCGGGACTGGAAGATCATGAACGCCTTTGGGGCCTCTTTGGCCACCGACGCGTATTTTGCGGCGTTCCAGATTCCATCGTTTGCCATTATTCTGCTGGGGGGGCTTGGAGGGCCATTTCATACCGCCACGGTCGCCGTTTTTTCACGGATGCTCAAGGAACATGACGTCCCGGATACCCGAGCCAAGCAACTGGCCAACACGTTTATTACCCTGACCAGCATTGTCTTTGTCGGCCTCTCGGTTCTGGTATACATGTACGCCGAACCCATCATGCGCACGATTCTCAGTTCCACCCGGCCAGAACTGGTTCAGGTGGCCGCCGCCCAGCTGAGGATCATGAGCCCGGTCATTTGGATTGGCGGCTTGGTCGGTATTTTTTACGGTCTGCTAAACGTCTATAACAGTTTCTTTTGGCCTTCCTTTTCTCCAGCGGCGTTGAGTATTGTCATGCTCATCGCTTTATTTGTCTTCCCCCATGGGGAAAGCGGCATGATTCTGGCCTGGTCCACGTTGGTCGGCGGTATTTTTCAGCTGTTGCTCCAGCTTCCGGTTTTTTTCAAGCAAAAATTTTCCCTGAAACCGGACTTTCAGTGGAACGCCCCAGAACTCAAGCAAATTGGCGAGCTGTTATTCCCAGCCATCATTGGCACCAGCATTGGCCAGATGAATGTGTACGTGGATATGTTTTTTACCAAAGAACTGCAAGAAGGGGGCTGGGCCGCCATTGTGATGGGGAACCGCCTGATCCAGCTCCCTATTGGCGTGCTGCAAACCGCCTTGCTGGTTCCCATCTTCCCCTTGTTCAGCCGGTATGTGGTCGAGCAGAATTTTGAGGGCGTGAAGCGGTATTTTAAAGGAGGCGTGATTTCTCTCTGGTTTATCAGCATCCCGATTCTGGTGCTGCTCCTTTGGTATGGGGAGGAGTTTGTGCGGCTGTTGTTCCAGCACGGCAGCTTTGACGCTGAGGATACGCAAATGGTCAGTACCGCGCTTCTCTTTCTGGCCTTTTCCATGTTGCCTTACTTTGCCAGAGATTCTATTACCAGAGTGTTTTATGCTTTTCAGGACTCCAGAACCCCGCTTATCGTGGGACTGATTGCCATTGGCTTTAACTATTATTTTGACTGGCTCCTCGTCGGCCCCTTGGGGGTGGGGGGGATCGCCCTTTCCACAACGCTTGTTACTTTACTAAATATGACCCTGCTTGGGGTTTTATCGAAACGGCATATTTCGGATCTGGGCTTTAAAGAGATGGTGATTCCCTTTATCAAGTTGCTTTCCGCTGGGGTGGTGATGGTGGCCATCATGGTCTTGCTGGATCTAGCCCTGCAATCGGTTTCGTTCCGCTGGCTTCCGATTGGACAAGGCGTGGCCCTCGTTAAATTACTCCTCACATCCACCATCGGGACATTTATTTACCTGGTTACCGCGCTGGCTTTTAAAGTCGAGGAAGTGGAATACCTGTTTGAAACCCTCTTAAGAAAGCTTTTCAGACGTTAAGTTTTCTAGAATCAGGACCCTGCAATCAGGGCAGAGGTTGGTGAACTTCCCGGCGCTCTTCCCGCTGGATATCCCCAGGTTTGAACAGGTTTTTAAGAATATGCCCGGCAATCGACGGGTTTTCCTTCAGCCGTCGCATGCTATAGGCATACCATTCCTTGCCAAACGGGACATACACCCGCAGCCGGTGATTCCCATCCAGGATAATATTCCGCAATTCAGGATCCACGCCAAGCAACATCTGAAACTCATATTCATGACGCTGAAGCTTGTATTGATCAATCAGCCTCATGGCTTCCCAGACCAGTTCTTCATTATGCGTGGCGATGCCCACATAGGCCTTGTTCTTGATCATCTCTTCCAATACCAGCGTATAATTCTTGTTAATCAGCCGGTGATCTTTAAAGGCAATCTGGCGGGGCTCCACGTAAATGCCCTTACACAGCCTGAAATGTCCGGCCCCAGCATTGATAATTTCCCGGGTATCCCCAAGCGTCCGGCGCAGATAAGCTTGCAAAACAATCCCTACGTTCTTGAACTCCCGGCGCAAGCGGAGATAAATATCAATGGTATCGGTGGTGCAGGGGGAATCTTCCATATCAATTCGCACAAAATTGTCATATTCCCTGGCAGTTGCCATCAGATCCCGCACGATCTGGTAACAGAATTCCTTATCCAGCAGGAGCCCCATCTGGGAAAGCTTAACCGACACATTGGCATCCAGCTGCTCTTGGTGAATCGCCTGTAAAATTCGCTTGTATGCGTCTACCGCCTCCTGTGCCTGCTCTTTGCGGTGGATGAACTCACCGAGCAAGTCGACGGTACACAGCACGCCGTCTCGGTTAAACCGCCGGACCACCCCCAGCATCTCCTCCATGGTTTCCCCGGCTACGTAACGGCGAGCAAATTGTTTAACCAGCGGCTTGGGAGCCAGCGGCAGCAGCAAGACGATCAGTTTGTTCAAGAGGGCCATCGACAGCAATCTTTTACCCAACAGTATTCAATGGGATTATATCCAAAAACCGGGGTGTCCCGAAAGACACCCCGACAGTCATTTCTTAATGAACCAGTTGCTGAACCGGCGTCAGTCGATCCACCGGATTGTGGGGGCTCCCTGGGCCATTGGCCGGACGGATACCCAATTCATCCTGGGCAATAATCATCCGGTGAATCTGGCTGGTACCTTCATACAGGTTCAGGACGCGGGCATCCCGGTAGTATCGGGCCGCCGGGTATTCTTCGGAGAAGCCATACCCGCCAAAAATCTGAACCGCGTTGTAGCTGGCCCGAATCGCCGCTTCCGCACAAAACAGCTTGGCCAGTGAAGTTTCACGGGTATTACGGACACCCTGATCTTTTTTCCAGGCGGCTCGCAATACCAACAGACGGCCCGCTTCCGCATCCGCCGCCATATCGGCAATCATCTGCTGAATCATCTGAAACTCACCGATTTTCTGCCCGAATGCCTGACGCTCCATGGCGTACTTGGTGGAAATATCCAGACAGCCTTGAGACACGCCGACAGAACCGGCAGCCACACTGAAGCGGCCCTGATCCAGACAGTACATGGCGACTTTGAAGCCTTCGCCGAATTTCCCCAGCATCTGGCTCTTATGGACCCGAACGTTATCTAAAAACAATTCCGATGTGTCGGAGGCGCGTAAGCCCAGCTTGGGCTTGATTTCCCGCGCCGAAAAGCCAGGGGTATCGGTTTCTACGAGAAAGGCGCAAATCCCTTTATGGGCCTTGGATTTATCAGCCTGGGCAATCACCAGGGCCAGGTTGGCGATGCTACCGTTGGAGATCCAGGTCTTTTGCCCGTTGAGAATATAATAATCCCCGTCTTCGGTTGCGGTGGTTTGCTGATTACCGGCATCGCTGCCTGCGTTGGGTTCCGTCAAACCGAAGCAGCCAATCATCTCGCCACTGGCCAGCTTGGGCAGGTACTTTTCTTTTTGTTCCGGGGTGCCGAACTCCAGAATCGGCTTCTGCACCAGGGAAATTTGCACGGAGAACAAGGTACGGGTCGAGGAGCAGACTCGGGCAATTTCTTCGGTCATCAGGGCGTAGGCAATATGATCAATCCCCTGGCCCCCATACTCTTCAGGCATAATGGCACTTAAAAAGCCCTGTTCCGAAATCTTTTTGTACAGATCCCAGTCAAACTTTTCAGCCTGGTCGTTACGAGCCACCACCGGCGCAATTTCCTTATCGGCAAAATCCTTGGCCCAGAGCCAGATTTCTCTCTGTTCAGGGGTCAAATCAAAATTCATGGCTACCCATCCCTCGTAATAACGTTGATATCTTGAATTATACGCTAAACTCTCACTCAGAGGAAAAAATCACCGCGTGGAATATCAATTCCATCGACCCGGACGTTTTTAAAATATTGATACGCCATTACTGACTGTGTCACAATAATATCATCCCCAGAAAACCCAACAGCCTCAGACAAAGGGCGAAGCTATGCAGCAGATTACTGTTCTATATTCGAAAATTCATCGAGCCACCGTGACCGATGCCGACTTACACTATGAAGGTAGCCTGACCATTGATAAACACCTGATGGATCTGGCCGGTATGGTTGAATACCAGCAGATCGACGTCTATAACATTACCAACGGCCAGCGTTTCACCACCTATGCCATCGAAGGGGAGCCACATTCTGGTGTTATCCAGATTAACGGTGCCGCCGCCCACCGTGCGCAAAAGGGGAATTTAATTATCATTGCTTCTTACACCCAGATTCCTGTTTCAGAAGGCCTTGGATGGAAGCCCCGTCTGGTTTTTGTCGATCGACAAAATGTGCCGACCTCCGAAAAACCCATTCAGCTCCCGGTATAGCTTTCTAAAGAGTATTTTTCCTCTCAATTAGAGCTTTTTCCTAGAGCTTTTCATGGTTGAGGAGCCGTAATGCCTCTTCCAGTAAATCCATGGGGGAACGACCATTCGTCTTTTCATCCAGAGGATCCTTACCCTGGTAGGCAATCACCAGATCCTCAACAGAGATACCCAAGGCGCGCGAAAGCGCCAATAACGTGTCAATCGTTAGATTGGGAGGGTTTGTTTTCCCCGAGGTTTCACCGTGGATCAGCCAGGAAATGTATCCTGTCGACAGTCCGGTTTCCTTTGCCAACTGACTTTTTGACCAGCCCTTTCGAACTCGCAGTTGGTCAATATATTGCCCGAAAAACCACTTCATATCATATTTCTAACTTATCAAAAAAACGTTTTATCACTAGGGGTTGACATTTTTTCACCAAAGTAAGAAGATAGCTGTAAACTGATTAGGTTGTTCATCCTGAAACAATTGTCACCAAGTAATTCTCATTGGTTTGGATTACTTAAAACAACCTCACAAACAACACTGTTCAGCGTTTGACTTACTGAAGTCTGAGCTGAACCTTTTAGGCTATCATTATATCAGAACTCACCTATGAGTATGGTGGATACAGCAAACATTTATTGAGTCTAATACAATCGTTTTTTCACTTTTACAAAATTAAGATTCTGAAAAACAGAATTAAATAACCTCAACAGTTTGGCTTTCCCGATTTTTTACCGCCCGCCTGATTTTTTTACAGTGAAGCAACTGTCCACCAGAGAATATTAACTTTTGTAAAGCTTCGATATTTTATCGGCGTTGCGGGAGCCGGATCGGTCATGATTGCTTTTCTACGCTGACCCGGATTTACGCCGAATTTTTTCTCTCTCCTGAATTTGGAGGAGGAAAGCCATCCGTCCATCCACTACGCTAAACAAAGAGAGTGTGTAATATCCCATGGGGTATCCGGTGGTATGGATTCGAAAAAATTTGATTCTTCCTGTTTAGTCGGTCTGGCATTTGGATTTTTCATCCTGGTGGCCGCTTTGGTACTGGGACAGGTGCCTCTGGGCACCTTGCTTAGCCCGGAAGCGTTATTAATCGTATTTGGCGGAACAACCACCGCCACGCTAGTCAGTTTTAACTTCAAGACCCTAAACAACGCCATCGGCGCCCTCGTGGAGTGCTTTTATCATTCTCCCCATTCCCCACGCCATTGTCTGAATTACGTGCTGGACGTAGTGAGTTTTATTCGGGAAGAGGGAATTCTGGCCCTTCAGCCCATGCTCCCCAGCGTGGAAATTCCGTTTTTGAAAAAAGGACTTGAGCTGGTGGTGGATAACCGTCAGGAAAGCTTTATTCGAGATAGCCTCTCTACAGAAATTGAAGTGGCCTACCGGGAACAAATGGACTACGCCCGCGTATTTGAAACCGCCGGTGGGTTTGCCCCTACCATGGGAATTATCGGAGCCATTATCGGATTGATTTATGTGGTTAATTCATTTCATGATCCTGCCCACCTGGGTCAAGGGGTGGCCAGCGCCTTTAGCGCCACGCTTTACGGGGTCGCCATCTCCAACCTGTTTCTTTTGCCCATTGCTGGCAAGTTAAAACAGCGGGCGCGAGAAGACTGGTTTATCAAAACCCTGTTGCTCGAAGCCATTATCAGTATCCGAACCGGGGATCACCCGATTATCATGGAGCAAAAACTCAATGCCTTTTTAGGGGGCAACACAATCACTTCAACTGCTGGCCTTTCCGTTGGGAATCTACCTGCTCACGCCGGGCCTGTTCCAGATGAGATACTGGATAACATCCTGAGCGAGGTTTAAACGATGCGTTCCCTGCTAAAGCCAGGCGGTAGCACCCCCGCCAGACCCAAACGTTCCACGCCGGTCAGATCCGGTTCTCGGGGTGCCAGCATGTTGCGAAAACTGGAAGCATTGGATCTGGAAGTGGATAGCATTACCCAAACCGGGCACTCCCGGTGGATGATTCCTTATGCCGATTTGCTCACCCTGCTTTTAGGGCTCTTTATGGTCTTATTCTCCCTTTCCAAAGTGGATAACGAGACACTCAAAATTTACTCTGAGCAGCTTCAGAACTCGTTACAACAGCAAAATACGCTATTAATCACAGCCCAGTCCCTCAATTCCGAGAACAATTTACCGATATCCCAAACAGGTTCACCCATGTCAGACGATGATACTTCAATTCACCCAGAGGACATGCTGTTGGAAGATATGATTGCTCAAGATCTGAAGATCCAGTCTGGCATCAGCGTTTCCAGAGAAGAACGCGGCGTGGTCATTTCCATGGAGGAAAATATTTTATTCCCATTAGGGTCCGCCGATCTGACATCCAATGCCAAAACCACCCTGGATCAATTGGCAATTTCTCTCCAGGAAGTTTCTCGTCCAATCAGAGTAGAAGGCCACACGGATAACACACCCATCGCAACCGCAAAATACCCATCCAACTGGGAGCTTTCAACCGCAAGGGCGACAAATATCTTAAAATACCTGATTTCCAAACATCACTTCAAGCCAGACCAGTTGTCCGCCACAGGTTATGGAGAATATCATCCGATTGCCGAGAATTCCTCCATTGAAGGGAAACAAAAAAACCGGCGAGTCGATATAGTGATATTGAATCGTCTTGGGGCGCAGCAGGAGCCGGGTTCGGCCCAGGTGGCGAAACCTCAAGTTACAAAAGGTTTATCAGGACCACAAAACATTCAAACATCCAGAACAAAGCCAACACAAAACGCGTTGTCCTCCACAACGCAAGAAACACAGGGAAGAGCGAGAGGATAGACTGAACGATGGCCAGACCAACCAAACCTAAAGACTTGAAACCGAAAGCGGAAGGGGAAGTCGCCCCGACACCGATACAAGCTGCGGCAGTGAGTGGTGGCGCCGGTGGCGTTGGCCTCGACCTGAAATTTATTGTCACCCTGCTGGCCATTGTCATCTCTTCTGTCGGCGCTTCGGTCGGCTCCATTTACTTTCTCGCCCCGATAGTTCTGGTTCCAGCCATCGTGGAGCAAATTCCCCATGCGTTGGGCAACAGCGCTGAAGGTGGGCATGGTGAAACCGCTCACGCTTCTAAAGTCGGCCTGAACCTGGAACTGGATGAGTTTATGGTGAACCTGAAAACCGATCCGAACCTTGGCGGCAATCAGTACCTGAGAACCAAGATGTCCCTAAATATTAGCGTCCCCCCTGAAGAAGACTGCTACAGCATCGGACATCATGCCATGTTACCGGCAGATGCCAACGGTCAGATCGTGGGTGCTGCCGTCCCTGTAGATCGGGAATTACTGGCATCCGGTGGCGGAGCGCCCGCTGACCCAGTGGTCGGATGTCTGGACGCCTTCAGAAATAATATGGGTAAGTATGTCCCCACCATGCGAGATGTTATTAACGCGGCGTTGATGAAGCGGACCGCGGGGAATCTCTCTACCCTGGAGGGGCAAGAGGCCCTTAAGGACGATATTATGGCCGAGGTAAACCAGTTCCTCGATTCCAGATACAAAGTCGTCCGCATTAACTTTGAAGATTTCATCATTCAACGGTAACAGGAGGATAGGGCCACGTTATCCCAGGATGAAATTGATAGCCTGCTTTCATCCCTCTCCGTAGGGCTAGACCAGGCCGTGGCTTCGGATGAATTGTCCGGGCCTGATGAAACTGTCTATGAAAAGCGAAACTATAAGCTTTACAACTTTCGTCGGCCAGACAAATTCTCCAAAGACCACTTGCGCGCGTTACAGACCATTCATGAAAGTTTTGCGCGCCAACTGGGTCTGGTGTTAACCGCCTACCTGCGGATGACGGTTGAAATTGATGTGGTTTCTGTCGATCAGCTCACCTACGATGAGTTTGTCCGCTCCATGCCCAGCCCCATGACGGTCAGCATCCTGGAGCTAGATCCCTTACCTGGTCAGGTGTTGATGGGCTTTGGCTATGAAGTGACTTCCAGCGTGATTGACCGGATGTTGGGTGGCCCCGGCATGGCCGAACCCAAGGCTCGGGAACTCACAGACATTGAACAATCACTCATCCGCCGGGTCATTGATCGAAGCATCGTTTCTCTGGAAGAAGCCTGGCGCTCGGTCATGAACATCAACGCCACGATGGTCGGCATGGAGGAAAGCTACGCCCTGATTCAGGTTGCTACCCCCGGTGAAATTGTCGCACTGATTACTTTTGAAGTTAATCTGGGAAACAAAAACTCAGGCCTGGTCAGTTTATGTATCCCCTACCCGGTTCTGGAAGGCGTGATTGGCCAACTCAGCGCCCAGCATATTTTCCACCGGCAGCAAGCCAATATTCCGGTGGAAGAACAAGAGAAGATCCTGAACAAGCTGAACTACGCAAAAACGCCAATTCAGGTGATGTTGGGCGGCACCACCATCAACGTGAAAGACCTGCTGGAACTGGCCGTTGGCGATGTCATCCGGTTGGATCGGGAAGCGTCCTCAAACCTGCTGGTCTGCGTCAACAGCCGGCCCAAGTTTTATTGCCGACCGGGCAGACTCAAAGATAAACTCGCTGTCTACGTTGTGGACGAAGTGGAAAATGAAGAATCAATAGAAGGATTCGGGCTACTATGAACGACGAAGCTTTAACGCCAGAAGAAATACCATCATCAGAGGTCGGGACTTCGACTGAGTCTTCCGGTGTTTTAAGCCGCGAAGACCGCGATACCATTGGCGAGATGACCAATATCACTATGGGCGCCGCTGTTTCAACACTGTCGGCAATCCTCGGAGAGGACACCGATCTGTCCGTCCCGGAAGTCACCGAATATGTCAGTCTCGCCACCATGGCCGAACCGTATCCCGGCGAGGAAAAAGTCTTTATTTATACCCAGTATGTGGAAGGGTTTTCCGCAACCATTGGCTTTGTCATGCGGGCAACCGACGCTCGGCGCATTGCGGAAATGGTCCTGGGCGGTGACGCTACTGCCTCACCCAATGAGCCGCTTAATGAAATGCAAACCGCCGCCATGGCAGAGGCCATGAATCAGATGTTGAGTGCGGCCGCCACCAGTATGTCCTCGGTTATTCACCGCTCAGTAGAATTTCAGACCCCTGAAATTCTTCCGTATAGCAGCGATATCGTCAACCAGTATCTCCCCAAAATGGCCCAGGAGCCTTTCACCGAAATCCGTTTTGATATTAATCTGGGGAAAGAATCCCCAAGTACCATTGGTATGATCCAATACCTGATTGCCTCTGAGGCCCAGAGCCAGGTCAGGGATCTGTTGGCTGTCGAACCGAGCAAGGAGCCCATAACAGCAGAAGGGGTTGAGGGCGCTATGAGTACAGAAGAACTACAACCGGAAAACCTGGTTCAGTCTGAAGCAGGTATGACAGGATCCGCCAAAGCCTCCTCCGCCATGGAAGTGGATCCGGTCACCGTCAGACCCGTGGAATTCGCATCATTTGATAACCAGCCGTCGATTTTTGGCGAAGAGAAAAAGAACCTCAATTTAGTCATGGACGTCAGCCTCAACCTGACGGTCGAACTGGGAAAAACCAATATTTCCATCAAGGATGTGCTGGAACTGACCCGAGGTTCTGTCATCGAGCTGGATCGCGTGGCGGGTGAGCCTGTTGATTTGCTTGCCAACGGCAAACTCATCGCCAAGGGCGAAGTCGTGGTTATTGAAGATAACTTCGGTATCCGTATCACCAGCATTGTTTCCCCGGCGGATCGGCTTCGGGGCGTCTAATCCAACCTGCCAGAAAATGCAGAAAAGCCGGTCACTATAGAGTCACCGGCTTTTCCATTTGAAAGTTACTCGAATCAGAAGCCCATCACGTGGAAGCCGGCATCCACGTGGATGACTTCACCAGTCACGCCCCGAGACAGAGGGCTGGCTAAAAAGAGGGCTGTATCTCCCACTTCAGCCGCCTCCACGTTACGACGCATGGGGGTATGTTCTTCCATATACTCAAGAATATTGGAGAACCCGGAAATCCCCCGAGCAGCCAGGGTTTTGATCGGGCCTGCGGAAATAGCGTTCACCCGAATGTTTTTGGGGCCCAGATCAGCGGCCAGATAACGGACGCTCATCTCCAGAGCGGCTTTAGCCACACCCATCACGTTGTAGTTCTTCACGACGCGCTCACCCCCAAGGTAAGTCAACGTAATCACGCTACCACCACCCGCTTTTTCAAACAGCGGTACGGCCCGCTTGGCCATGGCCGTTAAGGAGTAGGAACTGATGTTCTGAGATAAAAGGTAGCCGTCCCGGGAGGTATCCACAAACTCCCCAGCCAAATCCTCCTTTTGGGCAAAGGCGACGCTATGAACCAGCGTATCCAGCCTGCCGAACTCTTCACCCATCCTTTGGAAAACCGAATCCAACTGAGCATCATCGGTCACATCACAAGGTAGAATCAAGGAACCTTCCAGGGTTTCGGCCAATTCACGGACGTTTTTCTCAAGCCGCTCGCCTTGGTAGGTAAAGGCCAAACGCATGCCGGCATTGGACAAAGCCTGGGCAATGGCCCATGCAATGCTGGTTTTGTGGGCAACGCCGAAAATCACGCCGGTTTTTCCAGCCAGCAGGCCTTTTAGAGCAGTATCTGGTTTCTCTGAAAGCTCAGTCACCATTTCGGTATCCTTTTTCTTACTTCTACTGGGAGAATCCATTTAGACTACCGGAAAAGCATGGGATTTTCAATGCGTCTAGTCCGCTTCCATGCACTCCCGCACGATACGCCACACAACTTCTCGCCCCTTCCCGGATTCCGCCGAAAAAGGCACCACAAATTCCGGTCCCACCTCCAGCATTTCCGCTGTCTTGCGTAGCTGCTGCGTCACCTGGTTCGCTGATAACTTATCCGTTTTGGTCAAAATCACCAGTTGGGGCAGCTCATGATGGGCCAGCCAGTCAAACATTTGGATATCCGAAGCCTGGGGATCATGGCGGGCGTCTATCAGCTGAATCACCAACGCAATGGGGTCCCGCTGGGTTAAATATGCCTCAAAGTTCTTTTGCCAACGCTGCTGTTCGGTTTTAGAAACCTTGGCGTATCCATAACCGGGCAAATCCACAAACACCAACTCTCTGGAATCTTCCCCGGCTACCACCTGATAGAAGTTCAGCATCCTGGTTTTTCCTGGTGTATTGCTGGTTCTGGCCATATTTTTTCGACTGGTCATGGCGTTGATGAAGGAGGATTTACCCACATTCGAGCGTCCCACCAACACAAATTCGGGGAGGCCCCCAAAATCTGGGGCGTCCTTGATGCTGGGCGCGCTCTTAACATAGTTTGCCGATTGTATCTTCACTTCGTATTCTCGCTCACCGAGGTGTCTCGGTCCGCTGAGTTTACCCAGCGGGCAGTCAATACCAGATCCCCCAGGTACCCCAAAAGGTGCCGGGATGGGTCATCCAGGGATATAGCCTGCAGCTCAACGGTTTTTGTTCCGGGTGGAACGGACCAGGCGACCTCAACCTTGCCGGCCAGCCCTGAAATGTCCTGAAGATGTTGAAACCACTCAACCACGGGAACATGCGATGCGTCAAACACGGCAACTTTTGATTGAGAGAGGACATGTCCCTGCTCATTCAGAAAGTTTGCCTTGACTTCATACTTTTCTACTGGCTGGTTTGTATTTTTCTTCCCGTACAAAGTAAAGCGCAGCTCACCAGTCGCCGCCTGCACGTAAGGCAAACGGATCCAGAACGTACCTCGATCCTCGAAATGATACAAGCCAGCGTACATGCGGTTTGAATTGAGGCCCTTAAAGCGGGAAAGCGCCACAAACGTGTCCTCACTAAAGCTTCCCAGGGTATTGGGGAACTCCAGATCGACCTCCTGGACATTACCGGGCAAGGGGTACACTTGGCGCATGGTATTACTGACAGGAATTTCCTCCGTTGACGCCGCCGGGGTTGGGGGCGCGTCCGGCAAAGGTGGCATAGGCTCGATAATAGACTGGCGGCCTCCTGGATCAACCCGTTCAGCCCCAAAAATAATGCGTTCCACCGAACCCCGGTTCAGGGGGAGCAACAGCCCGTCTTCCGTTTTCAAAATTACCTCACGCTCGGTGACAGAAACCACTGTCCCGGAGATCCCCCGACTCTGGGTTTGCAAATAGACGGTATCCGAGAACGTTGTGCCCATCCACATCCAGGTGCAGAGACACCACACGCCCCCCAGTTGGATCAACTGTCGTCGCCGTAACCTGAAATTTCCGATTGCTTGCCTCATTCAGCGCTCTCTAACCGCAACTCCTCTGAGTGATGGTGTACACCACACCAAGGAAACTGGATAATTATTATATCGGGAATATCCTTTTAGCAAAACCGGGAGAGGACCGTTGTGAAGCATATCGTAAAAACGCTGTTAAAACAGGTCACCACGCCGATTTTCATCCTGTGCCTGCTTGTAAGTGGCTTGCTTGGTATGGCTCCCGAGGCCCAGGCGTTATTCGGTTTTTCGCCAAAGCTCTATAAAAGCGGCTACACCTATGGCCATGGCATTTATTTTGCCCCATATGAATTTAAACTGTACGCTGAGCCGGATTTTTCAGCCGAGGTCCTGGAAGCATTCCAGTGGCAGCCTTCCAGCCAGAGTTATTCAGTCTTATCAACCCTGCGAAACACGCCAGTCGCCGCCAACCATGTTTTTGTCAGCTATTTCCCAACCCAGGATGTGGCCATGCTGGCGGTTGTTGGAGATAATGGCGCAGGCTGGGTCAAAGTCATCTATGACCAGGCTGCCAAAAAAGAAGGTTGGGTCCCGCTCACCCCGGATACAAGTGTCTCCTCATCGTCTGATGTGACGAATAACGCCAGGCAACCCATGCCTGAACATTTCGGAAAGTTTCAGACCTGGCTGGATTTTATGAAGTACAATACCAAAGCACACGGCATTTACTGGCTTTCTGGGGTTAGTGAATACCAACGTTCGGTCCGAACAGCCGATAAAGATGAAGCCGCTTTCTTACCACTCACCATTATCCGAGATCTCAAGGTCCGGCATATCCGGGGCAACTGGCTCCTTGTGGAAGTACTGGATTTTGAGCGCAACACCCCCATTGGCTGGGTTCGTTGGAGAGATGATGACGGCAACCTGATGATTTTCCCAAATTTCACCGGAGAGCGGACCCCGATTATTACTACGGCCCGGTAACATCCAGATTACACCAAGCTACAAAGGCATCGGTTGAATCGAAACCGAAATATTATCCTGTTTCCGCTGAAGCATCACCAAATGGCCATCAGGAATTTCCCACCACTCCACCGCCTTGGAGCGTTGCTCCGGCTGGATTTTTTCGGAGGCCAGCACCACATCCTTTCGTCCATCCGGCAGGGTCCGAACCCCCATAAAGAGCTTTCGGCTCAACGTGGAAGCCAACAAGCGGTTACCATCACTCAAAATGAAATTACAGGCCGGGGTTGTCCGAACATTGGATGACGATTCAATGGTCAGACCACTGAGGCGGGCAAACTCATTTCCCAGCCGTTTTCCTTTTTGGTGTTTTCGGGAAGCGGTTATGACCTCCCTTACTGTATCGGCAAACACCGACTGAAGTTGCTCTGAGCTGATGCGGGCCGGGTCTGTGGTTTGGTGGCGATCCTGCAGCTTGCCCAACAGCATATAGAATACCCGCTCACTATCGGTTTCCCCTTGCAAGTGTGCGCCCAGCTCTGGGAGATACTGCTGATTCAGCTTCTCTTCCAGTTGGCGGACCACTTTTTTGGGGACAACCCCATTGTGCATAAAAGACCATCCACCATATTGAAACGGATGGCTGTTCTCTAGTGAGCTGGCCGAATTCACCTTGGCACGGACATGGGCCAATACCGTGGCGGGTTGCCTCTGGGTCAGATCATCCGCACTTTTATTAAAACTCGGATCTTTGAACGCCGGATTGGGAGATTTCACCACAGAAGGGCGGTTCTGTCCGGCCTGGTATGTCGCTATTCCCCACCCATCCCTGGAATCTCTTAAATCCACCCAGGATTCCCAGGAGTGGCTGTTTTCACAATCCGCCTTCTTCTGACGGGGCTCACTTTGTTTTTGGAGGGCATTTTTCCCACTCACCAGACATTGCTTTACAAACTCGTCAGGCTGATCAGCTCCCCCCTTGGATAAATTTTTGGATGAATTCTCAGGGCCTTTCATGTAAGCGAACAGCCGACACCCAAAACGAATCGGATTGACTGGCGGTTGAGACAGGGTATATGGATTCAGGTTCACTGGCATTCTCTTTCCAACGGACACACAGGATAAAAACAGCTTAAAGCAAACTTGTGTCAGTGAGAGTTAACCAAAGAAGCAAACACAAGAAAGACAGCCGCCTACTCCGCGTTATCCGTTCCAAACAAGGTCTGTGTGAAGCGAACCGCCGTAGGTGTTTGCGCCAACCCTCCCTCGGCGCTTTCTTTCAGGCTAGGGTGCATGAGTTTACCCACTTGCGCCATGGCGGTTACCACCTCATCAATAGGCACAAAGCTTTTGATTCCCGCTAGCGCCATGGTTGCAGAGGAAGCCGCCTGAACACCAGAGAGGCCGTTTCGCACCACACACGGAACTTCCACCAAACCCGCCACCGGATCACACACCAACCCCATCAGGTTTTGCATGGAAATCGCGGCCGCTTCCAGCACTTGTTCCGGCGTCCCTTCCATGATTTCCACAAGCCCGGCTGCAGCCATCCCGGAGGCCACGCCCACTTCAGCCTGACATCCCGCAGCGGCGCCAGATAAATGCATCCGGCGAGATGTTACCTCCCCGATGCATCCAGCGGTTACCAGCCCCATCAGGGTCCGTTCCGGGTCAATATCGCGTTCATGCTCCAATGCAATCAGGGCCGCAGGCACGGAGCCACTGCCCCCCGCGGTGGGACAGGCCACGATTTTTCGCATCCGGCTGTTTTCTTCCAGCGTGGCCAAGCCATAAGCCATCATCCGCATCTCTATAGAGGAAAGAAAACATTCGGGCTTACCCATATGTTCCATAATCCGCTTGGCCTCTCCACCGGATAAACCACTCATGGACTTTTCATCCGAAGTGATCCCGCTGGCAATGGTGCTCCGCATTTGTTGCAGAATGGTCCTAAGGCGCTCCAGAATCACCTCACGAGGCTGCCCTGAGCTGGCTTCTTCCATCCGCAGGGCGGCTTCGGCCACGCTGCACCGGTTTGTCTGGCAGTATTCCAAGAGGTCTTTAAATGTTTCATAGGGCTTCATGCGGGCAACCGATCAATACACTTCATAAGATAAATATCGTCGATCTGGCGGATTTTTTCAATATCCGACGGTTCCGGCATACTATCCAGCGTGATGGTCATAAAGGCTTCATCCCCCCGGAGGCGACGGTTACAGTTCAGGGTGGCGATGTTGATATTCTGCTCGGCCAGAATTTTGGTCACCCGCCAAATCATTCCGGGTTGATCTTTGTAGAATAAAATCAGCGTAGGCAATTCACCCTTTAAGGAAACGTTGTATTCATTGATTTTTGAGACATAGACCTTTCCTCCGCCAACAGAATGCCCCACAATGGTCATCTTTTCCCCATTTTCCAGAAGCATATTGAAAACAACCGTATTTGGAGAGTAGTTATTGGCTTCCAGAAACGGGGTAATCCGGTACTTCAGGCCATGTTTCCCGGCCAACTCAAAAGCCTCCCGGATGCGTTCATCATCCACCGGATAGCCGAGTATTCCGGCAATCAGTCCCCGATCCGTCCCGTGGCCCTGATACGTTTTGGCAAAGGAGTTAAAGAGGACAAACTCCACTTCAGCGATTCCTTTTCCGGCAATCAGGCGGGCCAAGCTTGCCAAACGAACCGCTCCAGCGGTGTGTGAGCTGGATGGCCCCACCATAACGGGGCCGACAATGTCAAATAATGAACCACTCATTCAGGATGAACCCTTTGTCTCTTACGCTTTTTTACGAGTTTTTTACTGCTTTTTATTTACTTCTTTTAACAATTTCGCACAAATTCCCAGAAAAAAACTATCAATTCCCAAAAAGATATGCTTTAATTATAAAAGTTTCATCCAGGACATGGATCCTTTTTTGGCAGATTGAGATAAATACTATAGTTAAAAGCACGATTTACTGGTTAACTGGACCGAAGGGTAGAGTTTCCCCCAGGCAAATTAATGGGTAGGGGCACTTTTTAGTTATGTTCACAAATCAATGTACCAAGTGTGGTGAAGCGTTCGAGACAAAGAACCCGAAACGTGTCATTTGTCCCGGTTGCTTATATCCAGAAAATGTATCCGTTTCGCGACCTCAGGCCCCGCGGCCCAATGGTCAAGTCGCCGCTCCGGGCGGTCCCCGCCCTGGCTTTGGCGGACAACGCCCCGGTGGCTTCAGGCCCGGTGGACCCAGACCTGGTGGTCCTGGCAGAGGTCCCGGCGGTCCTCGTCGCCCTATGCCTGGCAGAGGAGGTCCTCCTCGAGGTGGTCCGGGACGTGGAGGCCCCCCCAGAGGCCGTGGCCCTGGCGGCCCTAAAAAGCTTTTGGTGACTCGGGAACAACTGGCAGAAATCGAAAAGCTGTATAAAGCGGCGCTTCCGTTGCCAAACCCGGACATTCACGAAACCATCGGCGAGCAAATCGATCTGGCGCCCAGTAAGGTCTTCTTCGGCATTAACCTAATTCGGGAAAAGATGAAACTTCCGAAACTGCCCTTCCCGAAACGGAAACTGGCCGTTACACCCGAGCAGTTGATGGCCATTGAAACCCTGTATGAACCTTACCTGCCGGAACCCCCGGTCGGCATCCACAAAATTATCTCCAAGCAATTGAAAATTGATGAGTGGCGGGTTCACGTCGCCATTGGATTGATCCGGAAAAACCGGAGCCTGCCTCGCTGGAACGAGGAGCGGGACGATATTCCCGAGGAAGTCAAAAAAGCTCAAAAAGAAGCCGCTAAAAAGCAGGCCCAAGAAGCCAAAGCGGAGGCAAAAGCAAAGGAAGCTGACGCCAAAGCCACTGGTGACACGGAAGCGACGGAAGCAGCCGCAGAAGCAGCCAAGGAATCTAAAACGGCCAAAGCGACCGCTGTTGAGGTCACTGCAGAGGAAGCGGCTGAAGATAACGAGTTGGCGGAAGAAAAAGCCACTGCCAAAAAGAAAGCCTAGAGGGCTCACAGGTTGCGTTTTCTAACGCTACAAACATCATAAAAAAGTGACCTGTCTCAACAGGTCACTTTTTTCGAATCGATTCTTCTTGTCTACTCGTATTGAATCATGGAATAGATGGGCGCGTTTTGCGGTAATTTTTCCCGTCCGTTCAAGAAATTGAGTTCAATCATGAACATGGTGGCCACCAGGTTGGCGTTCAGCTTCTCAATCAGCTTACCGGCTGCCCCAGCGGTTCCACCGGTGGCCAGCAGGTCATCGATCAGCACCACGTTTTTCCCTGGCTCAAAGGCGTCCACATGGACTTCCACCACATCTGAGCCATATTCCAGATCATACTCATGGCGCTCCACCAAACCAGGCAGTTTACCCATCTTCCGGATCGGCACAAAGCCTACACCCAACTTATAGGCGAGCGGCGCGCCCAAAACAAACCCACGAGACTCGATCCCTGCGACATAATGCACTTTCTTATCCCGTAATTGGTGATAAAAATAATCGATACAGTCGTTAAAAAGCTCAGAGTCTTTTAAAACCGTGGTAATATCCTTAAACAGAATGCCCGGTTTCGGGAAATCCGGCACATCCCGGATGGCGGTCTTAATTCGTTCGACATCAATCTTATCGAGCTGCGGCGTGGTAGACATGGGGGTTTGCTTCCTTCTCATGGCGATTGAACAGTACTGTGGTTTTAATTCTATCAAGAGGGGCGCTTAACAGCCAGTTCCGAAATTTCCCAACTTCCCGCAGGGCGTTTTGAAAGGCCATAAACTCCAGGTACTGGGTAATGTTTTCAATGGCGGGCGGCTGCGGGTTCAGGGTGACTCGAATGGCAGACCAGGGGGCTTCCGATGATTCCTTGGAGCCTTCCACCACCCCAGCATGGATCAGCCCCAGTTTGCCCAGCAAAATCAGGCCGTTGGTCACCACCGGTTCGGTTCCAGCGAGTTTCCCGGCAAACGTGGCAAACTCAACCTCGACCACATTGGCCTTTTCCTCGGCCATTTGGCGCTTGATCCCTTGCAAAATCACCTTCAGAAACATTTGCCCCGTAGGGAAGACCGGAACCGTTTGGTATTTTCCACCCACCAGGTGAATCACTTCCGGTTGCACCCCCTGAAGCACTTGCTGCAAGCTCTCTAGTGACGGCGGCAGATCCCAGAGAATCAGCTCATCGGCCTGACGCAAGTCCAGGCGCCCACACAACAGCTCTTCTTTCAGGAAGGGAATCTCTGGCTTTCGGCCCTCATGATAAATCACCAGCTTTCTCTGTTCCTGCAAGGGTCGCATTAACTGGCCAATAAAGGACTCCACGGACTCCCGACTCCGGTGATCCACCCAGCGGATACCGGGGTCCTCTTCTGCCACGGCGGGTACGGTCGCCACCTTCACCGGGGCGGTGGCCACAACTGAGGCGACCTTGGTAGCCGAGGTGACCGGAAGATCCCGGTTTTCTGGAGACTGGTAATCCTCAATCATCAGCTGGACCTTGGTGGTGTTGTTAAAGGTATTCAATTCCGGCACCACCACAAAATTATGGGGATATTTCGGGTTCAGGCGCTCCTTGGCGTTCCAGATCAAGCCTTCAATGGGGGCGGTTCCGCCTTTACACGTCAGCATGAGCTTGAGATGGCGCTCGCCTTCCCCAATCCCCCGCTGGGCTGAGATAGTCACATTTTCCAGCACAAACTTGGGCGCGGGGTTGTCCATGCCAAAGGGGGCCATTTTCGCAATCAGCTCCACCAAATGCGGGTTCAGCTGAGACCATTCCAGCTTGGCCTCTACTTCTATAATAGGTTTCATCTGCTCTTCGGTGATTTTTCGCTCCGTCAGGGCATACAGTTCCTGCTTGAAACGCTCCAACTGCTCCATTTTGATGGAAAAGCCACCAGCCCCGGCATGGCCGCCAAAGTGGAGGAAGTACTGTTGCAATGCCAACAGCTCATCATGAAGGTGAAAACCAGGGATAGAGCGAGCGGAACACCGGGCTTCCCCCTTGGACTCATCCACCACCATCATAAAGACCGGCACATGATACTTTTCAATCAACCGGGAAGCGACAATGCCGATAATCCCCAGGTTCCAGTGGGGGCTGGCCAGAATAATCGCCCGTCGGCTGCCCAGCCCGCCAGTCGCGGAAAGGTGTCGCTCAGCCTCCAAAAACGTCTGATCACAGAGTTCTCGCCGCTGTCGGTTGAGATACTCCAGGCGAGAGGCAATCACCTGAGCCCGTTCCGGGTCCTTGGTGGTCAGCAGCTCCACGGCGTCCTTGGCATTATCCAGGCGGCCAATCGCATTCAGCCTGGGGCCAATGGTAAAGCCAACGGTTTCACTGGTTAAAACGGCCTCCGGGTTGGTCCCGGCCTGCTCCAGGATTTTCTGGATACCCAGCCGCCCTCGGGTATTTAGAATCTTCAGGCCCTGATAGACCAGATAGCGGTTCTCTTTTAAGAGCGACGCCAAATCCGCGACGGTCCCGATAGCCGTCAAGTCCAGCAATTGATTGGCGAAAAGAAGCCCTGCCTCTCCTTTTTTGGTTTCCAGCAACAGTTCACAGAGTTTATAGGCCACCCCGGCCCCGCATAAGGGCGCCAGAGGATGACTTTGATCGGGAAATCGTTTGGGGTTGACGTTGGCGATGGCGGGAGGCAGGTTTTCCGGCAATTCATGGTGATCCGTGACAATGGTATCGACCTTGAGGCCATTGAGCAGGCTCACTTCGTTAAAATTGGTGATCCCGGTATCGGTGGTAATCACCAATTTGACTTTCCGGGTGCTGGTCAAGCGAATCACCGCAGCGGTATTAAGGCCATGGCCTTCGGTAGCCCGATCCGGGATGTAATAGCTAACGTTGGCGCCCAGGTATTTGAGAGTTTCGTAAAGGATCGAGGTACCGGTAATCCCGTCCACATCAAAATCCCCGTAGATCAGGATATGTTCTTGAGTCTCCAGGGCCTTTAGAATCCGTTCGACCGCCACCTTCATATCCGGCAATTCCCAGCCAGAAGTCGGCTCATAGCTTTCCAGATCCAGAAATTCCTGAATCTCTTCCGGGGTTGAGATGCCTCGATTCAGGAGCAGCTTCGCCAGGAGCGGGGCCCCCTCTGCCGCTTGCAGAATATCTGCGGTCAATTCAACCGATTCTGGACCCCGAAACTGCCAGATATTAGCCAAAACCCATGTTCTCCCAAAGAAGTTCGCAACGTCACACTTGCTATTGTAGGGGAAAAAACAATCTACTTGATATGTAGTAAAAAATCCATTTACTACTGTTCATATCTGCAATTTTTTTGTAGGGGCCGCATTACTGGCCCCCCTACAACCCCCGCCCGCTAGGGCACTCTGCTAACTGCGCGCGCTTCAAGCAAATTGCATGTGGCCCAGCCTGCAAGGCTTCGGCTGGACATTTTTTATAACTCAGCGTGCTCAGACAGTGCAAGTGCCCATAAGTTAGGAGCACTTGAAGGCATTAGGAGTCGATGTACTCGTAAACTTGATTTCGGAAGTTGCGCAGGGTGATCTTCCCAGGCTCACGGGAAACAATGTAATCAGGCGAGATGGGAATCTTCCCACCCCCGCCAGGCGCGTCAATCACATAGGTTGGCACCCCGTACCCGGTAATATGCCCCCGCAAATGCTCCATGATTTCCAGTCCTTTATCCACAGAAGTGCGGAAATGGGTGGTCCCCTGAACAGGATCGCACTGGTAAATGTAATAAGGCCGTACCCGGATCTTCAGCAGTTTGAGCATCAGCTCCTTCATCACCGCCGGATCATCATTCACCCCTTTCAGCAGCACCGTCTGGCTAAAGGTAGGAATACCCGCATCCGCCAGCTTGTTGCAAGCGGCTTCCACCTCCGGCGTAATTTCCGCGGGGTGCAGGAAATGAATGCTCATGTAGAAGGGATGGCACTTTTTGAGCATATTCACCAGATCATCGGTAATGCGCTGCGGCAACACCACAGGGATTTTGGACCCGATCCGCACAATATCCAAGTGGGGAATGGCCCGTAGATTTTGGATAATCCCTTCCAGCTTCTCGTCAGACATCACCAGGGGATCCCCGCCGGAAATCAAGACATCCCGCACTTCCGGGTGATTCCGGAGGTACTCATACACCTCACCAAACTCGACCTGATGCTTCCCGCTCCCCACCAGACGACTGCGGGTGCAGTAACGGCAATAGACCGAACAAGTCTCATTCACCAGAAACAACACCCGATCCGGGTAGCGATGGACCAGCCCCGGCACCGGCATATGGCTGTCTTCCCCACAGGGGTCGACCATTTCTGATGGGGCGGTGGTGAACTCGGCCACTCTGGGGATCACGGTCTTCCGGATAGGATCTTGGGGATCACAGGGGTTGATCAAATCCAGATAATAGGGCGTCACCGCAAAGGGCAGGTTCTTCCCAGCGGCCTGAAAGGCCTTTTCCTCCTCAGGCGTAACCAGCATAAACTGCTTTAAGGTCTCCAGCGTGGTCACTCGGTTGCGGAACTGCCATTTCCAATCGTGCCATTCCGGCTGCTGCTTCTCCAGGCTGAAATCCCGAAAATCTTCCTTTTGACAAGGCTTTTTCAACTGAAGCGGTTGTGCCATAAGCGTGGTGACCCCCGATGATTCAAATGGTCAAACCCGATCGTAAACGATCCAATTCGGTACCCAAATTTTACCACCCACAAAAAGGTTTCAGTTCGTCTTTAGAATATTTTTGGATTTCAATGTCGATCGCATATTCTCTTGATATATACTTTCTTCCCCGGTGGAAGCGGTTGCACTACAATAGAACCGTTACAGCGATAGGGTGGAAAAACGCGCATGATCAAGATGGTCGCACTCGATTTGGACGGAACCATTGTCAATGAGGACCTGAAAATATCAGATAAAACCCTCAAAGTCCTCAAACACCTCATTCAGAATACTGATGTCCGTGTGGTCATTGCAACAGGGCGAATGTTTACTTCCGCATTGCCCTTTGCCACGCAAATCGGCATTGTGGAACCCTTGGTCATTTATCAGGGGGCAATGATTAAAAATCTGGACAATGGCCACAGTATGCGTTTTCATAAGCCCATCCCGCTGCAGGTGGCCAAGGAGGTTCTGGAGCTGTTGGTCGATGGGAAATACCATACAAATTTATATATCAACGACCAGCTCTGGACCACCGATCACCCCCATTACTCAGCCTCCTACGCCAAAACTTCCGGCATTACCCCCCGTCTGGCCCCTTGTCTGCTGACGGCCCTGGATGATCATGGACTGGATCCCACCAAGATTATGGCCATTGATGATAACCGGGTCCCGGAACTGCTGGGAGCTCTCAAAGAGCGCTTCGGTCCCCGGCTCAGTGTGTGTCAATCCCGCTTCAACTTCTGCGAGATTATCGACCCGGACGCCTCCAAGTGGAACGCCCTCAAGCAGTTAGCCGATCACTGGGGCATTCAACCCCATCAGGTAATGGCTATTGGGGATCAGGGCAACGACGTCTCCATGCTCACCCATGCCGGTATCGGCGTTGCGATGGGCAACGCACCGGATGAAGTCAAGGCCATCGCCAATTACGTGACCGAGACGGTTGATGAGGACGGGGCGGCCAACGCCATCGAGCAATTTGTTCTGGGCCACATGCCCTTGAATCGCTGATGGAAATGAACATTCGGATTGGGCAAGGTTATGATCTCCACCGACTGGTGGCAGGCAAGCCTTTAATGATTGGGGGTATCCTGATTGACAGCCCGGTCGGCAGTGAGGCCCATTCTGACGGAGATGTTCTGCTTCATGCGCTGATTGATGCTTTACTGGGGGCCACTGGTCTGGGAGATATTGGCGATCACTTCCCACCCTCAGACCCGCAGTACAAAAACATCAGCAGCCTGGTATTACTGGAAAAAGTGATGGGGCTCCTGCAAGCGCACCACTGGCAAGTGATCAACATCGACAGCACGGTTTTTCTGGAAATACCCAAGCTCTACCCCTACAAGCAGCGCATTCGGGAACAGCTTGCCAACAGCCTGCATATTCCGGTGGAGGCAATTTCCGTCAAGGCCAAAACAGCAGAAGGCTTTCCGCCCATCGGCACGCAGGAGGCAATCGCGTCCGGGGTTACTGTTTTAGTTCAGGCAACTCATAAGGTCCCCCATCAATAAAGAGCTTGCGACCTTCATAGATAGCGGGAAACAGACCCATTTTTTTGTAAAATGCCTTGATATCAACTAAATGCGTTGGCACCTGGTTCAGCGCGTCTGCAAAATGAAGTAAAATGCGGTGCCTATGACGCTCAAAGTAAAATTTGGCGAGCTTTTCCTGAAAACGTTTGGGAAGCTGAAACTCGCCAGTGTGAATTTTAGCATCCGTCATTTGGGTTTTCGAACTCTGGAGAATCTCTCCCAGGGTTGTAGGGAATTTGTCCAGCAGGGTTTGGACTTTACCGGCTTGAAGCAGGTCTGATAACTCACCCACCTGCTTATTTTTCAGCTTGATCTCAATCAGACTATTCAGCTTGGGATCCACCACATCCACCCACAGGGCATCTCGCTTGATATTGGGGTGACGCGATTCAAAAATCTCCATCTGATAGTGCTTTTGCCCGGATTCTTGCTGTTGAAATCTTAAGCGCATGCCTCCAAACTGGGGCTGGCTGGCCTGTGGGAGTCTCATTTGCATGGTCATGTCATCGTGTCCTTCATGTTATATCCCTTCAATATTTGACACATGTAACATGAAGTGGTTGACTCAGCAATGACCGTCCAGTTTCTTACGCGGCCTGATCTTGGGGGGCGGAAGCCTCCGGCTGGGCATGGTTTTGATGTTTTGTCCGAAGGATAAGGATCATCACCACGCCCAGGAGAATGCCGCCCAGACTAATCAGTTGGCTGGCGCTCAGGTTGAACGACTCCAGCCAGACCAGCCGATCCCCCCGGTAGTACTCGATTACAAAGCGCACCACCCCATAAATGATAAAGAACATCCAGGTGGTCAGCCCATTAAAGGGCTTGCGTTTATCAATCCGAAGCAAAAGGCCCGTCACCACCAGCAAAGCAAAACTCTCATACAAGGGCGTTGGATGCACCGGCAGCCCACCGGTCTCATGACCGTGCGGGTAATGAATGGCCCAGGGTACTTCGCACACCGCCCCGTAACAACACCCGGCCATCAGGCAGCCAATCCGACCTATCGCCAAAGCCAGCGCGGCGGTCGGAACAAAGACATCCCCAAACTTCCAGAGATTGATTCCCTTCAGGCGGGTATAAAATATCACCGTCAAAGTCACGGCAATCATGCCGCCATACCAGACCAAGCCCCCCTGGCTCAAGAGAGCGCCCAACGGATCCGCCAGAAAATGCTCCGGGAAAAAGATAAAATAAAACAGCCGGGCTCCCACAAAGCCTGATATAATGAGCCAGAACGCAATCTCTAGGTACTGTTCCTCATTTTCTCCGGCCTGACGGGCTCGGCGTATCATCCAAAGAATGGCCACCAAGGCGGCCAAGGCGACGATTAAGCCAAAAGAATACAGTTTCAGGCCAAAAAATTCAAAGAGGACCGGGTACATCCGTTCACTTCCATTTCTGTTTAACCTACTTATTATGAATGCTAAAACCCGTGTAATCAAATGGCACCCCACCCCCATCCCGAAACTGGCGAATCTCCGCAACCCAACTACTTTAGTTGCCAGCTCTGCGGTGAGTGCTGCAGCAGTCTGCTCATCCCGATGGAAGAAGAAAAAGCCCAGGTGCTTCTGAAAAAGTCCTGGGTCCAGGAACGGCTCGCCCGGTTTAACCGGGCACTAAAACCCTTGACTGGCAGGTTCTATCAGGTTCCGCTCACTGACATGAATGTGTGTGTGTTTCTGGGTGAGGACAAAAAATGCCTGATTGAAGTTAATGAAAGTTATGAACTGAAACCGGAAGACTGTAAACACTTCCCCTTTGCTGGCGCCATACTGCCTGATGGACAAATGGCCTATGACACTTCGGCTTCCTGTAAAACAGTCGCGGAGCAACTCCTCCGAAAATTTCAGCCCGTCCTCCCAAAACCTGGAACAGAACCTAACTTAAATAGTCAGCCGTTCCCCCAAAAAATACCGTTATCTTCTTTTCCCTGGAGCCCCTCCTTGGAATTTGAGGAATACACGCGGTTTGAGGAAGAAATTCAAAGCATTTTTAACCAGGTTGAATACAATACCCCTTCTGCCCTGAAGCAGAGTTGGGAGTTGCTATGGGGTAGGGCATCCGCTTTCCAGCCAATGGTGTTTTCATGGGGTTTTCCAAAGTTAAGCGAGTGGTGGCTCCCACTGTTATTGCTGCGTAAGCCCTATGGCACCCAAAGTTGGGTATCCCTACTTTTCCAACGCGAATATGCCGATCCCAAAATCTTTGGGCAGGGAGTCTCCATCGGGTACCACCAGAAAATCCCCATCCCCACAGAGCTTGATCCCTTGCTCAAGGGGTTTGTATACAATATCCTGACCCGTAAGGTCCTACTCAGCCATGGACACTCTTTAACAGGCGTGTTTAGCATCGCATGCGCCGCGTATTCTCTGGTCCGCTGGTATGCCAGAATATTGGCCCATCTGGCAGAAAAGTCCACAGAATACCCCGTTGTCGAGAAGGAGGACATGTTCATGGCGATTCGACTGGTAGAGCGGTATTATACTGGTCATCAACCCTATTTTCTCCAGTCTTTTCAAGACTTCCCCAAAAATAGCCTGGCCTGGTTCCTGCTATCTCAAGGGAAACCCAAACCGGATACCTTCTCCTCCGTTTAGTGGAAATCGCGACAAAGCTTCGTAAAATTTAAACAAAAGTGATCCCTTGCCGATACCTACATTTAAGAATGTCTGAAAGCGAAGAAGCCTGAAAGCCGTATCCAAATGAGCAAGATTCCCAATAAGTTTCAGTATCTGGTTGTTTCATGCCTGCTGAGCCTTGCTACCATTATGGTGGCGTTTCCGGCCTTTTCTCAAAATCGGTATACGCTGACCTCTTATTATCGAAGTAGCCATGACGCCGCCATTATTAAAGCCTTTCAACACCTGGAAGCATCCGAAGGCCAGGAATCATTGGATATTATCCTGGAAAAACCGATTCGGGTCCTATTTAAAGATCTGCGAGAAATCAGCAAGCATGTCCGCAATTACGACGCCTTGAGCTGGATTAGTACCACGGGCCATCACGCGATTTTTATCAATCGGCGACATGAAGACGCCCCACCCGAGGCGCTTGCGGCAATTATTGCCCATGAAGCCCTGCATAACGACCCTTACAACTCCATTCAGGAGGAAATCGCTGGTTGGAAACAAGAAGCCATTCTCTGGCAAGAGATGAAACGCAGGAACCCGAAGCTGGCCACCATTCCCAAGGGTGATTATCCGTTGGTCGATCGCTTGAATCTGCTGGAAGAAAAATATCAACAAGGTCAGATTGAAGCGTTTGTTCGGAGCCAAGCCGGCTATAAAGGGCTTCCGGCAAGCTCACCCGGCTTTACGGAGAGCAAGATATGACCGCTTCAAACCAGCCTCCTAAAAAAGTTCCCCTGGACATCATTGAATACAGCCAGGGGCAGTATGTTCTGCGGGAAGGCGAAGATGGGGATTGCGCCTATATCATCAGGCGCGGGGAAGTCGAGGTCGTCAAGAAAAACAACAACGGCCAAGAAGTGGTCATCGCGATTCTTGGAGCCAATGAAATTTTTGGTGAAATGTGCCTTTTTGACCCGGATAGCAAACGCTCTGCCAGTGTCCGGATTATTTCGGAGCGGGCGGAAATCATGGCTATTTCCCGAAAAAGCTTTGAATCCCAGCTGGATTCCTTGCCGGAAGGCATGCGCCGTATCATTTTGGTCATGATCCAAAGGCTTCGGCAGGCGGATGCCCGAATCGTCCTGCTCTGCTAATCCTGCAAAGAAAAGTTTACGTTTACAACAGTTTTAATGCGAAATGATTGCATTATGTCCGGCATGCATGTTCTCATGCACTTGCCGTGAAAGCCGGAGCATTCAGCAGGAAAGAAAGATCCAATCTCCAAAAAAACCCCGGTTTGGAATCAACGCAACTTTTCGGATGCAGGTGTTTTACTTGGGTAATAAAACAATGTGACTGGATTGCCAGAGAACTTTGAAAGAGGAGTATCAACAAATTATGAATATTGGCGCCCCAAACAGTTTTGGTCCCGGATCCCCACAAGGGATGTTTGCCCCGCCTTCTCCGTATGGACAACCCCCGGTCCCGCAAGGCCCAGCACCGCAAGGGATATTTGACCCCATGGTAATGCAAATGGGTGGGCCTCCCGGCTTTGCACCACAAGGTCCTGCAATGGGTCCCCCTGCCATGTTGCCTGGCTTCCCGCCACCGCCTCCAGCCGGATATCCACAACCGCAGTTTTTACCCCAACCTCAGGGAGCCAATGATCTGGCTGGTGCTCCAATGGACATGTATGGCGTGCCCAGTCCATATGCACCACCAGCAGGTATTCCCCAGGCACCGGGTTACCCGCAGGCGCCAGGTGGTTTTCCGGGAGGAAATCCGTATCTCCCTCAAATGAACTATCTCGCTTAAACCCTTTTTTCAATCAAAAAACCTCTGATAAAATCGTATCAGGGGTTTTTGTTGTCCCCGATTCCGCAAAAATTTCATATAATGGATTGATGGGTGGTCTTATCAGGTCACTTGGAGAGTAAGAGAAAGAGGATGAAACCCTTCATGAGCGAATATGTTTTCAAGCTGAAAAAAGGGGACCTGGAGCTGGAACTGAAAAGCGACGATTCCAAGTTCATTGAAACCCAGATGGATAACTGGCGCAATATGCTGGTCACCCAGGAACCCCGCGAATAGTCAAACGAATCCGTTGTGAGTCTGTAAACCGGAAGAGGCCCCCATGGACGCTCCCCACCACTATGAAATCAATCTTCGGCTGGAAGACCTTTATATCAACCTTTCTTCAGACGACGTCTATTTTATTTCCAAGCAAATGGACAAGTGGTTCCGCGTCCTTCTGGATGACAGCTATGTCCCCATTACGCTTCCCCTAGCCCAGTCCTCTGATCCGGCCCACAACCATGAAAATGAAGGAAAGGAAAAATCAGAGCCAGTACCCAGTGAGCCTACCCAACCTGCAACCCAGGAGCTCCCCCCTCAACCGGTTGAGGCAGCGCCTCCGTCAGAAACAATAGAAGCGCCACAAGCGCCTCAAACTGCCGCCCCTCCTCCAACGCCAGAGTCTGTCCCCCAGTTCAGCCAGCCAAAGCCGGCCCCCTTGCCTGAGCGGGAAGTTGCATACGCACAAGCGGCTCCTCTAGGATCACCTGTTGCCGCCAGCATGCCCCAACCTGAAGTTTTGCCGACCTACGCCCAGCCTCAACCTGAGCTAGATGAAAACGTCAAAGACGATTTTGAGGCCGTCATGGATTCCTTAATGAAGGATCTGGAATCCCCATCCGAAGAAAGACCCGCCTCTCGGCCATTGCCCCATGAAATAGAGCTTGGAGAATCCGCTAATCTCGGCACAATGACTGAGAAAACAAAATCGGGTCGAGGAATATCAGATATGAATAAAGTGGATTTCGGTATCATCGACTCTCTTTCAGATCTTTTTGATCGGGCCAATGCAAGTACCTCTAGCGACTATCTGCTTTTAGCCGCCTATTATATGACCTATTTTGAGGGTGTGGACAAATTCTCGCTCAAGCGGGTCAATTCACTCCTGGTAAAATCAGGGCTCACTCCAGTGAACCACAGTGTTCTGGAAACCTGTCTCGGCCAGGGCTATCTGGCCATGCTGCCTGATTTAACCGGTACGGCGGACGTCACAGAGTACACGCTGACGGAAGATGGCCAGTCCTATGCTACCCATCTTCTGTAATAAAGTCCTTACCGCTTTGTAAATAAACATTACAGTTCAGCCTTTCCAGCCTCCGGCATGGGAATTATCTTGTTTGAGCACACTTTAATGGAGTGAGAACGCACAGAATCACTGCATTGAAATTACTTTTCTGATAACTTGAATGTGTGCAATCAGCAACAGGGTTTTCTGACGACAATGGAGGACAAACAGGTGGCAATCGAGATGCATCTCCCTCATCCGGAGATAGATAGCGGCATTCATGACACCAGTAAAGTGAAAATTTTTACCGGGCGTGCCAATCCCAAACTGGCTGAGGAAATTGCCCAGTACCTTGGGACTGAAATCAGCCCCGCCATCGTCAAAAATTTCAGCGACGGGGAAACCTATGTTCAGATTCAGGAAAGTGTCCGTGGCCACGATGTTTACGTCATCCAACCCACTTGTACCCCGGTCAATGACAACCTGATGGAACTGTTGATTATGCTGGATGCCATGAAACGGGCCAGCGCCAATACCATTACCGCGGTCATCCCCTATTACGGCTATGCCCGACAGGATCGAAAGTCCGCTGGACGGGAACCGATTACCGCTAAACTGGTGGCCGATCAAATCACCACCGCCGGAGCCGATCGGATCGTAGCCTTGGATCTCCATACCGGGCAGCTGCAGGGCTTCTTTAACGTCCTGGTGGATCACCTCTACGCTACCCCGGTCATTCTACGGTATCTATCTGAGAAAAACCTGGTCAACCCAGTCGTTGTCAGCCCGGATGCGGGCGGTGTGGAACGGGCCCGCGTCTACGCCAAAAAGCTCAACTGCCCCATTGCCATTATTGATAAACGCCGCAGCTCCCATAACGTGGCAGAAGTCTACAACGTGATTGGGGATGTCCAGAACAAGACCGCCATTATCATTGACGACATGATTGATACGGCAGGAACCATGTGTTCCGCTGCCCAGCTCTTGCTGGATGAAGGCGCCATGGCCGTTTACGCCGCCGCAGCCCACCCGGTTTTCTCCGGCCCGGCTGTAGAGCGGATTGCCAATTCCGTCTTTACCGAAGTGATTGTGACCAACTCAATCCCCCTCTCTCGAGAAGCGGAAAATGTGGATAAGATTGTTCAGCTTTCTGTAGCGCCGGTTCTTGGAGAAGCCATCGGACGAATCCACGATCACCAGTCTGTCAGCGCAATGTTCCAGTAAGCGTATATCCTCTTGTCTCTTCCGCGCTGGTTTTTGGGTATAATAGGCCCAATTTATCAGACAGCCCGAAAGAAGGTGAAACATGCCCTACGCAACCTACAGCACGCCGGTTGACGCCTCGCTACAACTGCTGTGGAAAATTTTGCTGGATAAAATCGAGCATCCCGAACGCTATATGGCCGAAGTGGAGGAAACCGAGTTTCTGGAAGATACGGAAGAATACGCCGTTCGGGAAATACGCACCAGTGACATGGCGCTTCAGGAAAAAATCACCATTAATGAATCTCTGGGGGAAGTCCGTTTTTCCTTGCTGAACCATCCCTTTTTTGAGGGCGATGTCATTCACGCTATCGTCCCCTCGACACCACAACCCACCCTGACCATTACCATGGACTGGCGGGCTAAAAACGAGGAGGCTCAACAGGTGGAAGGGCTGTATCAGGAGCAATTGGAGCAAGATATCCACCTGGCCGCAGAGCATATCAAGAACCTGGCCGAACATCTGGAAAAACAACCCGGCTAGCAGCACCACTGAATGGACTGGGTCTTACCCCGCGTTGTTCATCAGGACGGTAATAACGGGCTCTCTTCCGGGTAAGGCGTCTTCGAGAGTACGCCCAACCGCTTGGGCCACCGGCTTCAATTCGCTAATAAGTTCTTGAAAATCCGAAAGCGATAGAGCCTGTTCCGCGTCAGATACCGACTCATTGGGCCGGGGGTGAGCTTCCACAATCAGACCATCGGCCCCCACGGCAACGGCGGCTTTGGCGGCAGGCCCCACCAGGCTATGTTTGCCGGTGGAATGGCTGGGATCCACAATCACCGGCAAATGGGTGAGTTCCTTTAACAGCGGTACGCTGGTAATATCCAGAACGTTTCGGGTCATGGGATCAAAGCTGCGAATGCCTCGCTCGCAGAGAATCACCTGATGATTCCCCCCTGCCAGAATGTATTCTGCGGCATACAAAAACTCCTGAATGGTAGCAGCCAGACCGCGCTTGAGCAAAACAGGCTTTTCCTGACAACCTAACGCCTTCAGCAGCTCAAAGTTTTGCATATTTCGGGAACCCACCTGCAGACAATCCACATACGGCAAAGCCTGCCGGATCTGCTCGATGCTGGTCACCTCAGAGACAACGGCAAGGCCAAACCTGTCTCGAACCTGCCCCAACAGCTCTAAGCCTTCTTGCCCCAACCCTTGAAAACTATAAGGGGAGGTCCGGGGTTTGAATGCCCCAGCTCGAATGCAAGAAACACCACAAGAAACCATCACTTCAGCCACTTCAAAAAGCTGTTCACTCGATTCTACAGCGCAAGGACCGGCAATAATCGGAATATTCCCGCCGCCAAAAGCTACCGGACCCACTTGAATAAGGTTGGCCCCGCTTGGCTCTTGAGCTTTTTCGTATAAGAACCGCTTCTTCATAAGTGTTTATTATCCATTAAGCGCATAATCTTGCAAGCGAATTCACAAAACAGACAGAAACTTCGATTCACTAAAAAAAAACAGAATATTTATTTCCTTCGTCTCATGTTTTCGTCTGGCCCGGCATAATCAAGACTCGCGCAATATTCTCTGAACATTACAAAAATCAACAGAACCATTAGTTGAAAATAATTCTCATTTACAGTTGAGAATTTTTATCATTTAATATCAAGCAAGCAATCATAAGAAACCATGAAAATTGCTTTGTTTCAGATCCAGGTCAGCATGGAGCATTTTCTTTGAACCTGAGTACCGTACGAGCCTTTGGCCACTATATAGACCAACCAGCGACCATAGCCATGGCACGAAAAGGGGCAATGGGCGTTGCGGCAGCCGCCGGACTCGGCTTGTTCATGCGAGATACGCTTCAGGGGGAGACCTTTACCGAAAAAAGAAAAAATGCGCTCAGAAGCGGGCTGGTTCTAGGCGCGACCACACTGGGTACGATTCTGGCGACCCGAAAGTGGATGCCCATCAAGGCAGAGGTTCACACCATTGGTGAGGATGTCATCCAACGGTTCAAGCAGCGTTATTCTCCCCGCATTATGGATTTGATTGAAAAAAAACGTCAACAGCTTCCCCTCTCCCTAGCTGAATTTCAGGAATTATTGGGCGGCATGAAAAAAGACGTGCTGGCAAAATATCCCAACAAAGCCGAGGCCATGCGCATCCTGGAGAAAGACATCGCTGAAGCGCTCCCGGTGGGGCACACCCATCATGGCTTTATGGACAGCATGAAGCACAGTTTTGATGAAATGAAAGACTTTTTCCGGGTCGGGCTGGCTTCCGTGGTCAGTGGCTTTGTCGGTGGCGCCGTGGCCAACAAGCTGAACAACGAACCTGCCGGAAAAAACCTGCCCATGATGAAAGAAGGGCTCTTTCAGATTCTGGCCAATATTGTGGTTTGCACCATCGGGGCTGGACTGGGGTTAGCCGCTATCAACACACCGGTCATTAAGAACAAACTTCAACCGTTAGGACTTCCGGGCAAGTTGGCCAAAGTCGGCATTGTGGCCACCGGGCTCTTTTCGGGGATCGGCTTGGGCGGCGCCGCGGCCAATCATATCGGGAACAAATGGCTGGGACCCTCCTTTAACCATCATGGCCCCAAACATCAAGACAAACGCCGAATGGAGTTTGCCGATGTCATTCTCCACTTTGATGATATCGCGACCGGCATGGTACTGGCCGGTGTGGAAGCCCTGAAGCCGTTTTTACCTCTGTTTTTCGCATTCTCCGGCTACCGGACCGGCATGGGATACCGCAACGGAAAAAACGGGCGCAACGAAAAGAGCGGGAAGGAAGAACAACCCACCCCGGTTTCTTCCCTAACCCATCCAGCACATCCGGTAGCTTCACTGCCAGCCAATCCTTTTGTCACCCAGCCCACGTTGCTGAACAATAACAACGCTGTGTTTCAAAGCTTTTATTACCGGCGGATGTAGCTTTTGGGATCCAGTACATCCCGCACGGCGTCCCCCAAAACGTTAAACGCCAGTACGGCCAAAAAGATCAAAAATCCCGGCGCCAGCATTTGCGGACGGTTAATGATATTGGAAATATCCTGGGCCTCTTTGAGCATGTTGCCCCAACTGGCATCGGGCTGGTGGATTCCCAATCCCAGGAAACTCAAGCCCGATTCGGCCAGGATAAAGCCCGGAACACTCAAGGTAATAGCCACCAACACGTAACTGGCCGTTTGCGGCAGGATATGGCGCACGATAATAGGGATACTCCCTAAACCAATAGCCCGCCCAGCTTCCACAAACTCCTGATTCTTAATAGATAACACCATTCCCCGGATTACCCGGCTCATTCCCGCCCAGCTGACAAAGGCCAGAATAATGACTACCATGGCAAAGCGCATGGTGCTGGATATACCGGGAGGGATAATGGCCGCCAAGCTAATCAACAGGTAGAGTGTGGGGATCGACATAAAGATTTCCGCCACCCGCATCATCAGGTTATCAATCCTGCCGCCAAAGTACCCTGAGATCCCGCCGTAAATCAGACCAATGGGAAAGACGATAAACAGACTCAAAAAGCCAATGGTCAATGATATCTGTCCGCCGTAAAACAACCGCGAGAAAATATCTCGCCCATTAATGTCACTGCCTAACACAGACAGTCGACCCGGCTCCTCTACCCCGACCAGGTGAATGTTGGCGGGAATGAAGCCAAAAAGCTCATACTCCCCGCCTTGGTGAAAGAACTTGAGATAATGCTTTTCCCCCGCCACGGGCAGGTACTGGAAGGTAAAGGTAGAAGGGTCATACTGACGTTCATACCGAAACACATAGGGCCAGCTCAGGCTCCCATCCTCATTAAGTAGATACACCGGGGTGGGTGGGGCGCTGGCCAGAGAGCGATCACTCCATTGCTCTGGATATGGGGCCAAAAACCCGGCAAAAGCCACGGAAAGATACAAGATTGCCAGAACCAGAAAGGCGACAAAAGCCCCCCGATCTTTATAGATCTTTTGGGCCAGCCGTTTCCAGGCCCCAGTTCCACTGATTTGATGTTGTACTGCCGTCTTTGCCATCACGCCAACTCGATTCTCGGATCCACGATTTTCAGCAAGATATCCGCCAATAAGTTCCCCAGTACCAGCAAGGCCGCCGACATAATCAAAGACGCCATGACCAGATTGGTGTCGGTTTCAATGGCCGCGGTATACATTAGCTGTCCCAGGCCAGGATAGCCCAGGACCATCTCCACCAGCAACGACCCACTAAGCAAAGCGGCAAACTCGTAGCCCATCATGGTGACCAGCGGGTTAATGGCGGTACGCACGGCATGTTTGTAAATCACCACATTTTCCGGCAAGCCCTTGGCTCGAGCCGTTCGGACATACTCCGCCCCCAGTACGTCCAACAGGTTCCCTCGCATCTGACGCTGAATGCTGGCCAACCCCCCAATGGTCAGGACAATCACTGGCAGGATCATATGGGCGGCCAAATCCAGAAATTGTTCAAAGGCGTTGAGCTGGGCAAAATTTTCGCTTTGAATCCCCCCAAAGGGCAAAATACCGGTACGGACCACCACCACCGCCAGTAACAACGCCAGGACAAATGAAGGAAAAGACATCCCCACAGCAGCCAAGGCGGTCATCAGGCGATCGGTATTGGTACGCCAGCGTAGCGCCGCGTAAATCCCCAGTGGAATGGCAATCAGCCAGGAAAAGAACATCACCGTCAGGTTCAAACGGATGGTATTCCCGGCCCGATCGGCAATAATCCGGGTCACGTCATTCCCCGTAAACGTTTTTCCCAAGTCCGGTGTGAAAAATCCCTGAATATTCCCTTTCGCCAGCTCGTCAGGATGAAACTGAAGGACATGGGTCAGCCAGAGCCAGTACTGCTGATAAAACGGCTTGTCCAACCCTAGCCGTTTGACCTCTTGCTGGTATGCGGTCGGGGTGATTTGCGGGTTGTTTTGTAGGTAACCCAATGGGTCAATGGGGTTTTTCAGGCGAATCGGGTCCATCACCCGGACCGTTTCCCCTCCCATGGGAATGTCAATCGGCCCAAAGGTAAAGTCATACCGCATCAGGGTAAAGCCGATGACAGAAACAATTAAAATGGTTGGAATGGAAATCAGAATTCGTTTTAGAATATAAAGCGGTATACTCATGGATCCGTTCACGGTTCTATCCTAAACAGCATCATACCGGATTTTACCCCATCCGTCACACCGGAGTCATATAGAATGCACCCTTGTTCAGCTACTACAAACTTGGAAGTAAAATCCTTTCGGCCGTTAGAAGCCCCTGAGCTTTTTGCTTTGGCCATGGCGCTTCGGACTGAGGTGTTTGTGAAGGAACAAGGGGTTCCGGTTGAGGAAGAACAAGATGAGTATGATGACGAGGCCACCCACTGGATTGTTCTCTGCCAAGGGAAACCCGAAGCGATGGCGACCGGCAGAATGCTCCCTTATCAAGAAGCTTGCCAGGCGAGGCCGGTTGCCAAAATTGGCCGGATCGCCGTCAAAAAAGCCTGCCGGAATCATCGCCTGGGCTCGTTTTTAATGGAGGTGATTCTCCAAGCCTGCCAGGACGAAGGGTTTGACCAGGTGATTCTGGATTCCCAAACCACCGCCATGGCGTTCTATGAGTCTTTTGGTTTTATCAAAGAGGGTTTTGAGTTTCTGGATGCTGGCATCCCCCACTACCGCATGCGCAAGATCTTTACGGACCCATAGCCGCTTCTACCCTTTCTGAGCCGTTTCGACTAAAAACCGCCTCTTTGGAAAACACCGCCAATCCTTGTATGATAATGCATATTGATTCTTATTTACCTAGGAAAGGATGGGGTTATGAACAGCTTCAGCAACCCAATGGAAGAGTTTCCCCGGCTGCGCCGCTGGGCCGTGGTGGGGGCCTCTAATAACCGGGAAAAGTTCGGGAATAAAATCTACCGGGATCTCAAAGATGCAGGCTATGAAGTCTACGCCGTGAACCCCAAAGAAGACCATATTGAAGGAGACCCTTGCTTTAAAAGCGTTAAAGACCTCCCGATGACCCCAGAAGTGGTCAACGTGGTCGTTCCCCCGCAAGCGGCGATGCAAGTGGTGCAAGACTGCCTGGAAAAGGGTGTCACCCGCATCTGGTTCCAGCCAGGGGCTGAAGAGGACGAGGCCATCCGGGAAGCCGAAAAAGCCGGAATGACGGTCGTCGCCAACGCGTGCATCATGATTCAAAAACAGGCCTGGGTTTAAAACCGGGCCTGTTTTTTAGATAATAAGCCCAACTCCCCGCCCAAAACCGATGAGGATCCCCAACCGTGTCCACCGTTCCCGCCCAAGACACCCAGCAAACCCGAACCCAACAGACCGATAAAGTCGCCATCCTCGATTGTGGCGCCCAGTATACCAAGGTCATTGACCGCCGGGTCCGGGAACTCAACGTGGATACCGAAATTTTCCCGGTCAATGTGGAAATTGCTCGTCTCAAAGACAAGGGCTTTTCGGGCATCATCCTGTCCGGTGGACCCGAAAGCGTGTATGAGCCCGGCTCTCCTCGCTGCGCTTCGGAGCTTTTTGAGCTCGGTGTACCTGTATTAGGCATTTGTTACGGTATGCAGCTCATGACGCATCACTTTGGCGGGGTGGTGGAAGGGAAAACCATTAAAGAATATGGAGAAACCCATATTTCTGTTAAAACCGACAGCCTCTTGTTTTCTGGGCTCGAGGCCACCCAGCAGGTTCTGATGAGCCATGGCGACAGTGTGGCCAAATTGCCCGAGGGCTTTCGACAAATCGCCACCTCGATTCAGCGGGATGGTAACCAGATTGTCGCTGGCATTGAGCATGCCGAAAAGAAAATGGTCGGCGTCCAGTTCCACCCGGAAGTGAATTTAACCGAGCATGGAGAAGTGATGCTTCGGAACTTCCTGTATCAAGTCTGTGGCCTGAGCGGGAATTACGTGCTCTCAGATCGTTTGGAGGAAACCCTGGAGGCCATCCGCCAGCAAGTGGGTGAAAACAACGTGATTGTGCTGGTCAGCGGCGGGGTGGATTCGACCGTGACGGCGGCACTGCTGCTAAAAGCCCTGGGGCCTGAGAAAGTCTACGCCATCCATATCGATTCGGGCCTGATGCGCCATGAGGAAAGCGCCAAAGTCGCCGAAGCCCTGAAAGCTTTGGGCCTGAAACATTTGGAAGTGCTGCACGCCGAAGCGCAATTTCTCAGCCAGCCGGTTCAGGTGGATGGGTATTTGGTGGGCCCCCTGTCCCAGGTGACCGATCCTGAAACCAAGCGGCGGATTATTGGGGATGTGTTCTATCAACTGACCCAGCAAACCATTGAAAAGCTGAATCTGGATATGGATCACACCTATATCGCCCAGGGGACTTTGAGGCCGGATCTGATTGAAAGCGGTAACCGGGGCATCAGCGCCACGGCTCATAAAATTAAGACCCATCACAACGATGTGCCGGTGATTCAGGAGCAGCGGGAAAAAGGCATGATCGTAGAGCCCAACAAGGATCTTCACAAGGATGAGGTCCGGCAAATTGGGCGGATGCTGGGCTTACCTGAAGAATTGGTGATTCGCCAACCCTTCCCAGGCCCCGGCTTGGGGATTCGGGTGCTTTGTACCGAAAAACCCTTTATGACCGATACGTTCGCGCGCACCAACGTGGACCTGGAAGAACTGGCCAAACAACAAGGCTTTTCCGGGACGATTTTGCCAGTGCAAACCGTGGGGGTTCAGGGTGATCACCGCTCTTACAGCTATTTAGCGGCTTTGGCAAAACATGATATTTTAAGCACCCCTTGGGACGCTCTACGGGAACTGACGCAAGACATTCCCAACCGGCTGCATGAAGTGAACCGGGTCACCCTAGTGTTAAATCGGGATCACCTGCCGGAAACGGTGCATGAGATTACCCCCACCCACTTAACCCCAGACACCCTGGCCAAACTCCGGCGTCTGGATCACATGGTCTCTGAGGCGTTTATCCAGACCGGGTTATATGGCGCTATCAGCCAATTACTCACCGTGCTGGTACCTGTGGATATAAGTGGCGCTGGCGGGCACTCGGTCGCCATCCGGGCGGTGGTCACCCATGATTATATGACCGCGCGACCGGCAGCCATTGGAAAAGAGATCCCTGTTGAATTCCTTAAGACGCTGGCTCAGAGGCTTTCCAATCAACCGGGTGTGGATCTGGTCTTGTATGACATCACCAGTAAACCACCAGCCACAGTGGAGTGGGAATAAAGCAAATAAGAGTAAAACTGCGCTTCTCTTTTCTTGAACACGGCTGGGAAAACCGGGATAAATCCGTTATAAATCTCGAGCCATTATAATCTAGAGAAACCAGTAATACACAAAATCATTCATGGCCCCACGCCATCTGGACAGGTGAAGGCGAAGGCGCGTGTTCCAAACAGCGCAATCGCGCTGTAGCCTGTTAATATAACCCATGGACACACCTCGTACCCCTTAGGATCCTACTTCAGCTGAATGGTTACTATTTAAAACGCTCTACCCTGAATTGAATTTAGCAAACACTCACTTGAAATGTTTCAGCCGGATCTTTAGGTGAAATACTGAGATTATTGTAACAAATTATATTCTTCTGAACAACAGTGATAAATAGATTTCATGGAATTTAGCCAGATGGTCTAACACGAGTTTCTAGTAAAGTCCCGGTATAATATCACTATTGTGTCAAAGCAGATCTATCAACAAAAATCCCGACAACGCATTTTGTATATTTGCCATGATGGTCAACTCTACGGCGCCCAGCAAAGTCTCCGACTGATCCTTGAACACTTGCCCAGAGAGACATACCACCCCTTTATTTCACTGGCCCGCAGCGGCCCTCTGAAAGATGCTCTTCAAATCTTGCCAGACTTAACCATTCTGCACCATTCCCGCTTGCAATGGGTCAAACACGATCCCCGCTCATGGGTTCAGCGTATTGGAGATGTATTCACCCTGTTCATTGCGTTGTTTCCCCGTTCTCTCGCACTGGCAAAGCAGATCCGATCGCATCAGATCGATCTGGTTCATACCAATTCGTTTGTCTCGCTTGAGGGAGCGATCGCCGCTAAATTGGCGAATGTCCCCCATGTCTGGCACATCCGGGAATTGTTTATGGAAAAAAGCCCAAAGCTTCATCTCACCCTAGGACGCTTTTTGACCCAGCGTCTGATTCCGCTACTTTCTGATCAAGTCATCTGCATTTCCCAATCGGTCCGCCAACAATTCCCCCCTGATAATGATCGGGTTCAGGTGATTTATAACGCCATGGCCGAACCCGAAACACCCATGATTAAAAAGTATGACGTAAAGCATTTAAGAATAGGTTATATGGGCCGACTATCCGCTGGGAAACGGTTCCAGGATCTGCTGGAAGCGGTGGGAGCGCTTCGGGAGCGCAACCGTCCTGTTATCCTGAAAGTAGCTGGCACCTTTGTGGACGCGCCCTATGAACGGCAGATCCAGGAACGTTTACAACACCTGCAGCTTGAGGATCGGGTTGAATTCTTAGGACATGTCTCCGATCTGGCGTCGTTTTACCAGAACATTGACGTGCTGGTGGTCCCATCGCTGAATGAAGCCTTTGGGCGGGTCGTTATCGAATCCATGTTTTACCAGGTACCCTGTATCGGCACCCGCTCAGGCGGTATCCCGGAGATTATTACCCATGGCAAAACCGGCTGGCTGTATGAAGCCACCCGGGTGGATCAATTGACCCAGCAACTGGAAGAAATTCTCGCCAATCCGGCGCTTCTGGATCAGATTCAGGAGAATGCTGGACGAATGGTCCGAGAACGGTTTACCATTGTTCAACAGATCCAGGCGTTGGATCTGTGTTATCAATCTCTAATAAAGTCATCCGTCCTCTTGAAGTAATTGCGATATGACCCGAAACGACCCTACTGAGAAAATCCGTGTCGGCATGGTGCTGGATCAACCGTTTCCGCCAGATGCCCGAGTTGAACGTGAAGCTGTGGCTCTGGTTTCTGCCGGGTACGAGGTTCACCTCCTTTGTGCTGTAAAAGAAACCGCCGAGGGCGAAGAGTCTCCAGAGCCCCGTGAGGAGTTTTATCGAGGCATTTATATCCACCGGGTCGACCCCAGGGATGTTCAGGACCCCCTTCCCGGACTCCCTTTTACCACCCGGCTCCGTTACCGGGGGTGGATCCGAAACCTCTACAGGCATTTATGGAACGTGGACACCCAGTGGCAAACCCTGACTGAGCGGTTTATCCGAGGTTTTGGCATTCAGGTGCTGCATATTCATGACTTGCGCCTGGTCAGCTCCGGCCTTTCCGCGGCAAAAAAATGGAACATCCCACTCGTTGCGGATCTCCATGAAAATTACCCGGCGCTGATGGAGATGCTAAAAGGAAAAGCGGATCCCGTTTATGGTATTCAGCAGCGAAAGAAATGGGAAGCCATTGAAAACCGTTGCGTCCAGCAAGCGGATCGGGTGCTGACCGTAGTGGAAGAGGCCAAAGAGCGCCTGGTCAATAAGGGCGTTCCTGCTGAAAAAATTACCGTCATCCCCAATACCGTGGATATGGAAAAATTCGAGGCCGTTGAACCCAACCCGGAATTGCTCCGGCGGTACAAACCCCAGTTTCTGCTAACTTACGTGGGGCACATTAACAGTAATCACCGTGGCATCCATACCTTGCTGGAAGCCATAGCCCTCCTGAAAGATGAAATCCCGGAGCTGTATTTTGTGGGGGCTGGCGCCTTTCGGGAAAGCTATATGAACCAGCTTCAGGCGATTATCCAGCGGCACCAGCTGGAAGATCGGGTAGAATTTACCGGCTGGCTGGATGAAACGGAGTTTGTCCCTTATATTGCTGCCAGCGATATCTGTATTTGCCCACACATGAAGACGGATCATACCGATACGACCTTCCCCAACAAGCTGTTTCTTTATCATCTTTACCGAAAGCCGGTCATTGTCAGTTCATGTAAACCTCTTAAACGCTACATTGAGGAAACCGAAGGCGGCGTTTGGTTTGAATCCGGGGATGCCTACGAGCTAGCGAACCAGATCCGTTCGCTGTATCAAGACGCCCAAACGAGAAAAACCATGGGCGAAAAGGGCCAGCAGGTTGTTCGCTCGATGTATAACTGGCAAGCACAATCCCGTCATTTGATTGCCATGTATAACCAACTGACCGGAAGAGCCTCACAGCAACCCGAACCACTGATTCCAGCCATCCGATAAGATCACCATTAGACGGAAGCGTGCGGGTCACTTATAATATGGGAGAATTGGACGTCCATAACCCGAAGATATGTCGTTTCTTATGATTCAAAAACCGCACCTGACTTCCCTCCAGCTAGAGACTGAGAATGAAGAGCTCCTGGCTGGGCTGGCTTCCAAAGCCACCACATACCGAAAGGTCTGTGTGCTGGGGATGGGCTATGTCGGCCTCCCGACCGCCCTGTTGTTTGCCCGCCATGATTTTCAGGTCCATGGCGTAGACATCAACCCCACCGTGCTGGAAAACCTGGAGGGCACTAGGATCCCGGATCTCTATCCTGAATTGGCCGTCTGGTGGCAATCCGTTCAGGGGAAAGAAAATTTTTCATTCAGCAACCAGCCGGAACCCAGTGATGTTTTCCTGATTACGGTTCCCACCCCGGTTCACCCCACCACCAAGACCTGTGACCTGACAGCGGTTCGCTCAGCAACCGAGACCCTTTTGCCCGTACTGAAGCCGGGGAATCTGGTGATTTTGGAATCCACCGTTCCTCCGGGCACGACCCGAAACGTGCTGAAGCCCATGATCGAAAGTACCGGCCTGGAAGTGGGCAAGGACATTCATCTGTGTTTCTCGCCAGAACGGATTTTACCCGGAAATACCACCGAAGAGCTGGTCCATAACCACCGGGTCCTGGGCGGGCTCACCGTGGAATCGGCGTTGCTGGCCAAAACCATTCTGAGGCAGGTAATTTTGGGCGAGATTTATGTGACGGATGATAAAACCGCCGAGTTCTGCAAGCTGGCAGAAAATACTTATCGAGATGTGAATATTGCCCTGGCCAATGAGCTATCTGTTCTGGCCGACACTCATGGGATTGACATCAAGGAAGCCCGGCATCTGATTAACATGCATCCCCGCGTCAACCTGTTAAAGCCGGGCATTGGAGTGGGCGGTCATTGTATTGCCGTGGATCCCTGGTTCTTTGTGGAAGTATCCCCGAATAAAACCGAATTGATTGCCACGTCTCGCCGGGTTAACGATAAAATGCCCGCCTATTGCGCCGAAAAAATCATGAAAGACCTTGCAGGGATTCAAAACCCCAGAATTTGCGCCGTGGGACTAACGTATAAGCCCGATGTGGGTGATACCCGAGAAAGCCCGGCGTTAAAGATTGTGGATATATTGAGAGAACATGGGTATGAGGTCGTTACATACGACCCCACCCTGGAAGAATACCAAAATACCACTCTGTATGATGCCGCCGCTGGGGCCGATTACTTGGCCGTTCTGGTCAATCACTCGGTAGTTCTGGCAGAACTTTCCCTCAACCAGCCAAGAATTGAATCCCGGATGCGGACCCCGAAAATCCGGGTCTTTTAAGGCTACCAGACGTTCGGTTTAGCAGGCTTCTTGCCTCGAAACAACATCCAGAGGGTTCCCAGCAGGGCCAGCAAGCCGATTCCGGCAATGAGCCCTTCCACCGGCAGGTCATACCGAAGCGCCCAGCGGAAGAAAAGAAATTCCTTACTGAAATGCTCAAACGCCTTATTATACTTGGGGGTTTGATCCTGGTGAATTTCGGGGAATGGGGTAAACAAATCGTTCTTAATCAGGTCATTTACCCGCTGCATTTCCACCTTCTCCGTTTCAGAGCCCTCAGTATAGCCAATTTCATTGAGTTCCATCTCAATTTCCGTAAAGCGAATGGTTTTCCACCATTTGTGCGAGGTGATTTCATCCAGTGTAATGGTGGCAAACGCTTGTCCGTCTTTTGAAAGATAAACCCGGCGACGGCGCTGTTCCAGGGTAATGGTATTCCACAAGGATTCCGGGCGTAAGCCAAGCAATTGCAAGTTCTCCAAAAAAGATGCCCGATAATCCCGGTCAATCAACCCCAACAAGGGATGGTGATCGTAAGCGTTTTTGGCAATCGGCTCCGGGTTGACCGGAAACTTCAGTTCGGTCCGGTTGGTTTCCAAATCTCCCGGACGATTCAGTTTGATCTGAACCAATTGGCGACCATCTTTTTTATGGGTGGGATCACTCATCACCTTCCGGCTACGGTGCCGGATGCCGCTTTCACTTCGAAGCAAATCCAGCCGATCGTTATCAAAGTAGCGATCCACAAAATACTCTTCAGAAAACTGGGTGGTAAAGCCGCTCCCGAGCCCTTTCAAAAAAGGGCTTCCATTTTCATACCGCTCGTTAAGATATTTCCAAACCGCCTCGGTTTTTTCCCGAGGGACTTCCAGCTTATATTCATTCTCAATCCGCGCGGTGTTAAAACCTCTTGCGGAAAATTCCCCCTGATCCTGCGCCATACTCTCTCCACTCCCAACCAGGCCAATCAATGCGCCGATAATCACCCCTGACATAATCTGAGTGACCCGTTTTCTTGCCCACACGTTTCTCATGCTCCATCTGTTCTCTCTCGCTGTTGTATTTATTATAATCGAGCGACCTGTTACTTTATTGTTCTATTTGGCCTGAATAAGAAAACCGGGTAGAATAGGGCTTGGGGCTCAAGGGAAATCCATGTCAATCGGTACAGAAATTATCATTATCCTGGGATTGGTTCTGCTCAATGGCTTCTTCGCCATGGCGGAAATCGCCGTTATTTCAGCCAATAAGTCCCGACTGCTTCATGCGGCGGAACAAGGCAATGCGTCGGCTCGAAGCGCCCTGGAGCTTACCGAAGAACCCAACCGTTTCCTGGCGACAATTCAGGTTGGCATTACGCTGATTGGCATTTTTGCAGGCGCCTTTGGAGGAGCCACAGTCGCCGGAAAACTCTCGGAAATGCTACCTTCGATTCCCGTCCTAGCCCCTTACCGGGAAGGGATCGGCATTGGTCTGGTCGTACTCCTGATTACGTATTTATCGCTGGTTCTGGGTGAGTTGGTCCCGAAACGTTTGGGGCTTCATACCCCGGAGCGGATCGCCACCTTAATTGCCCGACCTATGCAGCAATTATCCAACCTGACTGCACCTATCATTCAGATTTTAAGCCTTTCCACTGACGGCATATTAAAAATATTCGGTATAAAAGGCCCTGCAGAGCCTATCCTGACAGAAGAAGACGTTAAGCAACTGATTCGGCAAGGGGCACGGGTGGGTGTTTTTGAGGAGATCGAGCAACACATGGCCGAGCGGGTCTTTCGTCTGGCTGATCAGACAGTCGAAAGCCAAATGACGCCCAGAACCCTGATCAACTGGCTGGATACCGAATGTTCAGACGAAGAAAACATTCAGGAGATCCTCAACAACCCCTATTCCATCTTCCCGGTCTGCCAAGGGGAACTGGACACCGTCATTGGGACCATTCATGTGAAAGAACTTTATAAGCAGACGCTATCCGGCAAACCCTTCTCGCTGACACAGCGCATCAGCCCCCCGATGTTTGTGCCGGAAAGCATGCCGCTGTTGAACGTATTGGAAATGTTTAAGAAAACAGGCAATCATCTGGCCTTAATTACCGATGAGTACGGCACCATTCAAGGATTAATTACCCTGACCGATGTGATGGAAGCCATTGTCGGTGAACTCCCCTCCGCTGAGGAAATCAAGCGGCTGGATGTGGTACAACGGGATGATGGATCATGGCTCATGGATGGCATGGTGAGTATTTCCACGTTTAAAGAAACCCTGGGGATAACCGATCAAACCCTGCCGGATGAAGAAGACTATCAGACGCTGGGAGGATTCGTCATACACCAGCTCGAGCGCATTCCAGAACCGTCAGATAGCTTTACTTGGCAAACTTTGCGCTTTGAAGTCATGGACATGGACGGGAACCGGGTGGATAAAGTCCTTGTGGAATCTCTTATAGAAGAGACTGAAACTGAGTCAGACAATCAAACGTTGTAAATCTCGGTTTTATAGTCACTTAGCGTCTGGCGGATGGCTTCCACAGTCTCGCTTAACCCTTTCTGGAAGCTATAACAAGGCTCCCAACCCAGGAGTTGCCGGGCTTTTTCATTGTTGGCCAAAAGCAACTGGACTTCGCTCTTTTCCGGGCGGACCCGTTCTTCGCGGGTGACCACGGGAATCTCCCTTCCCACAATGCCCAGAATCTCATTCAGGGTATCCTGAATGGTGAAAGCGGTTCCGGTCCCGATGTTCACCACTTCTCCAACAGTATCATCGCACTCAGCCATCCGAATAAACCCTTCAGCGGTGTCTTTCACGTAGGTAAAATCCCGGACCGGTGTTAATGAGCCCAGGGAAATCGGCTGTCCGGTTTGTTCATAAGCCAGTGCCTGGCTGATAATTGTAGGGATAATGGCCCTGGCCGACTGCCGGGGACCAAAGGTATTAAAGGGCCGAATGGTGGCTACCGGCAGGTCAAATGATAAATAATAGCTTTCCGCCATTTTATCAGCAGCGATCTTGCTGGCCGAATAAGGTGATTGGCCTTGCAGGGGGTGCGCTTCATCAATAGGGGTATAACGGGCCGTCCCATAGGTTTCGCTGGTGGAAGTGTGGACCAGCTTTTGAACGTTCTCCTGACGACAGGCTTCCAGTACATTGAGGGTTCCCTGGACATTGACGTTTACATAATGCTGGGGAGCAATGTAAGAGTATGGGATACCAATGAGGGCCGCCAAGTGAAAGACCGCCGTACACCCCTCAACAGCACTCCGTACAAAAAAGGGATCCGTAATATCGCCGGGCAGCACATCAACCTGACAGCGCACCGCTTCCGGCAGTCGTTCAATATTTCCCCAGTCGTTACGGGAGTTGTATTTAATCAGGGCTTTGACCCGAGTGCCCCGTTGAACCAGTCCTTCCACCAGATGGCTACCAATAAAGCCCCCGGCCCCGGTCACCAGTACGGTTTGGTTCTTTAAGTCCATCACCTTCTCCTTAAATTTGGCCTGCCATCAGGGAAACATGCTGACGCCAGTAGTCCAGCTCCCGCTTTAAGCCGGTAGATAAATTTACCTCAGGCCGCCAGTCGGTCTGGGCGTGGATTTTTTCCACGTTGGACTGACTGAGATCGTAATATTGCTCACCTTGAGGGACAATCTCCGCTTCTTTCAACCGGGAGAACGATAGCATCTGATCCAGCACGGCGCGAACCGTCACCGATTGACCCGTCCCAATGTTATAGACCTCACCTGACTGCCCGGATTCCGCCAGAGCCAGCATGGCTCGGGCCGCGTCTTGGATATGAATAAAATCCCGCGCGCTGGCTAAATTATAGGCTTTAATCCGGGGGTAAGACAGGTTGCTCATTTCCTGGCGGGCGATTTGGGAAGCCAGAGAAGCAATTACCAGCCCTTTGGGGGTTTCTCCGTAAATGTTAAAAATCCGCCCGACCATCACCGGCAAGTTAAATTTTTTGGCAAAATATTGGGCCACCTGCGTTTGGGCCAGCTTGGCAATGCCATACTCGCTCATGGGTTGCGGCAGGGTTTCTTCGGAAACCGGTTCATCAGAAGGGCCATACTCCGCCGCCGATCCGGTAATGACAACCCTGGCGCCCAACTGAATATCCAGCACAGATTGGAGCAGGTAGCGGGTGCCTTCCACCAGCACGTCCAGCTGTCGCTTGAGCGGGGCCATCCGATCAATTCCCATGGCATGGAAAATCACGTCCGGCTGGATTTCTCCCAATAGATTGGGTAAATCCGGGTGCAGCAGATCCCCTTCCAGAGAGCGCCAGCCCTTGGCATAGGGCTCTCCATGCAGACTCAGGCCAAAAATAACCCCTTCAGGGTACCGTGTTTGCAGGGCCTCAATCAGGTGTCGGCCTACATAACCCGTACTCCCGATGATCAAAAAGGTTTTCATGACCTGACAGAAGCCTCTTCCAAGACAACTGAGGGCAAGAGCTGATCTTTCATGCGTTGAAAATCCTCAACGGCCATCTCATAATCATCTACCCGGCCGATATCCAGCCAGTAGCCGGAAGACGGGAACGCTTGAATAGCCTGTCCCTGCTCCAGCAAGGTTCGCATCAATTGATCGAAGCCAAAAAACGTGTCTTCAGGAATATACTCGCAAACCCGTTTGTTAAAAACATAAATCCCCATACTCACTGAGTGTTCCAGCACCGGCTTTTCCACAAAGCGTTGAATGCGGCAGGTTTCTGGAGCGTATTCCACAATGCCGAAGTCGATTTTAGAGGTTCTTTGGTGTACGGCAATGGTGGCAAGGGGGGCATCTGGGGATTGCTGGGCCTCGAGATGATACTTCAACAGGTTGTGGTAATGGATGTCGGAGACAATATCGGCGTTCATCACCAGGAAGTTCTCCGGTAAGTCATGCTCAATGGCTTTGAGTGGCCCGGCAGTACCCAGGGGTTTTTCTTCTCGGGCATAGGAAATATCCAGACCCAGCTTGTGGCCGTTCCCAAAGTAGGCTTCAATCAGCTGAGCCAGATGACCCACCGTAATGGTAATCTCCTGGAGTCCATACGCCTTCAGTTGCCGCAATACCAACTCCAGTACCGGCATATCATCCAGCGGCACCAATGCCTTGGGCAGCAAGGTGGTATAAGGCCGCAGGCGGGTTCCCTGACCTCCGGCTAGAATAATGGCCCGTTTGGGTGTGTTCGTCATCCTGGCTCTCTTTATATTGCCGACTTGGGGACTGGCAAAACTATACCATAAGTCCCTTTCCCTTGTAGAGTGCGGGAATGCTATAATAACGGCCTGCTCCTCTGTAAAGGGGCAACCAGCCCGATATGGAGAGTATTCTGGAGCGTTCATGAAATCACCGTCCACACAAACAGACTATCAGGTTCGTACCGCCCAGCCATCCGATAAGCTTGCGCTGATGACCATGATCCAAAACATGGCGGATGAAAGCGAAGGTATGCGCCTGGACTCGAAAACCCTTGAGCAATCCGTACAAAAAGTATTTGACCAGCCGTACCTTGGGATTTACTGGGTATTAACCCACTCTGAGACTCTGATTGGCGGTTTATTGGTGACGACCGAATGGAGTGATTGGCATAACGCTCCGTACTGGTGGATTCAAAGCGTCTACCTCCACCCGGACCATCGGGGTAAGGGTCAGTTCCAGCAGCTACTTTCTGCCGTAGAGCAAGCGGCTCGAGATGCGGGCAGCCCGGAGCTTCGCTTATACGTACATACGGAAAACCTGCGGGCCATACGTGCTTATGAGAAAACCGGCTTCAGCCAAGGACATTATCTGGTGATGACCAAGCACTTGCCTTAAGGGTGGGCAGCCGCTTCCTGATTGGAAACGGACACGGATAAGGTCTTTTGGACTGCCAGTAACCATCCCTGGTAGAAACAGGCGCGATCAGGTTCCGGCATGTCTGGCTGAAACGCTTCCATTTGTTCCGGCAAGTTCTGGATTTCCTCCGGGGACTGCCAAAAACCGGAGGACAAACCGGCCAGATAGCCTGCTCCCTTGGCGGTCAGTTCCGGGTCATCCATCCGAATCACCGTATGATGAATCATGTCCGCGAGAAACCGCATCAAGAACCCGGAGCGAGTCACGCCCCCATCCACCCGCAGGGCCTCCAAAGCCAGGCCCGATTCTTCCTGCATGGCATCCAGCACTTCCCGGGTCTGATACGCCATGGCCTCTACTGCCGCCCGAACCAGATGGGCCTTCCCGGATTCCTGGGATAACCCCGTAATCACCCCTCGGGCATTGGCATCCCAGTAGGGCGCGGCCAGCCCAGCCATGGCTGGTACGAAATAGACACCACCGTTATCAGAAAGACTCCCCGCCAGCGTGTCTATTTCTGAAGGGTGTTGCAAAATACCCAGCTGGTTCTGAAGCCACTCGATGGTTCCCCCCGCCAGAAAAATCGCGCCTTCCAGCGCATAGGCAGGGTTACCCATAGCATCGGTGGCCAACGTCGTCAGAAGCCCTTTATAGGAAAGAACCGGTTTGTCTCCGGTATTCATCACCAGAAATGCTCCGGTGCCATAGGTGCTTTTGGCGGTTCCGGGCGTCCAGCACTTTTGTCCATGCAAAGCAGCCTGCTGATCGCCGAGAATGCCCATTACCGGAATGTCCTTTCCACCAGTCAACGCCGGGTTGGTTTCGCCAAAGCGGGCGTTGGATTTTTTCACTTCCGGCAAAATTGTTTCCGGCACGCCAAAAATATCCAGCAGTTCCGGGTCCCAGACTTTCCGGTGAATATCAAAAAGCATGGTCCTGGAGGCATTGGTCAGATCCGTGGCATGCGCCCCGGTCAGTTTCCAGAGAATCCAGCTATCCACCGTGCCAAATTTCAGCCACCCTTGGGCCAATAACTCCTTGGCCACCGGGACATGATCCAGCATCCAGCGAATCTTACTGGCCGAGAAATATGGATCCAATACCAAGCCGGTTTTTTCGGTAATCCGGCTTTCATATCCTTGGGATTTCAAAGCCTCGCAGTATTCAGTGGTCCGGCGACATTGCCAGACAATGGCGTTATGAATAGGCTCTCCCGTTTGAGCATCCCACATTACCACGGTTTCCCGCTGGTTGGTTATCCCAATGGCCGTGATATCCTCCCAGGTTGTCTGTGCCTCTTCCAAAGCCCGCTTAGCGGTTTCCAGGGTCTTACTCCACAGCTCCTCGGGCCGGTGTTCCACCCAACCCGGCTGCGGATAAATCTGCTCAAACTTTTGATATCCCCGCCCGACAATGGCACCGGTTTGATCCATCAGACAGGATTTAATGCCGGTGGTTCCATGATCAAAAACCAGAATATGTTGGCTCACAAGCTCACTCCTATACCTCAAACGGACGGGTGACACTCTCTCCATCGGCCCCCAGGGTTCTCACCAGTTCCTCAACCTTACCACGGGCGTCTGTCAGCTTCGTCTGACAAACCTTCAGGTGGGCTACGCCCTCTTCGAACAGGGTCAATGCCTCTTCTAACGGCAGGTTGCCACTTTTGAACTTTTCAATAATCGTATCCAGCTGCTGGGTGGCTTCTGAAAAGCTGGGAGTGCTTTCTTTCGACTGGGTCATCACATGTTCCTCTTCCGTTCTATGATTCTATAACCTGACAATCCACCTGCCCGTCAGACACTCTCAACTGGAAACGTTCACCAGGAGCGGCCTGCTTGATAGAGCGCAAGACCGAGCCATCGGCCTTGACGGGAATGGCATAACCTCGGGAAAGGGTCGCCAGCGGACTAAAGGCATCCAGTTCCGAAGCCATTTGGGCCTGCTTCTGCTCCAGTGCCTGCAAATAAAAGCCCACCTGACTCACCAATTTCTCTCGGGACAGTTCCAGTTTGCTCTCGGCGGCAGTAAAAACAGACAGTAAAGACTCCACAAAACGGGTTGCCCGGCTATCCAACGCCTGTTCCCAATCAAACAGGTAGCCACACATCAACTCAATCAACGTGGTGGAACGCAACATATGATGCTGGATGAGCTGTTGCACATCGGGGACTGCGTATTCTGCCGCCATGGTCGGGGTCGCTGCGGAAAAATCGGCTGCTGCATCCGCCAGACCATAATCCGGCTCATGGCCAATACCGGTAATTACCGGCACACGGGAATTAAAAATGGCCCGAACCACCGGTTCCTGGCTAAAGCAAAACAGATCCTCAAACGATCCACCCCCTCGCCCTACGATAAGGGTATCCAGCCCATACTCAGGACGGTTCAGTTCCTCAATGGCGGCGGCAATTTCTTCCGCTGCCCCTTCCCCCTGAACAGTCGCTGGCAAAAGCAAGACATCCACCAGCGGGTTTTTGCGACGAATCACCCGGAGCATATCGTGAATCACCGCCCCGGTTCTAGAGGTGATAATACCGACTCTCGTGGGGAACTCGGGAATAGGTTGTTTAAATTCCGGTAAAAACAGCCCTTCCGCTTCCAATCGCTCCTTAATTTGCTGAAACGCCAGCTGTAACGATCCAATCCCGACAGGCTCTATCTTTTGCCCTACGATGGAGTACGTTCCACTGGGGGCGTAGATCTCCAACTTCCCGGTAAGATAAACTTCCAGACCGTCTTCCAGCTCAAAGTTCAGCTTCCGGGCAAGGCTGGCCCAAAGGATACCACTGATGGACGCGGATTCGTCTTTGAGGGTAAAGTACACATGCCCCCTTGCGGAACGTTTGAGATTGGACAGCTCTCCTTGAACGATGACCGCGTCCCCCAACACCGGATCTTCGGACAAGACTTCTTCAATTACCGCGGTCAGTTGAGAAACCGAGTAAATGACCGGTCCCATCAACTCTTCCAGCAAAGCCTCTGCGTCCTGTTCGTCTTCACTGTTTTCTTCCAGCTCCAGCGCTTCGTCCATCGGCTGGATCAGGAAATTAAGCTGCTGCTGGGTAGGGTCATTGGAAGAAGACTTGGATCTAGCCACCACTCACCTCTCTTGGGCTCACTCGTATTTTACGGCCTATTATTTCATCGTTGGCCCATAAAATCCACTGGCACCTTCTTCCATTCAGGAGGTTTTACAGGGGTAGAATCACCAAGTAAAGGTTTTTGGCCCCATGACAATCCATTTGAATCCTACAGCGGGACGCTACCTGCAATCCGTTCAAAAAACCGCCACGCCCATCACATTTGGTAGTGAGGCGTCCCCTGACGCAAATGGCGCTCCGGTAAGCGACTCTAAGAACGACCCTAAGAATGGCTCCAAAAAGATTCCAATACCCAAGCGGTTTACAGCCTTTTTCTCTCGGAAAAATATAGCCGAAGGGATTTATGCCGCTGAAAAAAGAACCAATGAGATTTTTACCAGCAAGGGAAAAGCCGTCTGGGAAATCACCAAGCTATTTGCTGAAATTGGGCTTTTGGCCTTCTCCAGTGGACTGTATTTACCACTGGCGTTGGCTTTCCCAAAGCTCCTTCTATCCGGTTTTAGCAAAAGTTTTATCACCGGCGTACAACAAGCGGCTGCCAATGAGCCGGCCACCCCTGATATCCCCTCAGAAAGCCAGCCCGGCTAGTTATCCTGATTGGGTTCGTTGGATTCTTCCTTTTGGAAGTCTGAGGCTTTGAGATCCCGCAAGAAGTTCCGAAACTGCTCGGCTTCTTCCTCGTCCCGTTCCTGATCCGTTGAAATCGTCCCGTCAGCAATCACATTCGCCGTAACATAAATAGAAATCTCCGCTTTAAGAGACAGGGCAATGGCATCGGAAGGCCGGGCGTCAATCACATGCTCATGTCCATCGGCGTGGGTCAGGAAAATGCTGGCATAGTAGGTATCGGAGTTGATGTCGTTAATTTCTACCTTGGTAATCCGGTACCCCGTGGTGGTAATGATGTTAAACAACAGGTCATGGGTCATGGGACGCGCGGATTTGATATTCTCCAGCTGGCGGATAATGGCGCTGGCCTCTGCCGTTCCGATCCAGATTGGCAAGGCTCGGCGGTTTTCATTGTCATTCAGCACCACAATAGGTGTACCGGTCCTTGTGTCCAGTGCGATCCCCATCACAAACATTTCAATCATCAAAATGAAACACCACGCTAGTCTAAAATCATACCTAACCCATTATACTCCATTCTCAGTTGGATTCAAAATCAGCAATATTGCCGATTTGACCATCTACTACACGTCTAGGAATCTGGTTTTTGAGTGCCTTCCAAGTCATAGCTCGGCTTCTCAATCGTCCCTAGCCGGTTCACCGGCCAAATTCGAAATACCGCGCGACCAATCACCCGTTCCTCTGGCTCAAACCCCCAATAGCGACTATCGGCGCTCTGATTCCGGTTATCCCCCAACATAAAATAATGCCCCTTGGGCACTGTGAGTGAATCACAATAGGGAAAAGGCTGAACCAGGGTACAGGTTCTGGAAATCTCGTTTATGTAGGGTTCATCCAGCTTATGTCCATTGACGTAGACGCCGTCGTTAGGCCGAACTTCAACTTTATCGCCCGGCAAGCCAATAAGCCGCTTGATGTAAGCCACATCAATATTGTCTTCTTTTTTGTAAATCAGACCTGAGAAGCCGGTGAGACGAAGAAAGACACTCCAGGGATCGTCTTTGAGCTGGGTTCCCGGAGGGTAAAAAACAATGATATCCCCCCGCTGATAGGGGCGATACCACTGGCTAACCCGCTCAATGACCACCCGATCGTCAATTTTCAGGGTGGGAACCATCGACTCTGATGGAATCAGACGCAGCTCTCCCAGGAAACTCTTGATTAAGATCAGGAAAACGAGGACAAACACAATGACTTCCGCAAGCTCTCGCAGCATAAATAGCGAGTTACGGACAGTCAGAGTGGATTTTACCTGAGCCGTCGCCTGGTCGATTTTCTCTTCAGTGACATGATGGGTCGAAAAGACCAGCGTAATCACCGGATCCGAACTCAGGAGCAGGGCTTTAAGCAAATGCTCTACTTCAACCACGGGCCGCTGCTCGCTGGCATGCCTTGCGAATTGCTCGGCTTTTAACAGCACGGTACTTTCACCCTCAGGCGGCAACGAGGCATTTTTCAGGGCCTCATTTAAGGTTTTTTCCAGCCGTCTGGGGCTGATGCCTAGCTGCTTTAGCAAGGCGTCAAATCGGGTAAAAACCCGATTATTTAATAACAGGGCACGCAAAAAATCCTGATCCGTCACACTGGTTCGCCTTTGCTTGCGAGCCAGCTTGCGGGCCAGTGCCAAAATTTCCTTTACATCTTCGGAAGAGCGGACTTTCTCAGTTTGCTCACTCATATTTACCGGCGCTTGGGCATTTGTTGTGGGAAGATCCCCTTGCCAATTCATTATTATGAAGTTTCAGCCTACTCTGTACATTAGGGTTATTGTACGGCGACCGACTGGAATTCTCAATCAAAGATTTTTTGAAGCTGTCGACTTTGAGGTTTGTTGCTTTTGAGCTTGCGCTATACACGCCTCTGCGTGATGAATCATCTGGGACGAAGCCCCCATGTCAGGTTTGAAAGCTGCTACGCCAATAGTTACAGAGACCTTGAGAGGCTGCTCTTTCCACTGAAACGGATTGGACTCAACATCCGTTTGAAAACGCTCCAGGGCAATTTGTGCATGCTCCATCGAGGTCTTCGGGAAAAGCACAGCCAGCATGCCAGCGCTGTACCGAGCAACCACATCCACACTCCGAAATTGCTTTTCAGCACAGCAGGCCACCCACTTTAAAACGGCATCTCCACATGGGTAGCCGCCCTCCTCGTTGTATTGAGTAAAGTTATTAATGTCAATCAACGCCAGGGTCATATCCAATTCGTATCGAATCGTCGATTTAAACTCTCGCTCCATCGTGTCGCGGAAGTATTTGTAGTTAAACAGGCCAGTCAATCCATCGGTTACCGCAAGCAGCTCTGCCCGTGTATATAGATGGCGGAGCTTCATCAGCAATTGAAGCTCGTCTTCAATAAGCACAACCGGGAAAATCTTGTCATAATCCACGTCGTCACAAGAATAAAAGGCGATTGAGCCGATGAGTTCCTCATTCACATAAAACGCCTTCCGATGCACAGAACGATACTCCACCGGAACCGCCTCCTCACTCTCGGTTCCAATCACCACGTAATCCAGGGTGTCAAAGGCAGTGGGGTTCTCTTTCTGTAAAGGTTTAAAGAACTCCTCTTTCAGAGATTCCAGTTTCTTGGGGGATTGTTCCTCTCCGTCGGGAAGGTAGAACGTGACCTCGCGAGGCAGCTTGTTCATGTCATTAAAGAAAATCGCCGCCGCGTCAAACTCAAGAATACTTTCTAGCAGGCTGAAGAGCATATAGTTCAACAAATTGGTATCATGCACCAGATCACTGAGGTTGCGAAACTCAATCATCAGGGTAGATTCAATCAGCGCCTTATCCAGAATCTGGTTCAGCCGGGCCGCGACATTTAGCGTCCGCCTGTCTGACTTAAGCAACAAGCGGGTTCGATCCCCTTCATTGACCCGCTCATAGATTTCCAGTAGCATACGGATTTGTTTGACCAGCTTGGCCTTGAGTTCATCAGGTCTGAGAAACAAATCCGCCCCTGCTTTAACGCCCCAGAACTGATCCACTTTTTCCTCGTACTCCGAAATCAAAACCACTGGAATAGACTGGGTCGCCGGATCATTCTTCAGCAGCCTGCAGATCTGGTACCCGTTGACATCGTCCAGCATAATTTCAGTAACGATCACATCGGGCATCAGCTGATACACCATGTTGATCCCTTGGTTTCCGGTTTCGGCCACCTCCACCCGAAAGCCCTGAGCCTTCAGGTAATCCCTGTAACGATCCAGAAAATCCTGCTGAGAATGGATCAACAGGACCAAGGGGTTCTTTTGTTGTTGTGACTCAGGTTTCGCTGCCACGACTCAACATACATTAAATAACAAATACATACGTTATTATGGAGCCGGTTTCCTGATTCGTGCAAGGGTTACTCAGGTACCCCCCTTCATTTGAATGATTTTTCCTCGCCACCACGATACACCTACCTAAAGATAACGATCATAAAACCACCTGGGTTCACCTCGGAATCCACAAGTATCAAAGACTCTTTGGGTGCATATTCAGGAAAACCTTGGCCTGAGGGAGAGTCGACAGCGAGTTTACGTGTCGGCAAGCAATTTCCTTTTTTCAACCACTTAATGGAAGTCGTTTCGATAGAAATTCCCTAATATGGTTAAGAAAGCCATATTTACGACATAATCAAGGAAGTAGTTGGGAAATGGCCCAGGGGCCCGAAAAAATCAATCAGGATGTCTTTGAGACACAGCAGTATTATGACTCCATCGAGGGGGCTATCCCTGTTGGCGCCCCGGAGAATGGGGTGCCCGATCTAATCCATCAATCTTTTACTCCCCCCAAAAGCACGGAGAGCACCGTCAGTAGGGGAGAAGGTTCTGGGAACGAGCAGAATGCCGATGACCTTTATGAAGCCGGACTGCTCTACAACTTTAAAAAAGAGTACGACAAGGCCATCAGCTTCCTGGAAGAGGCCTACCAGCTGTACTTGAAGAACAAGAAATTCACAGGAGCCATCCGATGCATGATTGAGCTGGCATGGCTGAAATACAGTCACGACACGGTAGATGGCATTACTAAATCAAACCGGCTCTTTACCGACGCATTAAAAATGATTAACACCCACTCCCATGAGCCGGATATCAATGATGCTCGGGCTCGCTTGCTCCATTATCAGGGGCTGGTCAAGTACCGGGAAAAAAAGTTTGGGCAGGCGGTTCATTTGTTTATGGAAGCCAAAACTTTCTGTAACCCGGATGGACTTGAAGCCGCTTGTATCTATGACAGCCTCGGGGTTCATTATGAGCGGACCAATGACTACCACCGGGCCATTTTATGTTTGGAACAATCCATTCAGATCAAGAAAAAGTGCGGCAATTCTTATGATCAAGCGATCACCTACCAGATTCTAGGGCGGCTGCACATTTTAAAAGAAGAATACATCAAGGCATTCAAGTATCTGGAAGCGTCCTTGCACATTGCTGAAGAACTGGGCGATTTCAAGCGGGCCTCGCGCATAAAAAACGATCTGATTCGACTGTATATCTACCAGGAGAACTTTCCCAAAGCCCTGAAACTGATTGATGAGGTCAATATCGAAGCGGAAGCCAAAGGGTTGAAAATCCCTTATGGAATGTCTCAGTTCTACAAGGCTTATATTAAGTACACCCGCAGCGAGTACCAGTCCGCAAAAGCCATTCTTGAGAGAGATTCAGCGCCAATATTTCGAAAGTACGGTTATAGAAAAGGCTACGGCATGGCCAACCGGCTTCTAGCCTGTATTGAACATAAACAAGGCGATGACACCCGAGCCATTGAGGGCATGAGCGAGGTTATCGCCGTCTTTAAGGAAGAAGGGCACATTACCGAACTGGCCAAAACCTATTTCGAACTCGGGAAAATCTACCTCAGCCTGAACGAGAAAAAACTGGCCTTGGCCAGTATGCTGGAATCCTTGAAAATTGCCGAAATGAATGGCTTGACCTTTATGACCAGCTACATTGAAGATGAAATCTTCCGGCTGGATGAGAAGAAATGGCAAGAGATCGTCGACCGCCGAGCCAATCATCAACGGGTGTTTGAGAGTGAACCCAATCTGGAAGAAACCCTCTCCGCCCTGAGCGAAAAAAACCCAAATCAAGAAAGCAAGTCGCTGATCTCCCTGCTTCGGGTGGGTCAGGCCATGACCGCCGAGCGAGATCTGGACAAGCTGCTCACCCTGATTCGAAACGAAACGGAACAGGCCCTGAATGCCGATCGGTGTACTGTATTTCTGTATGACCGCGATACCAACGAGCTGTGGTCGAAAGTTGCCTCGGGATTTGATACCACGGAAGAAATTCGCTTCCCTGCCCACCTGGGTTTGGCGGGGTATGTTGTCAAGACAGGCGAAGTCCTGAATATTAAGGACGCCTACTCCGACCCGCGCTTTAACCGGGAGATTGACAAAAGGACAGGGTATATTACCCGAAATATTCTATGTATGCCGATGCGCAATCGCCAGATGGAGATTATTGGCGTATTCCAGGTTCTTAATAAACACGATAGCGCGTTTGATCAGGTGGATGAGGATCTTTTAACCGCCATTGCCACCAACGCCGGCGTTGCCATTGAGAACGCCACCCTGACCCAGGAGATGAAACTCTCCTTCAAGAGCTTTGTCAAAACCCTCTCAAGCGCCATTGACGCCCGAGATCCGATCACCGCAGGGCATTCTGAGCGCGTGGCAGAATACTCTCTCTTGCTGGGAGAAGAAATGAACCTGTCTCAACCAGATCTGGAATCCCTGCACTATGCTTCTCTCCTGCATGACGTGGGGAAAATCGTCATTAACGAGAATATTCTGAAAAAAGACGGTCGCCTGACCGAAAAAGAATACCGCCACATCCAGGAGCATGTTTACTACACCCACGAAATCCTGAAAAACGTTTACTTCCAGCGTCATCTGCAAAGCGTACCCGAGATTGCGGCTTCGCATCATGAAAAAATGGATGGAACAGGCTATTACCGAGGTCTTTCAGGTAATGAAATTCCTTTATCCGGTAGAATTCTAGCGATTTCCGATGTCTTTGACGCCATCACATCCCGTCGTCATTATCGAAACCGGATGCCTTTTGATAAGGTCTTGGCTATTCTGAAGCGGGATGCCGGAACGCATTTCGATCCAGACTGCGTAGAAACCTTCCTGAACATTAAGCTGGCCAAACTGGGTCGGATCCTGGTCATGGAGCGGCAGTCGGAATTCGATGAAAATGGGCTTATTCTCTTGAAAAAACTGGATAAAGAAATCTCTATCCGGGAATACGACGCGATTATGAACAAGGACGCCATGAGTAAGGGTGAGGCAGAAGTCCACCGACTCTTTAACACCTTGTACCATCGGATTGAAATGTCGGATCTGGATTAAAGGTTCTTTTTTCGCTCGATAAAAATATCCGTCACGGTTTGATCAGCGGTTTCCGCGCCTGCGGCCATGTCAGGAGAGGCCGTCTCAGTATGCTCACTGGCTGGTGTGGTAGGGTCAATTACTTTCAAATGACGCTTAAATGGCTTGTAAAATCCACAATTGCTGACCTGGATGTCCCCGTCCAAATAAACAACCCCTTCCCCCAACGCTTCCAGCAGCGGACATGCGATGCCCTTCTGAAAAAACTCGCATGAAAAGCATTGATCATCTTGTTCAATATGGATTTGTCCATCAATAAAGTACATGGGACGGGGTGCCTTATGTCATCCTTTTCTCTGAAAGGCCTCAAGGGTTGTTTCTCTTATTTGGACACATTAGTTCAAAATGTATACCTACTACAAATCATTATAAACCCCACCCCCCAAATTTTAAAGTAGCCATTCGGATCGGAAATGTTCTTCTGAGCAAAAAGCCCCATGCCACCGGTCAAATGTTCAGAAACAAAATATTAACAATTTTTAACAGATGGGGTGGTCGTGTTCATTTTGTAACACATGGCCCAAAACCCAACCACCGTCCAGCCGGATCAAGAAGCTAAGGCAGTCGATTTATTTCAGCGAGCGCTCTTGCTATAATGAGTCAGTCCTCCAGCGATCCGTTTAAGACGGGTGACCCAATGTTAACATGAGACGGCGTATGCCAGGGGGAGTACAGGGGCAGCAAGAGAATGGATGTTTTAGGTACCCAAGTCGATACCAATGACGCGGTGTTTCAAGAAAACCGGGCCCACATGGAAGCCCAACTGGAGACCCTGCAAGAGCGAATCCAGGTTATTCGAGGCGGCGGTGGTCCCAAGGCGGTAGAACGCCATACCAAGCGAGGGAAGCTCTTTGTCCGGGACCGGATCGAGCAACTGTTGGATCCAGACACCCCGTTTCTGGAGTTTAGCGCCCTTGCCGCTTACGATCTCTACGATAACAAGGCCCCAGGAGCGGGAATTATCACCGGCATTGGCGTCGTACACGGGCAGGAGTGCGTTATTGTCGCCAATGACGCGACTGTTAAAGGCGGGACGTATTTCCCGATGACGGTGAAAAAGCACCTCCGTGCCCAGGAGATCGCTGAAGAGAATCACCTGCCGTGCGTTTATCTGGTGGATTCCGGCGGGGCCTTTCTACCCATGCAGGATGAGGTCTTCCCCGACAAAGAACACTTTGGCCGGATCTTTTATAATCAGGCCCGCATGTCCGCCAAGCGCATTCCCCAAATTGCCGTCGTCATGGGGTCTTGTACGGCAGGTGGCGCGTATATTCCGACCATGAGCGATGAGACGGTGATTGTCAAAGAGCAGGGGACGATTTTTCTGGGCGGGCCACCCTTAGTCAAGGCCGCCACCGGTGAGGAGGTCACCGCTGAGGAGCTGGGCGGGGCCGATGTTCACTGTCGAACCTCTGGGGTGACGGATCACTATGCCATCAACGATGAAGACGCCCTGGCCATTACCCGCAACATCATGGAGAACCTGAACCGGCGGAAAAACGCCCAACTAAACACCCGCCCGCCGGAAGATCCGCTCTATGACCCAAAAGAAATCTACGGCATCATCCAGAAAGATATTCGAAAGCCCTATGATGTCCGGGAAATTATCGCTCGCATCGTGGATGGGAGCCGTTTTCATGAGTTTAAAGCCTTGTATGGCGCCACGCTGGTCACGGGGTTTGCCCACATCTGGGGGCAACCGGTGGGGATTGTGGCTAATAACGGGGTCCTGTTCTCGGAAAGTGCCCAGAAAGGGACCCATTTTATCGAGATGTGCAGCCAGCGGGGCATCCCGTTGGTGTTTCTCCAGAACATTACCGGCTTTATGGTGGGGCGCCAGTTTGAGGCGGGCGGCATCGCCAAGGACGGGGCCAAGATGGTCATGGCGGTTTCCAACGCCGCCGTGCCCAAGTTCACGGTGATTATCGGTGGTTCTTACGGGGCGGGGAATTACGGCATGTGTGGCCGGGCGTATGGCCCCCGACAACTCTGGATGTGGCCCAACGCCCGGATTTCGGTGATGGGCGGGGAACAAGCGGCCAACGTGCTGCTGACGGTCAAAAAAGATCAACTCGCCGCCCAAGGCGGAAAGGCGATGAGCCCAGCTGAAGAAGAGGCCTTCAAGCGGCCCACACTGGAAAAGTACGAGATCGAAAGCAGCGCGTATTACAGCACGGCTCGTCTTTGGGATGATGGCATTATCGATCCGGTGGATACCCGCATGGTATTAGGCTTGGGAATTGCCGCCTCCCTGAATGCCCCCTTCCCTGAGCGGGATCATGGCGTCTTTAGAATGTAAACGAATGAGAGAACGACAATGGCAGAACTGATTCAAACGTCCACCCAAGGCCCCGTGGCCACCGTCACATTGAACCGGCCTGAACTGCATAACGCCTTTAATGAAGTGATGATCCAGGAGCTTCAGGAGGCCTTTACCCGGCTGGGAGAAGATTCCTCGGTGCGGGTAATTCTTCTGGCCGCTGAAGGCAAGTCGTTTTGCGCTGGGGCCGATCTCCAGTGGATGAAAAAAATGGTGGACTACTCCTTTGATGAGAACGTGGCCGACGCCCGCGCGCTGTCCCAGATGTTGAAGACCATCCATGACTGCCCCAAACCCGTCATTGCCCGAGTGCACGGGGCAGCATTTGGGGGCGGGGTCGGATTGGTGGCCGCCTGTGATATGGCTGTGGCCTTAAAAGAAGCGATTTTTTGCCTGAGCGAGGTGAAACTGGGCCTGTTGCCCGCCGTGATTTCCCCCTTTGTCCTGAAGAAAATCGGGGCGGCTCATGCGCACCGGTATTTTCTCACCGCCGAAAAATTTTCCGCCAAGCAAGCCAGGAAGATGGCGCTGATCTCTGCCACGGCGGAAGATGCCGCCGAGCTGGATGAAACCATCCAGGGGCTGGTGGACGCCCTGCTGAAAAACGGGCCAGAAGCGGTCTCTATCTGTAAGGGAATGATTGAGGAAGTGGCGGATTTCAACTGGGAAAAGGCCATGGATACCACGGCGAAGCTCATTGCCGCCCGGCGGATTTCCGCCGAAGGGCAGGAGGGGATGAAGGCGTTTCTGGAAAAACGCTCTCCCGCCTGGATTGTTGAAACAAGCAATGCGACCCGCTAGGAGCGTTTATGTTTAAGAAAGTGCTGGTTGCCAACCGAGGAGAAATCGCCCTCCGGATCATCCAGACCCTGCAAGAGATGGGGATTACCGCCTTGGCGGTGTATTCCGACCCGGATCGATCAGCGCCCCATGTGCGCCAAGCGGACGAAGCGTATCACCTGCCCGGTAAAACCCCAGGAGAGACGTATCTTCAGGGAGAAAAAATCATTGATTTAGCAAAACGACACGGGGTCGAGGCCATTCACCCCGGCTACGGCTTCCTCTCAGAAAACGCCGAGTTCGCCCAAGCCTGCCAACAGGCGGGGATTGTCTTTATCGGGCCCAGTCCTGAGGTCATCCGCGCCATGGGCGATAAGATCATCGCCAAGCAAACCATGGAAAAAGCGGGTGTGCCGGTAGTGCCTGGTTGGGCGGGGGAGCTGGACACGGATATCGCCGTGCTGAAAAAAGAAGCCCAGCGCATTGGCTATCCCATTTTGGTGAAAGCCGCCGCAGGCGGTGGGGGCAAGGGCATGCGGCGGGTTTCAAAAGAAGAAAAGCTTGAGGCCGCCCTGGAAGCCGCAGCCAGAGAAGCTACAAGCGCCTTTGGAGACGCCCGAATCTTCCTGGAAAAATACATTACCCGCCCCCGACATATTGAATTTCAGATTTTTGGCGATCACCACGGCCATATTATTCATCTATTCGAGCGGGAATGCTCCATTCAGCGCCGTCATCAAAAGATCATCGAGGAAAGCCCCTCGCCGGCTTTAACCCCGGAGCTCCGGCAGAAAATGGGCGACGCCGCCGTCAAAGCGGCCAAGGCCCTGGGGTATACCAACGCCGGAACGGTGGAATTTATCCTGTCTGAGACCGGGGAATTTTATTTCCTGGAGGTCAACACCCGCTTGCAAGTGGAGCATCCCGTCACCGAGATGACCACCCACCTGGATCTGGTCCGTTTGCAGGTCCGCATCGCCGTAGGTGAGGCACTGCCCTACCAGCAAGCCGATATTTCTCAGGACGGCCACGCTATTGAGTGCCGGATTTACGCTGAAGACCCTGGCCAGAACTTTATGCCCTCCACGGGGAAGCTGGAAAAATATGTCTTGCCGCTCGGCCCCAATATCCGCATTGATAATGGCGTGGTGGAAGGCGGGGAAGTCACGGTTTATTATGATCCGATGCTGGCCAAACTCATTGTCTGGGGGAAGACCCGGCAACACGCCCTGGAGAAAATGCACTGGGCACTGTCCCATTATGTCGCCCTTGGGGTCACCAACAATATCGAGTTTCTCCAGGCCATTATCCAGCATCCGGCATTCCAGGCCGGACAGATTCACACCCACTTTCTGGAAGAACATCCCATCGCCCAAGAAGCGGAGCAGAAAGCGTCAGCGGTGCCGGCCTATATCATTGCGGCCCTGGCCTCTAGAGCCACCCAGAAAGTGACCATCAACAACACCATCGATCAGCCCGCCTCTCCTTGGCAGTTGTCTGGCACATGGAGGAACGTGTAGCATGCCGGTCCTGCAACTCAAACCCCACAGCCAAGCGCTACAGGAGCCTATCTCTATTCATTACGAGGCTCAGGGAAGCGCGTATCTGGTGACGATTGGAGAGACCACCGTGGAGGTCACCATGGAAATCTCCCAGCCTGGGGAGGGCTTGCTGCATGTGGGGGCTGAGGTCATCCCATTTTATCTCGCCCGAAAAGGCGACCTGCTGCAAATCTGGGTGCGCGGGAAAACCTATCTTCTGGAGGTCATCCAGCCCCAGGCCCGTCGAGGGAGCGGAGCCCCCGCCACCGGTGTGGCCGGGGACATTAAAGCCCCGATGCCAGGAACGGTCCTGAAAATCCAGGTACAAGAAGGGGATGCCGTTGAGGCCAATCAGCCGTTGGTGATTATGGAATCCATGAAGATGGAAATGACGCTGGCAGCCCCAGCGGCGGGAACTGTCCAGAAAATCCTTTGCAGCGAAGGGCAACTGGTGGATATGGGCGCCGCTCTCGTTCAACTGGAGCCGAACTCATGACAAACCATCGCCCAAACCGTGTCACCATTATGGAAGTCGGCCCTCGGGACGGGCTTCAGAACGAAAAGGCCCAGATTCCCACCGAGGTGAAGGTCCAATTTATTGAAAAACTGTCCGAAACGGGACTCAAACAGATTGAGGTCACCTCTTTCGTCCATCCTAAGGCCATCCCGCAACTGGCCGACGCGGCAGAGGTCATCGCCCGCCTTCCCCAAAAGCCTGATGTCACCTACTGGACGTTGGTCCCCAACATGAAGGGGATGGAGCGGGCCATCGCCGCCGGGGTCAAGCACATTGCCGTCTTCACCGCCGCTTCCGAAACGTTTACCAAGAACAACATCAACATGAGCATCGCAGAATCCTTTGAGGCTTTCCGCCCAGTGATTGAGACGGCCAAAAAAGAGGGCATCACGGTCCGGGGCTATGTCTCCACCGCCTTTCATTGCCCATACGAAGGAAAAATTGACAAGGAGCAAACCCGGAACGTCACTCAACGGCTTTTGGATCTGGGGGTTTTTGAGGTGTCCATCGGTGATACCATTGGCAAGGCCACCCCGGAAGAAGTCACGGATACCATGGGCTACCTGCTACAAACCATCCCCAGGGACAAGCTCGCCATGCACTTTCATGATACCCATGGCCGGGCGCTGGAAAACGTGCGGGCCAGCTTGGATTTGGGTCTGAGTACGTTTGACGCCTCCGCCGGGGGGCTGGGCGGGTGTCCCTATGCCCCCGGAGCATCTGGCAATCTGGCCACCGAAAAGCTGGTGATGGAAATGAACCGGCTGGGCATTGAGACCGGCGTGGATTTAGCCAAATTGCAAGCGGCCTCCCAGGTGATTCTGGATTCCCTGAAAACACCCCGATGAAAAACTTAACTAACGAGACCCGGGATTCCACGAACGAGGAAGCCAAGCGGCTGGTTCTGGCAGGCCGCGTCACCGGCCCCGCCTATGTCATTGCCGAAGAGCAAACCGCTGGTAAGGGCACCCAGGGAAGAAGCTGGATTTCCCCCAAAAAAGCCGGGCTGTATTTTTCGCTGATCCACCTGCCCACAGAAAAGCCCCTCCCGGTTACCACCTGTTACACGCTGGCCGCTGGGGTGGCGTGTGCGGAAGCGTTACAGGAAACCACCGGGCTCACCCTGCAATTAAAGCCCGTCAATGATCTCTACATAGAACAGCGCAAGCTGGGGGGCATCCTGACCGAGACATTGATTCATCAAAGCCATATCCGGGCACTCATTACCGGAATTGGCATTAACCTCAGAGCCGTTGAACGAGTGATTCCAGCAAACGAGCAACGAGGCCACATCCCCCATAGTCTGGAAGCGCTGCTCCCGCCGTACCAGTTTGAGCGATTCATGCCAGAGGTTTTGGTGCAAGAGATTATCGAGAAGCTGGAGCGGTATTACCAGATGATTCACCAGGGGCAAGAAGCCGAAATATTAACGATTTACCAGCGCTATCAGCTCCCCGGCACCCAATTGCCGAGTTGTTAAATATCAGGGGTTTTTCAGGGAGTATTAACCCGGAATCCCATTGTGAGTTTGCTTTATTGGTAGTTCCTATCATTTGGACATTTATCAAGGGGGACTCTGTCCCCCTGTGACCCCCAGCTAGAGAGGGCGCATATGTTTGGTGAGAGAAATGCGCCCCCTCTAGAACTCCCCTTGTCTCTGGGGAGAGATTAATATTTGGAGGAAGACCCTTACTTCCAGAGAAAGACAGGTTGACGTCTCCCTTCCATGCTAAAAGGGGCCTTGGATTTGAGCCAACGAGTTACAAAGAAGCTCGGCTGAAACGGATATGAATGCTTGTGGTGCCGGATCGGTTCCAGCGGGGTGCAAGGGGCAAAGCCCCTTGAAATACGTACTATTTCTCGAAGAAACCCACTAACCGATCCCCCTTTACCC
>CAYLWC010000005.1:0-107323 GCA_964387265.1 uncultured Vampirovibrionales bacterium | reverse complement strand
CCTCAGAACAACGCTTAACAAATCGACGCAATATAACTGAATTTTACGGGCTTTTAAGAAATCTGAACCGAGACTTTCTCTTGTTTGATCAGGCTTTGAGGGAATTTTTCAATTCTGTTACAAGTAAGCGGTTTAGCCGTCGGTGGACCGGGGAATTTAAGGGCTGGAAACCCAACTTCTCTTCTAGTGGCAAGGTACAACTGATATTAACTCTGTATCCCCCCGCATGACGCTATACGGGCGATTAACTATGCATGATATGCATTGATAGCGCATAAATACCCGGACCATCCCGTGCTAACGACTATAAAAACTTCCCCCACTCAACCCGATCAAGGGCTCCTCTGGATATCTTCTTCCAGGGGAGCCTACTTATTATGAAGCACCCCCACCAGAATGGGCTCAATCCCGTTGACAATAAATTGAATCGCAACGCAGAGAAGAATAAAACCCATAATCCGGGTAAAGGCATTAACCAGCGTGGAGCCCATTCGCTTGAGTATCCCCTCGGAAACCAGCATCACCAAATAACAGCAGAGGGCAACCAGGCCAATAACAGCAATAATCACCCCATAATGGGCCCAGGTAATCGCATCAGCTGTCATTCCAATGATCACAGCAATGGAGCCTGGCCCGCTCATCAGGGGCATGGCCATGGGGGAAAAGGCGATATCCTCCTTTTCTTCCGCCTCCATTTGTTCTTCCGGCAACAAGCGTCCTTTTTTATTGAGCATCGCGTAGGCAGTCGCCAGAATCATCAAGCCACCTGCTATTCGCAGGGCACTAATCGAGATGCCAAAAAAGCTTAAAATCAGGCTGCCAGTAATTAAAAACGTAATTAACACCCAAAACACATAAACTGAAGCCCGTTGAGCCGTCTCTTGCTTAACCGAAGCCGGTTCCCCCTGGGTTAGGGTAACAAAAACTGGCGCAGCCAACATCGGATTGACCACGGCAAACAGGGAGACAAACGTCCCCAGGAAAAACAGGAAAAGCTCCTTTGCCAGTATTAAATAAGCTTCCATCCGTTTCGGCCTCTCATTACTGCAAGTGATCCATCAGTTGTTTAGGGGCGCCCCCCGCTTCCGGCATTTTCCTTAAAATAATGGTTTGATCATCTTCATACACCGTACTCCAACCATGAATCTTTTGTAATACGTCCACTTGCAACGAAGGTTTTGGGTACATCGCAAGCTCGATCCCGGTGATTTCAAAAAAGTTTTCCCAACCGGGCCGCAACTCGAAGGCACTGATAAAATTCCTGACGTATCGATCCCCATACATGTCAAAGCGGGAATCCAGGTACCCCCGAACATCCTCGGTGAACCAGATCAGGTAACTTCCCCATTTTCCCTCAGTGAGAATCAGCTTATCCGGTGGATTCTGCTTCAGGTAGGCAATCGCGCCAGCCGGATATGCCCTTTTATTAAAATGAGCCGGGAATACCTGTTGCCAGGATAAAAACACCCCCACCAACACAGCCAAAACCACCCAGTAAAAAGGTTTTTCATTGTCCTTGGTGAAAATCTCCCCCCAGCCCTGCGCGGTATCCGGTAAGTAACGCTGCCATGCCGTTTCAATCGCCAGGACTATCACTGGTAGACTGAACAAGATAAACAGGTACGCATGCCGCGAGGAAAACAACATCAACCCGAGGCCGATAAAAAACATCAACCGCTCAACCGGGTGTATTCTGGAATTTTGAATAACCCAACAAGCTGAAACCAGCGCCAGCATAATATAGACCAGCATGGCAACGGCCCCATGAAAATCAATGGATTTCAATTCCTGAATATGGTCATTCATAAACGGGCTATTCCCCAGATCGAAGAGATAGGAATAAAGCGTCACCCCGTAGGGGTTCACACAAGTTGCCAACACGCAAAGACCCACCAGATAGAGCGTTTTTGGATTCCTGCTTTTCCAGTACTCATACAGGCTGTATACGGCAAAAATCAATAGCCCGCCGGTAAACGCCAAATGTAAATTTGCCCACAACATGAACAAAAGCGGAAAGACAACCCAGCGTACCTTCGCACTCAGTGGTTTTGCCAGTAGCCAAAGGAGAACAGCCGTTAACAGGTAACTCACCAGATAGGGGCGGGCGCTCCAGTACATGTACGAGACAAAAATCGCAAGACACATCCCCAGTTGGATAGCAGGGAAGCCCCGAAAGCCCCGTTCAAATAGCCAAAGACCCATAAAGACAAAAATCAGACCAAACAAAAGGGCTGAGAGCAGCACAACCCCATGAAGTCCCAGGGCCAAATAGAACCCGCCCATTAAAACCTCAAACAACCACTGGTAGCATACGGAAGGGACTTTCGACAATTCATAAAAGCCGCCATCCATAATGTTATAGGTTGGGATGGCCATATTTTTAATCATCCACGCGCCGGTAGTAATAATCCAGCAGGTGTCTGAATCTCTCAACACGTTAAAGTCAGACCCAATCCGGGCGCCGTAAAGCATCAGGAAAAAGAAGGCCAGAAAGAAGATACCGGTAATCCCCGGTAAACCGAACAATCGGAGAAACAGGGGCTGCTTGGTTGACTCAGACATGACCGCTCACTCTCCCGACCTAATAGCCCAAACACAGTGGATCGGTTCTATTCTACCAGGGAATCTCCCCCTCCGCGTGTACTGAATGGAGGATATCTTGCCGTTACAGAAATCAGGTTCAGGCATCAAAGCGGTTTAATATTACGGTAGCGCCTGTCAAATCATAACCACCCGGATATAATGGGGTGAGTTAAAAAAACCAACGCCATTCATAGGCCAATACGCCAACGCGGTGACATTCATGAGCTTTGAGCAAGTCTGGCAGGCTCTGCCCAGTCGAGGGCAGACGCTGGATACCCTAGAACAGAACGAAACATTGCTTTGGGAGGGAAAACCTGTCCAAGGCATCCTTTGGAAAAAAAGCAATCTGCTCTTTCTTCCCTTTTCTCTGCTTTGGGGGATTGGGTTACTGGTTATCGGCTTTTATTATCCGAGGTTTCTGATAGTTGAACTGGGTGAAGCCGGATTGTTAAACACGCTCTGGGCGTTACCATTTTTTATGATGGGTTTGTATTTCCTGTTGGGTCATCTTTTATGGGATGCCTTTATTCGAGGACACCTGCATTACAAATTGACCAATCAGCGTGTCATCATTTCCGGCAGCTTTTTCAGGAATAAGATTCATTCGATTCCGTTGGAGAAAATCCGCTTTGAATCCCTGCACTTGGTCCCAGGCAGAGGAAACGTTGGGGATATTTGCTTTAAAAAAGCCTCATGGCTGTTGCTCAGTAGCAATCACCATTATGATAACCGCTACTATCCCCTCATAGATGCGTTGCAAGGCCCCTCCCTCTACCAGATTGAAAACGCGAAAGAAGTGTACCAGCAGATTCAATCATTGCTCGACAACCAGGGCGCCGCAACAGAAACCCAGATCGCATAAGGCATTCCTCCTCGGCCAAAAGCATTTCCAGTAAACATCTTATTTTATCGCTTCCCAGACGGTACCGACTCCATCAGCCCATGTAGGTATAGGTTAGACCCGTCAGAGAGGATCCCCGATACCAAGAATGGGGGCCGGACCTTTATTGGGCGGTTTCCTTGATAGGTCCGCACTTGCATGGAGCGGGTTGGACTGTTATGCTGTTGCCAACTCGGGTATATCGGGTATCACTGTTTCTCAAACATACGGAGCGTTGTTGGCCAAGTATGACGGAATGGCTTTATTTACTAGGGGGCGTCCCCATTGGCTGTATGATTAGCTGGGTGGTTCTAAACCGTACCCATAGCCGACTTCAACGGGAGAACCGGGAGATGGCCCTCATCAGAACCCAGCAGGAAACCGAGCTAAAGCATCTCGAAACCCAGTTATTAGACTTAAAACAACGGGAAACCCAGCTTCAGCAAGAGATAAAAGAACATCTGGAAAACCGTCAGTTACTGGAGTCAGCCAAAGCATCCCTGGAAACAGAGCTAAAGACCCTGAACATCCAACATCAGCAGTGGACTGAAACACTGAATACCCGGTGGCAACAGCAGTTTGAAGCATTCATGCTCAAATATCTGGATGAAGCCAAGAAAAATTTTGAGGAAAAAGCCTCCAAAGATTACACTGAAAAGCAGACCGGCTTTGAGCAAAAGATGCAAACAATGCTCAAGCCCCTGACTGAAATGCTGGAAAACTATAAAAAAGAGGTTCTGGAAATTGGCAAGCAACATCATGCCCAGACCAGCAGCATTAAGGAGCAGGTTTTCCAGCTAACCCAGACCAGTAACAAGCTGGTAGTCGCCCTCAGTCATAACAAAGGCCGTGGGGACTGGGGTGAACTGGAGCTGATTCGTTTATTGGAAGACTCCCAACTGAAGGAAGGCTATCATTACGTGAAGCAGACCTCCATCGGGAGTGAGCGCAAGCGACCGGATATTCGAATCAACCTGCCTGAAAACCGATATATTTTCGTGGATGCCAAAGCCCTTCGGGTCGATCTGGATGACTTTTCAGAGGACCCTCAGGTCTCGAGTGAGCGGCCCAAACGGTTTGCGAACTCACTATGGGCTGCCGTTAAGGACCTCAGCAGCAAGGGCTACCAGGATGAACTGGCCGGAACAGCGGATTTTGTGGTGTTATACGTCCCCAGGGAAGCCATGCTCTTTGAGGCGCTTTGTGCCGATCCCACGTTGTTTGAAAAGGCCTACCAGCGAAACGTGATGTTGGCCGGACCCTTTAATTTAATCGCACTACTCAAGATTGTCCGGCTGGGATGGTTTCAGGCCGAACTTTCAGAGAACGCGGAAAAAATTCTGGAGTTGGGCAAAGACCTTCACAAACGGGCTTGTACCTTTGCGGACAATTTTGATCGAACCAGCAAAAGCCTGGATCAGCTTTCCAAGAACTTTCAGAAAACCTGGACCTCCTTTGATGGCCAGCAGGGTTTCCTGAAGCAGCTCAAAAAACTGGAGGATTACGGCTGCAAGTCACCCACAAAAAACTTGCCGGATGAAATTACCCTCCCCGAACATCTCCACCAGCTCACGCTTCCGCCTGGGCAAGAGACTCATCAGGTTAGCAGCGAAGAAGCAGCCGAAGAAACAATCGGCACACGATAACGTCTTCACTTGTATCGTTGGTCGTAGTGGAAGCCATAAGGGGACGCGTATGCTGAAAGTACTGGCATCACTCTGGATGGGGTTTTTGGTTATCTGCTCCAGCTGGGTTATACCGGCATGGAGCCAGGTAAACCCTGATGAGCAATACCTGCAACTCTTTGTTTACGAGGAACCTCGCGCACCACTAAAATCTCCCCAAGCGATTCTTGACGATTTGAAAGTTGCCAATCAGATTCCAACCCAGATAGCGAGCCAGATCCGAATTGTGAAATCCCCGCAGTTAAACGCAGCCACAGACGGGGTCAGCATCGTTCTGACGGATACGCTCTGGAACACGCTAAAAACTGATGACCAGCGGGCCTTTGTGATCAGTCATGAGTTGAGTCACATTGTGTTAAATCACATCCAAAAAACCAATTTGCGCCGCTTAGGGCTAGGTGCAGTGGATCGATACGTGATCGGTCGATATATACAGCAAGGCAGCCTCTGGGATCTGGTGGGGGACATTGGGTTTGGGCTGATTGATCGAAAATTTTCCAGAGATGTAGAATATTCTGCCGATGATGTGGGGCTTGAGATGATGGTCCGGGCCGGGTATGATCCCTACGGTGCCATTCAGGCCTTTGAGATACTCCAGGCTAGTGAGCGTGGCAGCTTACCGGAATTCTTGCGGGATCACCCCATGAGCGAATCAAGGATACGCACATTGGTTGAAAAATACCGATTAGAACGTATCGGAAACAGGTAAACCAATCGCTTGCTACTGTGACAAGGAACCCACACTGTAGAAAGCCTGTCAGAAATGTCCTACCCAGTTGGCTATTTTTTAGCAACAAGTATTGAAACTTGTCTTAACTGCGGTCATAATGTGATCAGAGATTTTTCTGGAAAGCTTGCTTCAAAAAAAGAAATTTTGACGGGCCTCCGATGAAAACTCAAACCTAGTTAGTTCATACATAAAGAGGTCCGTCTATGACAACCGATAAATTACTCCAATGTACTGTTTGCAGCACTGAGTTTAACTTCACTGCTGAAGAGCAGGAGTTTTACAACTCCAAAGGCTTCCAAGATCCTAAAAAATGTAAACCCTGCCGTGACGCTGCAAAACAGAGCCGTGGTGGTGGATATGGCCGTGGCGGTGGAAGCTATGGTGGCGGACGTCCACAACGTCAGCTATATGATGCCGTTTGCTCCAGCTGTGGTGTAAACACCCAAGTGCCATTTCAACCAAATGGCTCCAAACCGGTTTATTGCCGTGAGTGTTACCAAAGCGCCGCTTCTTATTACTAGGGCGGTCTGGTAGATGGCAAAAAACAATCAGAAAAAAGAAAAAGCCTTACGGAACCAGGAATACGCTAGAAAATTCCGGAAGAAAACAACCCGCCGCCGCTCCAGCGGTAGCGGACCTGCTTCCGGCGGTTCTGGCAAACCCGGCTTCTCTCGCCCCGCTGGCGCACCCGCTGGCACCAGAGACAGCGAATAAGTTCCGTTCAGGTCTTGTGGTATACCGTACTGACCATCTGTACCCCGTTCAGCAATAACTTGTTAACAGGGCACAGCTCAGCAACCGATGTCAACCGTTTTACCTGTTGATTGTCCAGGTTGCCTTGGATCGTAATATCCTTGAGGAAGGTCGGTACGGTACCACTTTTTTCTTCCGTTATATTGATTTCAACCTGTCGTAAATCCCATCCTTTCCGTTTGGCGTACATCTGCAAGGTCATAGAGGTGCAGGACCCCAATGCGGCCATCAATAATTGATGCGGATCCGGTGCCGAGTCTTGCCCGCCTTTTTCATGGATCACATCTGAGTAAAACACATGCCCGTTCGAGGTCACTTTCTGGCGGTACGGTTGTCCGGGAACAGGGGAAACCGTCACCTTCACGCCTTGAATCTCCTTCTTTGGTATCTCATTCTGGGGCATTTCTCTCTCCATCAGCTTTCATCAAACCGTTTTTTAATCAAACCGTGGATCGTGGGCAAAAGCAACGGCCACATTTTTTCTCGCATGGAGCTTCTTACTTTTGTTAGAATTTCCGAATCAGTTTACCCAGGATAATGGATAATCGTAAAAACTCATTATTATCCTGTGGTGATATCAGAAGATTCGAACCTAGCATAGCGAGTCCCCATGGAGCGTTTTGGCACCATGACATGTGTTTAAAAGACAATCTGGCAAACCAGGCCGTTTTATTCATGCTGTTACTTCCCGCTCCCCTTCAGGTAAACTGAAAAAACTCACTCCCCTTCATATCATTTAAGCAGACAGGTGGCCCAGACAACGATGCAATCTCCCCTTCGAGAAAAGACCGGCATTACAAACCCTTTGATCCGCAATATCGCTATCATCGCCCACGTTGATCATGGAAAAACCACGTTGGTTGACAGCATGTTCAAGCAAAGCGGTATTTTGCGTGAAAACGAACAGTTGGCCGAACGAGCCATGGATTCTCACGATCTGGAACGGGAACGGGGAATTACCATTCTGGCCAAAAATACCGCGATTCCCTACGGTGACTACCGGATTAACATTCTGGATACCCCCGGTCACGCCGATTTTTCAGGGGAAGTGGAACGTGTTCTGACCATGGTCGATGGTGCCCTTCTTATTGTAGACGCTGTGGAAGGTCCCATGCCCCAAACCCGGTTTGTGCTTCGGAAAGCGTTGGAGCGAGGATTAAGCATTACCGTGATTATCAATAAAATGGATCGTCCAGCGGCAGACCCCATACGGGCTGTGGATAAAGTCCTGGATCTGTTTATCGAGCTGGGAGCTGACGAGGACCAGCTGAGCTTCCCGGTGGTATACGCCTGCGGACTGCAAGGGACTTCCACACTGGATTTAGAAAAGGCGCTGGATGGAAGCTATGAAGATTTTACGCCGCTCTTTGAGACGATTATCAGGGAAATTCCTGAACCGCCTGGAGATGTAAACTCTTCCCTTCAATTACAGGTTTCCACGCTGGATTATAACGACTACCTGGGGCGGATTGTCATTGGCCGGATCGCCCGTGGAAAAATCTTGATGGGACAAAACATCAGCATTATCCGACGAGACGGCGGTATCTCCCAACACCGGGTCAGTAAGCTGTTTGGGTTTCAAGGGTTGAAACGAATGGAAGTCAATGAAGCGAGCGCCGGAGACATTGTCGCGGTCGCTGGCATCCCTGACGCGCAAATCGGTGAGACCATCGCAGCACCGGACCAACCAGAAGCACTCCCTTTAATTGCCATTGAAGAACCCACCCTGAAAATGACCTTTTCCATTAACAACAGCCCGCTGGCGGGAAAAGAGGGAAAGTTTGTCACCTCCCGGCAATTGAAAGATCGCCTCTGGCGTGAGGTCAAAAGCAACGTCAGTCTTAGGGCGGAAGAAGGGAATAGCCCGGAAAACTTTATCGTCAGTGGCCGTGGTGAGCTTCACCTGAGCATCCTGATTGAAACCATGCGTCGGGAAGGGTATGAGTTCCAGGTCAGCAAGCCGGAGGTCTTAACCAAAACCATCAATGATCAGCTCTGTGAGCCGTTTGAAGATCTCGTGGTGGATGTACCGGAAGAGATGGCCGGGAGTTGCATCGAGAAGCTCTGCCAACGCCGGGGAACCATTCAGCAGATGAACACACTCAATGGCCGGACTATAATTGATTTTGATATCCCCTCCCGTGGTTTGCTTGGTTTCAGAAGCGAGTTTATCCGCATCACAAAAGGTCAGGGTATTATGACATCCGCTTTTTCCGAATTTCGTCTCTGGGTGGGCGAAATCGGGACCAGCAGAAATGGGGTTCTGATTGCGCATGAAGCGGGTGAAGCCACCGCCTATGCCCTCAAAAACCTGGAAGATCGGGGCACCTTCTTTATTACCCCCCGAACCACCGTATACCGAGGCATGATTGTCGGGGAACACACCCGGCAAAGTGACCTGGTTCTCAACGTCTGCAAGGAAAAAAAGCTGACCAACATGCGCAGCGCCACGGCGGATGTTCTGGAAGTACTCTCCACGCCAGTGGAAGTGACACTGGAATTTGGATTGGATTACATTGCCCTGGATGAATTGATGGAAGTGACCCCACAAAGTATCCGGTTACGAAAAGCCGATCTCAACTTTAAGGGATAACCTAAGGAATTTTTTCCCACTTGGGCTGTGTGCTTTGGTACCCTCGCCCGTTATAGTGATCATAGATGATTTTGGAGGCTTCCTGGATAATATCCCGCGCCGTATAGTCATTGAACGGTCTTTCCACATGCATGGAAACGATGTAATAACCCTTCCCCGGTGGGTAGATAATTCCTGAATTTGCCAAGGCCGTACCAATATCCCCGGTTTTGTGGGCAATTTCAGCTTCACTGGGAAGTCTGGCTGGCAGAAGCCGCCGGTTATGGGTGCCTTTCAATATCTCCAGAGCATGTTCTCTGGAGGTTCGGGATAAAAACGTCCCGGTCTGGATATTATTCAGAATGGTCGCCATCTCGTACATTGAAATGGTGTTGGTTCCATTCAGATCCGGTAACCAGTTCCGAATGCGGGTATCCTGCATTCCCATCGCCTTGAACTCATCGTTCAGGACCCCGCTCCCACCCAGGTAGGAAATCATGATATTGGTCGCGGTGTTATCGCTGAGCTGAATCATTTGCCGCACAATTTCCCGAGCGGAAAAGACCTGTCCTGTTGGGCCATATTGAAGCCCCCCAGCGCCACCGGCACGGTGCAATTCCAGATATACGACCGGCGTGTTCAGCCGTAAAACGTTCTGATCCACATCATGGAAGTAGGCCAGCAAAATAGGTAATTTAATAACGCTGGCCGCAGATACGGGCCGGTAAGCGTTAAACTGGACAAATGAACCATCTTGAGGACTGTAGTAATACAATGAGGGTTCAAACCGGGAAGGATAAGCGGCAAATAACGCTTCCAGTTTTGCTTTCAGAGCCAGATCTTCCTTGATGGCCAATATGGGTATTAATCGGCCACTCAGCGCTTCAGGTTGCATGGGATAGTCCAAAAAATCTCCATACAGCCAATTGCTGCTTGCCTGAATCGGGAAATGACGTTCGAGAACACGTTGGATCAAGCCTTTATTTTCATCAACCGGTGCGGGCCAAAAAAGGCGGACCAACAACGCAATACAGATAATCAAAAGTGCCAGCACGGCAAGGGCCGCAAGCACCACAATGGTTTGCCGCCGCCGACGGATGCGGTAAGCCTGATAATGGCTTCGGACGGTATGCATGACCTTTTTTCGACGAACCGCCAAGGACTCCCCCGCCCTATGTTTCCTGCGTGCTGTTCTCATCTCGTCAATATTGTACCACTCTATGTCACCTGGAAAAAGTAGAAGGCTCATCTTCAAGAATGTTCCCGAAAAGATCGCAGCAGACCGAGGCGTTCGCGGACATCACAACATGCCCGTCAGCCCAGGACAATCAAAAATACCCAGTCCATCAAAACAAAGGAACAGGTTGCTGAATACACCGTCCTTTTTAACTATGACGAAATGCCCCCGTCAATGAAGGCCCTTGTTTTGAAAGGACATACCCTGATGATGCGAAATATCTCCGGTCTGGCCATGTTTTGTTGCCTCTTGCTACTGTTGGCGCCTGTGGCGGAAGCCAGCCGGAGCACAACTGTCATTGACGGACCTGGCTTTAGAATTGAGGAGAAAAAAGGGCTCTTCGGCAGCAGCAAAAAAAGCTATTATGACGCCTTAGGGAACCGGTACGAAAAAAAGCGCAACTGGTTCGGCCAGGAAAGCCAAAAAAGTCATATTTTTGGCAGCCATGTTGAAAAAAGCGGAAACAACACCACAATCACCGCCCCGGATGGGACTGTGCTGGTTCAAAAAAAGAACAGCTGGCTAAAAGGAACGGAAACCCATATTAATGGAAACGGCGCCATTGACAGTCTAATCGAATTCTTTAAGAGCGCTCCCTAAGACACAAAGCTAAGCAAAAAAAAACAGCAAAGGGTAATCCCCTTGCTGTGAAGAAGCGTTCAACCAACACATGCGCTTTGAGAAAATCATGTTTTACAGTTTTAATGAAAAAGAAAGCAGTCGAATGACATTGAAGTGATATTGAGAGCTAAAAAGAGAGTTAAAAACAGGCTAATTGCTTTCCAAAAAGCGGTAACCCCTTTCGATATTGGTATACTATCACTCACCTCTGATGTTGAGTATCAGACTGCAGGTTAATTTTCCTTACACGACAGTATTAATACTGTCCTAATACCCTTGGATAGAAATTTCAACACACGCCAGCGAAGCAGGCAAGCTGAAACTATACGATATTCTCTTTTAAGGCTTTCACAGCGGCCTGAACCCGATCATTGACCGATAATTTTTGAAAAATATTGCTGACGTGGACTTTCACGGTATGCACACTGACACATAACTCTTCAGCAATCTCGGGGTTGTTTTTCCCTTGAACCAGAAGGCGCAGAATTGTCTGCTCCCGCGCACTCAAGCGGGGGTTGCTCTGGCTATTCGGTTCCTGGGGGGGCATGACATTTTCTTGACTAAACACGCTAAGAGCCACATTAGCAATCGCAGGATCCAGCCAGGATGCACCTTCCTGAATCATTTCAATCACATCGGCCAAACGGCTGGGTTTGATTTCTTTCAGCGCATACGCATGGGCACCGGCGCCCAATGCCGCAATCACCTCTTCCGGCTGATTATGGGACGTGAGGATGATGATTCGGATTCCCGGCCAGCGCTTCCTCACTTCCTGAGCCATTTCGATCCCATTCATTCCAGGCAGCCCCAGGTCAAGGATCAACACATCCGGCTGGGACTTTTCCAATTTTTCCAAGCCTTCTTCCGCCGATTCGGCCTCACCGATAAATTTCAGTTGGGGGAATTCTTCAAGCGCCGATATTAACCCCACACGGATGAGGTAATAATCCTCAACAATAAAAAGCTTGATGATTCCCTCTTGCACTGAGGCGTTTCCAGACCCGGACTTGTCAGAATGAATCAACGACATCGTTCTCGCACCCTTTTCCTTGACTATACTATAATGATATAACCTGCAAGTACTGTCCAGTTTAATTTTGTTTATTCAATAGATATTCATACTTTGGTACCGTGCGAATCATGACGTTTTACCCCCATCGCTTCATGTTGTTGACCTTGCTTGCCCTGATGGCCAGCGGGGACGCTCTGTATAATGATATAGCACTGGCCGCTAAAAAATACTACCCACCTGGTTTCCAACCCGACAGTACTGATAACGTAACCCCGGAAACCCTTTCACCGCAGCTTCCAAGCCTGACTAACCCGCAAGTTATTATTAAAACCGTACCCCGGCGTGAAACACCCAAAGATCCTCTAACCACCATGCTTCAGGAAAGACGGTATTATGAAGCACATCGGTTGCTTGATAAACGCCTGGAAGCCTCGCCCAACAATGAGTCTTTAAGATTACTCAAGGCTCAGGTTTTACGAGAAGAAGAAAGTTTTTCTCGCTCTAAGGCGGAATATCAGGCCATCATCAACAAAAGCCGCTCCAAGACCATGCAGGCCAAAGCCTGGAGTGGCCTCGGGTGGACACACCTTGCTCATTCATACCACGCAAAGAACCTGGGAGATGTGTATGGCCTGCAAACGTACCTGAATGAATCCAAGGCAGCCTTTCAAAAGGCGATTCAACATGTGCCCAAGCTCCCGGAAGCCTGGATAGGGTTAGCTCAAGTGGCCCTGGCCGTTAATAACCCGGATGAAGCTGAAGTAGCTATTCAAAAAGCCGGGAAGCCCTCTTCTCTTGAGACATTGGTTCTCTTGACACGCAGCCGGATACAGCTGGAAAAAGAAAACCCGGATGAGGCTCTTTCTTTGGCATATGCGGCCCGCCAAAAATCCCCCCACGACCCCAAAGTATACCTTCAACTCGCTGAGGTGTCCCTGACCCTGAAACGGATCGATGATGCCATCATTCATCTGAAAAAACTTCTCGAGCGCAGCCCCGATCACATGGAAGGGCTTAAGCTGCTTAGCCTGGCCTATGAAATGAAAATGAAGCCCGATGATGCGGAAATGGTGCTTCAAAAAGCGGTATCACTCAACCCGGCTGACGCAGAAGCCGCCTTGGGGCTGCTTAAAATTTATGATCAGCGTCAGGAAGGCGAACGGGCGATCCTGGCCCTGAAAACCTGGCTAAAGTCAAAACCGGATCAGGCTGTATACCAAAAAGAACTCCTGGAGCGCCTTCTCCATGCCAATCGTTGGACAGAAGCTTTTGAATTTGGACAAGCGTTTACCACCTCCGCCTTTTCTACTGTTCCGCCCCTGGAGAACCGGGCATTAAAAGAGCGTGTCCGTTTATTTTCCAGAGTCGCGTACCATCAGGGCCGACGTGCCATTGATAAAGAAGCCTATCTGAAGTACCCAGCCGTTACGCAGAGCCTGGCTTTTATACAGGAAGAGCTTAAAAAAGCTCCCCAGTCTCCAGAGGCTACCAGGGATTTGTACGCCTTATTACTACTGGATCCACTGGCTGTATCCGCCACCGGAGGCGTGAGTTTGGATGGAAATACAATTGAGGAAATCAAAGTTCAGCTTCCTGTCGCCTTTCTTCAAGGCCAATGGGAAGAACATGACACGCTACTTAAGAAATGGAATGCTTCAGGGGTTGAACCCCATACAACCCTTCAGCTTGCGGAAGAACTGTTTTATATTCGAGACTACAACGGAGCCAGCAAGCTTTTACAAGGGATGGATCAACAAGGCCATAGTCTGGATAAAGCCGTGGCGCTCACTCAGCAGATTGCAGCGGCAGAAGATCAGGCGCGCGAGAAGCTGAAAGTGCTTGAAATGCTCCCTCGGAAAATTCCGCGAGCCCACTGGAAAGAAGCCGCAACGGAAGCCCTGGACGCGAACAGCAGTAACTGGGAAGTCCATGTAGAGCTGGCCAAAAACCTGGAAAAATGGAAACTGTATGAACAAGCCCTGACCCAGCAAGAACTGGCCGCCCTCTATGCCCCCAATGATCGGATTAAAGACAAATGGCAGAAGCGGGCGGATAAGACCCGCCGCAAACTGGAAAAAGAAGACTGATTCCTGGCTTTTAGATCTTCCTCTATATCTTCTCCAGCCCTAGACCTTCTCCGGTCGAGGCAGGGAAATATAAAAGCAGGTTTCTCGATCCGGCTCGCTTTCGGCCCAGATTTTTCCGCCATGAAGCTCCACAATCCGACGAGAAATATAAAGCCCAAGACCCGTCCCAATTTGCTTGAAGCGCCGGGAAAGAGAATGGTACTTCTCAAAGATACGGGACAATTCCTCAGCTGGGATTCCTTTGCCTTGATTGCGAACTTCTACTTGAATTGAGGATTCCACCTGGCGAACACGGATTTGTACGGGCGTATTCCGGTTGGCATAACTAATGGCATTCGAGATGATATTGTGAAACACCCGTTTGATCTGTATCAGGTCAACGGAGACTGGCGGCAAATCAATAGCCAAATCCAGTTCAAATTGAATATTCCGTTTTTCAGCCAATGGCCGCAAAGATGCCAGAATCTCCTTAATCAGTGGGGCCAGTGAAACCCGCTGCAACTCCAAACTCAGGTGAGCTGATTCCAGCTTATAAAACAGCAGCGTGGAATTCACCATCTCCAGCAAGTCCTGTGAACTATCCAGAGCGCCTTGCAATAACCTTTGTTGCTTGTGAGAGACCTCGCCAACCGACCCAGACATAACTGTTTCCAGGACCATCTCCTGGGCCAGTAACGGGGTTTTTAGATCATGCGTTAATGTGGCGACAAAGTTTTCCTTAACACGCTCCAGCTCTTTTGACGTGGAAATATCGCCTAAAACACAGATAAATTTATCAACCGGGCCACCCCGCTGACGCTGTTGCAAGCGGGAGGCATTCAGCCGGAGCGTTTTATTTCCGCCCCCCACCAGCTTTACTTCCAGCGTTTCCGGTAACGTTTCCTCAAACTGCTCACTGGTACAAAGCAGGTAAGACAGCTCCTTACATTTGGCGTAATGGGGACACTGACAGGCGAACAGATCCAGAAAGTTTTTGGACCGTAACGGCTCATCCGAGGTATTTAACCATTCCTGCACCGGCTTGTTGGACAGTTGTACCTGGAGTTTATCATTTAACAACAGCATGCCATCGGGTGAGGAGTAAAAAATACTTTCAAATTGACTTTGGATTTCGCTTAAAGCATCCCGATGACGCCTGCTACCGGAAATCAGGAGATGCATTAGCAGTAGAATTAATAAGCCGGTCCCCCATAAGCCAAGGCGTTGGTAGACAATCGCTTGATAGATCGGCTGTACTGACTGCAGAAGCAATTTCCACTGCTTGTCACCGACCATAAAAGAAACCTGCGTTTGCGGTCGGTCCAGCAATGAAAGATTGAGACCGGAAAAAAATGACGTCCCCTCTGAATCAAGCATCTGAACCTGGTAACGACTCAGGAAGTCAACCTGGCTAAACATCTCCCAGATTTTTTCCAGGTCAATCTCACCCACAGCATACCCCAGGAACTCGCGGTCATTCCGGTAAATGGGGATCACGGCCAGCAGGTTTCTCGAGTTATCCAGGAAATTCAGTAACGGGGTTGTGGCTGGCTTTTTTGTTATCCGGGATTGCTCGAACACGGAAACGATGTCTGACTCATTTTTCAAAGAAAGCCCCAGTATATCCTTATTCTCAGAAGACAGCGGATAAACATGTCGCACTGACATATTGGGATCTACGTAATACAACCTCCGAAAACCATTTAAATTTGAGGTAATAGACTTTCCATATTGCTGAAAGTCGTAATGGGTAATATCTACAAAGTTCTGATAGACAACATTCAAAGCTGTCAGAGCTGTCACATGCTCTTCAAGAAGTGCGTGCACCCGTGCTTGAAGCTGCTGGGCCATCAGCGTCTGTCGGTATTCCTGATCTCGAACGTAGCTTTGGGTGAACAGCCAATCCGCCATTCCAATCACCAGAAAACCCACAATCAATAGCAACACGACATCCCGGTTGCCTTGAATTCGCCTTATCCAGATCTGGAAAGTTTCTGTCATCGTCTACTTGCCATTCGCCGGTACAACACCCTTGTTTCAATATTATGGTGTATGTAGGCTCCATTGTCTACGACCGGTTCGTTCGATCCAATATTTCGTCACCAAAAAACACGTCATCCAAAAAATCGTAAACTTCGATCTCTACTGTTTTTGCTGTCGCGGTGCTAGACTCGAAATGAAACAAAGCCTTGCACAAAGCAGCATTGCTTGGGTGCTCACGGCCCGGTTCTTGATCTCAAAACAATTGAATTTTCTATGAAAATCCCGGCAATCCATATTAACCGGGTTGTTTCTTGCCCGTTTTAACCCAGCAATTAAGCAAGTACTTTGGAGGAATCAATCCATGTCACAAATCTCGCGGCTTCATGAAGCCCAGATTGCCAATGGCAACATTATTAACGCCGATGATCTCAACGACGAGTTTAACCAGCTTGTCAACGAATCCAACAACCAGGATACCCGGCTCAGCACGATTGAGTCGGGAAACATCACCCTCAGCGGCGTCAAGACATTTTCAAGTATTCCGGTTCTCCCGGCCACCGATCCCGCCACGGAGAATGAGGCGGTCCGAAAGGCCTACGTGGATAGCCTAAAGACCTATTTCGAGTCTGCCGTCCAAGGCTTAATCATCACGCCGCCACCGACTTATGAAAACACGTCCACACTCTCCCTCGGCCCATTTAGCGTCAGTGGCGGCAATGAGATGATTGTCAAATCAACCCCGACAACCGTCAATATCGCATCCAGCGGACTCAACGGAACCGCGCAATCCGATAACCTGGCCGGCACGGTGTCTGTCACCTCCGGTTCGGCAGCGGTCAATGGCACCGACACCCACTTTACCACCGATTTTCAAGTGGGGGACGTCATTGCCGTCAGCGGTGCCCAGAACCGACGGATTACGGCCATTGCCAGCGACACCAGCCTGATGGTGGAATCCAACTTTACCGCCACAGTGTCGGGAGCCAATTACAAACGAGGAGGAGAGGCGCCTTCCACCTGGTATTACTTGTATGCCATTACCGATGGCATCACCCCTGGCTTGATCCTCAGCACCCGCAATGGTGCGGGTGGAGAGACATTACTGGACCTGCCCACGGGTTATGAGGACACCAGGCAGCTTCCCTTTGCCGTCCGAAACGATGCCAGCGCCAACTTCCTGCCTTGGCTGGTGGCCAACGGGTGGCCTGATCGCCCCTTGATCAAATTTACGAACCTGTTCCTGGGGCATACCAATACGCCACCTGCCACGGCGGTTTTAAACGCAAGCTCCGGGGCGACCACTTACACCGATGTGGATTGCTCGGCTTTCATTCCCAAGATCGCCCGTATCGGATACTTCAATGTGCTGTTTTCCAGAGCGGTCACCTCCTACCACTATGTCCGTCCCAATGGCGTAACTTCTGATGTGGAAGGTTTTATGACCACTAGTGACAGCAGTATAGCCCAAAGAAACCTGTTTATGGATACGGATGCGTCCCAAGTTATCGAATACAAAGCCGGAACCACCTCCGTGATCTCAGCCATCGCGGTGGCCGGTTTTGTGATTACGGAGGTTCATTAAGATGAGTATCCCTTATCGCTATATTTGTCGAAAAGACAACCCTCAGGCCATTCTCATGGCCGGGTATTGCCACTTCGAGAATCAATACGACCCAGACTTCTATGAGGAGATTGAGGCGTCTTTGCCTGCAAATGCTTACCTCCTCACCCCAGAAACAAAAAACAGGCTCTTTATTCAGTTTCTGAAAGATCAGACCCTGACGGTACGTAGCCAGCTTTATCCACTCCTGAGCGGGGTTTTCTATGCGCTCGGGGAAGACGATCTGGAAGTGGCCCAGGAAATTCTCACTTCACTGGAATTTCCGGTCGAGCTTGAGCCCCTGAAAAATCAGCTCCTCAATATCCTGGCCTAAATACAGGCCAGAATTCTGGTCCAGCCAAAAGCCCCTGTCTTTTTCAGACAGGGGCTTTTTTAAATGGATGAATTACCAAAAAACGCTACTGTGTTTGTTTGGAAGACCAGATCAACTGATTGTTCGGCCCCACAATGGAGGTAGTCACATCCCGAACGCCTGAAAACTGGGTCAGGGTTCGAGTCATCTGTTCATTCAGCCGGGTGGGTACCACTACGTCATTCTGGAACTTGAAATCAGCCGTGGGCGCCTTAAGAACCACATTGGCGATTCCGTTGGTTACATCCACCGAGTCCACAGTCAGCTGACGAATATCCTGATCCAGATAATATCCTCGGAGCGTTTCCACGCTTGTAGGGCCTTGAATCAAAGCCTGAACCGCTTTTTCCGGTAAATTAGGACCCTCCAGATTTCGCACAATGGGTTCACCCAGCATGGTCAGCGGATTCCTGACAATATTGACCGGATTTGGGTAATAGAGCCGAACCGCCTGAATCCCGGTAATGGCACTGGGATGAGGGCTAATTTCGCTAACCCTCAGCACCGGCCCTTCCTGATAAATGGTTGGGATATCGGTACGAACCTCCCCAGTCACTTCAACACGGGTTCCTGACTGAAACCAGGGTTCATTCCGGTCTTGCTCAATATCCAGCAAGACATACTTCTGGTTGGTCGCCGTGTCGGTCACGGTCCATCCACCGGCTTCCACCGTCGGACGGAGAAGACCGGAAATCACGACTTGTTGTTGTTGCTGCGCCGGTGAAACTTCGGAAGCGACCAGCGCAGTCCCTTCCGATTGGGGCAAGGCAATATCAGGTCTGACATTGCCAGTCACGCTTACAGTGGCACCATAGCCAAACCATGAGCGGTTTGTGTATTCCTCCGGGTTCATAATCCGATAAACTTTGTTGTCTTGAGTTACAACCACCCATCCCCCTCGGGTTGTAGGCGAAGGACGCAACGTTCCGGTAACGGCAACCCGATTTTCCTGAATCTGCGCCGAGGCCAGGTTCTGGACATTCACCACCGTTCTCTGGGCCGTGGTCGCCTCTGGATTAATCCGCCCTTGCAGTTGCACTTGATTTCCTACCCGGAACCAGGGTTGCTGGGCTAACTCCCCAAGGTTTTGGATAACATAGTGGCGCCCATCCTGGGTTACCACCTCCCATTCGCCCTGACGGGCGGTGGCGCGCAGGGTCCCGGTGACATTCACCGATTCCCCGATTTCCACACCCGCCGGATTCCGAAACTGCTCATTCAGCAGCTTGGCCATGGTGGTGGCGACACTGGCCCGAGTGGCCTGGGTATTGGGGTCTAACCGATTGGGTGTCACTTCACTGACATGCATTCCACCCTGGGCGGCTGTTGCCACCGGAATTCTCGCCCATTGAGGCACTTGCTGGGCATCCTGAAACGCGTTCAGTACGTCCGTTGCTTCCGTTTCCGATAAAGTCGGTTGTCCACTCACTTTAGAGACAATGGTGTACATCTCGGCCATAGAAATCGGCTGGTTGGGCATAAAGCGTCCACCGGGATACCCGGTAATCCAGCCTCTCTGGGCAACGGATTGAATCGCCCCGGAAGCCCAGTGACCGCCCGGCACGTCCACAAACTGGGTCTGACTCACCGGCCCGGTTTGCAGGTTTTGGCTTTTGGCCAGCATCGCCGCAAATTCCGCCCGAGTGACCGGCTGGTTGGGACGGAAGGTGTTATCGGGATAGCCGCTGATGACATTGCGCCCGGATAAATACTGAATAAACTGTTGCGCCCAATACCCGCTGCTGACATCGGCAAATTGCGCAAAGGCTTGCCCGATCATCGCGACTGAAACGCTGGCCGCTAACAACGAAGAGAGTAATACTTTTCTCATGGTCTCTATCTCCTAAACCTCACAAAAAAACACATGTTAATGAAACTTCTAATTCAACTATACCGCTGGGAACCTGGGAAAATCCTCTAGCATAAGAACGCTTGAAGCGATTCTGAACAATATTAGAGCCCTACAAACATCCCATCATTTCAAAATCTTATTATATCGACAATTCGCCACTCAGCTATTCCTCATTAGCCAAATGACTATGTGTCGTTGTCGTAATTAATTTCATTTTAGGGCATGTTGGCAGTGAATCGGCTTCATCACTCCCGCGCAGGCAGGAATCCATTGTGCGGAGAGGCGAGTCGGCTGTCAGACGGTATAGCCCCCCGCTTTCGCGGGGATGACAAATCTCGCTCTATAAGGGGATTTAAGCCTTAATCGTTAGCAAGCCCTCGTTTCTCCAGCTTTTGTTTCTCCAAATCGCCAGAAAAATATACCAGAAAAATATAAAAGTAATAAAAACAAAATTATTTCATCAGGCCCAACATTAAGGATTCTTTACATTGTAGACATACGCTTGGGCTGAAAGGGTTTTCACAAGAGTTTGCTTGGAAATAAAAAACGGGAAAAACTGCCCCCCTTTTCAAGCTGGACTTTATAGTATAATGTCGCCATAAAACTGAACAAAAATTGTATTTCAGTAAAAACTCTAGGAGCGACAGGAGAGCATGACTCAAAGAGAAATGAGAATTGAAAACCATGTCATCAATGACAACAGCGAATGTTTTGTCATTGCTGAAATCGGTCACAACCACCAAGGAAGCGTGGAAACCTGTAAGGAAATGTTCCGGGCCGCCAAGGAAGCCGGCGCGCAGTCCGTCAAACTGCAAAAGCGGGACAACAGAAGCCTGTTTACCCGTGCTTTTTATGACTCTCCTTACAACTCCGAAAACGCTTACGGCCCGACCTATGGTCTCCACCGGGAAGCCTTGGAATTTGGGATCGACGAGTACAAAGAGCTGAAACAGTACGCTAAAGAGCTGGGCCTGGTCTTCTTTGCCACCGCCTTTGATTTCAAAAGCGCTGATTTCCTGGCGGAATTGGATGTGCCTTGCTATAAGCTGGCCTCCGGCGATATCACCAACATTCCGCTCTTGAAATACGTGGCCGAGATTGGCAAGCCGATGGTCATTAGCACCGGCGCAGCCACCATGGAAGACGTCAAGCGGGCCTATGAGGCCATTATCCCCATCAACCCGCAATTGGCCATTCTGCAATGTACCGCCACCTACCCCAGCCAGTACAACCAGCTGGATCTCAACGTCATTAAGACCTACCGTGACGAGTGCCCTGAGGCGGTCATCGGTTTGTCTTCCCATGACAGCGGGATTGCGATGGCTGTTGCCGCTTATGTTCTGGGCGCGCGGATTGTTGAAAAGCACTTCACCATGAACCGGGCTTGGCGCGGGACTGATCATGCCTTCTCGCTCGAGCCGGTCGGTCTGCGGAAAATGTGCCGTGACCTCAACCGGACTCACGAAGCCTTGGGCGATGGCGTCAAAAAACTGTATGAGGAAGAAAAGCCGGCTCGGATGAAAATGGGCAAGAAAATCGTGGCTGCCCGCGATCTGCCCAAAGGCCACGTGCTGCAGGAAGGCGACTTGGCGTTCAAGTCCCCTGGAGACGGGCTGGCTCCGCACTATGCGTATGATCTGTACGGCAAAGCCCTGACCCTGCCGCTGCAGGAAGACGAAGAGTTGTCTTTCGATGTGGTAGGCGCCGCCGCGGTTCCTGCCGTCCACTAGAACGCTTCCATATCAAGGAACCCATTGTCGGCATTGGCCCGTCGATGGGTTCCTTTTTAGAATCACTTCTGCTTAAAGTCTGTTTGTTTTAGGATAGAGCCATGTCTCCACAAGCTTTGACAATCCCCAACGCGGACGCCACCCGGATTCGGATGGTGGTGTTGGACTTTGACGGGGTCTTTACCGACAACACCGTCTGGGTGACCGAAGATGGAAAAGAATCGGTCCGTTGCTGGCGCAGTGACGGACTGGGCCTCAGCAAGCTGAAAAAGGCCGGAATCCTTGTTTGGGTCCTCTCCACCGAGGTCAACCCCGTGGTCTCTCAGCGCTGCAAAAAGCTCCAGATCCCCTGTATTCAAGGGCAAGAAAACAAAGGCGAAGCCCTGGCCAAACTGGCCCAAGAGCAAGGCGTCCCGCTGAATGAGATTTTATACATGGGCAATGACATTAACGATCTGGGCTGCCTGGAATCCGCTGGGGTGTCGGTGATTGTGCAGGACGCTCACCCGGATGTGTATGCCGTGGCCGATTACCGGACCAAAACTCCGGGCGGCTTTGGCGCCGTGCGGGAGCTGTGTGACTGGCTGATTGCCTGCCGAAAAGAAGCCGGGCTTCCCACGGATCAGGGCTTGGAGAAGGTCCCTCAATAATGAGCGTCCAGGAAAAGTTTCAGCTAAATGGCAATGTGGCGGTGGTCACCGGGGCGTTTGGTAAGCTGGGCTGCGCCTGGACGGAAGTCTTGCTGGAAGCCGAGGGCAAAGTGGCCGCCCTGGATCGCGCCGGGATTGAGCCTTCCGAGACCCAGAAGCAACTACAACAGCAATACGGAGCCGATAAGCTTAAATTTTACGCTGGGGATGTGACTGACAAAGACCAGCTCAAGCAGGTCCGGGCGCAGATTCAGCAAGAGCTGGGAGCAATTCATATTCTGGTGAACAACGCCGGGATTGATCAACCGCCGGGACAACTGGCCCAGTCCTATCATCTGCATGACGTGCCACTGGAGAACTTTACCCGAGTCCTGGATGTGAATACCACCGGGGCGTTTTTGTGCATGCAGGTCTTTGGAGAGGCCATGCTAGCGCATGGTAATGGGCGGATTATTAACATTGGCTCGCTCTATGCCTCGGTTTCCCCCGACGTAAAACTCTATGATCATTTCGAGATGGACCCTCCGTTTCTCAAACCCCCCGCTTATGGGGCGTCCAAAGCGGCGCTGGTCAATCTCACCAAGTTCTTTTCCGCCCACTGGGGCCCCAAAGGCATTCGTGTGAACGCCTTATCGCCCGGTGGGGTGGAAGGGGGGCAAGATCCCCAGTTCAAACAAAAATTTTGCAGCCGGGTGCCCCTGGGGCGGATGGCTGTTCTTGATGATCTCAAGGGGCCGATGCTATTCTTAGCCAGTGACGCGTCCCGCTATGTCACCGGAATCGAACTTCGGGTCGATGGTGGCTTTACAGTTTGGTAAAGGAGAAAAAGGCAATGGTAGAAACCGTTTTGGAACGAACCACAACCGCTACAAGTTACCCTCAGCAAGTGCTGCACTGGATTCAGGGCCAGACCGTTCCGTCCCAAAGCGGTGAGACCTTCCCCCGCTATAACCCGGCCACCGGTGAGGTGCTTGGACATGTGGCCCGTGGGAGCAAAGCGGAAGCCGAGCGAGCCATCCAAGCCGCGACCGAAAGCTTTTCCGCCTGGAGCCTGACCAACCCCATTACCCGCGCCAACGTTCTCCGCAAGGCCACCCAGATTATGGAAGCCCGCAAGGAAGAAATCGCTTCTATCGTTGCCTTGGAAGGCGGCAAAGCCATGAAAGACGCCCTGGGAGAAGTGGGCGCCGCCATTGAGATGGGCTATTTTGTCGCTGGGGAAGGCCGCCGGTTTTACGGTCGCACCACCACCAGCGGGGTTCAAGACCGGACCGCCATGACGATTCGTCAGCCCATTGGCGTGTGCGCCCTGATTATCGCTTCCAACACCCCCATCGCCAACGTGGCCTGGAAAGCCTACCCCGCCCTGATGGGTGGCAATACCGCCATTATGAAGGCTTCAGAAGATACGCCCTATTCCGCCCTCTGGTTTGCCCAAGTCCTTAAAGAAGCCGGGCTCCCCGATGGGGTGTTCTCGGTCCTTCAAGGCTACGGCCAGGAAGTGGGCGCGCCATTGGTAGAAGATCACCGGGTGGATCTGGTCAGCTTTACCGGCTCAGTGCCCGTGGGCCGCTGGATTCAAAAGACCGCTGGGGAACGGCTGGCCAAAGTCTGCCTGGAACTGGGTGGGAAAAATGCCCTGACCGTCTGTGATGATGCGGATCTGGAATTGGCCGCCACCTGCGCGGCGCTGTCTGCCTTCTCCAATGCCGGTCAGCGGTGCGCCGCCGGAAGCCGGATCCTGGTATTTGAGTCGGTCTATGATGAGTTCAAGCGGATCTTTGTGGAAAAGGCTAAAAATCTCAAAGTCGGGGTGTCGGATCAGGATGATCTGGGCCCGGTCATTAACGAAAAGCAGCTCAACAACATGCTGGCCGGGGTCCAAAGAGCCGTTGAGAAAGATGGCGCCACGGTGTTGGTGGGTGGCAAGCGACTGGATGAGGCCGCTCACAAGGGTGGGTTTTATATGGCCCCGACCATTCTGGAAAACGTGGCTCATAGCGCTGAAATCACCTGTGCCGAGCTGTTTGGCCCCATTACCGTACTGTATAAAGTGAAAGACTTTGATGAAGCGGTTCGCCTCACCAACGATTCGCCGATGGGCCTAACCTCTGCCATTCACACCAAGAGCATCCACCGGGCACAGCGCTTTATCGAGCTGAGCCGTCACGGGGTGGTGTCTGTTAACGGCAACACCCACGGTAGTGAGCCCCACATGCCCTTTGGTGGCCTGCGAGAATCGGGCAACGGCTTCCGGGAAGCCGGGACCGAGGCGCTGGATGTCTATACCGATTGGAAAACTGTTTACGTTAAGTATGATCCCAGCCAAGTATAAGAGGTGCCCATGAGCAAACCCCGTTGTCTAGGACTCATTCCCGCCCGTTCCGGCTCCAAGCGGGTGACCAATAAAAACATTCGTCTGCTTGACGGTCACCCGATGCTGGCTTATACCATCAGCGCTGCCCTGGATTCCGGGGTCTTCAGCCGGGTGATTGTCTCCACCGAGAGCGAAGAGATTGCCGAAATCGCCCGGCGTTATGGGGCAGAAGTGCCGTTTCTGCGCCCCGTCGAGTACGCCGGGGATCACTCGCCCGATATCGAGTGGATTCGCCACCTGATTCAAACCCTGTACGCGCAAGGGGAAACCGCCGAGTGTTTTTCCATCTTGCGTCCCACCAGCCCCTTCCGGCAACCGGAAACCATCCAACGGGCCTGGAGAGCGTTTGTGGCCGATGGGCAGGCGGATTCGCTGAGAGCCGTTGAAAAATGCGCCCAGCACCCCGCCAAGATGTGGCGGATTCATGAAGGCGAAAAACAAAGAATGACCCCTGTCATGGTGAATCCGGATCCCAACGGGACTCCGTGGCACAGCACCCCATATCAGGCCTTGCCACCGGTGTATACCCAAAACGCCAGCCTGGAAATCGCCTGGTGCCGGATTCCGCTGGAAGAGGGAACCATTGCGGGCGAAGCCATTATGCCCTTTGTGACGGAAGGGTATGAAGGGTTCGATATCAACCAGCCTGTGGACTGGATTATCGCTGAATACCTGATTCAAAACAGAGAAGCCGTATTACCGAAGATAAGGATGCTTGTATGAGCCAGTTGTCGTATATCCCCGTTTCCGAAATCCGCCGGGTCAGAGAGTCTGTTAAAGATCCTCAGGCGTTGGTCCCGGTTTTGGCCAACATGTTCCGGCTGAACACTCTCTATATGATTGCCAAAGGCGGCTCCGGGCATATCGGCAGCAGCTTCAGCGCCATGGATATTATCACCTGGCTCTGGACCCAGGAGATGACCAACCCCAACCAGATTCAAGCCGATGAAAGTGATATTTATTTTTCTTCCAAGGGCCATGACGCCCCCGGCTTGTACTCGCTCTTGATTGGCCTGGAAAAGCTGGAAGAGAAATACGTTCATCAACTACGGCAACTGGGCGGCCTGCCGGGACATCCCGATGTACATACCCCGTACATGATTACCAACACCGGCCCCCTGGGAATGGGGATTTCCAAAGCCCGCGGGATGGCCATCGCCAACCGCCTCAATGGCAAAAAAGGGCATTTTTATGTACTTACCGGGGACGGAGAACTGCAAGAGGGCCAACTATGGGAATCCCTACAACCCACCGCCAACGGCAAATTCTCTGAAATTACCGTGATTGCGGATCACAACAAGTATCAATCGGACATTCAAGTGAGCAAGGTCAGTGATCTGGGCGATCTGGAAGCCAAGTTCCGGGCTTACGGCTGGGAAGTGGCCCGGTGCGATGGCCATGATCCCGCCGCTATCGCCAAAGCGCTGGCCCACTTTAAAACCGTCAAAGACAAGCCCCAGATTCTGATTGCCGATACCATTAAAGGCCGGGGTGTGTCCTTTATGGAGCACACGGCTCATAAAGAAGATGAGCTGTATCGCTATCACAGCGGCGCTCCCAGCGTACCTGATTATGAAAATGGCTTGAAAGAACTGACTGAGAAAATCAATAAAGCCCTAGAAGCCCAAGGCGTGGCCCCGGTGAAACTGGAATCGGTGGATCGCCCGGTGCGTCCCGCCCCGCAAGCCCCCCAAAAGCTGGTGCCAGCCTACGGTGATGAGTTGGTGAAAATCGCCCGAGAAAACAAGCGGATTATCGCCCTGGATGGGGACTTGATGCTGGATACCGGCCTGATTCCCTTTAAGGAAAACTTCCCCGATCGCTTTGTGGAATGCGGGATTGCGGAGATGGATATGGTGTCCGCTGCCGGTGGAATGGCACTCAAAGGCATGCTCCCCATTGTGCATTCCTTTGCCTGCTTCCTCACCACTCGGCCTAATGAGCAAATTTATAACAACGCCACCGAATGCACCAAGATTATTTATGCCGGATCCTTGGCGGGCTTGCTGCCCTCCGGTCCGGGGCATTCCCACCAGTCGGTGCGGGATATTGGCGCTATTGGGTCGATGCCGGGCTTAACCCTGGTTCAACCGTCCAATGAGGCGGAAGCCCGGATGTCTCTTCGCTGGGCCGTGGATGAGAACCCGGAAAGCACCTATATCCGCCTGGTGACCATCCCCGTAGATATTCCCTTTGAGCTGCCGACGGGTTATCAGATGACCAAGGGCCAAGGGGTGGCTGTGGCGGAACATGGCACTGATGTGGCGATGATTGCCTATGGCCCGGTGATGCTCAGTGAAGCGGTGAAAGCCGCCAATCGTCTGAAGGAGCAAGGCGTGGGCGTCACGGTTTACAACCTGCCGTGGCTGAATGTGATTGATGAACCCTGGCTGCTGAACACCCTGGCGCCGTTCAAGACCGTGGTAACGGTGGATGATCACTACACCCAGCTGGGTCAGGGGATGCAAGTGGCGGCAGTACTGGCCAAAGCGGGCGTTTCCGGCAAGAAAATCGTGAACCTGGGCGTGGAGTCCATCCCGGTATGTGGCCTGAACTTTGAGGCGCTGGCGCATCATGGCCTCGATGAGCTGTCCCTGGTTCAGACCATTCTGAGCCACCAGGCTCAAGCGCTGGAACTCAGCTCCCGCTAGTTTTCTCATTTCTAAAAACACCTCTGACTTTTATCAGAGGTGTTTTTTATTGAGGACTTTAGCCTGACGGCTAGTGGAAAAATGACCGCTTGCCCGATACCTCCCCGTGTGGAATCAGTTAGACTTTGGAGGGGGAACCGGTTATCTGTGGGAAAAGCTCAGCAGGAGATACCCGCAGGTACCGCTGGTATCGTTCCTCAACATCAGAGAGAAGAAAGGAGAGATCGCCATGGCCAAGCAAAAAGACATAGAATTGAAACAAAAAGTCAGCCGCGACGAGTTTTTGCAGTATCTGCGCCAGGTTCAGGAGGGGATTGAAGGAAGCCGGGAATTTACAGTCAATGTGGCCGGACGGGATTGTACCATTCCAGCCGATGCCTTTGACAAAGGTAAACTTGAGATTGAGTATGAAATTGATGAAGGTGAATACGAACTGGAACTGACCGCCAAGTGGAAAGAATAAAACCAGCAAACACGGCTCTGCAATAGGCAAAGTCTATATTATAAATACCCCCGTTCCTAATAGAGCGAGGGGTATTTATCTTTACACATCCCCTCTCTGAAAGGTTTTGACAAACAGCTGTGTTTGTCAGTACATGATGGAAAAGCTACCAGAGATAGATGAGGGAAGCAGCAAGGGATCATGGCCCGAGTCAGTAACGGTTTGCCAACCAATCTGTACTTTGCAGGAAACCCACTCAGGAAAAAGCCACGGCTTAGGAAACTGATGCTTTCAACTGTTGGCGCCTCCTCCCTGGCGCTCCTCACCAATTGCGCGTCATTGGGCCGTACCATGAACGGCATGGTCCCTCAGGATCGATTCCACCGTTCAACCACCCAATATAAAAACCCCACGTCTCCCCATGAGTACAATACGAATAATCCCCAAAACTTTGAGCCTGGTGGACGTTGGCTAAAAACGCTTCGTGCGGAATTTAACCGAACCGGGGACCTGGATCTACTGAACCCGCTCCTCCCCTACCGGAGCCGGTTGAAGAAAGAGGCTCAACACTCTCTGGAAGCTCAGAAAAAGTTGAATGAGCATGATCAGCATATTGACGCCTTTGTTCGCTCCAAACATGTCCAGTTCTGGTTTGCGGATGAAGACCTTCAACTGTACCCTCTGGATAATTCGGATCGCTACATCATCGCCGCGCGAATTATCGACCTGATGCACAACCGGATGGATCTGGTCTGGCGGGTTATTCATCAAGACAAGCCTTTTCGCATCGTCATGTTTAAAGACCTCAAGCAAGACATCCTGTTTGATAAAAATCGGCCCATCGGCGGATACTTTTCCTTTGGAAACGGGGACCTGGAGCTTGACCAGTTCAATTTCTGGCACAATATTCTAGACGTCTCCGACGGGGATGCCCTCAACATCCATGAATTCACCCACGCCGTTGATAGCACACTGATTCTGGGGCTCAACATTCCAAATGGACTTCTGCCGGGAATGCCCAAATCACATAAAGATCAGTTTGTCTCGGAGCGGAACCGGCTTTTCCATTTGTACAGACAAAATAAAAAAGCGGGAAAAGAAGGCATTCCCGGTATTGATTCCTACGCCTTTAATAACCGTCTGGAATTTCTGCCCACCATGGTTGAGCATTTTTACGAAACCCCCGAAACGCTCAAAAAAGTTTCCCCCCGGCTGTATGAAATTTTCAAGCAATATTACAAACTGGATCCGGCCAATGGGTATCAAGATTTAGAGTAATTATGTTCTATGTTATCAAAAGGGGCCGCATCGCTGGCCTCCTTTGAATCCCCCGCTAGACCACCTGCAAACTGCGTGCGTTCAGACAAAGCAGGTGGCCAGTTTTATGCAAGAGCAAAGATTCTTCTCCAGAGGCAAGGAGAGGTTTGGCGGGGGCTCGGTGCTTGAGAAAAAAATCTGAGCCCCCGCCAACAGGGCGTCCCCCTGGTACAAGTAAATTAAGTTAGGCCTTCTGTTGAAGCAGTGGCTCCACGTCGGGCCGAAACGGAAGAATCCGTTCCTCCGAATGATTTTCTCTGGGGAAGTCCTGACCACGCTCCACATAATGGACATCCGCTTCCTGGACCTCAAAGGCTTCGACGATAAACCGCTTGGCGGCCTCCACATCAAAGGGCTTACAACTGAAGAGGTCAAAGAAGAAGTAGTCTTTCTGGGTAAATGAATGGAACGAGAGATGGGATTCAGCGATAATCACCACCCCGGTGACTCCTTCATCTTCTGGCACCAGGCCGGAATAGGGAAAGACATAGGGTTGGGTGATTTTGGTCATCCCGATTTGATCCGGCAAGGTGTTGAGGACATTGAAGACATAGGCCACATCCCCAATCTTATCGAGGTTGCAGCCTCGGCAATCCAGCATCAGGTGCGGCCCCATGTAAGTCGGGGGGATTTGGGAGAGATTCTGAGGTTTTTTCATCGGGCCACACCTCCTTTCAGAACTTGTTTTTGCGGCACAGGCAGCTCAGGTTGCAAGTGCGCCAGACGCTTCTGAATCACATCGAGGTTTCCTCGGTGAAGCATCTGGAGATCCACGGCCTGGGCCTGCAATTTACTTTTCAGATGTTCATACGCCAGCAACGGGTCGACATTATCCCCGCAGGTGTAAAGATCCACCGAGGCGTACTGGTACTCCGGCCAGGTGTGAATCGAAAGATGGGATTCGGCAATCACCACCACCCCGCTCACCCCATACGGCTCAAAGCGGTGGAAGTTGGACTGAACAATGGTGGCCCCGCTCACATCAGCAGCTTCATTCATGATAGATTCCACCAATGCCACATCATCCAGCACCTCGGCATTGCAATTATAGAACTCCACGAGCATGTGTTTTCCAAGCGTTTTCTGCATGACCAATCTCTCCTTTTGCTTAAAGCGACAACAGACAAAATCATCGCTCTAGCCCACAGAGCCCGCGATTGATCGGATTCGATATTAAAAATCAGCGGATAGAGGACTAAAGCGCAAACACAGGTTTGCCAGTACTACCATCCGGAGATTTGTTGCTGTCTGAGAGAAAACGCAGCAAAAACGTTTTGAAAAACCGATTGGCCCCCTCCGCCGAGAATACGCGATGCAGAAACTCCAGGTGATGGGAGCCTGCCGTAGATTTACTGGTTCTTTGACGGTTATCGAAAAACTGGTGCAGCGGAACACGCTCCGACTTCATTCCGGCAGCGGAGGCAGAAACATCATGAAAGGTTCCATTCCGTAAGTGTTTCATTCCACATAAACACCTTATCCCAACAACAATCAACCAGGTCATTCAAAACAAGATTTTATCAAGGTTTTCACAGTATGACATACATGTCGACAGATTGTAAGAAAAGTTCAATATTTCCCACACAAAGACGGGAGGAGAGAGAGCTTTAGAAAAAGTATTTAAAAAACGGTCTACTTTTTTCCCTTGGAATTCAAGTTGGCGTTTAACTTCCCGATAATATGGGAAAAATACTCATAGAGCGCGCTATACACGTATCATCATGGATGAACGTTTAGCTTTTTTGAGGAGTCAAACCCTATGCGACGCATGGAGCAATCGCAAAATCCCGGCGTTCAGGAAGAAGCCCTGTTGCCATTTCTTGAAAGCACCCCCTTTCACGCAAAATCGCCTGAACATAGTCTGGAATTTTTAAACAGCCGAATCTCCGGCTTATCCCAGGACGATATCACCAACCGTCAGGCGCGGTTTGGAAAGAATGCCATTGAGGGCCAACCGTTTAAAGCCGGTCGCCAACTCTTCCTTCATCAATTCAAGAACATTGTGGTGATCTTGCTGATCGTCGCCGCCATCCTGTCTTTTGTCATGGGCAAGATAAACAGCGGGCTGACCATTCTGGTGGTCATGCTATTAAATATCGGGGTGGGGATGCTCACACAGTGGAAAGCCCAGAAAAGCGAAATGACCCTCAACGAGTTCACAACCATTACCTGTGATGTCAAACGAAGTAAGCAAATTCTGAAAGTGCCAGCTGCTGAACTGGTTCCGGGGGATATTCTGGTCCTGAACACAGGTCAGGTCATCCCGGCCGATGCCCGGTTGATTTTCAGTGATAATCTCCAGATGGATGAGTCCATGTTGACGGGGGAATCGATCCTGGTGAACAAGGACGCCAAGGCGCTCCATATTCCCGATGAAGAAGCCACTGAGCAATCCAATATGGTGTTTGCTGGGACTCGGGTCAAAATCGGGAAAGGCGAAGCTGTAGTGACCGCCACAGGCGCCCATACTATTATGGGGCAAATTGCCGCCTTAGCCCGTAGCACCCGGAAACAGGAAAGCCCGTTTATTCAGGGTATCAACCGCCTGGGTCGGCGTGCATTTATGCTGGTCTTTATACTAGCCGCCATGATGGTTGCCCTGGGCTTCCAACGGGGCGATGACATGCTCATGATGCTCCAGCTCGGAATTATCCTGGCTGTGGCCGCCTTCCCTGAAACCTTGCCCGGTATCGCCACCCTGATTCTTTCGATGGGGATTGACCGGCTGAGCCATGAGAATGTAGTGGTGAAAAACCTCCGGGCGGTTGAATCCATTGGGGATGTCAGCGTCATCTGCAGCGATAAAACCGGCACACTGACAGAGAACTACCTTTCTCTGGAGAAGCTTTACTTACCAGAAACGGGGCAGCTGGCCTATGATCCCCAATGGAAACTCAAGCCTTCAGAGATTCCGACCCGGAGCCTGGAAGAATTCTTGCGAATTGCCCGAATGAACAACACCACAGGGCTTGAAGGCATCCGAAGCGCCATTATGGGGGACCCAATAGATGTGGCCCTATACCGAGCCGCTTCGCCCGAACTGGCCACAGGGTACCACCGAATTAAAGAAATGCCTTTTGACCCGGTCACGCTCAAATCTGTCACCGTGGTGGAAGGGCCGGAGGGTCAGATCCTCTCCATGATTAAAGGCGCCCCGGAGAAAGTCATTGAGACCTGCGCCTATTATATGCGTGCCGATGGAACCGCCGCCCCCATGTCAGAAGACCAGAAAATTGATTTTATTCTCATCAACCGGGAAATGGCCTTTGAAGAATCCCTGCGGATCATCGGGTTTGCTGAGAAGATGATGCTTAACGCCGAAGATGACCCTTTTGAAGGCGCCGTCTTTGTGGGATGGGTCTGCCTGATTGACCCGCCCAAGCAAGGGGTGGTAGAAGCCGTCCAGTCTTTCCATGAGGCGGGCGTCAACATCATGATGATTACCGGTGATCAAAAAGCGACCGCTGCCATTACCGCGGAAAAGCTGGGCATTCTGCAAGAAGGATCCGATATCTGGACCCGCCATGATCTGGAAGCCGAAGGGGTGGACCGTATCCCGGATAATGTTCATGTGTTTGCCCGGACCAAGCCGGAAGAGAAGCTGGCAATTGTGGAATCCCTGCAAAAAAGTGGGCAAACCGTGGCGATGGTGGGTGATGGGGTTAATGACGCGCCTGCGCTCCAGAAAAGCGATATTGCCATTGCCATGGGAATTAGCGGGGCTGAGGCCGCTAAAGAAAGCGCTGATATTATCTTGCTGACAGATCGGCTGGAAGGCATCATGAATGCCCTACTGGAAAGTCGGATGCTCAAAAGCAAAATTCGCATGTGTGTTCAATACCTGATGAGTTGCAATCTAGCCCTGGTTTTCCTCGTAGCAATGTCCAGTCTTCTGGGCAAAGGGTTGGCTTTGAATGTGGTTCAAATACTCTGGTTAAACCTGATTACCGTTTCAATTCCCGCCATCACCCTGGCTATTGAACCATCCGATCCAGATGATTACAAGGACACCCATACCCGGGGGGGGCCCTTAAACCCAAAACAGACATTTCTGGTATTTTACTGGAGCCTACTCATGGCCCTGGGCGGGTTTGCCGTTTACCTGATGGGTCTCCTGACATTAGATCTCCCATCTGAGGCAGCGGGAACCCTGGCCTTTACCACCATGGCCCTAGCCCAAACCCTGAACTTGCTCAACTTGCAGTTTGCCAAGGCCGGTGGTCGGCTTCATGTATTTTTATCGGAAGTCGTCAAGGTGCCTATCACCTGGCTGGTCATGTTTTCCGCCCTGGGTATTCATGCATTAACCCTGTTTGTCCCCTTCCTACAGGACATCCTGGGCACCGTGACAGTGGACCCGCTCTACCTCCTCATTGCCGCGGGCGTCGCATTGGGTTCTATGGTGTTTGCCATGATGACCGTTGACTTGAGAAATATGAACCAATAACAAACTCCTAGGCCAGAAGAGAAGATATATAAAACCGGAGTGCCACCAGGCTCCGGTTTTCCTTTTTTTGCGGCGCCTTTCCTGTAAAATAGGAATGGATTTTTTACCGAATGGAGTGTTGGTGCCATGCAACGATGTTCAGTCTGTAACGGCAGGATGGGGAAGACTGCGGAAGGGTTTTACAAGTGTATCAATACCCAGTGCGCAGGCCCTCAGGAAGCTCAAAGTGACAGCATCAGCTGCCCAAAATGCGGTGATGACATGGTTTATGTGGGGATGAACTCTTACGGAGAACCCAACTACAGTTGTCAGTCCTGCGGCAGCCGGATCAAGCTATAAGCGCATGCCGGAAAACCCCTTTGATCTTGAAACCACTAAACCCCTGATTGCCCTGATGGGGGATCGAAACGGGTATCTTCAAATTGCGCCAACCGTATCTGAGCATTCAACCCGTTATCAGGGAATGACATCCGAAGCGCTGCTGGCAGCTCGCTCCTGGGCTATCCAGTTGGAAACACGGGGGGCAGAACGCGTGTACTGGATCACCCTGTCTGAAGTGGTCCGACATCTTCATATTCATTTGTACCCACGGTGGGCAAGTGACACACTGAAAGGCGTTCCGTTATTTGAGCAGAGAGATCAGGCACCTCAGCCTGAATGGACTACGGGCGTGTTAGAGGCACTTGAACAATGGGCTAAGGAACATCATGTGTATGTGCTTCAGCGGTAGCCGCCTTGGATTGTTTCCGTTCCAAATTAGACATCTGATACTTATACGTCGGTCAGTTGGGAAAGCCGGGTACAGGCCTTGGCGTTTTTTCGGCAAACATCCGCACAACGGGCTAATTGTAGATCCTGAGAAAGACATTCATTACCATACCACTCACAGATAGCCGCGCATCGAATACATATCTCGGAGCAAACCGCATAAACACAGGAATGTTTGCTAGACTCATCTTTCATAAACTCCACCGCAATCTGACAGACTTCAGCGCAGTCATGCAGAAGTGTGGTTAGGGTTGAGTTCACGCTTTGACCTTGTCGTCTGGGAAGATAGCGAGCCGTTTCCATACAGACTTCAGCACATTGTACCGCTTGCTGAACAAAATACGGGTAATCCAAGGGCTTGTAAGCAAATGTCATTACTGCCATACTTGCTTCCCTAAAATCATATGATTGATTACATTCATGCTGAAACACCATCTCCAGTGGAAACACCTTGTACCGTATACAGGTGTATCAGAAACACTATCCTTTCAAAATTAGTCATAGGGGTATTTTTTTATACCCAACTGGCTACCCCCTTTAAAACAACCCTGTCCTCACCCTTGTATAGAGCCTGTTTTTTATACCAAATATGAAACACAACCAGCCATCCCTAGTCTTTACGATAATTTTCAAGGGTATCAGATAATCTACCAAGATAAAAAGCCCGTCTTTTCAGTATGTTTAACAAAACAGTCTTGCCAACCGGCTATGTGGCAGCTGAAGATTATCGACAAATAGCTAATTGAAGAAGCCCGTTAAATCCATCACACTGTATTTGAATCAATGCAGACTGAGCCAGAATGGAGTATCTGAATAGGAAACAGAAGGGGCAATCATACGTTTGGGAAGCTCTCTATAGGAGACACAACCTCCGGCAGCTTAATATTTCCAAGCAGTATACGCTCCATCTCATGGACATATCCAAGAGCAGTAGAGGTAAACACCATAGAAGGGGTTAATATTAATAGGGAGGAAAGTCAATCATGGCAAAGAGTGATCGAGGGTTTGCTTCCATGGACCCGGAGAAGCAGCGGGCCATTGCCAGTAAAGGCGGAAAAGCCGCCCATGAAAAAGGAACCGCACACCGCTTTACTCCTGAGGAAGCGCGGGAAGCTGGTCGGAAAGGTGGATTGAAAGTCAGCCAGAACAGAAAGCACATGGCTGAAATTGGACGCAAGGGCGGGAAAGCCTGATTTCTTCCAAACCACTCTTACAGGGAGGGGGGAGTGATCATCCGATCATCTCCCTCTTTCTGACAAAAGAACTAAACGCTACTTCCCGATTGAATTGTCTGGAGGGCAAATTGTGTCGGTGATGACGGATCCAGCAATGACTTTTCCAGGCGGACAATCCCGCAACGCTCAATTTTATTAAATTCAACATTCGGGGCCAGTGTTTCCAAATCAATCGGCTCTTTTGTCGATAATTTAAACAGGTTAATCACCGGCTTCCAGCTGCCGGTATTAAAATAATGTCCATTCTGACTCAGCGGCATGACTGTTGGAATATGCGTATGCCCCAGGGCAATAAGGCGGTATCCTTTTTCATAATGCAGTTTTTTTGCCATTTTATACTGGTACTTATTGGAATGGGTTCGACGCACCAGCTTGGTTGTCAGAAAAGAGACAACGGGTAAAATAACCGGAAATTTCAGCAAACTGTTAATAAACAGAACAAACAGCTGGCGCGGCACCCGAAGTCGCTCTACGGCAAAACGGATCATCTCGGGATCATGTAAAATCTCGGACACCACGCTATACATGATCTGATCAACCGGCTGGCGTTTTCCCTTGTTTTCCGGGTGGCGACGGTAGCGGCTGGCCATCATCTCCATCCAGACCGGCACCAGTGCCAATGGCCGCAAGTACTCAATGTCATGAAGCCGACTATGAATATCGGCGATCAACTCGATTGAATAGCCCTGCTCCCGCATGCGATCCACCACCATATCCACAAAGCGATTGACAATCAGAATATTCACCACGTCACCCAGCGGGGGCTTGTGTCCCATGACGAGTGAATTAAACGGATCCAGCCGGTGTCCATGTTCTACATACAGTTCCAGTTCAGGCACTTCCAGCCGACGGACAAATCGCACCCGATCCGGCTGTCGTAGGTGTTCGGGAAGGGTCTGCAAAAGGCGTTGTCTCACCAATTCCTGGGCTGAGGGGAAAAATTCAAACAGGCCATCATGATTGCCAATAACATACACCAGCTCCGTATCAGGCCGCTCTAAAAGCTGGATGATTTGCTCAACCGCAACTTGATTGTTATCCAGAATTTCGGTCAGAACAGTCAACAGCAAGGCCTCGACCCGCTCCGTATCCGAGTCCCATGGCATGGGGGTTTCAAACCATGAGCCGGTAATATCCAGCACATCCCCATTTAAGATCAACAGCAGCTTGTCCGTCGGCTGAACGGTTTCATTTAAATGGCTCAGAAACTCCCTGAAGTGTCTTCTTCGAGGATTTTCAGACTCAGCGGTATCATAGGGATGGTTATTCAGATGAACATCACTGACAATATAGCCCAACAAACGCTCTGGCTTGGGGGAAGATAACTGCGATTGTCCCGCTTCAAACTCCAGTTGGCCTGGTCGCTTCTCTTGCAGTGAGGATGACGGTTCCGTGATCATCCTGGAATCCTTCATTGGCTCATAGGTATTTCTTCGTCAACTTTTATTCTATCTTTACTTCCGGGCTTCTGTAAAATCCAGCAGCCGATCTTCGGGCCAGAATAATCGCATGGGTAATTGAACGGTTGGCTAAACTATGAGAAAGTGTGGATAATGAGAAGATACAGCTGACTGTTTCAAGTTCAGATGGTATTCAAACCGTATTTTAGAGAGAGGGAAGTCAATGAGAATGAAAAGCACCCGGAGTACATTGGGAAAACTTACGCTGTGCGCTTTACTCTCGGGCACGTTATTGACCACGATGATGCCCGTTCAAGTAGCCGATGCCCAAGGGCTGGAGTACCCGGCCAACACCATTCTGACCCAGGGCGTTGGCGAGGTGAAGGTACGACCGGACTCCCTCTCGGTTTCTGTTTCGGTTGAATCCCAGGCCGATACCCTGGAACAAGCCCGCCGGGACAACAACCAGAAAATGGACTTGGTACAAAAGGCCATTCGAGCCTTGGAAATTCCAAACCTTAAAATGGAAACCCGAGGTTATTCTGTATACCCGGTCCATGGGGAAATACAAAGGAACCGTCTCCCCAGGGTTGTCGGTTATCGGGTTTCCAACAACCTGTATGTGACTGTCACCAAAGCCCAACCCGATGCCCTGGGAGAGTATGCCAGCCAGATTGTGGATATTTCGCTGAATCATGGGGCCAATCAGGTGGGCGGCTTGAATTTTTATCTGGATGATATGACTCAGGCTCGAGCGCAGGCGCTGAAAGAAGCTGTGGCTGATGCCCGCCAAAACGCCCAGGCCCTAGCCCAAGCGGCAGGCGTAACAATCACCGGCGTCTATAGTATTGAAGGAACGCCTGCTTATGGCAACGGCCCGCGTCCATACGCGGTTATGTCCATGAGAGCGGCAGACATGGCAGAAAGCGTACCGCCAGTTCCGATTGAAACGGGCGAAACCACCATTACCAGTCGGGTCACGGTTCGATACCAGTTTTAACTCGGTCAGTCCAAGCATAAAACAAGGATATCGCTCACCTTGCCGGGTGAGTACGCAGTGGCTTGAAAGATTCAACAGAAGGGGAGGGAATGGATATGCACCGTGTCGCAAGCTCCGTGGAAATTTCCGCGCCAAGGGAAGATTGTTTTCAAACCTGGATGGACTTTGAAAGCTTCCCGGATTTTATGAGCCAGGTACTGGAAGTCAGACCCATACCCCAGGGCTGGCACTGGGTGGTCAAAGGCCCCATGGGAAAAATCGTTGAATGGGAGGGTCAGATTGATTTGGTCTATGAAAACAAGTCGGTTTCTTGGAGCACCCCCCCTGACGCCGAGGTGGCCAACTCCGGGACGGTCAATTTTTTAGAGCTTTCACCCAATCAGACGCTGGTCGAACTTACCATGACTTTTTCACCCCCGGCAGCCCCCATTGGGGAGTTGATTACCGATATACTGCATTACCCCGATCACCTGGTTAAAAGGGCGTTGGAGGAATTCAAAAACTATGTCGAGCGCCGATATTCCGGCAGGCGGGATTCCGGGTTCTACAACAAAGTATTTAGCAATAGCTGATCACCCGAAACTTGATCGGTTGGTGATAAAATAAGACCATCTTGCCATGAACTGAGCATTAAAGGACCCAACCATGTTCCCGAAAATTTCTATCGCCCTGACCAGCCTGCTTCTGATAACGGGCTGCACCTCCCAGCCGTTGGGGGACCCGGTGGAAACCACCATGCAGCCGGAAGAAAACCTGCAAACCATTCAGGTCACCGTCAATCATGCGTATGAACCGAATCACATCGTGGCCAAGGCCGGGGTACCACTGAGGATTGACTTTTACCGCAACGAGGAGCAGACCAGCTGCGCCAAAGACGTGGAAATTCCGGCTAAAAAGATCCAGCTGACCTTGCCCAACCGCGAAACCGTTTCCGTGGATATCCCGCCGCAAGAAGCCGGTGAAATGCCGTTTCGCTGCACCATGGACATGATGCGCGGAAAGATCGTCTTTAAGTAAACAAGAGTCTCTCTACGTAAGACTTCTGGCTGACATTTACAGACGGACAAAGGGATTATTACGGATTTCATACCCAATGCTGGTGGCGGGGCCATGACCGGTCACCACCTGGGTGTTTTCGTCCAGAGTGTATAAATGCTCCTTGATGGAGCGTTCAATGGCTTGGTAATCCCCTCCCCAGAGATCCGTTCTGCCAATAGAGCCCCTGAATAACGTATCTCCGGCAATCAGTAGGTTTTGCTCCTCAAACAGAAAACTCATGGATCCCGGAGTATGCCCAGGGGTATGCAACGCCTTGCCTTTTAAACAGTTTACGCACAGTTCTTCTTCATGATCCAGCCAGTGATCCGGCGCAGGGACCGGTTGATAGGAAATCCCATACCGGGCGCATTGCTCCTCCAGGTGGTCCCACAAAAATTTATCTTCCTTATGCAAGGCCAAAGGCGCGCCTGTGGATTTTTTCATCTCCCCGGACGCCAGGAAGTGATCAAAATGGGCATGGGTGTGAATAATCTGCACGATATCGGATAAGCCCATCCGTTGAAGTTCGGCCAGAATTTTATCGGCATCTCCGCCCGGATCCACCACAATGGCTTTTCCCGATTCCACATCCCCCAGAATTGTACAATTGCATTGCAAAGGCCCAACCGGGAACGTTTTAACCACCAGCCCGCTTTTTGACGCATCCGCCATATCAGTAGACATCCGACTTGATTCCTTCACCCAGTCAACTTCACGCTACTTCCATTTAACCACCAATCGGCCCGGTAAAAAACCACCCTGTCCATCCACGGATTTCTGGCCAAATCAGGCAAGTTGTGCTATAAATGAGCCATCGAAGGACGGAAATAAAATCATTCCAGTTTGAGGCTGGTATACAGGCACGTATTCATTACAGACATGTACTGATGATGCGTACACCCTGTTATACTCCGGGGCATTCTATGGGGGAAACGTTCAGATGACTGCCGTACAAAGGTATTATAGCCAGGCACGGGATTTCACCACGGATATTATCATCAACGTCGGGGAAGTGGGGCTGATTATTTTTGATGCCCTGAAGCGGGTCGCCAAAGGACGGATTGATTGGGGAGAGGTGATTCGGCACATTGATAAATCCGGTATTGGCTCCCTGCCCATTGTAGCGCTTTCCGCCTCGTTCATCGGTATGGCCATTTCCGTTCAGTTTGCCAGAGAAATTGTCGTTCGGTATGGGGCTGATTTTCTGGTGGGTGGATTTGTCGCCATTACCATGTTCCGCGAGCTGGCGCCAGTATTTGTTTGCGTGGTTTTGGCGGGTAATGTGGGGGCTGCCATGACTGCGGAAATCGGCACCATGAAAGTCACCGATCAGATTGACGCCTTGAAAGTCTTTCGCATCAGCCCGCTGGAATATCTCGTGATTCCCCGTGTGATCGCAGCCGCCATTATCGGTCCGATTCTAACCGTTTTTGGCGCCTTTCTCGCCTTGTTATCAGGGCAGATGTTTTCAGAGGCGCTGGTGGGTGTTCCGGCAGAAATTTTTTGGGACTCCGTCCAATTTTCCACCACGATGCGAGATATCGTGAACATGTTGATCAAGGCGCTGGTATTTTCCATCGCCATTGCCATTATCGCCGCCAGCAACGGTTTTGCTACGAAAGGCAGCTCTGAAGCGGTGGGAATCAACACCACCCGAACCGTCGTCTGGTGCCTGTTGGCCATTTTTATCCTCAACTATATCCTGACATCCTTATTTTTCCAGATATAAATAAGACAAAGGGAAGTAAAAATGAACTGGCAAGCAACCCAAACACCTGAAAAACCAGAGACACAAGAGCCTTTGATAGAACTGAAAAACGTGTCACTTTCCTTTGGCCCTAAAAGGATTCTGAATGGTGTTCATTTAAAAGTCTATCGAAATGAAATGGTAGCGATTCTGGGTCCCAGTGGGTCTGGTAAAAGCACCCTCCTCAAAATCGTTGCAGGTCTGTTAGAAGTTGATGAGGGCGAAGTCAACATTCGAAGCGATAAAATCGGGTTGTCTTTTCAGTATGGCGCCCTGTTTTCTTCCATGAGCGTGGAAGATAACCTCTGGCTGGTTTTAAGCCGTAGTACCAATCTGAGTGATGCGGAAATTGAACGGCGCATTGATGAAGCCCTCACCCTGGTCGGGTTGGAAGAGGAAAAAAAGAAATTTCCCGATGCCTTATCGGGTGGCATGATCAAACGGGTGGACATTGCCCGGGCGCTGGCCATTCACCCGGATATCATGTTGTATGATGAACCATCCGCCGCCTTGGATCCGGTGCTGGCAGGGAAGTTGGAAAAAGATCTGCGAGACATTAACAAAAAGCTCAAAATCGCCTCCCTCGTCGTCACCCATGAACTACCCACCGTCAAAAACCTGGCGGATCGGGTGATTTTGCTATATGAGGGAAAATTCGTCTACGAGGGGAGTACCGAGGATTTCTTCTCCACGGAAGAGCCTCATGCCAAACAGTTTCGCACACGTCAAGAATATGGCCCCATTGAGGTGTAACGGAAACGGAAGAGAAGGTCAGCAATGTCCAGAAATCAGGCCCGAGAAAAAGCGTTACCGGTGGGACTCTTTATCATCATCGGAGTCACCCTGTTGGTGGGCGGCGCCATCTGGCTTCGTGGCCTGACCATGGCACCCAGTTACAGTTTTGTTGTCAGTTACGATGACCCGGATCGCATCAGTACCGGCGCACCTGTCATCTATCGGGGAGTTCAAGTGGGACGTGTGACCGAAATGGCGTTGGCGCCGGATCTGAACAGCACGCATGTTCGGGTCGGTATCAGTGATGAAAATGTCGTCTTTCCAGAAAATGTCCGAATTTTTGTCCGGTTGGAAGGAATTACTGGCCAGCGTTACCTGGAAATCGAATCACCTGAAGGCGTCCCTGCGGATAATTATATTCGGGACGGTGAAATTGTCCAGGGGCGACAAAGCTTTACGTGGGAAAAAATCCAGGCCCAGCTTGCCAGAATCGCCGAGGATCAAACACTGGAAAAAATCCTGCGCTCGACGGAAGAATCCCTGCAGGAGCTTGAAGTCGCCTCCAAGGAATTCACTCTCTTTACCCAGCGGGCAAATCGCTTTTTGGCCAATGCCGATGTCCCGGCACAACGGGCATTAAACGAGTTCGCCACGGCCTCCCAAGAAGTTCGGCTGGCTGCCGGTGAGGTCCGGCAATTTGCGAACAACACCCGTGGGCCACTTGAAAACGCCATCCCCAGAATTGCCACAGCCGCCGATCAACTGGGAGGATTCTTTGATAGCTTTGATTTGAAAGGCGAGCTTGGTGGATCGCTTAGCGAATCACTCCCCCGATTCGCCTCAGCCGCTGAGCAATTCGCGCAAAACACCAAGGGGGCCGGAAACGCATTCCAGTCTGTTGAGCGGGCCGCTGGCCAGTTTGAAGAAACCATGGCGACTGTCAACACCCAGCTGATAGACTCCGAGTTGATTCCAAATCTATCCAGAAGCGTGGCGGGTCTGGGAGGGGGTCTCCAGAAAATTAGCCAGGTGTTTCAAACTGCCCCTCCGAAAGAAATAGCCGAACTCAATCAGATTGTCACCAGGCTGCAAGTATCCGGTGTCCAGTTGGAAGCCAGTCTGGACCCACTGTTAGCGGGAAGAGAAATACCCCCCGGAACCAAAGTTTATCAGCTGGCGGCTATTGCCAAAGCCGCCCAGGAAGCCGCGCGAACTGTTCAGCCAGACTTGATAGAAACCACCCGGCCTGAACTCATCCGGGAGCACCTGAACTTTCTGGCCTCCGTCAGCTCACAACTCCAGCAAGCCACCCAACGACTCGAGCCCATCACCGAGAAAAACCTTTCAACGCCCGAGCGACCCATCAGTCGGGAAGCAACCCGGAATATCCGGCAAAACATCGAGAAAGTTCAGGAATCCAGCAGATTACTGACAGGATATGTACAGCAAATTGAGCCCCGACTGGCCAGTATTATGAGTCAGGCCGATAGGCCGCACACGTTAGGCGGTCTTCTGGGGCTGGGTAAAATCGGCAGTACCATTAGCGGCATTGGCGATGCCGCTGAACAAGTGGATCAAACGGCAGCCCGATTTGATTGCGTAGCCACCCAACTCAGCAAAATGCTCAATGAGCGTTTCCTTGGGTTTAAGCTCTTTTTTGGTAAACCCGGCGCGGGGTTTGAGGAGTGCCAACGCCGGAGTGTCGATTTAACCGGTAAACAACCAGCCCCATCCTCGTAAGCAATCCTCAAGTCATGCTTTAAAGCAGGCTGAACAAACAGCCTGCTTTTTTAGCGGTGATTTTTATTGTTCAGTTTGATATTTAAAAATAAATTTTGACAAAATTTATAGTTGTACTGTTAAAATAAATAAACAGTTCAGTGTGATGGGTGACGTTTCATGAGAGCAAGATTCGGCCTCTTCTTGGCTTGCATGGTCCTTTGCGGGCAATTTGCCCTTAACTACAATCCGTATCATAAAGATGGCGTAAAAAACGGGGAGTCCATTCCGCAAGATGCCGGACGTATCAGCGCGGTCGGCTATGCTGGCAATCCAATCCTCTCTAATTTAGAGCATCATTATGATACCCATTTTGGAAAGAACTGGAAGTCGATTCGCACGTTTCGTTTAATCACCCCACTGAACAAGCCGCTTAAAGTGTATATAGAAACCAATCCCAGAGATCGTCGACTCTTTAAACCGGAATATGCGCAATTTGTCAAAAAAGGTCTTGACGCATGGTCTGAGGCTTTAGACGGACGACTCCGTTATACCTTTGTAGACAACCCCAGTGATGCCCAGATCCGGATAGGATGGGTGGCCAGCTTCCCAGACAAATACACCGCCGGAGAAGCGGTGTATAAGGTGGGAGACGCTCGAATTCAGATTAAAACCATCGGGGTCCCCATGGTGGATATTCAAACCAACATCATGCATGAGCTGGGTCATGCCTTGGGAATTGCCGATCACAGCCCCAACCCTGGCGATATCATGGTGGCCATGCGGCGCTGGAAAACAAATAACAACTATCAACCCAAATTATCTCATTGGGATAAAATGGCCATTCGCAGGCTCTACAGCCTTTCCTGGAATAAAGGGGAAGATCTTTATCAGGCGGTTAAGTCCCCAGACGCCGTATTAGCAACTGAGCAATAAAAAATCTGAATTAAAATAACTCACTGATCCCATGATCCAGATTACAATGATCCAGATTGCCGTTGGGCCAGTAACAGACCGGGGGCATTGGATACCATCCCCTGAACACCCAGCTTGCTCAGTTTCCCGTATGCCTGAAGCTCCTCATCCACCGTCTCATCAGATGCCCACGGCATCACCTGCAAACCATGCCTTTCGGCAGCTTGCATCAGAAACGGCGTGACTTCCTTATAAGGGGGTAAAACCACATCAATACCCAGCCCTTTTTTGAGCATCCAGAACAGTTTATCCCACCCCACCGGAAAAACCCGGTAGGTTCTTTGAACCATATCCAAGCCGGTCCGAATGTTCGGATCCAGGGCTTTAATTTTCTTCAGGCTCCAGGGGTTAAAACTGATCACAGTCACGTTCGAATACAGCTGATCATTTCGGATCAATTCGGCAACCTTTTCCTCGAGCCCCTCACGTCGGGGCAGTTTGCCTTTATCATGAATTTTCAGCTCGATGAAAAAATGCATATCCGGCTTCAGGGCCTGAACTTGGCGAATCACTTCAGACAACTGGGGAATCTTTTCGGCGTCTGGGTTACAAACCACCCGATATTGCGCCTTATCAGGGAGCCGCTGGCTCACCGTCAGCTCCACGGTATCCGTATCCAGCACAGCCTGCTGTACCTGTTTTAAGCTGAGTGTTTGAATGGGGGCCTTTTCCCCTTTAAACACACGGTCCAGGAAATGATCATGATGCACCACGACTTCACCAGTAGACAAGGCCATTACATCCAGTTCAATGCCATCGAGATTCATTTTGGCCGCCGTTTTAAACGCATCCAACGTATTTTCCACATGAATCCGATATTCCCCGGTAGGCAGACGCTCAATCTGGGCGCCCCGGTGGGCAATAATACGAGGCGGCGTCGTTTGGCCACCAAACATCAGGTTGCTTTGGCGAGACCCCGCAAGGCCGGCGGGAAAGATTGAAAAACGGGTGACTGGCATTCAAGCCCTCATGCGCACACAAGGGTATTGTACGGAAAACCGACTGGATCGCCAATGGACTTGTTGAATTTATTTGAATTTATAAAGTTATGATGATGATACGCTGCTTTGGCTTGCGGTTTCCCGAACTCTGGACACCAGTTCCTTGAGAATCGTCTCCGCTTTCTCGTTCTCGAGCTGGCAGGTTCCGGCATTTTCATGTCCTCCACCCCCATATCGCAGCATCAAGTCGCCAATATTGGTCTTTGAAGTCCGGGTGACAATGGATTTACCCATCGCAAACACCGTATTCTGCTTTTTTAGCCCCCACAACACATGGATAGAGACATTACACTGAGGATACAACGCATAAATCATAAAGCGATTCCCGGCATAGATCGTCTCTTCATTCCGCAAATCAAGCACAACGACATTGTCATATACTGTAGAGCATCTCTTAAGCTGCTCTTTAAATTGCTGCTCATGCTCCATGTACAGCTGAACCCTTTCCTGCACGTCATGGGTTTTCATAATGTCCTGGATTGGCTGGTCTTTACACAGATCAATCAGATCCATCATCAAGTTGTAATTGGAGATGCGAAACTCCCGAAACCGCCCCAGGCCGGTCCGGGGATCCATTAAAAAGTTCAGCAGCACCCAGTCTTTTGGATTGAGAATCTCATCCAGGGTAAATTGAGCCGAATCGGCCTTGTCCACGGCTTCCATCATGTCATCCCAACCCTCAGGGAATACCTTTTTTCCACCGTAGTAGTTGTAGACAACCCTGGCTGCGGATGGAGAGTTGGCGTCAATAATATGATTATCCCGCTGGCCCTGATTTCTGATCGTTTCACTCAAGTGATGATCAAAGGCCAAATGAACACTTTCCACATAGGGAAGGTTGGTGGTGATGTCATGATCCGTGATTTCAATTTTCCCATCCTGCATGTCCTTGGGATGAACAAACAGAATGTCGTTAATCAAATCCAGTTTCTTCAGTAGAACGGCACAAACCAGACCGTCAAAATCACTGCGGGTAACCAGACGATACTTTTGATTCACTGTCATCGGCTCTCTATCCTTATCAACGGGATCATAACAAGATGCGACTACAATACACCCATTCCTATTCTCCCTGTTTTTTGAAAAAGGGAAATCCTCCAAATTAGTCATTTGTCTATGGCCCATAGAAAATCAGGGGATTGCGGCACAACCCAATGCGTTTTAGGATGACCGAACGTAAATGACGCCTTTAAACAGACTCTTGCAAGGAGAGTCTCACCTGTTTGTAAGCACGTCAGAACTGGGAAGGAGAGAGAAAGATGGTCAAAGCCAGAGATGTCATGACAATCAACCCGAGCGTTTGCCGGGAGGATGATTCGGTCTATGATGCCGTACGCATCATGAAGGAAGAGGATTGCGGCATTGTACCCATTGTCAACGACCACCGGGAATGTATCGGGGTCATTACGGATCGGGATATCGCCCTTAAAGTTATCCTGAACCATAAAAACCCGGACAACACCCCAATCAGAGACGTCATGACCCGCCATGTGCACGCCTGCCATGCTGATGACGATTTGAAGAAGGTCGTCAAGGAAATGGAGAAGCATAAAGTACGGCGCATTCTGATCGTCGATGACAAAAACCAGTGTGTGGGCATTATCTCCGAGCGGGATATCGCTTTGGAAGACCGGAAAAAAGCGGGAGAAATGGTACAGGCGGTTCTCAAATAGTCTTCTAAAAGCGCCCAATACCGCCTCCAGCAGAGGTTCATTGAGAAAATTGAGAAAATCGTCAAGAAAACGAATAAAGAAAGCAGAGGCTGCGCATGGATTTTCCGGGCAGAAGCAAGCCAGAAACCCGAAAAAGCCGTCCAAACAAAAAAGCAGCTGACAGGGCCGAGCATGACCAACTGCTCAGTTACATGATTGCCCATGAGGCCCAACCGTTGACCGGAGCCGATGACGACTATAACACGCTAATTGACGCCATTGGGGACGCTGAAGTCGTCCTCCTGGGCGAAGCGACCCATGGAACCCACGAATTTTACCGAGAACGAAGCAGAATCACTAAGAGGCTTATCAAGGATAAAGGGTTCACGGCCATTGCCGTAGAAGCCGATTGGCCAGACGCATATCGGGTGAACCGTTACATCCGGGCAACGCATACACAAGATACGCTCGCCTGGGACGCCCTGGGAGATTTTCATCGTTTCCCCACCTGGATGTGGCGTAACGCGGATATGCTAAATTTTGTGGGCTGGCTTCGGGAATACAACGACGAGCTGGATGAAAATCCTCGCCAACAGCACCCCAAAGTCGGTTTTTACGGACTGGATTTATACAGCCTCTACACATCCATGGACGCGGTCATCAAATATCTGGATAGAGTCGATCCGGCGGCGGCGGAGCGGGCCCGGTATCGGTATTCTTGCTTTGACCAGTTTGGCGAGGATGCCCAAAGTTATGGATATGCGGCCAGCTTTAATTTATCCCGCTCCTGTGAAGACGCCGTTGTGCAACAACTGCTAGAATTGCAGCACAACGCCAATGAATATATACAGCGGGATGGCCGTATCCCGGAAGACGCCTTGTTCTATGCTCAGCAAAACGCCCGGGTCGCCATGAACGCAGAAGAATATTACCGTTCGATGTTCCTGGGGCGGGTTGAGTCATGGAACATCCGGGATATGCACATGGCGCAAACGCTCAATGAGCTCAAAGAATACATTGGGGGAAAGCAACGACAACCGGCAAAAATTGTGGTTTGGGCTCACAATTCCCATCTGGGCGATGCCCGAGCCACGGAGATGGGAACTATCGGCGAATTAAACATCGGTCAGCTGGTCCGTCAGCAGTACGCAGGCAAAACCTTTAGTGTCGGTTTCACAACCCACCATGGTTTTGTTACCGCGGCTTCCAGCTGGGACGCCCCCGCTGAAAGAAAGCACGTTCGACCCGCCTTGCCAGGCAGCTATGAAGACCTGTTTCATAGCACCGGTGTGCCAAACTTTCTGTTGCTGCTGCGTGAACAGGGTAAACTGGCCGACATGCTGAATACGCCCAGACTGGAACGGGCCATCGGCGTGATTTATCAGCCGGAAAGCGAGCGGGTCAGCCATTACTTTGCGGCCCGGATGGCCGACCAGTTTGATGCGGTCATTCACTTTGATAAAACCCATGCCGTTGAGCCACTGGAGAAAACACCCGGATGGGAGAAGGGGGAGTTCCCGGAAACATATCCATCCAGCTATTAGGTTAATCACTGATGAGGCAGTTGAAACCATGCATGACATGAATGAAAAGAATCAGGCAATGGATATCCGCTCCTTATTTCCAGAAGCCCTGGAAAACCGGCTTCCGGGGGAGCAGTGGGTCACGCTGGAATCCCCTGAGCTGGCGGAAGCGTACCTGGCATCCTTTGAACCCAGCCAGGTGATAATCTACCGGGAACCATGGCCGAACCAAAATGGCCTGTACGCCCGACTTCAATACCCGGACCGGGTTCCACAAGATAAGATTTTTGTGCCTTTGGAAACCCCCTAGCCAGATAAGGCGCGTAACTCCTTGCGGAGAATTTTCCCCGTGGCGCTCTGGGGAATCTCATCAACAAACTCGACGATTTTCGGAATTTTATAGTCCGCTAGGTACGGCTGACAAAACGTCTGCAGGTCTTCTTTCGAACAGACCTCATTGGGTTTCAGGACAACATACGCTTTAACCGTCTGGTAATGAATGCTTGCCGGGGTACCTATTACCGCCACGCTAGCCACCATGGGATGCCGGTAAAGGACCTCCTCAATTTCCCTGGGGTAGACCTTCACCCCGCCGATGTTAATTAGATCGTCCATACGGTCCACAATGAAAATATAACCATCCTCATCCCGGTACGCCAGGTCTTTGGTTCTGAGCCAGCCATTCACCAACACCTTTTCCGTTTCCTCCGGGCGCTGGTAGTACCCCTGCATCAGCACCGGACCCCGCACCCGAATCTCTCCAATCTCTCCAGCTGCGCACTCGACATCCCCATCCCCCATCTCGCTATCCTGAAACACCCGAACATCCAGACCGGATAACGGCAAGCCGACCGAGCCTGGTTTTCTTGGACCATGGAGCGGGTTTGAAGTGATAATGGATGAAGCCTCCGAAAGCCCGTAACCCTCCTGCACCGGCGCGCCAAAGACCGCTTCCACCTGATGAAAGACCTCCTGGGGCATGGGCGCGGCTCCTGAGTGGCATACCCTGAGGGATGAGAGATCGTACCGTCCTTCCCGGATACAGGAAAGCATCATCTGGTACATCGTCGGCACGGCCGCCATGAAAGTGACCTGATACTGTTCAATAGCCTCCAGCACCGTTTTGGGGCTGAATTTTTTAATCAGTACAATACTGCCTCCCACCAGGACGGCAGTCATCAGCACGTTGGTTTGCCCAAACACATGAAATAGGGGCGAAATGGTAATAAACACATCTTCCGGCACCGCTTCAATCACCTGGGCATTGGCTTGGGCATCCGATAGAATATTGTGATGGCTCAACATCACGCCTTTGGGGATCCCTGTAGTACCCGAAGTGTAAATCAGGGTCGCCAGGGTCTTATCATCCACAGGTTTGGGTTGAGTGTTTTCATCTGCGCCCAGGGATTGAATCAGCGTATCCCAAGAATGACAGGAATATTTCTCGCTAAGTGAGGCTGGGAGGTCCCAGCTTCCCTTGGACTCAATGGCGCGATCCAGTATCATCCCCCGCAGGTTCGGACTGTCCAAGTTTTCCAGGGTATCCTGAAAATCCAGGCTAGACACCATCCACCGCGCCCCTGAATCATGAAGAATCACATCCAGCTCGGTACCCGTCAGGCGGGTATTCAGGGGAATCACCACTGCCCCAAGGCTGAGCAGCGCAAAGTAACTAATCACAAAAGAAGGCTGGTTATAGAGCAGCAACCCGACCCTCTCCCCAGAAGCGACCCCCAGGCCGGACAACGCGCCGGAAAGGGTTTGAACCTGCTCGGCCAACTCTCTGTAGGTCCAGCGCTCATCCCGCCAATACAAGGCGGTTTTGCCAGGAAAGCGGGCGGCGGTTTCAAACAACAAACCAGCAAGATTCAAGGGCAATCGCACTCCATATCAACTGATTTCATTGTACCGAAAACCGGCTCGTCTGTTGAGGCGAAAAGCAAGGTGAAGCAAAAAAGAAAGCAGGCAGATAGAGGGCTGCCTGCGTTGTTTTACTGGGAAGATGCAGTATGGTGTTTATTGTGTTTTAAGGTGACGTCTGAGCCAAGGTTCCAGCTCCCTGAGCCTGTTGCAGCTCTTGAAGTTTTTCCTGGAGCTTGGCGATTTTCTTCTCGTATTTCTGGCGTTTTTTCTCCGACAGATCCGGCACTAAGCCTAAATAGTACCGATAAGAGAGGATGGCCTTGTCATAATGCTTGTATTTTTCATACAACTTGGCCAGCTCTAAGCGCGCTTCTGGCTGCCGGGGGTTATTGGCCAGTGACTCCTCATAGAAGTCCACCGAGCTTTTCTTCTGGATAAAGTTATTCAGGGCATCGGCCAGGCGAAGGCTTCGCTCAGACTCGGCCAGGGCGATATCCACCCGTTGAATGCCCCGTTCCGCCTTGAGATTACCAGGCTCAACCAATAACGCCATCCGGTAGGCGTCCTGCGCCCGCTGCAAGTCTCCACTGGCTTTGAGCGTATCGCCAATCACAAGCAGCTTATCCACATTCCCCTTGCTTTCTTGCATGAGGCTGTGGAAAATCTGGTCCGCCTCTCCGTATCGACCTAGGGCAAGGAAGGCTTCCCCTTGAAGCATTCGTTCTGTCTCATTTTGGGGCTGCATGGCAATAATCCGCTGAAGCTCGGCTTGAGACGCAGCCGGTTTTCCGGTGAGTTTGCTAATATGCAGACTGGCCAGGTGCAGGCGCAGGTCATTCGGGTTTAAGCGCAAGGCCTCATGAATAGCCAGTTCCGCGTTAACCAACTCACCTTCTTGCCCCAACGTTTGCCCATAAGAAGCATTCTTTTGGGCCACCACCGTTAAAGACTGAGCCAGTCCATGAAGGGCCACCGGATCTTGCGGGTTCTGGTGCAAGGATTCCTTGAAGTAGCGTATCGCCTGATCCGGCTTATCCACAGAGAGCGCCAGCTGACCCAAGCGATTTCGGGCAGGGGCGTAGTTGGGGTTGGTATTTAATGCGTTTCGTAACGCCGACATCGCCAGTTCACCGTCTCCGCGGAAATCGTAGAGATTGGCCAGATTGACATGCGCTGGCATAAAGCCTGGATTGGCGTGAATGGCCTTCTGGTAATTGGCCACAGCCGCGGCGTCATTCCCTTGCATCTCATAGGCTTCACCCATCTTTGCCATAATCGACGCGTTGTTTCGGTCTAGGGAAAGTGCCGTATTCAGGGATTTTAAAGCCAAATGAGGTTGACCTTCTTTCAGGAGGGCTTCGCCCAGACGGTAATGGGCCATATGGTTTTTACTGTTCAAGCGAATGGCTTTCTGATACAGCTCTTTGGCACCCGCCACATCGTTCCGCTCCAGCCTCATGATGCCGTAATTCAGCAAGGCTTCGGCAAAGTCGGAATCCAGCTCCAGCGCCCGTTCAAAGGCCTGCTCTGCCCCATCATATCGCCCCTGAAACCGATACGTCACTCCCAGCTGATTATGGGCTTCCGGGAGCTTCGGGTTTTGAATCACCGCCATTTCAAGCTCGTAAGCGGATTTGGCAAGCAGTTCATCCCGGCGCAACTTGTATGTCATGTCCTGAGAAGCCGTTCGATTTCGATACACGACCCCCAAAGCAACATGGGCCAGGGCATGATTGGGATCTTTCGCCAGAACGGCATTGGCATTTTTCTCCGCCGCGTCCAGCTTGTACAGCTCTGATTGGGCCAGAGCCAGCCCGCTGCGAGCCTCAATATTGCCAGGGTTTTTATTGAGCAGGGCGGTATATTTTGCCTCCGCCTCGGCATAACGACCCGTCTGCATGAGAGAATCAGCCGCTCTTAACTCTCGGGTCACGGTGCCACGGTAAACACGGGCATCGGCGGGTAACGGGGTAAGCGTACCGGAAAGTAAGGCCACGCTTAGGGTAACTGCCAGTAATCGGCCAGAATTTTTCATGGGAACCAAAACTCCAAAAAAGCCAAACAAAACATGTCACTATAAACATCTAACCAGAACCATTGCCAAAAGGGTATAATACCGTAGTCTAGAAAATCCCTAGTCCAGGTGTCTAAATGCTGACTCTTCGCGCTTTTGCTTTTGTAAAGCGACAAATATCCTTTGCTTTGGCAATGGGGCTCCTTTTATGCTCTGGATCCCCCTCCGTAGCGTTTGAGTCCGTTTTTTCCGAAACAACGGAGGGTCCCAGCCTGCTCAACCCCAGTACGGCCATCAAGACCCGGTTTACTTATCCTGTAGACGCGGTGGATCCCACCCCCCAAAGCAACCCAACCGGGGCCATTTTTCCCGGCCATCGCGGACCAGACCAGCTGATCCTCTACACGCCCACATATGGTCAGCGAACCCAAACAAACACAGCCGGCGTTGAAGCAGTGGTGATCAACGGCGTGGTGGAATCCATTGAGGGGAACAACCAACCCATCCCAGAAAACGGCTTCGTCATCAGTGGACATGGCAAGGCGGCCCAATGGATGCGGAATCTGGTTAAGCCCGGAGCCAAAGCCCAGATTCAGCAAGAGGACACCCCTCCCCAGCTGGTGATTGAGCATACTCCCCAGGTCTATCAACGGGAATTGGAGGCTTTGCTGAATCGAGCGCTCAAAGCCAGCCAATCCGAAGAGAATAAAAACGAGGAGCGCGCGGAAAACTTTCAGATCACGTATGAAGACGCCGCCTTCTGTCTGGAGAAATTACCTGAAAAAGCGACTTCAGGGAAAGTCACCTCGGAATTTATAGCCGTATATGATGCCTGCAAAGAGCAAGCCTCCTATGCCTATTACCACGCTCTACCCACCTTCCAGGGGACTTTCCGGGGAATCTGGGTCCGGCCCTACGACCGAACCGAAACACAGATCCGCCAGACCATCGCCAATCTCAAGAAACTGAAAATCAAGCACATTTTTCTGGAAACATACTTTCAAGGCCGAACCCTCTACCCCAGCCAGGTGATGAAAGAATACGGTCTGCCAGAGCAACACGCCCAATTTCAGGGCAGGGACCTTCTGAAGACCTGGATTGAGGAAGCCCACGCCAATGATATGCAAGTGCATGCCTGGGTCCAGACTTTTTTTGCCGGAAGCAGCAAAGAGAATATCGAACCCTTTGGCCCGATCCTCCAACAGAAGCCCGAATGGCGGAATGTGCAGAGGACCGCGGTCAATTACCCCAAGCCGGTACCTTCGAGTATTGAGGAAGGGCATTACTTTCTGGATCCGGCCAACCCGGAAGTTCAGGTTTTTTTGGAAAAACTTTTACTGGAAATCGTTAACCAGTACGAAATTGATGGGCTGAACCTGGACTACATCCGCTACCCCGCCAGCGCCTCGCCCAGCAGCGGTCGTTATTTAGAAACCAACTGGGGGTATAGTACGGGTGCCCGCGAAGGCTTTGTGAACTATCTGGAACAGGAAAGACTAGAGCAGGCAAAAAAACTGGCCGCCGAGAAAGCCAAAAAAGAAGGCAGGTCAGTACCTGAAACCGTAAACATTAACCCACTCCCCAAGGCGGTCCTTGAAAAGCAGGATCCCATTCACCTGAAACCAGGACACTCGCTATGGCCTCAATGGGTCCAATGGCGGAAGGATCAGGTTTCAAAACTGGTGGAGCAGGTATCACTCAAGGCCCGGAGCTCAAAACCCAACCTACTGATCACAGCCGTGGTATTTCCACCCTCAGAAGGCCAGGAAAAGCTTCAAGATATTGCCCGTTGGACACGAGAAGGGTGGGTTCAGGCCCTAACACCCATTGGTCTCTATCCCACTCCTGAAGGTATCTACAAAGACAGCCTGGCCCTGAAGCAACTCACCCATAGCCAGACCCCAATTTATGTGGGGCTTTTTGGGATGTATAACCGTTATGAGCCGGTTGATTTTCTCTCCCAGGTGGATGCTGCCCGAAAGGCGGACATGGAGGGGATTGTTCTATTTGAAAAGTCCCGGCTCACCGACGAATATCTGGACGCCCTTCTAAAAGGTCCCTTCAGGTAATTATTTCATGTTGCTCAGTGGCTTTTTAATGACCTGGGATACGGTTGTCAGGATGTTTTGAAACATGGCATCAGCCCCGAACGGATTCGCTACCAGCACGGTCGCAACCAGAATTGCCGCCAGTACGATGGCGCCCGCATATTCAACAGTCCCTTGACCTCGTTGCTTCTTCATGAGGCTCACGCTAACTCCATACAGTTAGTCTATTCCTCGAAAATTTTTGTAAAAAGTTGAGTGTGACTGTCAAAAGCTTTACATCTCTAAACATGCCCTCTGGTTCTGAAGAAACTCATGGAAACCAGCCGCATGTATCGCCGTTGCTAATCAATAAACAGTTGGCCGATTGATTGGGAGCGTTAAAAGCCTCAAGATAATAAAGTAAATCACATGCCACAGCCGTAAATGATGATCTTTACCGCGCAGAGGAGGGGGAAACAATGGCCAGAATATCATGCAGCATTGAAGTAAATTGCCCAATCGAGCAGTGCTATAAAGGGTGGATTGATTTTGAAAATTACGATCAGTTTGTTGAGCACTTGAAAGGAATTTCCCAAAAAGGGGATCCCAATGTCTGGCAAATGATCATCTCCGGGCCAAACAACCAGGAACTGAGCTGGGATTTTGAACTGGATGGGGGCAAGCACCAAAACAACGTCATTTCATGGCATACGGTTCGTGCCGCTGATGTGCCTCACTCCGGGGCCATTACCTTGGAAGAAACCGGTATCAACAAAACCAAGATCAATATGGTTGTGGACTTTCAACCATCCGGCAAAGTGACCGAGGAAGATCTAACGCGATACGTCAAGGAAAAAATCCAGCAAACCATGGAAAACTACAAATCCTGGATAGAAAGTGCGATGGAAAAAACCGCTGCGACACAGGCTGCCAGATCAGGACAGGGGCAGACACCCGGTTCATCCAGCCGATAAGATGACCAACCACCTCCCTGGGTGAATCGACTAGACTCCTGGTCAATATCCACCCAGGGAGGGTAATACCCATTTGTGGAATTTACACCGGCTCGCTTCGCTTTATACTAAGCCAATAAGGCCTCATGTATCACCACGATGACAGATTAAAATCATTCCAAATTCGGAAAAGCTCAGAAAGGACATTCCCAATGACCCGCCCAACGACAGAAACCGCTCATCAAGTATCCACTCCGTCAAAAACGGATAGCCAGACGTTAAAAGTTAAGCTCCTGATTGAAAATGGGGACCATGCCGAATGGCTGATCCAGGATTTAAATAACTGGATTACCCCGGAAAGCAGTACCCTGGAATTGACCCAAGCCATTGCCGATATGTTTGACGCAGACTGGTTTCAGCGGGATCCTAAAGCTTTTTTGGAGACAATCTCTCTCTGGCAAAACAAAATCCAGACCCAGGGAAATGCCTTCCATCAGGTGCTTGAGCAGAAAGGGTTTCAGATCACCGAGGAAAGCGTCATTGCCCACTCGGATCAAGGGGGGCGACAAATTCTGCAGGAAATCAAACAAAATCACTACGACTTACTGGTGATTGGCGCGTACGCTGCGGAACAAACCGAATCTCAAACCATCAGCAGTTTTACCAACTACCTGGCGACACACGCTCCTTGCTCGGTACTGGTGATGAAAAAGCCCATCAAGCATTCCGAGCAAAAGCGTGTGCTGCTTGCGACGGATGGAAGTGAAGCTTCCGCGACCGCGGCCCGAAAACTCCCGGAACTACTGAACACAGAGCATATGCTTGCGACTGTTGCCATTGTGCAAAGTCCTGATTACATGGAAAGCGCCATCTTTGCACCCTATGTCAACGCCGAGGCCATTGGCAAGGCCCTGGATGAAAATGCCCGGCTGGTCCTGAGCATGGCCGCCGAGTTGCTGGAGGCGGGCGGCGTAAAGGTTCACAATACCGTTCAGATGATGGGCTCCCCTTCGGTGAAGCTTATGGAGCTGACACAACAAGAACAACCGGATCTGCTGGTGGTTGGTTCCCATAACCGAACCGGGCTACCCGCTTGGCTCCTTGGCAGTGTCAGTAGCCGACTGTTGCAGTCGGATCCACACAATATTCTGGTGGTTCGGTAAATTTAACCGATTGTCGTCCTTGAAAATATCCGGTTGCTGAATGCCGGTAAAGCGACATTCAAGTAAAATAACTCTCCTTGATGATCAAAGAGGGGAGGGAAACGCCATGGTCACGACAATCATCCCAAAAAGCATGAATACGCAGGAAGCGCTCAAGTATTTTGAAGACAAGATGGCTTTTACCACAGGGCCTGTAGAACTGGATCGGATGCGAAAAACGAACAACATCAATATTGTAGATGTTCGGACAGCGGAAGACTATGCCCAAGGTCATATTCCAGGCGCCATCAATCTGCCTCAGGAAAACTGGAATCAATTGGAGGGGCTGAGCAAAGACAAACCAAACGTTCTCTATTGTTACAGCACTGTTTGCCACCTGGCCGCCGCCGCTGCCGTTGAATTTGCCAGAAAGGGCTACCCGGTGATGGAGCTCGACGGTGGCTTTGATGAATGGAAAGAATACGGAATGGAAATTGAGCGCTAATTCGCCTGGTTTCACTTTATTTGGTCTAATAAGGCTTCCAGGGTTTTATCATCCGGGCGGATCAAGGCGGTCGCGTTCAAGTGAAGCGTCTGCTCCGCCAGTTCAGCTTGGTGAAACACCAGCTTGAGCTTATGACGGTCGATCTTAATTTTGACCAAATCTTCAAAGAGGACATCAAAATACTCCTCCAGAAATGTCTCAATCGGGCCTGTTTTGGAAATGCCTACAATGTTGACGCTGACATCGGATAATCTCAAAACGGAGCCATCAGGCAAGATCCGGGCGCTTACCTCCACCGGAATGGCGTTTTCCAGAGGCGCGCCATGGACATTGACATTGGACTTGACATGCAGCCGATCACCGAACAAACGGACTTCCGGTTCCAGACAATCCAGATACTGCGGGGTTTGAAACGGTGGAAGGGGGACTTTAATCCGGGTCAGGTAGCCTTTCCCTCGCTCGCTCCGAAAAAACCGGTTCATATCCGACTCCGTGACCTGTAATTCCATTTGGACCCCAATGGGTCTGATTAATGCCGGTTTTTGGCCCTTACGGAGATAAATCGGATGTTGCTCATCTGTTTCTAATTGAATTCGATGAATGGGCAAAAAACCATCATAGAGAAGATTTTTCCCTCGTACCCGGAGTTTTCTGGCCTTTCCCGCTAACAAATCCGTCAGGCTGAAGGGGGTCAGGGAGACTTTCAGATTCCCCTCCAATTTTTCTGAAACAGCTCGCTCAATGACCCGGCTTGAGATCCACCCGGAAAGTAACGTCACGCCTGTATATTTTTGGAGCACGCGACTCACCGGATGTCCGATTTCAACAGGCGGGTATTTTTCCTCATCCACATCAAACTGGGTCAACTCCGCAAGAACCGTTCCACCTGTCAGGAAGATCACGACGATCCCACTCAGGCCATACACCATCCATTGCCGCGCCCGCTTACCCACACCGGATCCAATCATTACTCAAACTCCAGATCGTTAAATAGAGGTCCTGCACCTGCACAAAACGGAAAGTCCAGGCACATCTATTATACTGAAAGTCTATACTGAAAGTCCTCGTAAAAAATCAAAATTGAGCCTGCGTACTGAGCGGAACTTTTACTGAAAAATTGTCGTCAAAACTGCTGGCATGGCTGGAGAGCAAGAGTAATCACCATGAAACGAAAGAACGTAAACACGTTAAAAAACACAAACGAAAACGAGCCGAAGCAATGTGTTAAAATCAGGATATCCTGTGCAGGTATCAGCAAAAAGGTATCGGTGGTTTATGCGCTATTGCTTGTGTTTGGGTAATATCCTGGCTTTGCCACTGGCCCTTCTGTTTTTGCTGATGAGCCCGCTTGCCGCTCTGTGCGAGGAAGAGGAAGCAATCACAACCATTCAATTACCTCCCCCCATCTCAGCAGGTATTTCCGCCGATGATTTGGTGTTGACTGATGATATCTCGGTTGCCGAAGCCCAGGCCAAGGCCTATCCCAATAACCCGGAAGCACATTTTTTATTGGCCATTGCCTATACCCGGACGCCCTATCTTGAAAAAGCCTACCATGCGTTTCGGCGGGCTAAAAAACTGATGAAACATTCAGAGGGAGGATACAAGAACCTAGATCAAAAAATTCAGGAATACGAAGCCATGACCCTTTACCGGGCTGATGACCCATTGGTGCTTTACCGTTTGGCGTTTGGATATTTTACCAAGGGATACGGTATTCAAGAAGATTATATTCAAAATACGGATGAACAACCGGAAATTTATTATCAAAAAGCGGAAGAGACATTACGCCGATTGATCGCTGTTCACCCGGATGATATCTGGGCTCGCAATTACCTGGGGTTTCTGCTGATCAACATGAATGAAGATCAGCACCTGAGTGAAGCCATTCGCCTCTGGGAGGAATCCATCACGGTGGATCCAAAAAACCCTGGCGCCTACATCCTGCTGGGAGAAGCTTATCTGAAACAAGGCAATCTCAAAAAAGCCGTTGAATATGGTGCCAAAGGACTAGAATCCCGTCTAATCTGGGAGCTCCCCTGAAGCATACTCTCTCGCGCCACCCATTTCCACTGATAGCCTTGTGGTTAGTTGACCTAACCAAGAGACATTAATAATTACTCCAACAGTCAGAGAGGGCCGTGGAAAAAGTCTCATAGTCTGAATGTTCCCTTCTAGACGTCTGGGTGATGTACGGAAGCCTCTGTTTATATACAATACCGAGTCAACCGAAAAAATACTTTCTATTCCGCAGAATGCGGAATTCACAGCCTGAATTAATAATATCTCGCTATGCGTATCATCAGGGAACCGAGAGAGAGGAGATTGGATTCATGAAAGCTTTTCAGAACATATTTGCTGTCAGTCTGGCGCTATTAACCATCGGCAGCCTGGCGGCTTGTAATTTTGAGCAAACCCGACAAGTTGGTCAGCAGCCAGGGGCCGAAAGCGAAAGGGGCGCCACAGACGAAACTGCCGAAGGACGCGCTGCCGTTCAGGAAGAAGCGGGTTTGAATGACCTCGAACCAGGCCAAAACCTGGCTTATTATAACCGGGAGTTTGAACGCCGTGGATTTGAAGTGTACGATGTAAAACGCCGGGGTGATAATGAAATGGTGTACGACCTGCGTCGCGATGATGAACGGTATCATGTCCGTCTGACCCGCCGGGGAGACGAAGTCAGTGACGTGGAAGTACAACAGGCTCAACGATTAGGCGAGCAGCAGCGGAGCCAAAATCAGCAAGTCGCCGCCCTGGTTCAGGAAATACAAAACCTGCAACCCGGGAAAAAACCGACTGAGTATATCAACCAGCTTAGCGAGCACGGCAAGGTCACCGAATTTAACTGGGATGATGACAAGGCCGAGATTCAGTTGGAAACCAGAGATAAACGGGCTTCTGTGGAAATCCAGATGCAGGTGAATCCACAAACGGAACAAGTCACCCGCATTGACGTGGAAGAAGATGACATCTGGACGCTTTAATTCATTTATTCCAATTCATAAAGAGGACTCCCCGCCGGCAATGAGCAAACGGGGAGTCCTCCTCTCAAACAGACATTTAAGAGGGGAGGGATCCATTCATGTCATATTTAAACCGTATGCTTGCGACCAGTATTTCTCTGATCATGGTGGGCTCACTAATCGCCTGTAATTTTGAGCAGACCCGAGAAGTCGGGATGACACCGGAGCAGGGAGAAAGCGCTACAACAGAGGGAGAACGTCGTTCCGCCGTTCGGGAGGATGGGGCAGCATCGCTGGAAGATTTACAGACTGGCGAGGAGCTGGATTATTATCTCCGGGAGTTTTCCCGTCTGGGTTATGAAATCCAGGATGTGGCCCAAGCAGGGAATCAAACAACGTATGAACTCCGGGAACGTAAAAAGACCGAAGGTTCAGAAGCGGCTAAGGCTGAAGATGCCCTGAAACGCTATGAAGTGACTTTAACCCAGCCTAACGATGAGAACCGGATACGAAATATTGATGTGCGGGAATTAAACGTCCTGGCCGCCGATCAGCAAATGCGGGATGAACGGGTCCAGGAGGTTCGAACCAAAGTTCAAAACCTGGAGCCGGGTAAAACACCCACTCAATATTTACCCGAGCTCAATCAGCTGGGGACGGTACAATCCTATAAACTCCATAAAAACAACCGGGCCACTGTTGAGCTTGAAGCGGATAACAAGCGATTTACCATTCAAATGAACGTTGAACCGAACACGGAAAAAGTTACCAGCTTTGAGCTGGAAAAGGACATTATAGCCTTGTAAATACGTTTTTATGTAATGACATCACATCAGAATGGCAAGCAACACACTTGCCATTCTGTTTTTTTCTAGGGCGAAGGATTGGGAATGGCCTGGTGGATTTTTTCAATCTCACGATACAGTTCATCGGACAGGGATACAGAGATGCTTTCAATGTTTTCCCGAAGCTGTGCCATGGTTGTCGCCCCAATAATACTACTGGTTACAAAAGGGCGGCTGTTCACGAAGGCTAGCGCCAGATGCGCCGGAGTGATGTGATGCTGTTTCGCCAACGCCACGTATTGCCGAGTGGCCTCAATCGCCTGCGGGTTGGAATACCGGGTAAAGTATTTCGGAAATAAACTCACCCGGCCTTGCCCGGACCCAGAGAGATACTTCCCGGATAACACCCCAAAAGCCAAGGGGGAATAGGCCAGTAGACCACACTGCTCCCGAATGGCGACTTCCGAGAGTCCCACTTCAAATGTTCTGTTGAGCAGGCTGTATGGATTCTGAATACTCACCATTCGAGGCCCCAAGCCCTGCCCGGCCAGCTGAAGATACTTCATCACACCCCAGGGGGTTTCATTAGACAGGCCCACATGACGCACTTTACCTGACTGGACCAACTCCGCCAGCACTGCCAGCGTTTCCTCAATAGGAACGGGCTGATCGCTAGGATCATGGACATAGCCAAGCTGTCCAAAGTAATTGGTATTTCGATCCGGCCAGTGCAGTTGGTACAAGTCAATATAATCGGTTTTCAGACGCCGGAGGCTGCCTTCCAGAGCTTCCATAATATTTTTACGATCAAGCCGGGCCTGTCCACCCCGTAGCCATGTCATTTCCGAAGGCCCGGCCACTTTGGTGGCCAGAACAATCTGCCCTCGGTTTTTGCGAGACGCCAGCCAGTTGCCAATATAGCTTTCCGTCCGGTGTACCGTCTGCGCACTGGCAGGCACCGGGTACATTTCTGCAGTATCAATAAAATTAACACCGGTTTCCAAAGCGTAATCCAGCTGCTGGTGTGCCTCTTTCTCCATGTTTTGATCCCCCCAGGTCATCGTCCCCAGACAAATTACGCTGACCCGGATGTCCGTATTCCCCAGTAACCGATATTCCATACCTATTTCCTCAACTCAGCCAACTGAAAAGATCCTGATATATCCCCAAAATGGAGATCACATTTACCATATAACAGCCATCCCGTCCGGTAAACCGGCATCAGCAAACCGATGTTTCAAACCCGTCGGTTAAAGGCTTTCTCTATAGGCTCAACCAGGATTACCCCTTCATCGGCGACAGACAGCGGCACCTTGATACAAACTTCACTTAAACTGGTGATTTCCAGGCTTTTTTGGTGTATTTACCCCTGTATGTACGAAAAAGTTTACAAGAGTGGCTATCAGATCCCTTAAAGAGCATCATTCAACAAGAAACTTGAACTAAAGGGAAGACAGGAATCCTCCCCCCAGGGTAGTCTTAGCACATCCGTGCGTTTTAACTATCTTTCCTATAAAGTACCTGATGTGTGGCTGAGTGCATCAGCAATTGAAAACAGGAGAAGCGGTCTTATGAAGGAAATATTTCCTGCAGCAACAGTGATTGCGTTGGTTGTGGTGGTTCTGGCCCTGGTTTTCATTCCGGTGGCGCTGGCCAAGTCTAAAAAGTCTGCGCCGGTCGTAACGGGGCTTGAGATTCGTGAAGATGTTCCTGGGGATGGCAAGGCAGCAACCACTGGCAAACGGGCTGTGGTTCATTATACGGGGTGGTTGTATCCTTCCGGCAAAAAATTTGACAGTTCTGTGGATCGAGGCAGGCCCTTTGAGTTTACCCTGGGCGCCAGAAGAGTGATTCGGGGCTGGGAAGAAGGGGTGAAAGGTATGAAAGAGGGTGGAAAACGCCGCTTGATTATTCCGCCTCACTTGGCCTATGGAGATCAAGGCGCGCCTCCGGTCATTCCCCCAGGCGCCACATTGGAATTTGAAATTGAATTGATCCAAGTTAAGTGAGTTAAGTAAGTTCAGTAACAACCACATCATCAACCGGCTGAATGGGGATATCGGTCTGAACGCAGGGCAGGCGGAAAGTAAAAATAGCTCCTTTGCCTTCTTCGCTCTCCACGGTGATGTCCCCGCCATGGGCTTCAACCAGCTGCCTTGTCAGGGCCAGGCCCAGACCTGTCCCTTCATGGTGCCGGGTCGACGTGTTATTCACCTGATAAAACTTACTAAACAGCTCGCGGATCTTGTTCTTTGGAATCCCAATGCCAGTATCCTTCACCTGACAGATCATCCAGCGATGATCCGGTGATCGGGAAACCATTACTTCAACCCGTCCGCCGGGCCGGTTAAACTTAATGGCGTTACTCACTAGGTTGACCAAAATCTGCCGGAGCCGTGAGGGATCCGCCTGCACGCGATCCAACTCTTCCTCCAGATGGAATTCGAGAGAGACTTCATTTTTTATGGCCATTTCTAACATCATGGCGCGCACATTATCCAACAGCGTAGCCAAATCCACCTCTTCCAACACCAAGGTCATTTTGCCCGCCTCCAAACGAGACACGTCCAGCAGATCATTGACAATGCCCAGCAGATGACGGCCACTTGAAACAACATTTCTGATGTATTTAATCTGCTTCTCGCCCAATTCACCGGCAATGCCAGACTCCAACATTTCCGAATAACCGATAATGGCGTTTAACGGGGTGCGTAGTTCATGGGACATCATGGCCAGAAACTCGCTTTTCTTGCGGTTTGCCTCTTCAGCCTGTTTCCGGGCATTTTGCTCATGCTGGTACAAATCCGCCTGGTAGAAGGCGATACCCACCTGGGTCGCCACATCCTGAAGCAACTCTATTTCATCCTCACGCCATACCCGTTCCTCTCGGCACTGCTGCAAAGTCACAACCCCATAGGGAATCCCCCGGTAATAAATACCGACTCTCAATAGCGCTTGCGTTCCAAACCGGTTCACAACCAAGTCAACCACTTGCTCATGCAGCCGGGCTTTCTCTTCATCGGAAACATTCAGCATGCTGACTCTTTGACTGAGATAATCAATGTATTGAGTCTGGGTAGAATAATTCTGAAAATTCATGGCCTCTTCAAGAGGGATGTTATTTGCCAAAGCACGAATCAAATCCTGCGGCAAGTCTTCAATTTTGATCTCATGGATTTCCGGGGAGCGGTAGTAGGCGCCGGTCAGGTTAAAATTAAAACGGCCGTCGTTCTGTTCATAACGAACCACAAAGCAGCGATCCACATCGAGAAAACTTCCCAATGCCCTGGCAATCCGGTTCAATATCTGATTGAGATCAAAGGAACGACTGATCACTTCCGCAATCAGCCGCTTCAGCCGCTCCCGCTCCAACAGCCTTTGTTTCTCCCGCTCAATCTGCTTCTGCTCAGTAATGTCAATGACAAACGTAACAGCAAAATCCTGGACATTCTCAATCAGGGCCGAAGCAACCAGTACATCCACCCGACTGCCGTTTTTCCTGAAAAACTGCTTTTCGTATGGCTTAACTGCTCCCTGCTTCAGCAGAAGTTCAATGGCCATCTGATCGGCATCGATAAATTCAGACGGCGTAATTTTTTCCAGGCTGATCGGGCTGCGCTCCAAATCTTCTCGCTGATAGCCAACGATTTGTAAAAACATCTCGTTGGCGTCAGTGAGATATCCGTTTTCCCCAACAAACGCGATTCCAACCATGTTGGAAGCAAAAATTCGACGAAAGCGCGCTTCGCTTTCCCTGAAACCCAGTTCCGCCTTTCTTCGTGCTTCCCGGATTTGGACCTCTTTTGTCTCTCGAGCAATAATTGGAAGCAGCCGCCCCAACTTGTCCTTCATAACATAATCACTGGCGCCCATCCGCATGGCCTCTACAGCCAACTCTTCGCCAATGGTACCGGAGATAACCACAAAAGGAATATCACGACCACTTTCTTTTAATATATTGAGGGCTTCAAAACTGCTAAAATGGGGCATAGAATGGTCTGATAATACTAAATCCCAGTTTCGACCCCTCAGAGCAGCCCGCATACCCTCTGCCGTATCGACGCGCAAGTAATCCGTCTCATACCCCCCTTTGCCGATTTCCCGTAAAATCAGCAGCGCATCAGACTCTGAATCCTCGATAATCAACAACCGTAATTCTTTACCCATCGCACTATTCCTTGAATTCTGTTATTGAGAATCCTGTTATTGAGTCCTTCGAATCCTCCACTGAAAGCCTCTACTTGGATGACTCTTGAATAAAGGCGGGACATGGTTCGTTTAATAGTAGCCAAAACATGCCCAGGTGTCGAACTGCATCCAAAAACTGTTCAAAATCCACGGGTTTTCTTACATAGGCATTGGTGCCCAAGTTATATGCTTCCACCAAGTCTTTGTCTTCGGCAGAAGAAGTCAAAATCACCACAGGGACACACCGTGTTCGATCATCCGCTTTAATCCGATGAAGCACTTCCAAGCCACTAAGTTTTGGCAACTTCAAATCCAGAATGACAAGTTGAGGAACCGTCGACATATCCCGATCTTGATAACGGCCGGTTCCAAATAAAAACTCCAAGGCTTCTTCCCCATCACGAACCACAACAATCTCGTTCGTAATATTATTTTTTTAAATGCCCTGAGAGTTAACAGCTCATCGGCTGGATTGTCCTCTACCAGTAATATTTGTCTCATAACATTTTCTCCAGCTTTTCCCCTCATACCTTCTTTTCCCCTTGTATCTTAGTTTAGGGTAAAGTAAATCGTGGCCCCCTTGCCAACCTCCCCTTCCGCCCACACCTCACCGCCATGGCGATGGATGACCCGCTGGACTGTCGCCAGCCCAATGCCCGATCCAGGAAACTCATCCACACCATGAAGCCTTTGAAACGCCGTAAACATTTTATTGACATAGGCCATATCAAACCCCGCGCCGTTGTCTTTGACAAAGTAAACCGTTTTTTCCCCACCCTCGTCGTGAGATTGAAGCATGCCAAACCAGATATGGGCATCCATGGTTTTTGACGTAAACTTCCAGGCATTTTCCAGCAAATTCTGGATCACCGCGCGGATCAAATATTCATCGGCATTTACAACAATGCCATCCTGAATCTCAACAACCACGTGACGTTTAGGATCACCTACACGTAACTCGTCGATGACTTCATGGGCCATTTGACTCAAATCAATATCCTGGCGAATCATCTCTCCACGCGTCAGTCGGGATAACTGGAGCATATCGTCAATCAGCCCACCCATCCGTTGGGTTTCCGTTCGCACACGGTCCAGGTAGTCTTTGCCGGTTTCATCCAGAACGTTTTCATAATCCTCCAGCAGCGCCAGACTAAACCCATCAATCGCCCGCAAAGGTGCCCGTAAATCATGTGAAACGGAATAAGAAAACGCCTCTAATTCCTGGTTAACCGCTTTTAACTGTGCCGTTCGCTCCTCAACCCGTTTTTCCAACTCCTCTGCCCATCTGCGATTTTCTTCCTCGATCTGCTTCTTACGAGAAATATCCTCAGCCACCGCCAGGGCATACTCCAGCTCGCCCGTTTCATCGTAAACCAGGGAAACGGTCAGCTTGACCCAAATGAAATCTCCGCCTTTACGAACATAACGCATTCGAACAACGTAGTGCTCCGTTTTACCTTCCAGCAATTGTTGAAAGAGGCTTTCATTCAGCTCAACGTCATCAGGGTGGATAAACTCTTTATGATTTCTCCCGACAAGTTCTTCAGAAGGACATCCCAAAAACTGACCATAACGCTTATTAAGCCGAATCCACACCCCTGACTTACTGATGTGAGCAATCCCGACCGCTGCTTGCTCAAAGGTAGAAAGAAACCGTTTTTCCAGAGTACGGTTCAGCCTTGCCACCTGCTCCTCGGCCCGCTTGCGTTCCTGAATCTCCCGTGTGAGTTCCTCCGGGCTCCTTAACATAAGGGCCTTGGGAATCACCGGGATTATCTTCATAACCGTTCCCCATGAAACAACGGCAGTGATGACAAGGAGCACAGCGCTCAGGCGATAACCTGGCCACCAGAAGATGAGCGCGTCCATAAAATGCGTGGCCCCACACGCGAGAATGAATGCCGCAAACCAAAGCAAAATGGAAGAGAAAGGGACATCCTGACGATTGCGGACAAAATACCAGAGTAGGACCGGGATCGTAAAATAGGCGCCCCATATGGCCAAATTAGCGGTAATGTACAGCCACCCATGAAACTGGGTCCAACTCCCGCAGGACCATCTCGCTGGAAAACCACTCGTATCAAACAGGTTCATAAAAAAAGCAGCAACATCATCCATAGTTTGTCATTTTCCATTTAAGGAGCTCAACCCAACGCCTCGGGGAATGTATTTTAACTGAACCAAAAGTCAAGCGGACCAGATATTTTGCATTCCGGCAAAAGAACAGGATGCCAGAAGGTACTATAGAAATCCATCCTCCCAACAGGTTCGGTTAAACAATCTCTGGCTATTTATATTGTCCAAGAGGCAACTCTTTTTGAGTATCCCCAAGTGGCTATTCTTCATAAGTCTGTTTGACTGATCCTTGAAAATTACAGCCTATAACCTATCAGATAGCAGGATCTGACTGTCCTCAAACAGGAGGCAAGACCAGCAACAAAATAACAAGCCCTATTAACAGCAGACCAAACCCTTGTTTTAACTTTGCTTGCTCTAACTGAAAACTAACAAGATACCCCAGGAATCCCCCTAAAATCATTCCTGCCACTAGAAATGGGAAGAACGATCGCCCCAGTGGCAAGCTGTTCCAGTAACCTAAAACTCCAAAGAACGCGTTGATCACAATAATCGCCAGCGATGTGGCAATAGCGGCCCGAGTAGGTACTCTCCCCAGCAGTACGAGTGCTGGTACCAGCATAAATCCGCCACCCACACCCACCAATCCAGTTAATAGCCCAATCCCAAACCCCACGACAAAGAGTTTAATGCGCCTCCTGCGCGTTATTGTCAGTTTTCCCAGGGGGTCCTCAAGTCTGGTAGGCTTCAGCATAAAATACGCCGATATGAGCATCAATGCCACCAGCAGGGCGATTAATACCTCGACCGGTATCAAGCCTGACATCCGACTCCCGATGGATGAGCCAATCATTCCACTCAAACCCAACAGAATGAGGGCGGAAATTACTATATAACGTCGTAGAAAATAGAGCAAAACAACGGGTAAAGCGGTCATCATCACCAGAAACAGGCTGCCCCCGATGGTTTCTCGTAATGGGAGGTGGAATACATATAGAAGCACGGGAATGACGGTGAGCGCGCCCCCACCTCCGAGCAAACCCATGGCAAAGCCGGTCAGGACACCCCAAAACAGGCTCAAGGCAACTTCCATCAGCGAAAACTACCGAGCGTTAAAGGCAACATCGTATTCCAGAACATCGTTTTTTCTCCTGAGCGTAATATTCCGCATTAAACCGGATAAACGCCTCGTTATCCACAAATCGCGATCGTTGGATTTTTCTCCGCCGTGCCAATCTCTGCCCGCTCAAAAGCAAGAGCCCAAGGGTTTTAGCCCTTGGGTCCCGCTGACGTTGGAATAAAATGGACCTACCGTTTCATGGCGGACACCACTTCGTCTTGCCGGAGATGTTGAACCGGATGGAAGCCCTTGACCTCCTGACGGTAGTCCTTGTCCTTTTTCCGGATCCGTTCTCCAATCACCTGCTCGCTCGGGACACCGTCGCCATTGACGATGCTCTGGTACTGGAAGTAACGGTGATCCTTCGGCAAGGTATCCACCGGCACCATTTCCTCCAGGTTCCCGGTCAGGTTCACCTGGTTGGCCAGCACATCCCGGACATACTCTATATTGGAATGGAACAGAACCGGCTCTGGCATCTCTTTTGGCAGCAACTCTGTCGGGTCTTTGTTTTCCTGCCGTTCCATAAGCTCACAAGCCAGCCGCAGATGCTCGATTTCCATATCCAGGTGAATCTCCCAGATCCGTTTGATTCTTGGATCCACCTCCTGCTGCATGAACGAATAGTAGAGATAGCATTCGTTATACTCATGCAACACCAGGTTCTGACACCAGCTGAGGGTGGGATCCAGCATGGAGCCATAATGGGTCACGTGCTGCTCCTCAATTTGCGCGATTTCAAGATACAGCCCCCTCGCCACCGGATCCGTCGGCAGGTTCCCCACGTTCATATAAAAGTTCATCGTCTGCTGCTCTGCCGCCACAATGGTTAAGGCATGCAGCATGGACAATGGATCCGCTGTTTTGGCAGAGAGGGGCCGACGAACATCGTCATAAGGGTGGCGGTGTTCAGCCACGGTCGGGCGACCAGGCATGATTTCCGTGACCGGACCTGTCAACCGCTCGGCTTTTTTCCCGTTCATCAAGTCCATCAGGTTAGCGTACCGGTACAAATGGTCAAAGTCTTCAAGCAGCGCAAACTCCAGCACTTGTTTAAAGTACGGATCCGGCTCAGAGCGAGCCAGCCAAGCGGTCAAGTCTACCGCCACCTGCTCATACCCTATGGTGGTTTCTATTGGAGAACTCCCACCTGGCACCAGCCAATTCACATGTTTTTGCTGCTGTTGCTCCACCCGGCGGGTCATCGCCAGTTGGCGCCGAACCTCCATATCAGCCGTGTTCCTGAAGAACTGGTGGTTAAAAAAGATGCTTTCCACCTCAATGCCGTTCATGGTGATCACCCGGCACTGGGTATAGGGGTCCACCTCGTCCCGATTAAAGGGCTCAACGTTTAATTCCGACCAGTTATGAAACTGTTTTTCGATTGGCATCCCCTTTTCCTGCAGCGGATTAAATCCCATAGTCGCCCCTCCTTCGTTTTATTTTTTACAAGAAATCAACCCAAAAACAAACCATATAAGCCAAGTCATCCTGATTTCAGTTCAAGCATTCCAGCTCAAGCGCCTCTCGCTGAAGTCAGAAGAATAAAGTATCACAGGTTCATTTGGTTCGGGATCCGACAAGCGGCTAAAGCCACTACAACTGGTGTTATTGCGCATTTCATGAGCTACAGTCCGCATGAATTAACCTTGAATTCACTACCTCATTGTCTATCCGTGTGTCTATCTGTATTTAAAAGTCTTTGGCAGATCGGGGAATTGAACAGAGCTGTTCCATAGATTATCCTGCCGGATTATCGCTTTCTTGCCTCCGCCGTTATTGCGTTTCCGAATTTTCAACCCGAGACGCTCACCCTGAAACACCTGAAGCCGAATCATTACTTCAAAATCACTTTGCGAACTCAACCCTTCTCGGTACAATGCTCATGTGTACGTGATTCATGCCTGTGGGCAATTGGATCCCTTGAGGGAACTTTAACAGACCAAAATACCGTTTCTGCTACATTGGGAGACTTTTTTGAATGATACCCCCTACATCCCGACTTTCTATGCCAACAACACCCCCATCCGTTCAGTTTAACGGTAAACTGACTGAACGAATCACCGGCAAGGCCATGTATAATACCAATCGAACCTCTCATGTGGTGGAAATCCCGGAGGAAAAGCTTCCTTTTAAGGTACAAAACGTAAATTTTACAACCCGAGATGGGTTCAAGCTTCATGCTTGGTATGTGCCAGCCAAGGCCGGAAAGCCGACAGTCATTCATGCCCACGGCAACACCGGAAATATCAACCGGGATTTCCGTGTAGAGACCATGGAACAGTTTATCAAGCGGGGTTACGGATATTTTATTTTTGATTACCGGGGCTACGGGAAAAGCGAAGGCAGACCCACCGAGCAAGGCTTATACGAAGACTTTCGTTCCGCCAGCCGATACCTGAGCGAGCGGCTGGACATACCGATAAACCGGCAAATCGCCTTGGGTGAATCCCTGGGCGGAGGTGTGGTCACGCAGGTCGCAACCGAACTCCCTTTCCGGGCCGTGTTTTTATACTCTACCTTTACGGCGATGGCCGATGTAGTGGAAAAGAAAAAGCAGGAAATCAAGCATTTTCCCAAAATCCTTCCAGTTGAGCGATTTTTTAACCGCCACTTCCGCTCTATTGATAAAATCCAGCATATCAAGGCGCCACTCATCATTGCCCATGGCACCCAGGATGAACTGACCCCTTATGAGATGGGCGAAAGGCTATTTGCCAAAGCCACCAGCCCCGAGAAGCGATTTGTAAAGGTGGAAGGCAGCACCCATAACTACCTGTTCAAAAACGCTGGAGACCAGTTGCTGGACACATTGGATAAGCTCCTGAAAGCCACCGAAGACAAACCGATTACACAACCCCGAGGCTGGCAAAAGTTCAAAGGCCGAATGATGTCATCCTGGTTTAATCTCAAGGGGCTCTTACATAAAGCGGCTTCGGATGCCTAAGGTTCATAAGAGGCTCAATATGAAGAAATGTGATTTTTCATTGTTTAAACAACCTGTTTTTTATATAAGCATTTTATATATAAGCCATTTGGATGGGGTTCATCTTGTGGGTTCCCCAGGCAAGACGATGCAGTGGGAGCATCGTGGTGATGCGTGGTGATGATTAAGGGAAAAAACATGCAGATTTCTAGTGGAAATATGTATTCGGGATTACCCGTAATGACTCCCCGTCTGGTATTTCAGGGAGAAAAGCCGCCAGGCGCCAACGAAAATATGAGCAAACCCCAGTTCCAAAAGCCGGAACCGGACATGGCCTTTATTAAGAAAGTCCAACGGATTAATAAATGGCTTCTGGGCAAGATGAAGGTGGTGGAAACCCGACTCCCTTTTGAAGACGCCGCTACCCTGGCTGAGCATACCCACCGGCACACCGCCTCTTTCGTGGCGACCAACCACCCTGAATTCATGACCGATATGTTCATGGATAAAATGCTCTCCCGACTCGGCTTTCCAGATATGCTGGCCTTGATGCATGGCGACTATATTAATGCCGCAGAGCCCATTCGGCAGTTTTTCAGTCGCCTCAACGTCATGCCTCACTCCGGCGGACAGGACGGTAAAAACCATGCCATTGACTGGACCCTGCAGGGCAGCACGCTTCTCATTCACCCGGAAGGCGCCGTCAACTGGCACAGCGATAAAATTAATGATCTCTTCCCTGGAATTGCCAAGTTTCCGCTGGAGGCGGCAAAAAAATCCCTGAAAAGCAATGATCCCAAGCCGGTGTATATTATCCCGGTCGTTTGGAAGCTCCATTTTACAGAAGACGTATCCAAGGGACTTCATCAGGAAATGAAGCGCATTGAGAAAAAGCTGGATCTACCCAAAAACCCCCAGCTCTCTTTGGCGGATCGGTTTATCGCTCTGCAGAAAAATATCATTCAGCGTCAGATCAAAAAATACGGTCTGCCTGACAACCTGAAAGATGTTGAGCTAACCAATGCCAACTTTTTTGAATATAAAGAAAAATTTCAGCAATACCTGATTGGCCTGCTGGAAAAGCAGTATGGCCAACAATCCGGCAGTGTAAACCGAAAGCTTCGGCACCTGCAGCGAGCTATTAATGCCTCACAGGAGGCAAACCCCAAAAAGGCCAAGGCAGACCTGGCTCTCATGAAAGAAATTGCCCACCTCAAAGGGTTTTCCGCAGCGGTATACAACCGGCCCACCTTCACCCAGGAGCATATTGCGGAGAATCTGAAGCGGATCCAGCGGGATCTCTGCCTGAGCACCCCGGCAGATTTATTCCGACGCTTTCTCCCAATCCCGGTTGGCCCCAGAATTGCAGACATTCGGGTTTGTGATCCGATTGATGTCACCCGCCTGCTGAAAAAAAACCCCTCCAAATCCGAGCAGTACCTGACACAAAAACTGCTTCTGGAAGTCCACACCCGGATGCAATCCAAGCTCAATGAAATTAACGGAAAAATTGCTTCGGAGCTAAAACCGTATCTGGTCACCAACAAGTTTTATAATCCTTTTTCCAAATAACACGCCACATTTTGGCCTATTCCTTATTTACAGCCACAAGCATTGCCGCAAGCCTGATAACCACCTAGCGAACGGATCTAGATACTTGGGGACTATGAATATTTCAGGACAAAGTGATACCCTTACTCTGTTCCTATCATAGACTCCAGTTCGGTTTGGAGGCAAAAAGGAGGAGAACAATGGCTACCAGAGCTACGATGAACGACATGAGCATTGGAACCGGAAGTACAGCCAACAACGCCATCTATGCCACATCCATACTCTCCATCGTATTATCACTCTTAATGCTGAGAAGGAACCCCGTTCTAGCTGTCTTTACCGGCCTTTGGGCACCCACCATCCTAAGCATGGGTTCTTTTTTCAAGGAAAATAAGATTCTGGAAGAAGAAAATCGTCTGCTAAGAGAGCAAGCCGCGGTGGTATAGGCGTCAATCTCTTATTCAGCCACAGCCGGGTGCCCTTTAGAACAAAGTTGAAATGAGCTGCCTCAAATATTGGGGCAGCTCATTTATTGCACCCTGTATGACACACTGGGCCAATCTTTGAAATTTGAACAGGGTGGTGGTATAAAGAAACTCATGCATACGCCCTCAGACGCATGCCAATTGAAGGAGTAAAACCAATATGAACACTCAGTTAATGCCTCAGTTTTCTGGCGTCTTTTCCAGAATCCCAACCTATGATCCTGGTATTGGTGCATATCCCACCAAGCCGGAAGGCGGGATCCATTCGGATACCCTGAGCAAGTTGGCCAGCGAAGCCAGAAAAAAATTTCCAGGCGTTCGGATCGAGGTCAACCCATACGACAACCCCGCTCGAATTCGTGTTAACAGCTATGATGCTTCCAAGGAAAAGGAAGCGGATCAGTTTGTAAAAAATGCCCTTCAGAAGAATGAAGTCCGGTTTGATTACGTTTCAAAGAAGGCGTAGTTTCTGAAAACTTGAAAACTCTCTTAATGAAAAGCCCTGGACCCAAGCGGATCCAGGGCTTAGACTTAAGAACGATGTCCTAAGTACTTATTCGTACCGGAATTTTTCGTACCGGGTCACGCCATCTAGTTTCAGTTCGAGGCGATCGCCAACTCCAACCAGAACGAATTTGTCTTTCGGTTCTGCCTGGAAGTACTTTTGAGTGTGGTACTCGCCAGCGGAGTTGCTGACAGAGTAAACATCACTCTTCAGGTTTTTGGGAATAGCGCCAATGGCGGAGTTAACCCGCGCTTTCAGACCTTGATAGGAGCGCTCGGCGGCTTCCATCATGGCTTCGGCGGAACGGGGGCGGAGATAACCATCGGTGGTTCCAATCACGCCGCTGACTTTAACCGTTTTTTTGTCAGGGGTTTGGATTTCATCGAAAGCCACTTTCAGGTAACCTTCATTGTCCATACCAGCTGGCTGAACCGCAACCACTTTACCCATAACACGGCTTCCGGTTGGAATCAGGGTTCCATTGGCCATCAGCGACTCGTTCAGGATCAGTTGCATCGGATCGCCGACCTGAGTGAACTCGGAGCTCATCGCGGTAGCGACAGTCGCGGTGAAGGTCGGTTTGTCGTTTACCACCTTGCGAGGGATGTTGATTTTGACTTCCTTGTTCTCAACAACTTGCTCCCAGCTGTGGTAAACTTCAATGTTCGGTGTCCGGGCCAGCTCGTTGTGGTTGAGCAGGTTGTTGACATAATATGCCAACTCACCCCGAGTCACAGGCTCGTGCAGGTTCAGAACATTGGACCGACGGTAGATGCCGTTATCAATCAGCTTGCTGAGGGCAGGACGAACCCACTCAGGGGTTTTCATGCCGTCGCGATACTGTTTCAAAAGGGCTTCTGCCTTCTCAGCATCCGGTGCATTCCCCTCACAGAAGTTTGCCAACGCGGCCATAACTTCAGCGCGGGTAATCGACTTGGTCGGACGGAACTGATTGTCAGGATAACCATTGATCAGGCCCTTTCTGGTAGCCTTTTCAATGGCATCAGCAGCCCAGTGGTTTGCAGGCACATCGGTAAACTGAGCGGCATTGGTACGGTGGTGTACCGGCTCAGTCTGGCTGAGTTTCAGCAGTAAGCTGGCAAACTCTGCGCGGGAAACCTGCTTGTACGGCTTGAAAGTACCATCGTTATAACCTTCCAGCAGTTTCTTTTCGCTGAGTTTCTCGATGGCCAGATTAGCCCAGTGACCCTTGGTATCTTTAAACATGTCAGCCATTGCCGGAAGGGTCGTTCCAGCAACCAGCTGCATTGTAATTGCCAAGGCAACTACACTGCGAGTTGTCATTTTATGCATTGAAATACTCCCAAACAAACAATATTCACTTTTACAGAGTGGGTGCGTAACTCTTACTGATGAGCCGTTTTTTCCTACTCATCAATAATTATATTTGATTTTGGGTTATTGTGATAAAAACGGTATCCTCTTAAAGCAGGATATAGTCCTACTTTTAAACTTCAATAAAAATAGCGACTTCCCGTTTACACCCTATTTAATTAACTGAACACATATCAAGGTTTTTTTACTCGGATATTGCCTAATATAAAGAAAAAGCACTTTATCATAGGGGGATAAAGTGCGTGAACCAATATAGAGAGCTTTCATCATCTTGAGCATCGGGTGACTGAGTTTGTTTGTAGTGAATTATGGTTGAGTCACATCATCACTACACCCGACATTTTCAATAAAAAAGGTCTCCAGAACAATTGTCCATCCTGATATTACCCAAATGGGCAATGGCAGAATTGGACAAATGGAGAGTTCTGAAAACGCCTCAACGCCTTATGATACAAATAGCAAGACAACAAATCCTAAAAAACAACCCAACAAAGATCAAACCGATACCCCGGAAGGGAGGCATCATGCGTCACCGTTATAAAATGCCAAGCCCAGTGCCGTTTAAGCGTCTAAAGCTGGAGGAAATGCCTTCGGTTACGCTGAACAAGGATTTCAATATCAGCATGCAGATTGCGGCCTACCTGCGGAAAATATTGTGGCGCTCTAACTCCAGCAACTTGAAACTACCTTCCATCGTTGGGCTCTCAGGATTCTTCAATTGCTCCGAGATAGATGTCCTTGGCGCCTTGCAGAACCTGAAGACTCAGAATTATCACTACGAGTTAAACGGATTGGACACCCCCGTGACGCTTCAGGATCCGTTGCAGCGGGAAAACAAGAAAATAAGCCAATGGGAAAGCATTGTCCAACAATTAAACCTGTCTCATTCTCAGTTACAAAAGTAACCTGCCACGGGGCGGCAACAGCTTCCCCGTTTATTTTTTTAAGGTATTACGGGGTTATGATATATGGCAATTGACTACCTGGATATTTATCAATATCCATCACCAGGACAGAATCTGAACCGGGATGACATGAGCGCCCACCAGATTGCCTGCCATCTGGAAAATATACTGAAAGAACGGATTTCAACGCCCCACGCCAGCGTTAGTCTTCCTTCATTGGTTGTTTTAGGGAAATACTACAATGTCTCACTCATGGTTCTTTACGACGCTTTCCGTATTTTAAGGAAACAGGGTTATGACTACCTTCTTCCTGGGATGGAAGTACCGGTCAACTTTTGGTTAACCCGGCCCACTCATCCTCCTTCCGGTTCCGAAGCGGACGGAAATTAACCTACTTTTTCCAGGTCTTCGCGGGTGGCTGCGGGATCCTGCTTGAAAAACTGCTTCATCATGGTATATAGGGTTCGATTGGACTTTTTAAGTTCATTCGGCTTATAAAAGAAGGTTTCTGCCAGTACGGCCAAAAATTCGTACTCACTAACCAGGGCATAGGCGCTCATTGGAGACTGCCCCTTTTTGATTTGGGCTTCTTCCTTTCTCCTGGCCTTATCAAAACGCACCAATTGACCGACATCCCAGCCAGGCATTACGCCATCCACGCCATCTAAAAAGTCGATAGCATGAACCAATTCATGGACAACGACATCCAACACCTCTTCATGCTCATACTGACCACCGTAAAGCACCTCTTCGACCGCCAACTCCAGAATAATATCCTCTCCATCCTGCGTGGCGCGACCAAACAGGTAATACTCTTCCTTGTAATCCACAAAACCATTTCCATGATAAAGGTGAATCTCAATCCCGTTATCCCGACACATGAGCTGTGTCAAAATATCAAGACGGTTTTTCAGGAGATCAAGCACTTTTTGGAGAAATCGGTCTTCAGCAGTCCGGAAATAGGCGTTCTGCTTGACACTCCGGCGACGCCCTTTGCGATCCGGTTTGAAATATCGAAATTGAAATCCCTCACAAAAATCTGCCATGCACACCACACCTTGGCGTCACCCACCTCTACCAGAATAACATATTTTCAGTGGGGTTACATCCCAAGAACGAATGAGATTCCAAAGCCCTCACTTGTCCGCCGTTTAGAGATAGCTCCCTTCCCAACCCCCCCGCCGAAAACCCTATCCCCCCGCCCACACCAACACAAAATAAGCGGGAAAGAAAAAAACCATTAAAAAAAGCTATTTTGTTTCCATAATGAACCGCTGTGACTCAAAGGCAGAGCAAACAAAAACGCCTGTCTGACTCAATTCATCGAAGGGAAAACATTTAGGAGAGAGAGTTATGAAGACAATCTGTGTCCTCGGGCTGGGCTATATTGGGTTACCCACTGCCAGCATCTTGGCCATGCAAGGAATGATGGTACATGGTGTGGATATCTCACCGAACGTGGTAGATATTATCAACCAGGGGGGAATCCATATTGAGGAGCCCGGCCTGAAAACACTGGTACAGGCTGCCATCAACTCGGGGAACCTGAAAGCTCGCCTCCAGGTAACAGATGCAGATGTGTTTATTATTGCCGTACCGACGCCCATTACCCCGGAAAAGAAAGCGGATATGAACTACGTAGAGGCGGCCAGCCGCTCAATTCTGCCCTATTTAAAGCCAGGTTGCCTGGTCATCCTGGAATCCACCTCCCCTCCCGGCACAACCATGGAGTTTCTTTGCCCCATCCTGGCTGAATCCGGCCTAGAAGTGGGGGAAGAAGTGTTTGTGGCCCATTGCCCAGAACGGGTACTACCTGGCAAGATCATCAAAGAACTTACCCAGAACACGCGGGTGATTGGCGGGATCAACGAAAGATCAGTGATCATGGCCCAAGAAATTTACCAGACCTTTGTGGAGGGAGAGATTCACCTGACAGACGCCACCACCGCAGAGATGGTCAAAATTATGGAAAACACCTACCGTGACGTCAACATCGCTTTGGCAAACGAGCTGGCGCAAATTTGCCACCATCTGGGGATAAACGCCTGGGAAGTGATTCGGCTGGCGAATCTTCATCCCAGGGTGAATATCCACCAGCCCGGCCCGGGCGTCGGAGGGCATTGCATTTCGGTAGATCCCTGGTTTATTGTGGAAAAATTCCCGGAAATGGCCAACATCATTTCTCAGGCCCGTTCCATCAATGACATGATGCCTGAATTTACCTATCGCATGGTGCTGGATGCCGTTAAAAATATTTCCAACCCTAAAATAACCATTTTGGGCGTCACCTATAAACCCAATGTGGACGATGTTCGAGAGTCACCCGCACTGAAAATTATAGACCTCATCAAACGGAATCCAAGCATGCAAATGGCAATCTATGACCCGCATGTGAAACGTTTTTCTCATGAACTGTCCGGCTTTGAGGAGGCGTTTCAGGATTCGGATTGTATCTTGCTGGCCGTGGATCATGCCGAGTTCAAATACATCAACCCAAGGCAAGTCGCAAAAATTGTCCGAAACAAAATCATCATCGACACGCGAAATGGCCTCAGCGGAGAGGAATGGAGTGAAGTCGGGTTTAATTATCTGTTGCTTGGAAAACGGCATACTCTGAAATATCAAGCATTTGAAAGCCCCATTGGTAGCCCCCCCATGATGCCTCACGTCGATGAGCCACCTGCACCCATGCCAACTTCTTACGTTGAGTCAGGCGCGATGCTTAGCAAAGTCTGATCTCACGTACCAGATGACGCCCAACAAAATACCCGCCACATCAGCAAGCCAATCGGCCACATCCCCGTTTCGAGTAGGCATGAATTCGGCCTGATAATACTCGTATCCCGCACCTGCCAAGGACAGGAGCAGAACCAGCCAAAAGACAAACAAGAGGGAGGGTGGCCGCTTCAAGATCCGGGCATACAAAAGCAGGATAACGATCATATAAACAAAAAATAACAACGCGTGAGAAACCTTATCAATGCCATCCGGTATCCCGACAGAGGGGAGACTTAGAACAATTCCGGCCCCTGTCAGCGCGAATAAAAGGAATACCAACCACGATAACGACATGATCACCCCAGTCTGATACGGTCATTTTACCAGAAAAACCGCACTGAGCTTATTACACCAATAACAAGAAAAAATAGCCAGGTGGCAGGCCGCATCTAACTGGGTGGTTAATTGACGGTTGTGTTTGTTAAATCGTTAATAGTAAAAAATTTACTGAATTTATGAGGGGTATACCGAACTGATGTTGAAAAGACGCCATTTGTTAATGATATTTTTAGCGAGCAGTGTCTGTTTCCACCAGGCACATGCTGCCCAAATCACCGCTGAGCAACCAGTTTCTATGGATCAGCCTTCCATGGCTGAACCCGTTCATAAACAAACAATGCCTTCTCTGGAAGCCTGGGGCTCAGAAGATATGACGCAACTAAAAGCCCATATTTACGCCAATTTTACCGGACGCAAATACCTCCTTGGCCCCAACGATATTATTACCGTCTCCGTGTATGACGCGCCGGAATTCAGCCAGGACAACCTCCTGGTTCAGCCGGACGGAAATATTGTCATGGCACCCTTCGGTTCTGTAAGCCTGGCGGGAATGACCATTGAGGAAGCGCAAAAATTATTTACCGACAAATTGAAGTATTACCTGAATGATCCCAAGGTCACCATTAAATTGGAGCATAGCAAGCCGTTTACGGTCTACGTGTCCGGGGCGGTTCTCAAACCGGGGGCCTATGAGTTGGTGACGGATGTGTTCAGAAACCAAATGATCGCAGATAACACGCCCGAGGTCTTACTAGAGCGGAAAACGCCGTTGTTATCCAACGTCCTTGTTGCCGCGGGAGGTATTGCCTATGACGCCGATCTGGAGCATGTACAGATCATCAATAAAATTGATGGTTCACGGTATGAAGTCAACCTACTGGAGCTAATACAAAATGGTGACAGCGCCCAGGATCTTTACTTAATTCCCGGAGATACGGTTCACATCCCGGAGCTTCAGACCGCATACGCCGTCAAGGAAGAGCATTATAAAGATCTTCTGGGTTCAACGATTTTCCAAAAACAGATCCCGGTTAAAGTCTATGGTTATGTCAATCAGCCCGGACTCATCCGTCTGGACTCCGCCCAATCGGCCAATCTCAATTCAGCCATTGTGTCCGCCGGGGGGTATCAGTCGGATGCCGCTTATGCGCCGAACGAGGTATTGGTCAGCCGTGTGGATAAAAACGGACGCATCGTCACCCGAAAGGTCAATCCCCGGCAGGAAGACATGACTTTGATGCCAAACGATATTGTCTACGTCCCGCCCAAAGCGCGACCTACCGTTGGCAGAGCCTTCGATTTTGTCGGTCGCCTGGTAATGCCGTTGGCAGCCATCGGCAGTGGACTCAACAGCTGGTCATTACTATTTGATCCCTCTCGCTTTAATGTCACCGTGACCGGCCGTTAATGGATATCAAATTGATTAGGTTACCAATTGAAGGGAAATGAAGGGGTATTGCTGACAATGAACATACAGGCAATCAAACAAAATCGTTTTGTACGTAACTTTTATAAAGACAAATGGCTGATTCTGTTCTCAATCTTGATTGTGATGGTTTGGGCTGGTATCTACCTGCTGTTTTTCTACCAGCCTACCTATAAATCCGAGGCCAAAGTCTGGATTAAAGACGTTGCCACTGAGAGTTACGTTGTCCATGGCGGTGAGCCCCGAAGCCAAATGCGAGCGCTTACCTCAGCCGGTAACCCCATCCTGACCCAGATGGAAATTTTGAAATCCAAGGAAATGGAGCAGTACCTGGCGTCATTGATCCGCAATAAGGAAAATTTCAAAATGCTCAAAAAAGTCGGAAAACAAGGCGCAACACAAAACAGCTCCGTCGTTACCAGAGATATCCTGGAAGCCAGAACCGAACCCGGTACTGACATTATTAAAATAGAACTCAAGTGGCATGACCCGGTCATGGCCAAGGAATTACTGGTCGCTGCGCTTGAGAAATTCGACGCCGTCAACCTGGGCATCAATCGTGATATTCAGACCAAAAAACGGACATACGTGGATGAACGGCTTTTGGAAATTGAACAAAAGTTACTGACGGTCCGCGATCAGATTAAGCAATACAAGCTCGGAACCATGGCCGTGGATCTGGATGAACAAACCCGGGAAATGGTTCGGCTTAAATCCCAGTTTGTCTCCCGAATGGAAGATGTCATAGCGTCTCGTCAGAACGCTCAGGGAAAAGTCAGCTCCCTCCAGAACCAGCTTTCAATGACGTCCAAAGAGGCCATTAGAGCGGTTGCGCTGGGGTCCGGGAACGAAAACCTGGTTAAACTGAGAAACACGATCAATGAGCTAAAGCAGCAATACGCCCATGATGCCATCAAGTTGGCGCCGACCAACCCCAAAATGGTGGCGCTGAAATCCAAAATCGAGACCCTGGAAAATCAGATCCAGGATGAAATTCGACAAACCGTCGGTATGGGAGGCGCCGCAAAATCCGTACATATCTATGATCCGGTTCGAGAAGGGTTGGTAGAGGAGCTATCCACGACTCAAGCCCGGTTAAGGGGACTGGATTCGGAAATTGCTTCGCTGCAAGAAAGTATTGCCCGCATTGACAGCACCATGAAAAATATCCCGGAAAGCAAGTATATGCTGGATAATCTCCAACAAGAGGAAAGAACCCTGGCGTTGGCCTACGATGAACTTCGCAAAAAGCAAATCGAGGCCCGCATTAAAGAGGCCGAGACGCCCAGCAACGTGTTTGTGGTGGATCCGCCCAGGGTACCTGAATCCCAATCTTTTCCAACACCGCTCCACATTCTGCTGTTATCGCCCATGCTTGGGCTGGTCGCCGGTTTGGGGTTATCCGGGCTCAGAACCTACTCGGAGGACGTCTGTGAAGGAGACATTGCGGTTGAGCAGGTAACAAGGGCACACGTGCTCGGTGTCATCCCTTGGATGCGTCGACCCGTCTCCTTCCAGACCAGTGATCCGAATGTGTTATCCATTAACGACATTGCTTATAAACACATTCTCTCCAACCTGAAACTCCATAGCGCGCGAGAGGGCGCCCATGTCATCACCTTTTCATCCACCTCGTTGCAACGGTCCAGGGTCAGTACCGTATACACCCTGGCCAGCCGCCTGAGCAAGCAGGGGGATTCCGTGGCCCTGATCGACGCGGACTTCCGCACGGTGAATGTCTATAAAAAATATCCCTTTGCGGAAGCGGACATGATGGATTTATCCGATCTCATCGACGAGGTGGATCGCAAATTGCGGTTCTCTCAAGAAGTGTATGTCAACGAGATCATCAGTGCGTTAAGACCCGACCGCAACGGCATTCACCTGGGTGTCAACAAAAAGGAAATGCCCCATGCGTATGACAGTTTTTCCAGCAAAGGCTTTCTGCACATACTCAACGTGCTGAGAGAGCATTTTGACTGGGTCTTTATCGATAGCCCCTCGGCAGCTATCGCGCCGGAGTTTGTCCAGGTCGCGCATTTATCAGACGGCGTGGTTCTGTTTGCCGATAAACGGGTTACCAACGCCGTGATGAAACGGGTAATCAAAAAAATCCAAATCACGGGCGCTCCCTTGCTCGGGACAGTGATTCGGGAAGAAAGCCCGGAAATGGAGCGGGAACACCGCGAATATACCGACTGGGCCAACCGCTGGGATCGGGGGCAAACCCTTCCGGTCAACGCCGCGGCATCCGTTCCGATGCAATCCAGCCGGGTTGATTTCATGGGGGCTAAAATCGACGCGCTGACCATGGAACAAACCCTGGACCGGGTCGCTGAAATCATTGATAACCGGGAGCAGGTCCAGCACGTGGTCATTAACGTGGCTAAACTGGTCTATATGCAAAACGATCCGTCTCTCAAACGCATCATTAACGAGTGCGGATTGATTAATGCCGATGGTGCCGGGATTGTGCTTGGCGCAAAAATCATGGGTATTCCTATTCCAGAGCGGGTCGCTGGAATTGACCTGATGCAGAATCTCGTCCATCTAGCCAACGATCATCATTACCGCTTGTACTTCCTGGGCGCGGAACCGGAGGTTCTGGAGCGGGTGGTTGATATTTACCGTCAGCAATACCCGAACCTGGAAATCTGCGGTTACCGTGACGGGTATTTTAACCCCAGTGAGGAAATGAATATCGCCAAAGAAATCCGGGACGCTCAGCCAGATATTCTCTTTGTGGCCATGAGTTCACCGAAAAAGGAAAAGTTCATCAAGGAATACAAAGACATGATGGGCGTGCCTTTTGTGATGGGCGTCGGTGGCAGCTTGGATGTCATTGCCGGGAAGGTGAAACGCGCTCCCGGTTGGGTTCAGGATTTCGGCATGGAGTGGGCCTACCGAATTCTTCAAGAGCCTAGAAGAATGTGGAAACGGTATCTGGTGACCAATACCCAGTATGGACTCATGTTAGTGAACAACATGATTTCCTCCAGACTGCGCCCGAGGTCCACCTATGGCTAACCCATTCACAGGCTCACACCCGCAACAGCTATCATCGGAGCGACTGTGGACAAGCATCTTTTTGCTTGTCCCGCTCTTCCTGGGAGGCATGTTGCTGCTGGTTCCCATTCAGTATCCGCTACTCCTGGTCATTGGCGCAATTGGACTCGTTTATCTGGTGCTGAATCCAGTCCATGCCTTTTATCTGCTGATTTTTACCATTCCCTTTACGGAGCGGATCCGGGTGCTTCCAGTCAGCTTTTCGCCCAATGAGCTGGTCGTTCTGTTTTGCGCAGTATTAATGCCGATTCACTATTTATTGCAGGATCAAAAAATCAGCCTCAAAACCCGACTGGATGGGTGGATATTGGGACTCACCCTCATCTTCTTATTGGCGGGCATCCTTTCCGAGTATGCTCGGGGCATTCTCGGCTCACTGAAATTTATGGAAGCGGTCTTTACCTATTACATGACCGTATATCTCATTCGAAGCGGTCAAATAACCCGTCCCCGCATTCTGAAGGTGCTTATTTTTACAGCGTTATTCCAGGCCGGTTTCGGTATCCTTCAGGCACTAACCGGGAGTTTTGGAACCAATTTTCAATCCAACCGGGGCTACCTGGGATATTTTGGGCTAGGCTCCAGTCTGGTCTGGCATGGTCGAGGCACCATGTATCTGTTTAATGAGCTGGGTAACTTTTTAACCACGATTTTCTTGATTTTTCTGCCCCTCTACGCCTTTTGCGTTAAAAACAAAGGCTGGGGGAAAACGGTTGGTTTGATTCTGTTATTCGCCATTATCGTGACTTATTCCCGAGGCAGTCTGCTTGGGCTGATTGCCGGTTGCCTGTATTTCTTTACCCAGGTTCAACCCAATCGAAAAAAGGCCATCCTGACTGCGGCTGGGATAGTCTTGGCTATTGCACCAATTGCCTATATATTAAGCAATTCATCCTATGTAGATACCCTCAGTTTTAATGACCGCCTCATGATCTGGGAGGTGCCGCTGACGGCTATTACCCAGAGCGCAAAATCCCTTTGGCTAGGGAGCGGCCTTGGATCTTATGAAGTCGTCGCCTGGCCCTATATTCCCGCCGACATCCCACTTTCAGAATATGAGAAATGGTTCGCCCATAATTTTTACCTGCTCACCGTGCTTGAATTGGGCTTGCTGGGAGCCGCCCTGTTTTTTGGGTTTCTGATCTACGTGTGGTTTGATACGTACAAACAATTCCACATAAGACAAGGGGGTATGAAAGCCTACAGCCTCTCCATGAGCGGTGCGCTGATCGCGTTGTTTTTTGTCAGCATTTTTGATCATGCTTTCGCTTCCACCTATTACAAAGTCTTTATTTTCATGATGTTGGGTCTACTCTATTCAGCCCCTCCAAAGAGGACTCATGAGGAAATTTAGCAACAACAACCTACTGAAAAATCTGGGTATTACCTTTGGGGAATCGGTGATTACCAAAGGGCTGAACTTTCTGATTATCATCTTGCTCACCCGGAGTCTGGGCCCCGTGGATTACGGGAAATTTTCTTTCCTGTTCGCCATGATCGCCCTTAGCTGTGCGTTGTTTGATTTTGGCATGGAAAATACGGCGGTCCGTTTTTCATCCAGGGAAAAAGACAAAAAAGACGCCATTTTTGGGCTCTATCTCATTATCAAATTCCTGATATTAATCATCCTCCTCCCCGCTATTTTACTGGGGGGCGAGTTCCTATTGGGTCTGATTGGGAAAGAAGAAATCTCGCCATTTCTTCCCTACCTGCTTTTTGGCCTCATCGGAGAATCCCTGTTTTACGTCAACGACACCTACCTGCAAGCGAACCAACATTTCAGGCTCAGGGCAATTCTCAGTATTACCCGATACAGTATTTCCGCCCTATATATTATGACCTTGATTACATTCAATCTGGCCTATCTCCAGTGGGTATTCCTGTTGTATCTCGTACCGCTATTTGTCTCAATGGTTTTTATCGGAGCTTATATCCGGTTTATTCATGCATTACTGAAGGAAAAGCTGGAACACGGCTTATTACAGGAAATGTGGCAGTATGAACGTTGGATGATGAACTATTCCATCGCCAATAATCTGCTGGGTCGAATTGATTTTTTCATGTTGGCCCTTTGGGTCGGGTTTAGTGAAATCGGTATTTATAATGCCGCATTCCAACTCTGCGCCATTATTTCCTTTTTACCTTATATTTTAGGCAAGGTATTACTGCCAGCCTTGGCCGAACTGGATGAGAACGGCATCTTTCAGACCACCCAGAAGGTGAGCCGAATCACACTGGCAGGAGGCATTCTGGCCGCCCTGCTAATCCCGATCGCCCCCGTTCTCATCCCATTGCTACTGGGCGAAGATTACGCCGAAGCGACTTCGATTGTCCAGATTCTTCTACTTTCTTTTGTAGCCGGGCTCATGAGTATGCCGTATGAGCAAGCGCTATATTCTCTGGGTAAACCCCAGGTTATGGGCATTGGGCGGTACACGCAACTGGGAGTGGTCGTCATTTTGAACATTTTAACCATTCCTCGGTTTGGCATTTATGCCGCTGCGTTCAATACGCTTGTGGGGCGGGTGCTGTACCTATTCCTGGTAAAAAAAGCATACCAGTCTCATGAGATGAAAGTCTCAAGGCAAGCCTTGATGGAGTTAAGTCCATGAGACACCACACTGATCCGCCAGTCCGAGTCCTTCAGCTCATGTCCTCAATGCAGGTTGGGGGTGCCGAAAAACTGCTGGTCAATCTTTTGGAGTCCGCACAAATGGACCCAATTTCAGCAGCAGAGATTGAGTATACGGTGGTGGTCATGAATGAACGGATCAACCCCGAACTTCAACGGGCGATCAAGGAGGCTGGCTGTACCGTGTATTTTCTCAACCGGCCTGAAGGGCATAAACACCCGCGATACCTGTATCAGCTTCTGGATATTGTTCGGCGTCACCGGATTCAGGTCGTTCATGCTCATAACTATGGAAGCAAGCTTTGGGCCGGATTATGCAAGCTGCTGAATCCAGGGCTTAAATTACTTGTCACCATGCATGGCACAACCTCGGTGCAAGCATTGACGCCGTGGCAAATATGGCTTCATCAACGTGTGATCGATCATCATATCGTCATTTCCAAAGCTGTAGAAAGCAGTTGTCACCAACGGGGCATTTACAATACCCACCACATCTACAATGGGATCCCACTCAAGCGATTTCAGCAAAAGCCGGTACCTGTATTTTCCAGCCAGACGCCCCTGAAAATTCTAAATATTGGACGTCTCAGCACAGATGAAAAAGGCCATGACATTCTATTGAAGGCGTTGAAAATATGCAAAGAAGAAGGTCTGGACTTTCAGTGCCGGATCATTGGTGGCGTTTACGAGTACAACCAGGTCGATTACGAAACCCTTCTCGCACTCCGGGAACAATATAATCTCAGCGAAGCGGTGGAGTTCCTGATTAACCGGACCGACGTTCCCGACTTGCTCAGCCAGGGAAATTTGTTTATTCTGCCTTCACGCCATGAGGGGCTGGGGCTTGTCATTCTGGAAGCGATGGCCACCGGTCTGCCGGTCATTGCAAGCAAGGTTGATGGACCCAAAGAATTAATTCAGGACGGCTTTACCGGACTGTTATTCCCCTCAGAATGCCCGGAAATCCTGGCGGATAAGATTCTGTTTGCCCATCAAAACCCTCGGCTCATGAACCAGATTCAGGAAAACGCCAGCCGGTTTGTTCGGCAGTTTGATATTTCCGCCATGAAAGAGCAGTACCACGTCCTTTATCAGAATCTCGTTTCAGAGGCTATGGATTCAGAATCCCTCAAGATAAGGAGAAAAACCGATGGCAGCCCTGTTTAGCGCCAAATGTTGGGCAAAACGACTTTACCGGGAAAGTTTCCATTTTCATGCCCTGTTAAAACATGTGGAAAAAACCGGGCAGTATACCACGGAACAAATTGAACACTACCAGAATTCTCGCCTGCGACGCATCATACAGCATTGCTACCGAAATGTGCCTTATTATACCGACCTGTTTAACCGTCTGCGACTCAAGCCATCCCAGATCCAATCCCACCAGGAGCTGAAAAAAATCCCGTTTCTGACCAAGCAATTGGTGAATGATAATTTTGATAAATTAATCGCTCGAAGCAACCACCCTCTGCTTTATAGAACGGCCCATACCAGTGGGGTCAGCGGCAGCCCCGCAAAATTTTTGAGAGACTATCAATCCATCAACTTCGAGCATGCCGCCGTCCGGCATTATTGGCAACAGTCCGGGGACAACGGGAAAAAACGCATTACGTTCAGGGGAGACGTTGTTGTCCCCATGAGCCAGTCAGAGCCACCATTCTGGAAGTACAACCCGGCCAATCAGGAATTGCTCATGTGTGGGTTTCACCTGAACTGGAAAAACAGCCCCGCCTACCTGGAAAAAATTCTGGCGTTCCAGCCCGCCATTCTCTCCTGCTATCCATCCACGGGATACTTATTGGCTAAAATATTTCAAAGCCACGGCATCGCCTACCCGCTAGACGCGGTATTTACCTCCTCTGAGACCCTGGAGCCGGAGATCAAAGCGTTTATCGAAGAGACATTCCAGACACGGATTTACGACTGGTACGGTCAAGGCGAACGGGTTTCAGCCATCGGGTTGTGCAGGCAGGGGCGTTATCATATCCAGGAAGACTACTCCATCACCGAAATCGTCCAGACTCCTCATGGGTATGAGCTTGTTGGGACTCATCTGCACAACACCATCATGCCGCTCCTTAGATACAGAACGCAGGATTTCGTAGAACCTGAAAACTCTACTTGCGGCTGCGGAAGCGCCTTTCGGACCGTGCGAAAAATTCTTGGGCGGAGCGGCCCATGTCTGCTCACACCGGAAGGGTATCGCATCTCCAGCGCCAACCATATTTTCCATGGCATCCATAACCTGGTGGAAGCCCAGTTGGTTCAGGAGTCACTTCATGAAATCACCATCCGAGTCATTACAAATGGCCAATTTACGGAAGCCGATTATCGAGCGCTGATTCAAAGTGCTCTGAAACACACATCACCCCAAATGAAAATACGCGTTGAAGAAGTGGATCAAATCGAACGGGGCCCGAATGGAAAGTTTATCAGCATTCTCAGCACGCTGGAGGAAGCTCACAGGCCATACGATCCACCGCAACCCAGAGCCTATATCGAGCCCACCAAAGCAATGACATCATAAGAAAGCGGGAAAAATAATGAAACCTCGCCCAAAGATTTTAATGATTGGAACCAACCAGCAGGCCAAGGGGGGCATTACCTCGGTCATCAGCCTGTACAGACAAGCAGGTTTACTAGATCACAAGGTACGGTTCCTGGCTTCCTATACCGATGGCTCTCCCATGTACAAACTGCTTTATTATCTCGCCTTCCTCCCCCAGTTTTTGGGGACGCTTTTACTTGAACATTCGATTCAGGTGGTTCATGTTCATTCCGCCTCATATGCCAGTTTCCGACGAAAATCCCTGCTGGTGGTTCTCTCAAAACTGCTGAACAAAAAGGCGATTATTCACATCCATGGGGCCGAGTTTAACCAGTATTACCAAAAAGCGTCACCCATCGAGAAAATCTGGATCCGACAGATCCTGCGTTTGTGCAGTGTGATTATCGCCCTGTCCGTCAAATGGCAGGAAGATTTATATCAGATTTGCCAGCACCGGGATGTCCGGGTGATTTACAACCCAACCATCATCCAGGCCTCTGACGGCAACGGAAGCGGCTCAAGCGAGCGGGTCCAGTTTCTGTTTATGGGGCGTCTGGGAAAGCGCAAGGGAGTCTACGATATTATTGAATCCATGCGCTTTATCCGCTCCAAGAACATCCAGATTAAGCTCTACGGAGATGGGGATCTGGAAAACGTCCGGGCCATGATCTCAGCAACGGGGGCTCAGCATCGAATTTCCGTCTGTGGGTGGATCTCGGGAGAGGAAAAACATGAGGCATTTCAGCAAGCCCACGCATTGCTGCTGCCTTCCTATAACGAGGGTCTCCCCATTTCCGTTCTGGAGGCAATGGCCTACGGCCTGCCCATTCTGGCGAGCAACGTGGGCGGGATTCCCGAAGCGGTAAAAGACGGGATTAATGGGTATCTCATCGCCCCCGGTGAATGCCAGAAGCTGGCCCAATATATAGACGCGCTGGCTTCCTCTCAGCAGTTAAGGCAGCAGATGGGAGAATCCAGCTACCAGATTGCCCGGCAAAAGTTTTCCTTGTCCGTCATTATGAACCAGTTGGAGGCGCTCTATGACGAGCTTACTTCATGAAAAGGAATCACAGTCAAAAAACCCCATTGCCTTTAATAAGGCCTACCTCTGGGAGAAACTCCACCGGTTACAACGCTACGTTCAGGCGCAGGAATACGAGGGGCATGATCTTTTCGACGGGCTCAACAGTCAGCTTGCCCAGGCCATACCACTCTACAAGAACCGACTCTTCCGCCTTGCCCTGATTCAATTTTGTAAACGCTCGCCCATCAATATCAGGCCTCTGCTTCAGGTCCCAACCGGATTCAACCCCAAAGGCGGCGCGCTTTTTCTGATGGGTTATCTGAACCTGGCCCAGGCGTTTGAAACCCAGGAATTTGATCGGGAAATTCACACACTATATCAAAAGCTATGGGAAACACGCATTCCCCGAGGGCGAGGACTGGGCTGGGGGTATAACTTTGACTGGCAGGCCCGGGCCTTTTTTGTTCCCGAGGGGATCCCCAACCTGGTTACATCCGTGTTCGTTGGCCGGGCGCTACTAGCATACTTCCAACAGTTTCAGAATGAGGATGCGTTGGCCGCGACAAAGCAAATCACCCTGTTTATACTCAATGAGATGATTCACTTTGAAACCGATACACATCTCTGCTTTAATTATATTCACGGCAAAGATGCCGAAGTCCATAATGCCAATCTGTTAGGGGCGGCTTATTTGGCTCAGATGCTTCCGTATCTTCAAGAGGAGCCTTTCCAGCCAGACATTCGCCAGAAAATTCTCAAGGCCGTTCATTTTTCCATTGGGGACATTCAGCCAGACGGTTCCTGGCCTTACGGGACAAAGTCTTACCATCGATGGGTGGATCATTTTCATACCGCCTACAACATTGAAGCGCTACTGACTATTTCCAGAGAACTCCAAACGGATCAATTCGATGATGTATTGGAAAGAGTCCTTCACTATTATTTTGAGCAGCTCTTTACACCAGAGGGATTGCCCAAGTATTTCCACGCAAAAACAGACCCAACCGATATCCATGTCATCGCGGAAACGCTGGTTCTATTAAACCTTCTGAAAAAGCACAATATTCTCCCACCCCGGAATCGGTGTCTTCAGATTCAGGCCCAGCTATCCAGACTCCTTGAGGATTTTCAGGATCCCAAGGGATACTTTTACCATCAAAGACATGGCGGCAGATGGAACCGAATCCCCTATATTCGCTGGGGACAAGCCTGGATGTTCTACGGACTGTCCACCTGTTTGATTGAAAAATAGGATTCAAATCAAGCCGTGTCTTTACCCAGAATCACCACGGGAAATGTCTTGAAAATCAACTTGAAGTCCAGGAGGAGATTCCAGTCCTGAATATATTGATAATCCATACGGACCACCGTATCAAACTCCTTGATGTTAGAGCGACCACTGACCTGCCAGATACACGTCAAGCCGGGCAGTGTGGCAAAACGAAGATAATGCCAGTTCTGATAACACCGGACCTCTCGTTCAATGGGGGGGCGTGGTCCCACCAGGCTCATATCCCCTTTTAACACATTAAACAGTTGAGGTAACTCATCAATACTGTACTTTCGGATAAATCGACCAATTCGCGTCACCCTGGGATCATTAAACAGTTTAAACATCCCATCATTGGTTTCGTTTTGCTGTAATAAGCGTTCCAATTCCTGATCCGCGTTATTTCGCATGCTACGGAACTTGTACATGTTAAATTCTTGACCCCGCAGCCCAATACGTTTTTGTTTATAAATCACCGGCCCCTCCGATTCCAACTTAATCGCAATGGCGACCCAAAGCAGCAGGGGGAAAAGGAGAACCAGGCCGGTCAAACTCCCGATAATATCAATCCCCCGCTTCAGAAACCACTGAATGGGCTTTCTCCTTTTCAAATCAAAGGCTTCCGCAAGAAATAACGGGTCAGGTTTTGCCACTTCCGATAAGTGCTGGATAACCTCTTCCTGCATTTCTTCTTCTTGCTTCAGTTCCGATGGCAAGAGCAATGCTTCTGTAGACATACCCATCTCCTCTTTTCAAGTACTGGCAAAAAATCGCAACGGTACCTTGAAATGGAAATAATAAACCCCTAATACTCATTTTTATTGGCGCTTAAAAGCCAATATCGTTTCTCTTTCCCCGTTCAACCAATAATAACCAACACGAGCAAGCGCTAACATTTGATTGTCCCTAACACGATATAGAAAAAGATTATGAGAGGAAATTACCCGTGTGGTTAGCAAAACAGGTACTAACATATAGACATATGGCGAAAAAAAACGGACCCTGAGGTTATCAGGGTCCGCTCGGTAGAATTTAGTGGGAGGAATCTACCGGGTTGCAGTATAGAGATTGCCATCCACATAATTATTGGAGATGCTAACATTGGTACTGCCAGAGGTGACATTGAAGTATCTCTTGCTGGCAATCCTGTTTAACTTGTTCCCCATAATTCTCAGATGGTTGACTGTCCCGCCTGTCACGTTAATCACCGGGAGATAGGGATCGGTGATGTTGGTAATGGTGTTATTTTCAATAGATACGTAACTGGGCGTGACACGGGCTCCGTTTTCATACGGGGTTGGCGCAAAGCGGATCCCCATACCAGCATTGGTTATCTGGTTATCCCGAATTGAGACGTTATCGCCCCAAGGGAAGGTTTGCTGCGCCCGCGGGTTCGTGTACGCGGTAATCGCCGCAATAGCGATATTCTCAATCCGGTTCCGGGCAACCACGGTGTCTGAAATGTTGTTCAATTCAATCCCGTGGTTACCGCCACTTTTAATCCAGTTGTCAATAATCTGGATATTCTTGGCGCCAGCGGTTCGGGACGCAATTTTCAATGCCCCAACTAGGTTGTCAAACGTGTTGTACTGGATGACAAAGTTGGCTGTCGCCCCGTGGTCATATGAGTTAGAGGTTGTGGTGACCTGGTAGACGTTTCTAAAAAAGTTACCCCACAGCTTGTTATCAAAGCTGTTGACGCCTTTCACCGGATCCTGATCCGCTGTGGTCACCCGCACCGCCGCGTTTCCGAAGTTGTAGAAGTTACAACTCTCAACAACCACTCGACGGGTGGAACCAAAGTATAGACCTTGATCCGGCCAGACGGGGTCGTTGTTGTTGGCGAAAGTTGTGTTTCCGATAAAGCGTAGCCCGTTAAATTTCAGGTTGCTGCTGTATCTGGAATAAATCATGAACTCGCCGTTATAGCTGGCGGTTTTACGGATAATGGCGGCTTGCGTGCTGTCTTTATGGCCCACAAAATTGACGTTTTGCAGCCGGTCCATATTCACCATCCGGTTGATGTAGTAGTTACCCGGCTTGAAGTAAAACGTCCAGACATTATTTTTATCGGAACGATTAATCAGGTAATTCACCGCATTGGTCAACATGGCGTTGGCATTGTTTGAGGGGTAGACGGTGATAATGCGGCGGCTGGTATCCAGGCTAAACCCTTGGCTATTCACCGCCGGAGGCCGGTAGGTGGAAGGCGGCACCAAGCTACTATCCGCTGTTTGGGGAGGATTCGAGGGAGCGGGTTCCTCTGCCACGGGATCAGGCTCACTCCAGCCTGGCTCTTCCACAACCGGGTCGGGCTCCGTAGGAGGTTGATACGGCGGCTCTTCAGCCACGGGGTCAGGCTCATTCCAGCTTGGAGGCGGGGTGGGATCCTCTCCAACCGGATCCGGATCACCCCAGCCAGGAGGCGGGTTGTTGGTGCCACCATTCATGTTGTTCATCCGATCTTTATATTGCTGCAAAAGTTTTACCCCTTGCGGCACCACATCTTTCATAAAGGGTTTTAACAGATCGGCCCAATTGGTCGAAGCATGAGCCATTGGCAAGAAGGAACTTCCAACAAATACAGTGGCTGAAAATAATGCCAGGAACATCTTGTTTTTCGGGGAAAATCGGGGGGTCATCGTATTCTCTCCATCATATAGCAAGCCTTTTTAGGCTTCCTCACTACTAATACTATTTCTGTAACTGAAAGTTGGACACATCGGGAATATACCTGTGTATGTTAAACAACCCCAACGACACTTGGCAAGCTCAACTATAGTAGAATTTAACTGGCTTTATTTTTACTTTTCACCTCATCTGTAAACTGTTAGATTCACTGAGTGTCTGATTTAATCTCTTTTGTTTTTAATATAGATGAGCTGCATTCCGGTGAAAAAATAGCCCCGAGCGGTTAAGCCACTTGGGTTATGTTTTTCAACAAAAACCCCAGCCTATCAGACCGGGGTATTATATCAAATGATGGATATATTATTTACTCTTCTTCAGGCGCGCTGGGCAGCTGGCTCGGCCCTAAAATATCCTTGGCCAGCTTTTCCAGATCCTGAATACTGGTTGCTTTCGGATGATCGACCCACTGACGGACCTCATCCAGACGCCGCAGGTTTTCCTCAGGAGGCACCCCGACCTCGTTGGCCAAATCCAACGCTCGTTTGGCCACTTCCCGGGAATAAAGGCGCAACATGGTTTCTTCCTTCTCAGAAGGCAACCCGGCGGTTTTCAGTCGTTCCGTATGATCCTTTAGTGCCAACAGCGCTTCCCGCTCCGTCGCAATCAAGGCCAACCTGTACCCGTAGGGTTGGGCGGCATTCATTGCCTTCATCGGGTGCCCCAAAGCCATAAATTGTGAGAGGAACTTGGGTTGGGCGGCATTCAAGGCGAAAGAAAACGCCTGATCGACCACCTCAAAGAGATCCTTCGGCGGGGCCGTGGGTTTATCCATCAGGGAAGAGTCTTTCATCACCTCGGTGAGGATTTCACCAGCAATAATCAGCTTTTGAATCTGGCTGGTTCCTTCATAAATCCGCAACACCCGAGCATCCCGCCAGAGCTTGCCGACTTTGGACTCTTCCATAAAGCCCATACCGCCCAAGACCTGAATGGCCGTATCCGTTGCGTCTTTAGCGGCCATTTCCGTCCCCATCAGCTTGGTCATGGACGCCAGCTTTTTGTACGGTTCACCCGCGTCCTTCGTTCGAGCCGCATGATAGGCCAGCACTTTACTGACTTCATTCTGAAGGGCGACCTTAGCGACCATCTCCCGCAGCTCGGGGTAGCTGGCAATGGACACGCCCCCTTGCTTACGGTTTTTGGCATACTCTACCATTTCATCCAGCGCCCGCTCGGCCAGGCCAATCCCTTGGGCACCCACCCCAATCCGACCGCCGGTCAGGGTGTTGTTGTAGATATGCTTTCCTCTTCCAATCCCGGCTTCTCCACCAACCAGGCGGTCATCATCAACAACCACGTCATCCAGGAAGAGTTCCGCCGTATCGGAAGTATGCAAACCGACTTTCTTACCGGCATCAGCCGTACTATAGCCAGCGTCCCCATGTTCAACCACAAAGGCGCTGATTCCCCGGTCTTTTCCGGTTTCATCAATGGTACGAGCCAGAATCACCGCATAATCTGCCAGGTTGCCATTACTGATAAAGATCTTGGAGCCGTTCAGGGTCCACTGGCGCTTTCCATCTGGCCCAATAGTGGCTTTTGCGGTTGTCTTCAAGGCGCCAGGATCCGAACCAGCCTGGGTTTCGGTCAGGCCGAAGGCCCCAATTTTTTCACCCGTCAACACCGGGGGAAGGTATTTTAGTTTTTGCTCTTCGGTGCCAATGTCCAAAATCGGCTCCCCAAAAAGACCGATGCTGGCCAGAATCGTGGTACACGCACCGAGATCCGCATAGGCCAACTGCTTGGATAGCTCCACCAAAGACAACGTATCCGCATCACTGCCACCATACTGGGCAGGCGCATTCAAACCGGCATAGCCCTGCTCACCCAAAATCCGGTACAGTTCCAGAACCGGTTCGTATTTCTTACGGTATTCCGCCTGGGAGGAGAGCTGATGGGGCATTTCTTCGATGTTTTTCAACGCGGCATCCAGGCGCCCATTTTCCAAGTACTCTTTTTTCAGAATATCTTTGAGGATTGCGCCAATTTCCTGGGCCAGACCCAGGCTATATCGATCCTGCGTGGAAGGCTGTTCCACGGTATAGGGAATACGAGACTTTTGAGCCTGCCCGGAAAACTGGACCGTATCTTTGGAAAGACTGGGCAAAAGCTGAAACTCGCGGGTTGGTCTTGACGAAGCCGTTTGTGGTAACCGTTCAGGCTTTGCGGGTCGAAATTGCGGAAATTGAATCATTGAGAATATCTCCTACTGGAACCGGGACGACACCAAAAAACGCCCCACTATCACTTTTTTCCGACTTTATCAAAAAAGCAGCCCAGGCACTATTTTAAAATGACATTTGTAACATTTAGAAAGGACCATAAAGACAAGAGAAACAAATGCCCCTCACCCACCAGGCACCCTTTCATCAATGCCCCTAAAAAACCGGGCCCCTAAAAAAACTGGCGTTCCTCTTTACAAAAATTCTTTAGACACCATAATTGATCAAAATCAATCGAAGGCGAACATTCATCAGTCTCATATCCATAAGTCAAGTAAATCGACCTGTTTCAATGTGAAACGGTTCGGTCTTGTATCAGGGGCATATCGTTTCTATCATCATTCATACTGCCTAGGCAGTTTTACGAGAAGGGGCGTCGGGGATGAGTTACATGTTTGAAATCAAGTGCTGGCTAAAACGCCTGTACCGACAAAGCCTTCATTTCCAGGTTTTTTCAAGGCAGTTGGCTGCATCTGAACAACTCTCCTCCGAACAATTAATACAGTATCAGAACGCCCATCTTCAAAAGCTCTTACACCATAGTTATCAAAACATACCGTATTATAGGGATTTGTTCCGAAAGCTGAACCTACGCCCTGACAGTATCAAAACGGTCGCGGATCTTGAAAGACTCCCTTTTCTGGATAAACAAACCGTTCGTGAGAATTATGATAAACTCATTGCCCGAAATCGAAAGAATATTCTCTGTAATATTGGTCTAACCAGCGGCAGTTCAGGGACACCCGGAAAATTTTTAAGGGATTACCGCTCCATCAACTTTGAACATGCTGCCGTGTGGCGTCAATGGCATGGGGCCGGAGACAATGGGAAAAAGAGGGTTTCTTTGCGGGGAGATGTCATCGTGCCGGTTTCCCAAACCCGGCCCCCCTTCTGGAAATATAATTCGGCCAATAAAGAACTGTTAATGTCCAGTTATCACCTTTCCATTGATAACAGCAAGGTCTACATAGATAAAATTCTGGAGTTTCAGCCTGCCATTTTATACAGCTACCCATCCACAGCCTATTTGCTGGCCAAGTTTTTCCAAAATCACCAAACACCGTATCAATTTGACGCCATTTTCACTTCTTCGGAAACATTGGATCCTGATGTCCGTAAATACATTGAAGACGGATTCCAAACCCGCATTTTTGACTGGTATGGCCAAGCAGAGCGGGTAGTTGCCATCTGTCAGTGCAAAAACGGGATTTACCATATTCAGGAAGATTACTCGCTGGTTGAGACCATACCATGTGAACAGGGCTATGAGTTGGTGGGAACCCATCTGCATAATTATGTCATGCCCCTGATCCGCTACCGAACCCAGGACTTTATCGAGTTACATCAAGGGAACTGCCGCTGCGGAAGCCACTTCAGGACGGTCAAACAAATTCTGGGCCGAACCTACAATTACCTGCAAACCCCGGAGGGAAACCGGATTTCCATTACCAACCACATTCCCAGAGGAGTTGAAAACCTGATTGAGACCCAGTTTTACCAGGACCAGCCGGGTGAAGTTGTCCTGAACATTCTTACCAACGGCCGATTTACAGAAAAAGACAAGGCAAAGTTGATTAAAAATACACTGAGTCATACTTCACCCAAGATGAAGGTCATTGTTCGTGAAGTCAAGGACATACCCAGAGGACCCAACGGGAAGTTTATCAATATCATCAACAAACTGGAAACCAGCCACTGACATATACCCTGGAAGCGGGAGATTCAACCACAATGAAGCGTTTATTTGGAATTGAATATTGGCTCAAGCGGTTATACCGCCATGGGCCTCATTTTCATTATTACTCTTCCCAGCTGAATCATTCAAGCCGCTTCAATCACGCGCAAATTGCGGAATACCATAACAAACATCTGCAGCGCATGGTTCATCACTGCTACCAGCATGTTCCGTATTACAAAGACCTGTTTCGCAAACTGAATCTATCGCCAGAGGATATTCAAACTCGACAGGATTTGGTAAAAATTCCCTTTCTGGACAAGCAAACGGTTCGGGAAAACTACGATAAGCTCATTGCTGGAAACAAACGAAATTTTTTATGCAACATCGCCACCACCAGTGGCAGCACCGGAACCCCCGCCAAATTTCTCCGGGATTACCAATCCATTAACTTTGAGCATGCCGCTGTTTGGCGGCAATGGCAGAAAGCCGGTGATAATGGAAAGAAACGACTATCCTTGCGGGGCGATGTCATCGTGCCTGCTTCCCAGAACAAGCCGCCATTCTGGCAGTATAACCCGGCCAATAAAGAACTCATGATGTCCAGCTACCATCTTTCCATAGACAATAGCAAAATATACATCAAAAAAATACTGGAGTTCCAGCCAAGCATTCTCTACTGTGGACCTTCCATGGGTTTTTTACTGGCCAAGTTTTTTAAATTCCATAAAATCCCTTACCAGTTTGACGCCATTTTTACCTCATCGGAAAATTTAGAGCCGGATGTCCGAAAATACATGGAAGATACTTTTCAGACTCGGGTTCATGACTGGTATGGTCAGGCCGAACGGGTTGCGGCTATTTATCAGTGTACTGGCGGAAGCTATCATATTGTGGAAGATTACTCCATTGTTGAGCTAATGGAAGCCGACGCCTCAAACCATGAGCTGGAGTTGGTAGGCACGCATTTGTTTAATTATGTGATGCCCCTGCTGAGATATCGCACCCAAGATTATATTCAGTTGGGTTCAGGATCTTGCGCCTGTGGCAGCCACTTTCGACTGGTTGATAAGATCATTGGTCGCGGATATAACTATCTGCTTACGCCGGAAGGATACCATATCGCAATTACAGCCCATATCCCCAGCAATGTGGATAACGTGCTGGAAACCCAGTTTTATCAGGAAAAACAAGGGGAAGTCGTTCTGAAGGTATTAACCAACGGCCAATTTACCGAAAAAGATCGGGATCGCCTGATTAAAAATACCCTGGAACATACGTCGCCCTTAATGAAGGTCACCGTAGAGGAGGTCAGTAATATTCCGCGCGGGGCCAACGGAAAGTTTATCAACATCATTAACAAATTAGACAGCAGTCTCCAAAGTTTGAGCTAGCAGATCCCCAAGCGATCATTCCTTCTTGCAGCCGGGTCAATCCGCATGTAAAAAGCAGGTGGTAGTCTTTCAACATTCACCTGCTTTTCGTGAGGGTTAGATTGACTGATTTAATTCATAAAAATATCCCCATCCGTGCTTTGTACCTGTACGGTGCCTGGCGGGATGGTTAAGAACTTGGGCCCGGCGCTCCCCTGGAGTGCGGTGGCATCTACGCTAATCTGGCCGTTATTGATGATGTTTCGGCCAGCCCGACCGACCACAATACCGCCATAGGCGTTGGACGGGCTATTGAGTCCGGCTTGCCCGTTCCGGTAGGTCAACGCATCCGCAGCAATGAGTCCGTTCTGCGTGTTCACCAGATCCCGACCCGCTAACAGATAAATGGTACTACCAATCTGCGCGCCATCCATAAACGGGATCCACTGCTGGGTGAAGTCAAGCGGTGGGTGAATATCCCGGAAAGCCTCCCTGGAATTTAAGCGCCCGTTATTCACTACATCCCGAAGCGCCTTGAGGATAATGCTTCCGTCATGCTCTGCAAAGAAGCCATCTTCCGGCACAAACTCGGAAAGCAGCACCTCGTTCACCGCCACGTTCTTAATCGCGACGTTATTCACGATATCGCCGGTGGCGGCTAAGTGAATGCTCCCGGCAGAACCATCTCCTCGAGCCAAGAGGATCCCGTCATTGACAATATTCCCCCGTGCCATCCAGGAGAGATGTCCTCCCCCAAATGACATATGAATATCATGAATCCCGTTGGCGCCCACGATTTGCGATCCGGGGAGATAGGTATCCAGGTTCCGAATATTCCCGCGGTTCATCACAGTCATAGTGTTTAGGTTGTTTAAGATGGGCACCATGTTGGTTGCACCGAGATCCATGGTTAAATCCAGTTGCCCCTGGCTAGCCACCACTAAGTTATTCACCGCGCTGGTGGCAGCTACTTTATCCGAGACATTCATCCCTTGGGGATTCTCGACCGTTCGGACGATGGCGTCATTAAAACGCCCTCTCAGGCTGGTACTGTTATTTCCCTGACCTCCGGCTTGAGAGAGCAAAACCCCGGTATCCCCATGGAGCAACAGCTCATTGCGCCGGGTGGCCTGAATGGCGTTATCTGGCCCGGTGGTTACAGAGCCCATCACAGCGGGTCCGAGGTGGTTGGTCACGGTCGTCACGCCATTTTGGGTCAAGGTCCAGGTAGCTCCTCGGGTTCCGGTATCCCCTCGCCCACCGGCTTTGGCTGAGTAAGACTGGGTTGATGTAAACTGTCCGGGGTTGGGAGCGACTACCGTTCCGGCCCTACCACCCAGCCCACCTTGACTTTGCGGGGTACCGGTCACCACACTAGCGGAATTGTTATTGGTCGTGGCATGGGCGTTGGAATGGCCATTGCCGCCATGCCCCCCTTGCCCACCATTGGCCTGAACGGTCCCGTCTCCATCGGGGTTCACCCTGCCACTAAAGACGATTAGCCCGCCATCCCCACCGGCGCCGCCATTCCCTGCCACGGCAAAGGCCCGTGAAACGGCATTCTGGGGTGCGGTTTCCGTATCGGTCGCGGTGGCGTTCCCGCCTTTTCCACCTACGCCTCCATTGGCGCGAATGGTTCCGGACTGGGTGAAGGTATCGTAGCTAAAAGCAATCAAGCCCCCATCTCCACCGGCCCCGCCCGGTTGCATCACTTGCGCGATGGCGTCCTGACCGTTACCCGCGGTGACATTCACATCTGCCGAATTCCCTCCCGCGCCTCCATTGGCTTCAATTAGCCCGACGTTAATCAGGCGGTCAAAGGCGTTGACCGAGATGGTCCCCCCGTTGCCGCCGTTGGAACCGTTGACCCCGGCTCCGCCATTGGCTTGAATCAGGAAGGTGTTGGCCGCGTCATCATCGGCGGCCAGGATAATGGTCCCGCCATCCTGACCATTAAAGCCATTGGCCTGAAGGGTGCCGTTGTTGTGAATATCTCCGGTGTTTGCCGCCAGGACAGTATTCCGGTTATTTAACGCCGATTTCTCGCTTGCGCTTAAAATTGTACTGGCATTTACAATACTTTGGGTGTTCATAGACTGACCACTGGCCACCAGGCGAATAGTCCCGCCCCGCTCCGTTCCCTGCAAGGCCACCGGCTGAGCAGAGGCCAATTGTGGGTTGGCGTTGAGAATCGCCGCATCGCTATTGTTGGCTTTAAAGTCAACGGTGGCAACGCCGTTAGCCCGTATAATCCCCTGGTTGTTAACGAACCCAGCCTCGATATTGATGAGGTTGGTATCCACCGTTCCCACCACTTTACCGGAGGTGTCTATCACCGCATCCCGATGAATATCGACAGTCCCCGGCGAGTTAATAGCCACTTTCCCCCCGGCCCCACCAAACCCCTGAGCGGTAATTCGGGCATTGGATGAAATGGTGGCGGCTCCCACGTTCAGTTGTATCAGACCGCCATTGACCCCATTGGCAAAGATGCTTCCATTCTGGAACAGGTACCCGGCATCAATAAACACCTGCCCCCCATTCCCAAGATACACAGAACCGTTTTTAATGGCGCTGGCGTCAATGTTCCCATCCAGACGGATCACGCTATTGGGCGCCCGAAAATAGAGTGTGCCGCCATTCCCGGTTGGCACGCCATTGATATTGGATTCTAAGCCACGGACCAGATCGCCGCTGCGCAAGTGCAGACTCCCGTCCCCACCGGAATTTTCAAATGTTGTCCGGGAACCTTTGGTGTTAAAGTAAGTTCCCCCTTGTATTACAGCGCCATCATTCGTAGAGTTCACATCACCAGGACCGGCCCATGCAGGTAAACTCGTTGAAACAGAAACAGTGAATGCCAATGATATAGGCAATATGGTTTTCTCAAAAGATACTTTCATGATACGAACCCCTCCATAACATCTCTTTGAATTCTCTGTTGATTGTTTGATTTTTATTTTTTAGACTTCCGCCAACCCGGCTTGAATGAACTCTCTAACCCCTCAGATCAGTTTGTAAAATAGGTTGCTGGAAGCCACCCTCAACATCGTTTGAATCGTACTCAATCTCGCAAAAAGATGACTTGCTGGATATTCACCAAGTATCTAGTAATTAAGTCACCTCTTGGGTATTTATCTGGTACCGATTTTGTCCCGCGCTAGCCAGCTGGTTAATATCCAAGCAATAGTCCGTTGAGTATCTTCTTACTGTACAACGTTCATTGACCCGCATTTTCCAGAACGTCATAATAGAAAACAAAGCATCAGAAAAAGGAGCCAGCGATTTTTATGATTGAAAAAGTTCAGAAAACCGATGCGGAGTGGCAGCAACAACTCTCACCAGAGCAATATTACATAACCCGCCAAAAAGGGACTGAACCCCCGTTTACCGGAAAATTCTATAAGCATGCCGAATCTGGATGTTACACCTGCGTTTGCTGTGGGGCGCCCTTGTTCAGCTCAGAAACCAAGTATGAATCCGGCTCCGGGTGGCCCAGCTTTTGGGAGCCTGCCCAACCGGAAAACATTGAAACCGAGATAGACAGCAGCCATGGCATGGTACGAACGGAAGTCCATTGTCATCGCTGTGGCGCCCATTTAGGTCATGTGTTTGAGGACGGCCCTCAGCCAACCGGGCTGCGCTACTGCATCAATTCCGCTGCCCTGGACTTTGAAAAGAAATAACCACTCCACCAGAGCCGGGTTCTGGCCCACTTAATCAGCCGGTTCTCCAGCTTCTTGCGCCCGCTTTTTATTTTCTTCGATTAACGTCTTGACGTACGTTTCCATGCCTTTGTCCATAATCCGGACCAGTCGGGTTTTATCCCGGTGCTGCACATCCCGAAGGACCAGGAACTTTTCGGAACCAAAGGCGATAATCCGAATGGGAATATGATTGGTCAGCCAGATCATGGCCAACACCTTGGCTGGTAGAATTTGCTCCAGGACAATCGAAGCTGTCCCAAATCGACCAGCCACATTCAACAGGCTGTGCGCCGGAATCCAGGGGTAGCCGGAGAACCAGTGGTTATATTTATTCAGATAACTCGCTTTTTTCCCGGCGTAGCTTACACCCATTCCCACCAGTTTGGATTGCTTTTCCAACTTATCCAACCCCATCGGCGTGGTTTCAAGCGTCTTGAGCAACTGGCTCATTTGAACACGGAAGGCTTGCATTTCCTGATCCGCTTGATCCTTGGTTTTGGCTTTCAAGTAAAACAGATTTTTCTTGAAGCCCTTTCGAGTGGATTTCAAAGCGGCGGTGGCATCCTTCACTTCAGGTCGGTTCAAATCCGCCCGGTTTAAATCATGTTTTAAGTCAGTCAATAACGCGCTGCTATTTTGCAATCCTTGATTAAAGAGAGTTTCCAGTTGTTTGGACTGATGCTTGGCGTTGAGACGAAGGGGCTCAAACAGCAATTCCGCCTTGGGGTATTTCTCTTCCAGTTCATTTAAATATTGCACACTGTTGACCGTCGTTCTCTTGAAGAACTGATGGAAAAAGATCGGCAGATTCTTGGCTCCGGACAGGCCGACAAAGTCTCTATCATAACGTTCATCCAGTACTTCCAGTTCAAAGCGAGACCGATCCCTGGGAAGATAGGCCAACTTATCATGGATAGTTTCCAATGTCTTGAGGTACTTGTCAAAGGCCTTGGCAGCTTTTAATTCCTGTGAGGAGACCGAATGTTTGTGTTGACGCAATGTGGCTCTGGCTTGCCGGATCTCTTCCACCATTCTCATGGAGTATTCCAGCTTGGCCTCTCGGTTCTGGGCCTTTTCGGTCCCGCTTTGCTGATCCGTATCACCAATCAACGGCTCCCCCACCTGTTGGTATAACGTCTTTAATTTTTCAGCCGTCTGCTTTAGGATGGGTTCCTCGCTTTTTTCTAGTTGCTCTATGGCCCCCCGAAGATTTGCCAGAAACTGGTGGGTGTTCTGACTGATCATCTCGTCCTTGGCCCCGGTCTGGTATAGTTTTTTCCGGTCCTGGGTCATGTGGATAATCTGTTTAACAATGGTATTGCTGATGGCATGAAGCGCCGTACCATATCCCATAAAATATAAAAACTTCATGGAAAAGAAATCGAGGGGAATATCGGTGTAGTTATTAAAGTACAGCAGCTCATAGGGAATCCCCAAGGCCAGGCCCAGCGGGATCATGATTTTCAGGTCATTAAGATATTCTGGCGGCTTCTTCCAGGCCTTTTCCAAAGCCCCCATCTTTTTGACCCCAATCAATTTATCCAGCTTCAACTGGGATTTTTCCATTTTTTCAAGCAGCTGCTGGGCCTTTTCGGTAATGGGTTTCAACGTCTTTTCATTAAATTCTGTTTCCAGTTGCTCCTGGACTACCGGATTTTTTCGGATTGCCTCTTCCAGCTTGGCTTTTTCCTCGACAAGCTGTTTTTGAAGTTGTTCGTTTTCATGACTCAGGGTTCTGACTTCTTTTTCAAACTGGGCACGCTGGCGATCCGGCTTTTCTTTTTCCCAGGCGGCAAAAAGGATCTGGAACTTGGCCACAAAGAAATTGACCCCATTAAATAACCCGTCCAGTTTGACCATCTGAGACATGACCCGAGCCATGCTGAAACTGCTGATAAAGCCGGTCGTAATGGCTACAATCTGACCATACATGGCATCAATAAATGAGAACCATGGCAGAAACTGCACGTCACTGGCCTGGTTTTCCTTGGCCCACCGCTCGGCTTTCCGATAGGTCGGATTTTGGTTCAGTTTCATTTTCAGGTTTTCAATGGCCTGCTGCGGCGCAGTTCCTTCCGGGAAGGCAGCTTGGGCCCCCAAGTAATACAAGTTGGCCTCAACGTATTTATCGGCCTTTTGCTTGTATGCCTCATAGAGAAACGGAATGCTGTTTCGGACGTTCTGCTTGAACTTGTTTACGGCGCCCAACGTCAGGGTATCGGTCTTTTCAAAAAGGGGCATAAAATATGGGAATAAGGCCACCACCTGCTTGGCTGCCTGATGCTCTTCATCGGAAGCGAAAGACTGGGGATGTTTCTCCAGCCGATCAATCAGCGCGTCCAGTTCCTTGAGGGAGAGTTCCCCTTGATTGCCAAAGCGTTCCAGGGCCAAGGCCAGATTTTGAAAGACCGGATGTCGCCCAATTTCTTTCTCCAGAAATGCCGGATTGCTCACTCGACTAAAGGGAGTCAGAATTTTACCTTTTCGATATTCTGAAACAGTCCTGGCATATTCAACGGTGTTCTGAACATCCTGTTTCGTGATGGGAGAAGGCAAGGGCTCAAAGGTATTAATCAAGTGCCGCATACCATACATCGAGTAGGCCGGTAACAAGCTGGTTACGACATTAAACGCACCAGCGATCCCCTTTCCGAAGCCTTCCAGGTTTCCCCGCCAAAAGCCCATGTGCCGGGTCCGCAGATCCTGATAAATCTGCTGTCTGAGATCCTCATTCACCTGCTCCATCAAGGATAGCTGGCGAAAAAAGTCTTCCGGCGATTTCTTCACACGATCAACGGCTGTTTTGGCTGGCTCTATTTCAGGGATCCGCTCATCGGGGGTATCTATATTTTTTGATCCCGCAAAACGCAGGCGGAACTGATCAGCAGGAGGCTGACTCAGTCCAAAGTTTATGGACCGATTTCGTTCTAGCGTTTTTGAAGCCAGCCTTTTTGAAACGGGAGCGGCAAATTCATGATTCGGACCTTGACTCGCCGGAATGTTCATTGAAAAACCCACTTGGAACCCACGACAACTTAACCAGACACAAGAAAATTATCCATAGCATGTTGTAGTAAACCCCTTGACCATGTAAAGGCTTGTTGAGCAACTGTTACGAGAGACTGTTCATTGATTTCTATTGCAAATAGAATCTATATACTTTTCTCCTATTCTTATTTTCCGCAATTTTTCACTGCCTTTTGTCTTTAATTAGCTGAACAACCCGGATCCCCCCTCTCATGCTTTCACATCTCCACCAAACCTCACTCAAACTACGCCTGTTCCTCCTATGCCTGGGACTCGTCTGCCTGTTTACCCTCACCGGTTTTTTTGGCGATACCCATTGGGTACTCGATTTAACCACGCACTTTCGGGTCCAGTACCTAATTATTCTCGTGTTGGGCCTGTTCGCTCTCCTCAAGCTTCCAAAAGCCCTCCGGATGGGGTGCATGCTTCCCATCCTCGTTTGTATCGGGTTAAACTGGCTTGAGGTTTCTCCCTACCTGTTCCCGCAGTTTCATGCCAATGCCTCCATCGTCCAGGATCTTGAAGCTTCCGATACCCGACTGAAAATCCTGCATATCAATGTCTTTAAACACAACAATAACTACGAACAGGTGGTTCGGCTGATTCAGGAAAAAGACCCGGATATACTTTCCCTGCAGGAAGTCAGCCCGGAATGGCTCCATGAGCTGAATCAATCAGGGATTCTGGGCCGGTTCCCCTATACCGCGTTTCACCCCTTTTCAGAAAGCGGGCTGTACAGCAGAATCCCGGTCCATAAAATGGAAGTTCACCAGGTTCAAGGCTCACCCGATCCCCGTTACAGTGAACCTGGCGAGAATAGCATCCTGGTTGCCCGCTTACAGCTTCATGGCCAACCGGTGACGATTCTAAGCCTCCATCCGGCGCCTTTTTCCGAATCTTCCCTTCAGCAGCCACAGGCGGAATACATTAACACCCTGGCCAGTCGCCGGGCCGAGTATGGGAATAACGTGATTTTGTTAGGCGATCTCAACACCTCTCCGTGGTCCGTCCATTTTAAACGGTATCTAACGGAGCTGGACTTGCGCGACAGCCGACTTGGGTTTGGCTTACATCCCAGCTGGCCAACATTTTTCCCGCTGGCCTTTATCCCCATTGATCACTGTCTTGTCAGCAAAAACTGGATTCCCCTAAAATGGGAAACCGGCCCATTGATCGGTTCGGATCATCTACCGCTCTATCTTGAGTTGGCGCTGAAAAAATCGTAGGTGGAAAGAAGATGCCCGGAAATACAGCTCTAAAAAGCTTCTTCCAGATGTGCTGGGTAGGCCTGACTGCTTTTGCCAGCACCATGACGCTTTTAGCCGTTCTGGGGGGACCTTTTCAGCAACAATGGCTCATTGATCTGGGCAGCCATTTTCATCTGCAGTATATAGGCATTCTGGGTCTTTCCCTGCTGGTTCTACTGATTCGATACCGGGGCCAATGGATGAGAGTAAGCATTTTCGGGCTTTCAGCCTTTCTCAGCCTGATGATTCTTTTAAACATGAGCTTTATTGCCCCCTACTACTTCCCGCTCACCCATGCCCAATCCATGGAACTCTCAGGGAAACTGAAGATTCTGCATATCAACCTGCTCTGGATCAATCGCAACGACAGGCAGGTGATTCGGGAAATTCAGGAAAAGGACCCAGATATTTTGAGCCTGGCCGAATACGCCGGATGGTGGGAAGAAACCCTGGAGCGTTCCGGCGTCTTGAAAAAATATCCTTATCACCGGGTTTCATCTGAAAAATCCGCCCGGATCGCGCTATACAGCAAACGTCCCATTGTCAGCTCCACCATTCAATACACGGGAGAAAAGAACGGGACAGAACGGGATGCCAGTATTATCGCCAAAATCCCCCTTGGCAAGGAAGTGGTTACTAT